>JBBSXO010000001.1:0-175668 GCA_038045705.1 Nanobdellota archaeon
GTCGTAGTTTAGCTCAAATATAAGCTTTTTTAGTCCGTAAATGCCTCAATCACCAATATTTATTATCAAAGACTTAAAAGTTAGACGAAAAGTGTCTTTTATATTCTATTTTACCCCTTTAATATTGACTTATTTAAGCACATCTTTCATAGAAGGTAATATCCTCATAGATAATAATATTTTAGTGTGGTTTGTTACATATCCAATGTTTTTAATTATGGGAATCCCCTTTTTATTATATACAAATGCAAGTGAAAAACAAAAGGAAAAGTTATTCTATCCTGGAGTCATATTAGCATGGGCTATAGTAATAATGGTTAAAGATTTTATTAGAGAAGTTTTAGTAATATAAGGGAGTCATTAGTCAAACTATAACAATCTTTAAAAACCATTCTTAATACAACAAAACATGAAAGTCATAGGATTTAGTATAGAAGAAATAACAGCTAAGAAAATAAAAGAATTCAAGCGTTATAGTATTAATACAGATATTACATTTACTAATGTAGATAAGGCAAAATTAGACGTTCTAAAAGATAACGAAGCCTTAAAATTAAACTTTAAATTTGCAGTAAATTATAAAGATGCAGAAAATAAGTCTGAAGAAGTAAAAAGTGAAGTATCTATATTAGGATCAATTCTACTAATGGTTGACAAAGAGCTATCAAAAGAATTCTTAAAATTATGGAAAAACAAAGAATTACCAAAAGAAAAAATGATAAACCTCTATAATTTTATATTGAAAAAATGTTCTGTAAAAGCTCTTCAACTAGAGGAAGATTTAAATTTACAACCACATATACCATTTCCTCAAGTTAAAAATAATCAAATTTAATTTATTTTCCCAAGTTCTCCAAAATCAAAGACTTTTAAATCATCTCCTACAATATAAACTTTAAATTTCATTAAATCAAAATCCCAAGCAAATTTCATTTCGAAATCCCTAGCGTCCGTACCCTCAACAAGAGGAAAAAAACTAGGAACAATAATAATTTTTTTAGTTTTATATTCTCCATATAAAAAACACTTATATTTCTCTTTTTTAATATCATCATATAATAACACAGCAGGATGTCCGTGCCCTATTACCCAATAATTAATATCTTTAGAATTAATTTCTTCAAATTTCTTATCTCCATGCATAAAAGCAACATCATTCCAAATAAAATAGTCATTACTAATAATCCCCATTTTTTTTAATATTGGGAATAATACAACATCATGATTTCCTTCAATAATAATTAATTTTTTACATTTAGTCTTAACATATTCTATAAATCTAATAATATATTTCCATTCATCTTCAAGTATAAATCCAAACTCATGTTTTATATCACCAAGAATAACAATATTATTCACTTCTCCAATATTTTTTATTATATTATCAAAATCAACAATGCATTTTTCATATAATCTAACTGGAATCATAACTCCAGATTTTCTCATAGCACCTTCATATCCTAAATGTAAATCTCCTATTGCAAGAGTTTTCTCACTATTTTCAGTTAGGAGTAAACACTTACCTACAAAATCAACTTTCATCTTTTTTCAATAATCCTCATCTGTAATTCATGCATTCTTTTCAAGAAGTTAATCCTATCTTCAACTTTAATAAAATCAGCATGACTTTGAGTAAGTAAAATTAAACCAAAGGGAGAAACCATTGGAGTTCTAATAATCTCAAAATTTATTTCTTTTCTTTCTATTTTCTTTAATATTTCTTCAGCATGGCCAATATCCATTAAGTCCTTCATAACTTCACGTCTTGCTTCTCTCAATATAGGAAAATCCTTGCTTAGCTCATTAACCGCACTCAATAAAAAGTGAGAGTGAACTTGTTGTTTTCCAACACTCTTACTTCTTCCCTTATAATTTCTCAAGATCATTAAACTTCTAGCAGCGCAATGTCTAAATCTTCTTCGAAGAATATCTGTCTTATTTATTGCTTCTTCCAATATATTCCTTAAATTAGTACTAGTCAAACCCTTTAATATCTTGTTAACATCAAGAGACTCACCAGCTAAAAAGAAACCATTGTCATTTATTCCAATTTCAATATCTCTATGTTTCAACTGAGCTGCAACATAAGCATACGATCTGGATAAAGCATCATTTACTCTACGCCCATAAAGAGAATGGAATAAAATATATTCTTTATCTTGCTTAAATTGTTCAATAACTAATTTTTTATCTGTTGGTAGTTGCGAGAAATCTCTCTGTTCAAGACAATATCTATATATCTGTCCGGCAGATTCTGCAGAACAATAAACATAATCTTTAATGAATTTAACACATTCAATGGAATTACTTAATCGTTCATTAATAAGACCTCTAAATTTACCTATTGCAGCTGCAAGGTCATAACTCAAAGGCAACTGTTCAGAAAACCAGCTAGGAATAGTAGGAGATCTACTAACATTAGCATTAACATAAGCCTTCATACCCTTACTATGTATAAATTGATATTTCGCTCCTCCAAGAACAAAAACATCTCCTTTCTTCATCTTTTCAAGAAATGCTTCATCAATACTTCCGACTACTGCTCCCTTAGATTCGCCCGAGCTAATTACTACAGAGATAAATCCTTCTTCAGGTATAGTTCCTATATTCGTTAAGTAAATTAATCTAGCAAGCTTTCCTTTTTTACCAACCTGTTTAGTTGAAGTATCATACCATATCTTTGCATAAACATTTCTATGTTCCAAATCATAATCTCCAGATAAATAACTAATAATGCTCATAAAATCTTCTTTACTCAATGTAGAATAACAATAACTCTTTCTTATCAACGCAAGCATTTCATCAATATTCCAAATTCTAGCAATAGCCATCCCATAAATATGTTGGGCTAAAACATCCAAAGCATTTATTGGAATGTCTACTCTATCAATTATTTTCTCCTTCATGTGCTTCATTAATACAGCACACTCAACAAGATCATCTCTATCCATAACTACAAATCTACCCTTAGGGTTAGAATGTAACTGATGACCCGCTCTTCCTATTCTTTGCAGTGCCCTAGAAACACTCTTAGGAGATCTCAATAAAATTACTAAATCAATAGAACCAATATCTATTCCAAGTTCTAAACTAGTGCTTGAAACTGCAACTTTCAAGTCTCCTTTTCTAAGTCTTTCTTCAATCATAAATCTCTGATCTTTACTCATAGAACTGTGATGTGCTCCTATCAATCCAGAATATTTTCCAGGAAAATGATCGTCTAAATAATGAATAATTCTTTCAGTAGCATTACGGGTATTTGTAAATATAAGTGTAGTCTTGTGATTCTGAATTAATTCATCAAGGATCTGATAAAGTCTTTTTTGATCTTCAGCTCCATCCATTGTAAGCAAATCGACTCCCGGGCTAATCAGACCAATATCAATATCTTTTACAAGTTCTACTTTAGCAATCAAACATTCTCTTTCAGTTCCAACTAAAAATTTAGCAATTTCTTCAATTGGAGCTATTGTAGCACTCAACCCAATCCTTACAGGAGTTATTACACTAAAATCTTGAAGTCTTTCAAGTATCAAACTCAAGAAAACTCCTCTCTTATTTGCAAGAGCATGAATTTCATCAACAACTACAAACTCTAATGATCTCAAATTCTCTGAAAATTTAGGTGCAGTAAGCACAATTGCTAAACTTTCAGGTGTAGTCACAAAAATATGAGGTACTTTACGAACCATTTTAGCCCTTTCGGAGACTGTAGTATCTCCAGTACGTAACCCAACCCGAATGGGTTGCATTTTCAAACCATTCTTCTCAGCCAATTCATTAATTTCAGCAAGAGGCCTCTCAAGATTAAAATAAATATCATTAGACAATGCTTTTAGAGGACTCACATATACTGCATACATTTTATCTTCTAATTCATTTTTTAATGAAAGTCCAACTAAATAGTTCAAAATACTCAAAAAAGCAGTCAATGTCTTAGTTCCACCAGTAGGTGCAGAAATTAGAATATTCTTGCGTTCATGAATCGGAGCAACTCCATATAACTGAGTAAGACTAAAATCTTTAAATTTAGTAAAAAACCATTCTCTCACTACAGGGTGTAGCATTTCTTTTACATCTGCACTTTCTCGTGCTTCAATAAACTCTATTTTATTTTTAGCCATAAAAGTAGTATTCTAAGCCCCAACTTAAACTATAAAAACATTGGCTATCAATGAGTGATATGCCTGCAATTTCTAAAAAGAAGCGTTCAAAAATCTCAGAACAAATACTTTCATATCTTTATAGCATATCTCCAGAGGCTAGCTTCACAGTAAGAATTGCAGAAGAAATAATTAGAGATGAAGAATTCACAAAATCTTTACTCGAAGAACTAGAAAAAAGCAAGCTTCTAGTCAAAGTAAGTAAGGGTCCAGACGGCCAAAACTATTCTAGATGGCAACGCTGGCGTCTATCTAATGCAGCCTTTGAAGCCTATAAGAAATTGAATTAAAGTTTAAATCTTCTTCTAACTTGTAAGTCTGGTTTTGTTTTCTAAGTATTCTATACGTAATTTCAGCACCCAAAGTAGTTAAAAAATAATTATAATAATCAATTCTAGAACATAAAACCTTATATTCTAATTAAATATCAAAATAACATGTCTGATCCTTTAAAAGAAGCATTCTCAAAAGTACGTCAAGATATAGATTTCTTATATCAAGAATTAGCAGAGATAAAATATCTATTGGAAGAAATAAAATATCAACAATCAAACCAACCAACAAACCAACAGATAAATCCAACACACAAAGAACCATCTCCAACACAAGACTTACCCTTAAAAGCCATAATAACCGAAAAAACAAGCTTTTCCACTGGAAACGAAGGGGTTCCAACAAACCAACCAACAAACCAACCAACAAACCAACACCCCCTTATTTCCACTCCAAGTTCGTTTAATGACTCAATAAGTAACCTTAGACGAGTTTCAGAAATACTAGGAACACTCGACGATTTAAAGAAAGAAGTTCGTTTAAAATTCAAGAGACTTACAGAACAAGAGATGCTAATCTACAGCACAATATATCAATTAGAAGATTCTGGTTTTACTGTAGACTATGCTATTTTAGCTCAAAAAACAGGTCTTACTGAAATCTCAATTAGAGATTACATAAGAAAAATCCTCCAAAAAGATGCACCCTTGATAAAATCGAAGGAATCGAATAAGAAAGTTATTCTTTCTATCCCTCAAGATTTGAAAAGAATCGCGTCGATAAATACTATAACTCAATTAAGAAACTTATAAATTCGTCATACCGAATAAACTTGCAGTTCTCACTAAATGTGGTAAAAAGCCCTAATAACCTTATTTTTTGCACTTTTAAGGCCTAATAACTCTTTTGAGTTTTCACACTCTCTTTTACCAAATCAGACCAAATGCACTCCACACGGCAAAAAGCCCTCATCTTTGTCTCACTTTTAATTTTTTGATTTTGAATATTCATTTTCCCTCACTTTTTATTCAAATTATGCTATCTTTAGGTAATTTCTTATATTTTTTATCATTTTTAACTCTCACTTTTGCATATTTCTCTAGTTTGTTACGAACTTCTTCACTCACAAACAGTCTTTTCTTTCCATTAGGTTCGGTTAACTCTTGTATTAAACCCTCACTTTTCTGTTTTATTGTATTTATTTGACCCCTAATTGTAGCCCTCTCTTTTCCTAAAAGTCTAGCAATATCTTCATAACTTAGCTTTAATTCTGTGTTCATCAACGTAAAAACAATAACTCTTTCATTACTGCTCAATCCATTCAAAATATCATGAAAATTGCCTGTTTGAACAGGTGTTTGAACAGGTTCAACAACATCATAAACAGCCTCCTGTTTATCCAAAACAGCTGTTTTTTTAAACACCTGTTTATTTTCAACAGCCAAATTTGTAAGTGAAACAGCTTCCTTCAATCCATCAACATCATCTTTTATCGACGATAGTTCTATTTTAAGATCATTTACTAAATCAAACAGCTGTTTATCGCTGTTGTTCAGGTGTTTAATCCACTTACTAACGCCTTCAAAGTCTTTTCGAACTTCAGAAAAACTCTTTTTTGTCTCACTTTCAAGCTTCTTCACTTTCTTCGAATTTCCAAACAACCCAAACATATCATTTTATAGACGTATACACTATATAAATGTTGTGCATTTAAGTAACAAAAATAAACAGACTTAAACAGCCTTAAACACTATATAAACACCCCTCATTCAAAAACAAACAGGTGTTTAAACACCCACCAACACCTGTTTGACTTTTTACACACTTAAACACCCCTAACAAAAAACACCAGAAAACCTATAAAAAATGGATTAAAAAGGTAAAACTATTTAAACAGCCTCTGTGTCTATAAAATATCTTTAAAGAGAGGTGAAAGGAGGTCAAATGAACGCACTAAGCTGGATCACAAAAATTCTTGTAATCGTTGGAGCCATTAACTGGGGTTTAATGGGAGCATTCGATTGGAATCTTGTTTCCGCAATATTTGGAACAGGAACATTCGCTATGATCATATATATCCTAATAGGATTATCAGGATTGTGGGAATTAATTGCTTTATTCAAGAAGTAATTAAAAACAAGTTTTTTCTTTCCATTTTTCTTTTTCTTTCTTTAAAATCAAAAAATCAATGCAACCACCACGCTAAAGTGTGTGGTTTTAGGAGACATAATAAACACCTATTTAAACAGGTCTTATCGAAGATAAACAGGTGTTTAAAACACCCGTTCAAACAAGCCGGTTGTAAATATTAAACAACTTAACTTATATAACTGTTTAATCTACCTATATCATGGCTTTAACATTTAAATATACATTAATATTTAGTAAGTTATGAAATCAGAGATTATTGAGAAACTTTCCATTCTTTCAACAGGTGCATTTGGTCTTGTGGCCGCGTTGGCATGGAACGAAGCAATCCAAGGTATTTTCAAACAAGTTTTTGGAGAGCAAAGTTCAATCCCTGCAATGTTCTCATATGCTCTTCTAGTCACAGCAGTAGCAGTAATAGTCACAATTTGGACTGGTCGAATTGCAGAGAAAGCAAAAAACGCAGAGTTAAGAAGCATCTTCAGAAGAAAAAAAGAGGCACAAGAAGCAACAAAACAAGAATCAAAAAAGTAAACTAAACTTCTAATCAAAACTTAAATATTTCAGTTAGGCATAAAACTTCGTTTAATTCATCAAAACCAATAAGTACTTAAACTAGAGAGCATTCATCTAAATATGGTTTCACTTGTATTAACATTATCAGCAATCATGGCAATAATTGTAGGAATCTTAGTTCTTGTGTTTCCAAAATTCCTCAGAGTAGCAGTAGGTCTATACCTCTTAATCTTCGGAGTTCTTCAATTCCTAAACATTAATTTCAACCTTTCTCCTTTAGGTTAAACTTCTAAGCGAAAGCTAAAACTTCCAGTACACCTTTAACATTCGTTTAATTTAACGCAAATCTTTAAAAATAGAATTAATATCTAAGAATATGCATCAAATCGGTGAGGTGAGCAGAGCAATCTTAGAAGGCAGAACCTTTGAAGTAGAGAAAAACATTCATCACAAAGGAAGAAAATATAGCGACTGTGAGCGAGATTGTCCTAAAGGCTGGCAAATAATAACTTACTGGCTTTTACAAGGAATAAGAAATAATTCTAGTTTAATAAAAGAGTTTAATTTATTAGATACCTATGAGTATATCCAAAATCCTGATAGTCTTTCTAAAGAAAAAGGTTTTGTTGCGTGGTTCTATGCAAATTCAAATGGACCTTTGATGTATTTCAATAAGGTTCCTTCTTTTCGGGATTCTTCGCTTGGAGTACGTTACGTGCGCGAAATTTCTAAGTAAATTACCTCCGTAAGAGTGAGGCGCGAAGCGCCGAACTGCGCCGACCACAAATTATATTAACTCAAAAAAACCTTACTAAATATGGAAAATCAACAAATAACTCTTGAAGAAATGCATAAAATTCTCTTATATTTAAAGGCAAAAATGCAAAAAATGGATCATTATATAGAAGATTTAGAATTTGCAAGACTTACACAAGAAGCATGGCAAGAAATTGAGACTGGGAAGTATACTAAGTATAATTCCTCAGAGGATTTTTTAGCAACATTAAAAGAGAAATATGCCTAAAATAAATGAAACAGATGCATTCAAAAGAGCAAAAATTAAGTTAGATGGGAGTTATTTAATAAGACTTGAAAAATTAATTAGAAAGATTATTGAAAATCCAAATATTGGTAAACCTGTGCAATATGAACGCAAAGGGACAAGAGAATTATATCTTCCACCACTTAGAGTTTCTTATGCATATGACCTGATGACAGACACATTAACATTACTTACTATTTATCATAAAGACGATCAATAATATAAACCCAACTTTTAATTATCGCTTAAATCTTCCAGCACATATCAAATATTCGTTTAATCCATCGGTGTTTTCAATACCTAAAAATAATTGCCTCGGTAAGAGTGAGGCGCGAAGCGCCGAACTGCGCAGACCGTAAGTTTAAAAATAGAGCAAAATCATTAAATTATGGAAAGACCTAGGAGAATTGGAATGGATGGATACATATCCGAAGAAAATAATAGGTTTAGACCATCCGTAAGATTTCAGACTAATTTAAATAGAACAACTAAGGATATAGCTTCATTAGTAGCTCGACCGTTAGGCTTTTTTATTCCAGGGCGTTACTACATAAGCGGTCCATATAATAGAGAAGCAAATCATGCAGAAATTTATGAAGAGAGTATATTTACACAAGGACGTGCTGTTCTCGAGGTCGTTAGTAAGATCGATTATGAAAGCAAAGTTATAGAACATGTTATATCAACTGGTCAAAGTAATCCCAAAGATATTAGCCTGAAAGATTTAAGAGAACTTCTAAGAAGATCATTTAGGCATAAAAGATTATTTCCTAAAAACCATCCAAAAATTAGGACTTATTGACTCAAATTAATGGTTTCTAGCAACAGTTCGTACATCCAAAGGTTTAAAAACCACTTCTTAGTAGCAAACTTATGACAAGAGACCTTACATTAACAGTAACAAACTGCTACAAAAGAGGAAATCTAGTGAGGACTTCATTTTATGCAAATGATATTGGATTTGATTGTAAGACTATTCCAGAATTAGCACAAGACTTAAGGTCAAATTATCCAAAACTTGTAGGAGCAGATTCTACCTATCGCAACGCTCGTCAAGAAGACTGCGAGATAATAATCTCTGAACCTGGAGAAGTTCTTATAGACAGACCATTTACTCAATCCGAGCTTGAATTATTTGCACAAGAACTGTCTAAACCAAAAGAAATGTCCAAACCTCGAAGAACAGGTAGAATACCTTTTCCTCCTCAAGACTAGATTTTAGTGTAAATAGCAAACGTTCGCACAACCTTTATTAACACGTCTTTTGGGGTCCCTAAAAGCCACTTTTTAGTCAATTTTCTGCTTTTTTCGTAAAGTTAAGGTATTATCATTAGAAATTGCTTCCAATTCATCCCCTTCTTTGAATTTACATTGATCCATGATAACTGAGGGGATATTAATTTTATACTTATAGTATTCTTGATTTTTGTAAGTTCGAGACTTCTCTTTTAAGATTTTCATATCTTTCAAAATGTAATCAAGTATTTAAATTTTTAGAGACCGAAATTGTTTTTTAATGTAAAATCTCTAGGGCTCTTTTTCGGCCACCTAGTATGTTAAATGGTTTATCAGAGAATTCTATTGTTCCCCCTACATTTTCAAGAAGGTAATCTATTACTGTTTCATTCCCTCTGTATCTTTTTACTCTCCCTCTTAATGTTGCCTTTTGTAGTGGAATTCCCTGTGGTCCAATATATAATCTAAAATTATGATAATAACCTCCATTACCTGAATAGACTCGTTGACCCTCATACCCTTTATCTCCTCGATAATCTTCTCCAGCTTCAGGAGTAGGAGCAAAAACCACAAAAAATAAAGGACTCTCCCTTTCTTCTTCAATAGTTTTTGCTAAGTGTTCTAATTTATAATTTGCAGGAATATCTTCAAATACCAATTCCTTTCCATCCTTTAATATTAAATTTGTCATTGTTTTTTGTAATTTTTAAGCCTATTTAACCCTTTCTTTTTGAAAATCTAAGTTTTAAGCAACGCCTAAAAATTCTAGCTAACAGAAGAGGTTCGTATTAATTACTGATTTTCCCTTAATTTCTTACTTATATTTCCTAACTCTTCATAAACCCTTTCACTTAGTGATGCTACTTCTTCTAAAAACTTAGAATTATATACTAATCTTGAATATTCTACTCCGAAGTCTAGTAATCTTTGTAACTCTTGTATTTCTTTCAGCTCTCCTGTCGAAACAGTGACTCCTCCGGTGTCTTTCCCTGTTAGCACTTCTAAACTATGTTTTTTAGCCAAGTCTTTTGCAAGTTGTCCTCGTAATATAGCATCAAGGCAAATTAGTTTACTTATCGGATGTATCAAATTTAGACCTGGAAACAGCATTTCTGGATCTTCAACCACTCCAAGACTTACATAACCAAGATAATCATCTCCCTTAGAGCTAGAATCAAGAAACAAATTTAATTTTCCCTTCCCCTTATCAAAAATCTTAAATAGGGGAATTGATGGAAATGTCCTGCTCGTTGCCCTTCCAAAAGCAGATTCTCTTTCATCAAGGGGAGTATATGTTCGCGGAATTGCATACACGTTAAATCTTAAGACATCCCAGGCTCCTAAATCTTCTACAAAAGGTTGCGAAAGAAGGTATGCTCTAGCTTTCTCAAAGTTTAAATCCATACTGAACAAATTTATCTATTGATATTTAAACCTTTTCTTTTAGTAACTATCTAGTAGTTATCTCGCACAATCAAATATTCAATCATCGCTTAAAACTTCCAGCAAATAGGGAAAGGCATAAACGAGTTCGTTTTATCCTTGCTTGATATTTCAGCTTATGACCTAATCTTTCAGCATAGCTAAGAAGTTCGGTTAAACCATTAAAATGGTAAAAGTATTGTTTAATGGAAAAATATATAAACTATGGAATTACATTAGTTTTATGGAAAAGATAGTTAGTTTTGATAAGCAGGGTAGACTGTATTTACCCGAAGAATTAAGAAAAAAACTACATTTTAAGATGTTTTTAGCTAAACTTCAAGGAAAAGGAGTTTTCTTAGAGCCTCTAGAAAGTGATCCGATAGAAGCTCTCGCAATATTGGGAAGAGAAAAGTTGAAGCACAAGTCTATCGAGCAGCTCAAAAAAGAAGCGAGAGGAGAAATAGAGGAAAATGCACTCAAAAAAGTACGCAGACACTGATTTTTTTCTTGCTTTAATGAAAGATTTTGATTGGTTAAAAGCAAATGCTAAAAAAATTTACGAATTTAACAAAGATAATATTTTTGTCACTTCTTTTACAATAGTAGAGATAATGATTGTGTGTAAAAGAGAAAATATCTCAATAAAAGATACTTTAATTCAAATATCCAGAATTTCCAAATTAGAAAGTTTATCATGGGATATATTTTTTAAAGCTTGTAGTTTTATAGAAAAAGGTGCAACAATTTTTGACAGTTTATTGATGGCTTCTTGTAATTCTGAAGATCAAATAATAGGTTCAGACAATATTTATCAAAAATTTGGTTTTAATGTTATTGATCTAAAGAAGTAAATCTCTATTTTTTTACATATTTTCATGTGTATGAATTTGTGTGAGGAAAATTTAATTACTTAATTTGCCTTAATAAAAAATGCAATCAGATAGTTATTTTAGTGATGAAAAAATCAAGCATATCTTACACAAATACAAAGAAATGTTTGCTGTTCTTGAGCAATATGATAAAACTCGCGAATGGCCTATTGGAAGAGCTAGATTAGATATTACTCTAAGCAGAAAGACTATTCTGAAATTAAAAAAATTAAAGGAGAAAACAGGCAAGCCCATTTCACATATAATCGAAGAAGCTCTTAATATTTTAAACAAGTAGAAAGCCTTAAATATCATTATGTATCATTATCTTTATGCAAAAAGAAATAAAAGCAATAACTCGGAAATGGGGAAATTCAATAGCTATAGTTATACCTAACGAGTTTGCAAATAAGGAAAATATTAAAGAAAATATTGAAGTAAAAATTACTATAGAGAAAACTCGTCCAAAAGCAGGAGTGTTATGGGGATTTGGAAAAGGAAAATTCAAAAGATCGACAGAAGAAACTATTAAAGAGGTGAAAGCAGGGTGGTTAAGTGCTTCTGATCGAGAAAGAGAGGCAAAGTGGAAGAATCAGAAATAGAATATTTTTTTGATACTTATGCAATTATAGAAATTCTTAATTCCAATCCGAATTATAAGAAATATGTTGATAAGCCTGCAGTAATAACTATTTTCAATTTGGCAGAGATTTATTATTTTTGTTTGGATAATTTTGATGAAGACGAATTAGAAGAAATATATTCAAAATATAAGGATGCTGTTGTGGATATCGAAGATGAAACTTTAAAAAAGGCAATAAAATTCAGAAAAGAACATAAGAAAAAGGACATTTCATATACGGATGCAATAGGCTACATTTATGCTAAAGAGCATGGAATGAAATTCTTAACTGGAGATAAAGCTTTTGAAGGAATGGCCGGCGTAGAGTATGTTAAGAAATAATTTTATCCTATTTTGATTATCTTGCATAAATACAAAGAAATGTTTGCGGCTCTTGAGCAATATGATAAAACTCGCGAATGGCCTATTGGGAGAACAAGACTTGATATTAGTTTAATCATAAAATTTAAATACTATAGCGAGTTATATAATCAATATGGCTCAAACAACTATTCAAATAAGCAGAGAACTCCTTGAAAAACTAAAACAAAGAAAAATCAGTGAGAAAGAAAGCTATGAAGATGTAATTTGGGATTTGATGGAAGATACAATGGAGTTATCTGAAGAAACAAAAAGATCAATAGAAGATGGAAGAAAACAGATAAAAGAGGGAAAAGTGCACAGTTGGGAAGATATCAAAAAGCGCTTGTCTTTAGATGTATAGTATAAAATTTTCAGACAAGGCATTAAGATTCTTTGAAAAATTAGATAAAAATATTCAAGATAGGATTGGTTCAGTATTAGAAAGAATTAAGATTCGTCCACAAGACTTTATTGAGAAACTTGTCGGAGAGCAAGGGTACAAGCTTAGGGCAGGAGATTATAGATTATTCTCAGATATAATAGAAAACCAACTTCTTATTTTTATTATAGAAATCAATCATAGAAAAAATGCTTATAAAAAATAATCACTTAGTGCTATCTACTCTTTCCCAATTGTCTCTGTAATATTTGCTTTCTTTTAAATTCGAAATAAAATCTCTTATGGGTTTATTTTATTGAGAATAAATGTTTTTCTATTATTTTTAATTAAACCACTGACAGAGTCAATTTAAGATAGATTTTTATAGTAAATTATTGTTTTCCAAAGATGAGTGATAAAAGAATTTTACTTGGTTCTGCTCATTCAGTTATAGAGCCCCTAGGTTTATTGCATCTCGGAGGACTTGCCAGAGATATGGGCTGGGAGCGAGCTTACACTCTTGTTAAAGATCATGATTTTGATGAATTTTTTAGAAGAGTTAATGAATTTAGACCAGATGTTGTGGGGTTTAATGTTTACACAGGAAACCATAACCAACTGCACGAAGCCTTAAAAAAACTTAGGAAAGATAATCCTCAAATAGCAGTAGTAGTAGGTGGTCCTCACGCAACTTATTTTCCTTCTGAAACGCGCGAATTTGCTGATTTTGTTGTAATGAGCGAAGGTTTTGGAGGACTCAAATCCATTTTAGAAGGAACTGCTGAAAAAGGAATATTGCCTATGTCTAGTGGCATGCGTTTTCCTCGTCCAGACAGAGAAACTTTCTATGCACAATTTCCAGAACATGCAAATAGTCCAATAAAAAGTATTATCACTATGACTGGTTGCCCTTTCAAATGTAGCTATTGTTACAATGCTAGTACTGCAAGCACAGTTGCGGGTAACATGCCTCCTGAAGTAGCTACACATTTAGCACAAACACTAGGGGTGAATGGAAGACTTTTCCCTACAAACATACGTTCTGTCGATGATGTAGTTGCAGAAGGTAGAGAAATAGTTGAGAAATGGCCAAATACTAGAGTAGTTTATATGCAAGATGATGTTCATGGTTTCGATACTAAATCGTGGATGCCTGAATTTGCAGCCCGTTGGCCTAAAGAAGTTGGAATTCCTTATCATGCGCAAATGCGATGGGAAATGGTAAAACCTGATCGACTTGATTTGTTAACACGAGCAGGTTGTTTTGGATTAACTTTAGCAATAGAATCTGCTCTAGACCAAGTGCGTAGCGAAGTGCTTAATAGAAGAATGCCTAATCAACTTATGTTTGACGGAATGAAGGCTGTTATTGAGAGAGGTTTGAAAGTTAGAACAGAACAAATTACGGGTTTACCTTATGGAGCAACTTCTGTAGAAACCCCTATTAATCTCGACGCAGATCTTGCCTTAGTCAAATTAAATGTAGATCTTCGTGCAATGTCTGGTGGACCAACTATGGCATGGGCTTCTACTTTAGCTCCTTACAAAGGAACTGAAATGGGGGTATATTGTGCAAGATTTGGACATTATGTAGGGAATAATAGCGATGTTCCAGATACATTTTTTGATAAGAGTGTATTGAGATTCCCAGCCAGATGGGTAGGTCCATCACTAGAACATAGGAAAGATGAATCTGGGATTTGGTTAGAACAAGATAAATTAGAAGAATACAGGGCGAGAAATGCAGAGTTAAGAAGAATCTTTAATTTTGTAACTCTTGTTCCAGAAGGCCATAAATTAGCAGGAGATTATCTCAAAAGTTCACAACCCTTTAGCCACAATAGATTAGGTGAAGATACTATTACTCATCTTCGAGCTATGGGAGAAAATCCGAGGGCTCAGCAAATGCTTGAAAGAATAGATTTAATTAGAATTTATATTTCAGGTAGAGACATTGTAGATCCAGACTTAAGAAAAGATGTGGAATCCCTAGCCCCTTATTTCGCATGTATTCCTCATGGAACTTTGGCAGTAGATAGAGCTATTAAATATGCAACTAGAAGCAATGGACATGGAAAAGGAGTTGATCCTAAAGTATTATCCACAGCAGTAAGACATCATTTATATGATAATGATCTCTATGCTCATAATGGTGCGGGCCTAGGCGGAGAGCGTTTAGAAAATTCTAGAACTCCTTCAAAAGTTTAAATTAATTATTTGGTGCTATCTACTCTTTCCCAGTTATCTACTTTCTTGATTTTTTCAAACCTAGATTTATAGAATACCACTAACCACATGTAAAGTCTAGCAATTATTAACAAATTGTTCCAATAAAATTCTTTAATATTATTCGCATAAACATAGAGATTTAGAAATCCTTTAGCTTCTGTCCAAAAACTTTTAACTCTTGGAGTTTTTTTAGTGTCTACGTATTTATCCAGAGTTTCATGAGCTTTGCTTGTTCTAACTTTTTGCTTTACCCAATCTTTCCAATTTGTTACGTTTTTAACATATACAAGAGCTTTATCAGCATATCCTATCTTGTATTTTTTTTCCCAAAAATAATAAGGTATTACAGCATCTTCAGCAGTATCTAGGGGTATTGTTATTTCTTTATTTGCTCTAAATGCAAAAAGGTAACCAGAACATTCAATAAAACTCTTATTTGCAAATGCTTTTTCTCGTATGTTGTGTGCTGCATTAAATAGAAAATTAGCCCAGTAACCATATTTAGTGCTTCTATTTTCCCTTGGTACAGGCCTTCCAGTAATGCAACCAATTTGAGAATTTTCAAATAATTTTAATATCTCCTCGACAGCTTTATCATTCACATAAACATCTCCATCTGTTAATATTAAGATATCAGATTTTATTTTTTTAAACAATAAATTTAGAGCAAACATCTTTCCTTTTCCAGGATCTTTGAAAATCTTTATTTTCTTATTTTTCTTGGCATATTTTCTTGCAACATTTAAAGTTTCTTCATCAGGTGCAGAAACTAATATATCATAATGCCTTTTCGTTTTCTGATTTAGCATAGACTCAATTGCTTTTCCTATTGTTTTAGGTTCTTTGAATGATGTAATAATTACCGTAGTTTTCATCTATTACCGAGAACAAATTCTGTTATAAAGTTAATTATCTTTTATTTTAGTAAATTACATAAACAGGAGTATATCTAACAGGAACAGAAACTGTTTCATCAACTCCCTCTAGGACATCTGAATTATAAATTTTGTGTAAGGCGATCTAATGGATTTATTATTTTCTTTAACTGTTCACTGGAAACATGAGTATAAATTTCTGTCGTGTTTAAATTTGTATGGCCTAGCAATTTTTGAATCATTCTAATATCTGTTCCTGACTCAAGTAAATGTGTAGCAAAACTATGCCTCAATGTATGAGGAGTAACTTTTTTTTGAATATCTGCTCGGTTTCTAAGATTTTTAACTATCTTCTGAACATTTCTTGTTGTAAGCGGATCTTCTTGTGAAAAAAGATATTTTGTACCCTCTCTTTTTTTGAGATATTCATTTAATTCACCAGCAAGAGCAGGAGATAAAGTAAACATTCTGTCTTTACCGCCTTTTCCAGATCTAACCCAACCAGTATTTTCAGAAAAATTTATATCACTAGGTTTTAAGTTTACAAGTTCAGAAACTCGAAGTCCTGATGAATATAGCAAAGATAAAATCAATCTCGATTTTCTAGTTTCAGCAGACTTCAATAACTTAGAGACTTCATCTCTAGTTAAAACCTCTGGAAGTTTTTTATCTTTTTTAGGCATTTTTATATCTCCAACTTCTTTTTTTAGAACCTCTGTAAAGAAAAATTTAAGTGAAGCAGCTGCCAACATTATAGTATTCTTAGACTTTTCATCAAACATTCCTGCTAAGTATGTCCTCACATCTTCTTGAGTTAAACTTTCAACAGGTTTGTTTGCACTCTTCAGAAATTTATCTACAAAAAATGAATAGTTTCTAACAGTTAATGGGGAAAATCCTCTAAGTTTTAATTCTGTATGTAATTTTACTAAAGCGTCTATCATCATCTCAGAATTAAAATATGCCTTCTGTTTAAAAGGTTTTGTAATAGAAATTTATTCGTATTCACTTATATTCTCAGCTAATTTTGTAAATGGAAATGGTCTCATATTTGCAACAAATGTCATATATCTCTGGAACAGGTACCATTGAGTATTCCATATCTCACTTAGCTCAGCTAGCTCTTTAAGCCTTTTACCAGTAAATAAAGAATATACAAAATTAATTATTATAAAAACACCAATTAAGTATCTCCATATTACTAAGATTATTCCTGAGACTATTAAAACAACAATTCTCATCAAAGTCTCTCTTCTTTGACTAAATTTATTCAAATCTTTTTTATTTTGTTTCTTCATGATATGATAATTAACGATATGATTTCTGTCTTTTAGCGCGAGCTTTAGAATCTCCTGGTTTACGTTGTTCTTTTCTCCTAACATCTGCTACAAGCATATGCCTATCATATTTCAAATAAGCTTCTTTCAATTCAGATTTTTTAGATAAGCTAACCAAAGCTCTTGCAATTGCTAATCTGGCTGCTTGAACTTGAGATTCTTTTCCACCACCAACCACTTTCAAGTACAAATCATAATTCATTTTACCAATTACATTTTCATATATTCTAATTGGTTCTAGTAAGGCTAACTTATGGAATAATTTCATATTTTCTATGACTGTATTATTATAATGGATTTTTCCAGTTCCATCAGCTACTCTTATTTTAGCAACAGAAGTTTTTCTTTTTCCAGATGTTTTAATTAACATGCTCATCTTAATTCCTCACTTATCTCTTTCAAAGTCATTGTGGACATTCCTTTGGCTTGAGCAATAGTTTCTTTTTTAGATTCTGCAAATTCTTCAGGCAACCCTTCATAACATTTTACTCTTTTCAAAGCATCTGCTCCCCTTCCTTGTTTATGAGAAAGCATTCCTCTAATCGTTCTTTTAACAATCATAGCAGGTTGTGTTGGAAATTTAGGACCTTTCAAAGATGACCCTCCCTTAATTCTTAATATTTTATATTTTTCAACTATTACTTTTCTATTTCCTGAAACAACAGTTTTTTCACAGTTTACAACAGAAACTTCTTTTCCAAATAAAGCTTGTTTAGCAACATGACTTGCAAGTCTTCCCAATATAGCATTTGATCCATCTATCACTATTTTATTCATGTTTAATTTCTTCCTCCAATTAATGAAATTGAACAGCTAAAAATATCAATTTTTATCATCTTAATATTTTAACTCCTTGTGCTTCTGGATTTTTTTTAATCTCATCAACTAATTTTACTGCTTCGTTCTTTCCATGTTTTATTTTTTCACTAGCAGAACTTGAGAAATATAATGCACATACCTTAATTTTTTTTGTTAAGTTACCATTTCCCAAAACCTTTCCAGGGACAACTATGATATCTCCATCTGATGCTTCATTTTCAATTCTTTTAAGATTAACATTTGAATAACTTCTTCTTCCTCCAGAAACTATTTGTGCAATTTTATTCCATTTTTTAGCGCGCTTTGCAGCAAATATAGTCTCTACTATATATGGATCCATTTTTCTTGGTATTCTTTTTGCTATAGATGTATTACTGATCATTTTACTTTACAAATTTCTCAAAAGCCTCTAGATTATCTTGTAGTGTTTCAATTGCCTTTGTGAATATCTTCTCTGCTTCAATCATTCCAAACGATTCCACAAAAAGCAGAAATTCTTTGCTTTCTGAAATGGATTCTTTATCTAACCTCTTAATTTCATCAACTTGATAATCATTCAAATCACAAATCCATTTGTTTCCTTTCTTCTCGTGTTTCACTGTTCCAAAAGCTTCCTGGACTATCGAATCTATTTTCACATTTCCAGTTTTAACTTCAAACAAGTTTCTGTAATAAATTAGTCCTGGGACATATTTTGTATGATCAAGACCAGTAGCAACATTTGCTGTAGCAATCAATTCAATTTCTTGATCTTTTTCGAGAATAGTTAGTGGAATAGAATCATAAACGACTTTTAAGTCTCCCTTGAAATCTCCTGAATAAACAGTTCCGGGTCCTATCTTTTTCAGAGATAAATTGCCTGTTGTTTTTGAAGATATTTTTCCATCATTTATTATAGGAACTAGTCCAATTCTATGGGCGAGAACCTCATCATATAATGCGGAGTCGTTCTTAAAAATTTCCACCTCATCAATGGCAAGAGTAGGAACTTCTTCAACACTTCTTCTGATTGCATTTAAGATTGAATAATTCATATCTGTTCGGATAATTAATTTATCTGATGTTTTCACAATAACTTCCATACAATCTACTTGAAAAAAAGGCTTTTAAAATTATGCTAATTCAAAGTATTGGCAAATACCTTGAGCAGTTAAACCCTTCTTCCTCTCTTACCTCCTTTCTTCTTAGGTCCGCCCCTAGGCACTCTATGAGTATCAAGCACACCAAGTATTTTGAATCCCTCTTTGCTCAATGTTTTTACTGCTGCATGCGCCCCAGGCCCAATTCCAGGAGAGCTTGTCTTTCCCCTTGTTCTTATATACAATGCATTTATTCCTGCATCACGAGCAAATTCAGCAGCTCTTTTAGCAACAAACATAGCAGTTGTAGGGTTTGCTTTAAGACGGCTATGTTTGGTAACCATTCCACCACTTATTCTTGTAATTGTGCTACCAGCCAAATCTGTGATATGAACTATAGTATTATTATAAGATCCAAACACATAAGCTATTCCAGGAACCACATCGGTTTTTTCCTCTCTTTCTTCAACATCTTCTTGAATTTCGATATCTTTAGTGTCTCGTTCCACCACATTCTCTACTTTTTCTTCTTCTTTTTTCATTGTTCAATCTCCGATTTAGATTTGCTAGATTTAGTCTTTAAAGATATACTTGATTCAATTTCTATATCTACAATATAACTAGGAATACTTATTGCTCTCCCATTAACAAAAATCTTTTTATGAACAATAAACTGTCTAGCTTGTCTTGCAGTATTTGCAAGTCCCTTTTTCCAAACTACTGTGGCAAGTCTTCTCTTCAACAAGTCTTCTTTGTTCAATGCAAGAACATCTGCAACCGTTTTAACAGGTAGTCCGATATTCCTAAGTTTAGAAAAGAATTGTTCTTGTTCTTCACTCGAAGCAGTAATTAAGAATTTAGCCCTGTCTCTGAAATATTTTATTTTAGCTTCAGCTTTCCATATCTCTCTCTTATTTTTCAGACCATACTCTTCCACTAGTTTATTTTCATCATTAATTCTAATCTTATCATATAATTTTCTTGGCCATGAAAATTTATTTTTTTTGCGAATCATTTTGCTTTTTTCTTAACTCCCACTGCAACCCCAGTTGTTCTAAAGTGACTTCTAGTTCTTTGTCCTCTTACAGGTTGTTTAAGTGCATGGCGCATACCCTTATAACTTTTTATTTGTCTCATGCGCTTAATATCAAAATCCTTAGCCATATCAAGTTCATTAGTTAGAATATGTTTCGATTCTCCTGTGTCATAGTCTCGCTGTCTATTTTTTAAATATTCAAAAAGCATCGGTTTTTGTAAGAATGATTCTATCTCTTCAATCTGTTTTTTAGAAAGTTCAGAAATCTTTGTTTTTTTGTCTATTTTTAATATTCTACAAATTGCATTAGAAACTGACCAAGAAATCCCTTTAATATAAGTCAAACCAGCATAAATCTTTTTATTACCAGGGATATCTTTTCCATGGATTCTTATAAGTGACTCAAGAAACTCTTCTTCTTTTTGTTGCTTCAGCTTGTGGTCCTGCTTTGGTTCTTTCTTTTGTTGTTTTTCAGTTTTTTCTTCTGCCATGTTATTATATTACGAACAATCTCTGTCGAGGATTTTCAGTTAATTCCTCTATCATTCTTTTCTCAACAGCTTTTTTTGGGTCGGGAGCGCTTTTAACTCTCTGCCTTATCTCATCAAACGACTCAAAAGTTTTCTCGTTTCGCACGTTGAGCAATTCCTGCGTATGTTTACGACCAAATCCAGGTAGAAGTTCAAGTTGATGTAATCTTGTGTTGATTGCTTGGGCATTATTAAAGAATTTTACAAATTCTTGTTCATGCTCCCCAACATAAGTCTCTATGAACTCTTGCAATTGGATCTTCGCAGTTTCTGTTAACTTATCGACACGTAATCTGCCGATAATGTAGTATATCTTGTCTCTCTTTTCCGGACCTATATAAACCTTTTCTTTATTAACTATTTGAGCCCCTCTAATTGGAGCTAATTCAAGCAATGCAAGGTGTTGAGTTCCTATCGCTTGAACAACGGGTCTCATATTTCCCGCTAAAGGATATCCATTCGCAAGATAATCTAGTACTAAAGCATAGTCATCTTTCTTCATCATGTTTAGTACTCCTTAACCACCGCTAAAATATCATTAACTTCTTTTTCATCAAGTGAAGATTCATTAAATATCTTTAATAAAGCCTCAGAGTCTTTAGGTAACAGATCGACTATTTTTACCATAACTTCTTCTTTTATCTTATGATTTCCCAAAGCTTTCAAACTCTCTAAAAGCATGTCTGCTTTATTTTTATCAAGTTTAGAAAATTCTTTTAAGTAATCTCTAAGTTCCGGTTTAGCATCCAAATCTCCTGCAAGTTCTTTAACATCTCCTAAGTGAACAGGAGTCATCTTCAATATCATTTTTTAGTTACCTCAATTTTCTTTAAATGAACTGGTTTTACAATATAAGTTTTAGGTCTTGTAAAATCTTTTATCGAAACTATATATGCTTCTCCTCTTTTACCAATAACGACTCCAGTTCTCCCCTGTATCCTTCTAGGAAATCCTGGACTCTGAACTGCTAAATCTCTAACAACAGCTACGCTATCTCCCTCACTAAATTCCTGAAAATATTTTGTGAAAGATATTTTCCCCCTACTTCTAATATTCTTATTAGTTAGCATCGAAATATCTGATGAGATACCTTTAAAAAGCTTCCGCAGAACCATTCCTTGTTTTTATAGACGTAACACTTCCTTGATAGAGGTCTCCTTTATCTCGCGCAGAACCCATGTTGCTAATTATTGCTTGAAACATTTTTTCCCCCCATATACCCCTTCCACAAGGAGTGCATACATCAACAGCTCTATCGTCGGTTATCTCAGCCTTACAATAAACACATTTACTAGTCATTTTTCCTCTTTTCAACAACCCAGCAATCATCTATTTATAAATTTTTATGGTATAAAATATTCTAATTTATTCATATCTTAAAGCTTCAGTAGGTCTTAATTTTGCCGCTTGCATTGCAGGCAGAACACCAGAAAGTATTCCTACAACAAAAGCAAATAAGAGGCCAAAAAGCAACACAGCAGGTTCAATCTTTATATTCAATAAAAATCCCGAATTTGTGGCAAATTTTCCGACGATTATTGCAGCAAGTGTTCCCAGGAGAATTCCAAAAAACCCTCCAATAAAGCCCATTAGACCTGATTCTATCAAGAATATTTTAAAGATGTCTGAATTCCTTGCTCCAATCGATTTCATTATTCCAACTTCCTTTGTTCTTTCTAGTACTGAAGTATACATAGAGTTCATGATTCCTACTCCTCCTACAACAAGAGATATTGCTGCAATCCCTACAAGGACAAATTGTATTATACCTAAAACTTCGTTGAGTTGTTCAAGAATCTGCGTGGCAGTTACAACCTGAAAATTGGTGTCTCCCCTTTTCCTCTCCAATTTTTTCTCTATCTCCTTTTGTAGTCTGGGAATGTCATCGGCTCCTCTTACCTGTGCAACTATTCCATCAACATCATCTGGTTTATTAAAAATTTCACGTGCTGTTTCTAGAGGAATGCTGATTTGAGAGTCATCTTGTGAATTGCCTGTTTCTTCATATATCCCTACAATTTCAAATTCTTGGCCTTCGATCTCAATATCGCTACCAATCCCTAACTTATCGTCAAACATGTCTTGTACAATTCTTGAGCCAACAACAGCTTCAAATTTATCCCCATCTTCAAGAAATCTTCCTTCATCTAAGTCTGCGCCAGAATCCAAAGAAAACTCTTCAAAAATATCTGCAGGAATTCCATTAATTAAAGTAAACCCGACTTCATCTTTGTAAATGACTTCAGTAGAAACAAAAACCCATGGTACGACATACTTGAATCCAGATATGTCCTCTACAGTTTCAAGATCCTCTGTTGTTAATCCTTCTGAAACTGTTCCAGGACCCTGAAATCCTTTAGGGCTTATTAGTATCCTATTAGCTCCAAATTGCTCAAATTGTGCCTCCAATGTGCTTTCTAAGCTTCTGGAAATTGTGACAAGCGAAAGGATAGCAGCTACTCCGATTATTATTCCTATGATCGTTAACCAAGATCTTAATTTTCTATGTCTGATGTTACCTACTGCCATCAAGAAATAATCTCTTAACATGGTTTCACCTGCTCGCTAATTCTCTTTCTTTCTGCTTCTTGCGATTCTTTCTGACTCTTCTCAATATATACCAAATGACTAAAACAGCAAGAATAATTAATATGTAAATCATAGTGTTATTTCTGCTTATTAACCCTAAATCAAGAGCCTCTTCTCGAGTATAGGCTTTCAAAGAAATATCTCTCTCTATCTGTTGCTGTTTGTTATCAAAGTCTTTGTATTCTAATTTTACTTCTAAATTAGGTCTTCTATTATTATAGATAATATCAAAAGAACTAACCTCAAAGTCATCAGAATCTATCGTGCCAATATATTCAGAGTTTTCATTTAGAAATGTGATGTCCTCACTATCTAGAGATAGGGAGACAAATCTTGCATCTGCAAGACCTTTGTTTATAACTCTTATATTAATTGTTGTTTGTTGCCCAATAATTACCTCTTCCGTATCTACAATAATTTCGATTTCAGGCTGAGCAGACACAATGACTCCAATGGAGCCTGTTTGTTCTCTTTCATCTCCTTCTTCTTCATAACTCATTACATAAGTTATTGTATAAGTTCCCGCGGGCAGAGTATTTGCAACTTTAAATCTAAATGCAAAAGATTCTTCTTCGTCTTCTTCCAATCTATTAAAGAAAGCTTCAGAACTTCCCAAGGGTATAATTCCAGAATCTTCAAATTTTAAGTTAAATGATAATAACTCAATATCATTATTACCATCATTTTCTACTTCTACTCTAATTATTCCCTCTCCACCAGGCGAAACAGTTTCAACATTTATCGAGTTAACGGATATAGCACTTACAATGCTAATAAGTAAGAAAAACTGCAAAACTATTATTATAGTTAATTTGTCCATATTTCACCGCAACAAATATAATTTATAAGCCTTATCTCTAAAATTAACACTCTGTCAGTAACAATTACTTCGGCGTTGCACATTTACTAGTTTTATTTATGTGCAAACATACTTTTTGTCACAAGAATTAAAGTCAATTTTGATCCCTGATTCAAATGTTTCCTGAACCAAACAGCAAATATTATGTACTAAACATTTTAGTAAAACTTCATTCTTCTGTCCTTGCAAGTTTCTACATTTAAGGAATTCTCCTAATCTCATTTTAATCATTGAAAAAGTAGTTTCTACGTTTGATCTTCTATGATAATGTTTGTCAAATTCTGCCCTGTTCTGATTAAAGTAAACATACATACGATTCCATAATCCATTCTCATTAAGTTTGTGAGAAGTATTTGTCTTAAACGGAACGAATGGTATAAACTCCAAGGCTTGAGCTACTTGCATGTTCTTTTTAGATAAGTATGCTTTATCCATGGAATATCTTTCAACATTAAAGTTAGCTGCTGTTACCTTAGCAACTGGCTCAAACATTCTATGATCTCCAATGGAAGAGTTGGTAACCTCGGCTGCAGTTATTACATTGGTCTTAGTTCCTATTGAAGCATGAAGCTTAACAAAATGTCTCCAAAGTTTCTCAGGGTTCTCCGATATTTGAGTGAACCTTACTTTCATCCATCTTTCATATTGGTAACAGCCAAAACCAGTTGAGTCATGAGCAAAATCAGATTCCAGTTGTTTCAAGGGCATTGCTGAAATTGTTATTAGCTTCATTAGGAGCTGTTCAGTAATTGGATTATTCATGAATGTAAGAAGACTATTGAAATGAGGAACTTTCTTAATGAATCCAGCTTTTTCAGCATGCCTCATATCAGAACTTATCTTTCTGGCAGAGTAGTTAGAATAAATCTTGAGGCAAGCGCAGAAGATCAAATCTCTAAGTGGCACGGGCTTTCTTCCAACTTGATGTTGAGGTTCTTGTATGATTCTACATAAGTCATCAAGAAACAGATAGAACATAGACTTCTCATTACATTTGGCTTTGTTATATTGAGTCCAATATGTTTCACTATTAGGGATGAAATCTCTCAGATCTATTTGTTTTTCTTCCATCCAATTCAGGTACCTGAGGATTATTTAAATATTTCGGTACCTGAAAAATAGATAAGTTTATAATATTTCACAAAGTTGTGACATATATGGAACATATTAGTAACAAAAAAGGAAAAAGCACTAGAGTAGGACTAAGTTTTAACGATCAACAAATAATGTTAATTGATAGTTTAATTGGAGAAATGGGAGATAAAAGAGCAGATGTCGTAAAATCTATTTTTTTATGCTGGTTGTCCGAAAAAAACATCGCTTCAGATTTAATAAAAAAGAGGTTAAAAGAAAATGGAAAAAATTGAATTAATTGAAAAGTACATTATTTTATTACTTGGTGTTAAAGATGACTCTATATATTCAGATTTGCATTTGCAAAAAGAAATGTTTCTATTAGCTAATAGCTTGCCTCACTTAAAAGAAGCTTTTGATTTTGAAAAGCATTATTATGGGCCATATTCACAAATAGTAGAAGAAATAATTCAAACTCCTAGATATACTGATAAAGCTTTTTCATTTGATGGAAAGAAGATATTTCTATCTGAAAATGGAAAGACTGAGTATAATAAGATAATTAAAATTAAATCTAAAGAGAACTCGTTTAATGAATTATCCGCTTTAATCAAGATAATCAGGAGCCTATATGATTCCTTGTCAGGAGAAGAGCTTTTATTTTTGATGTATGAAACCTTTCCAGAGTTTACTAAATACTCTGAAGTCTCAGATAATATTCTTAAAAACAAATACAATCGTAAAAGAATATTAGAAGGGCTTTACGCAAAATCAATTATTACTGATGAAAGGTATTTGGAGTTAAAGAATGCAAAAATTTAATAAAGAATTAGTAGCAGACTCAACTTTCTATATTTTCTTTATAGAAGACTCAAAGAATAGCAATCTATTATGCAAAATATTGAATTCTTTTAAAGCGCACATTTCTCCTACCATTTATGATGAGCTAAAAATGAAAAGTAGGGACCAAGAATTAAATTCTATAATAAATAATAAATGTAACATCTTCAAAGATTCTAGAATAAAATATTCAGAAGCTTTGAGGCCGGTGTTTTCTAAAGAGGAACTTAAGAAAGGAGAGCATGAAATAATTGCGATAGCTGTATTATGTGATCAGATGGTAATCGATTTTGTTTTAGTGATCGATGATGAAGGGCCAAGAAAAATAATTAATAGTCATTTTAAATATCTTTTAACTCGCCTAGTTAGAACGGCAAGATTTATAGAACAGTGTTATTCTAAATATGACATATTTGAAAATGGAGAGTCAATTAAATTGCTTAATGATATGAAATCTTCAAAGTTTAGAATAGATGATAAGTCTATAGAACAACTATTAAAGGAGTTAGAAAAATGACTTCAATAGATATAAAAGAAACCATTTTAGATAAAGATTCTTATTTTAATATAAAGAGATTTAAGATTGGAAGTATTGGTTCTGACATTGCTCTGAAAACAATAGATTCTTCAAATACTGGCAAAGAAATTGTTTCTAGATACAATCCTGAATTTAATAAATCCAAATTTGTTTTTGAAAAAAGTAAAGTGATAAAAAATTTTAACATATTAAAAGACTTAATAGATAAAGGAAATCAGAAGAAAATCGATAGTTTCTTTGGTAGACAAGCATGGTTAAGTGAAGAACCTTTCTTTATCCATATGACTTTTAACTTTAATCCTTATGACAGTATTAAGTCTTTAGAAGAGCTTAGTTCATTTTTAACATTTTATCATAGATATTCCAAAACAATTTTGTGTGTTCCTAATATCCTTAGGGCTACAAATCCTTATACCGAAGAAAAATCTCAAAAGGAAGTAGAGATAATTGATCTAGATGGGTATAAGAGATTTGTAAATGAGTGTTATGACTTCTTACACTCAAAAAACAACAAACCAATTTTTGTACCAATCTCTCTAAAATTTACACCTTCTCAAATAGAAAATCTTGTAACTTATTATTTAGGTAAAGAATACTTTTATTTTTGGATAGACATGGAATGCAAACCTATTTCCGAATATTTTGAAGCATTGATAATGCAAATTAATGACCTAATCACCAAGAAGGGAAGATACGGAGACTGTCTAATTTACATTACTAATATGAAAAGAGAGATTATAACTCATAAGAAGAAAGATAATAGCCCTTCTTCAGACATTCTAAGCTCTTTAGCCGGAGCTAATCTTGTAGGGAGTAATAGGGAACCTCCAAGAAATATGAAAAATGCAAAACCCTTAACAAATCAAGATAAACAACATAAGGCCAGACTTTTTGATCAAAGTTCTTATTATTACGTAAAAAGACCGGATTTAAATATAAATAAGAAAGAAAATGTAACTGAAAATTCGATAAGATTAGCTAGAGAATTTGACAATCAGAAAAAGTTCTTTTTAGACCACTTAAAGATAGAACCATATATTAAAGAAAAACAAATGATCCAAGATCATAAAGAAATACTCACTTCTTTCTTTAAAGGAAGAAAAGTACAATTTCCATTTTAGAATTTTTCTATTACTATTTTATTTGTTTCTAATTCTACTTTTAGATCTCTACCCATTAATTTAGATTTTTCTACAATATTTTTTGGGAGAGTAATTAGATATTTGTAGTATTTCGTTTCTCCTACTTTTTTATCCATTACCTTTCTAATTTTCATAAAAAATAGAGGTACCTGAAGTTTTTAAACCTGTCTAAAAATATTAATAATAATTATTTAAACTATAAACTCTTTAAATTAATGTGGTAAAAAGAAATCGTCAAGTCTTACTTAAAGAAGCCTATACCGTTCTTGGAGCTGTTCTTTTAGGAGAAGGAATAATTAGAATTATACCATTCTATCCAGGCTTTTTCATTGCTATTGGCATGATCTTATTTATTGTCGGAGTGCTTTGGAAAAATGAAAAAAATAAATCTCACTAAACCACAAAGACAGTTTCATAAAGATTATTATTTTGGAATTGGAATTGGATTATTGGTCACGGCTGTAGCTAAAGCTTTAGGAGACTTATGGTGGGTTACAATGTTCTGGGGATTTGTATTTATTGTAATTGCAGCTTTAGGCGGAAGAAAGAAATGAAAAAAAGTGTTAAAGAAAAAAGTTATTTTGGCAAATGGTTATGGTGGATTGGTCACGGAGCACTAAAATATATTATTTTGATAGTAGTTATCTTGATTCTTTCCTATTTTCAAATACTGTATTTACTTTGGTTTTCAACAGGAATACTCTTTACATTATTTAACGGACAAATGTATAAGTGGATGGTTAGATATTCTTTCTGGTTATCTGAAAGAATTGGGGGAAAGCATATTGCACAAGCAACTAAAACTACATTTTATAGGAGGTTCTACAGAACATGTTTGTTTATTGCAGGACTAATGCTTTTAGATTTAGGAATTACTGGAGGCAAACTATTAGTAGCACTAATTGATAGGTTAGGTTAATTTAAAATGAAAAAACAGAATAAAGAATGGCATCGTGACGAGATAGAAAAGCTAAAGTGGCAACAATCAAATGTCAAATGGAAGATTACTGCCATAACTACAATTTTTCTAACCTTTGTGTCTCTTTGCTATGTTATTTGGTATAGTGAGGAAGGATTTGTTCCTAGAGCATTAGTAGTAATTGTATTCATTTGTGTATTGATATTTACTAGAAGACATTTACGTCAAAATATGGATAGGGGAAAAGAGATTTCAAAAAATATTGAAGATAATTATCGCATTATCTTAAAAAGTTCATAATTTTTATGATGCTTAAATAATTAAATCCTAAAGACTAAGTTATCTAATGAAAAACAATCTAAACTACCCAATAGAGCATATCTCAAAATCAGATTTTAGCTTTTATTTTCCGCTTTTAGGAATTAGCTTTTTTATTATTTGTTTCCTATTAGTAAGTCTCTTAAATGCAGATGAATCTTTGACAAAGATAATATATTTAACAGCATTAGTTTTATTCATTATAATATGGGTGCTTAAAAGAAAGAGAGTAAAGGAAGAAAAAAACAAGTATTTGAGACACTTAATTAAAAACTAAAAAATAAAGTATAATGAAAAAAACAAGATCTAATAAATTACCTGATGTAAAAGGAATGGATAGCTTAAATCGCTACATAACTTTAAGATTAGGAGCACTTGTTTATGCTATTTTAGTTATTATCTTAAAATTATCCATTCTTAAAACGCCAGTAAATTATTTTATCCTGATTATCAGTTCATTAATCTTTTTAACAGGACTACAAATAATCTATGAAAATAAGATTGTTATCTATTCAAAAAATTATAATGGTAAAAATGTAAAGTCTATTGGGTGGGTCTTGATATTAATTTCCATTTTATTGATATTTTTGTGATACTACAATCAACATTTATTATCCTCTAGAATATACTTCCTTGCTTTACACAGCATTTATGTGCAGGATTTAGGAGAAAATGTGCAGAACCTTTATTTTAATGCAAAGCCAATTACTTCGGCGTTGCACAAAAAGTCTTAAATATAAAATTTTATTTAATGGCTTTCTTCTTTCCCCAAATTCCTCTCCAGAAATCCATCCATTTACCAAATGGTCTTCCACTAATTGTTGTAACTGCGACTGCTACTCCTAATGCCTTTGCCCATTCTCCTGTTGAAGCTCCAGCATTATACAATGCGAGAGAATAAGCTGGAATTTGTAAAGCTAAGATACTTGCAACATCACTAGTCATCTTTTGATACCAAGGGCTTTCTTTTGTTAAATTGAAATGTTTTGCAGACACATTTCTCAGCATTCCTGATGGTCTCATACAAATCATCTGAGCCACTGAAGCACCCATTCGAGCCTTTAGCACTTCTGGACCATCCATCCCAGTTATAGCATATTCTCCTAATGCCATTATTGGGTTGTAAAACATAAGTCCAGCAGAGACGTCTACTGCATAATTTGTTACAGCATCTTTAGCTTTTTGGTATAAACTTCTTTTTTGAGACTCTAAAACTCTGCTAACCCTATTTGTTTCTGGGCTTTCACCTGCTATTTTTTCTAAATTATCCATATGACTTGGTCTAAAATCTACTTTATAAACCTTACTATATTGTAACTACTATATAGTTATTAATATTTTTATAACACTCAAATCAACATTTATTGTTCTCTAGAATACACTTTCTTACTTCTTACTTATCCAGGTGTTTCCTTTCTTCATGGTAATTTTTTCAACTTTTCCATCTTTGAGCCAGTATATTTTTTTAGCATGTGCTGTTGCAACATCAGGAGCATGCGTTATCAAAATTATTGTTTTCCCTTGATTATTCAAGTTTGTTAATAATTCCATAACATGTTCTCCTGTCTTTGTATCTAAGTTTCCAGTAGGCTCATCAGCAAGAATTATTTCAGGATCGTTTGCCAAAGCTCGAGCAATAGCTACTCTTTGTTGCTGTCCTCCACTCAACTGATTTGGATAATGATCCATTCTAGTTTCTAAATCCACAAGTTTTAACAATTCTTTACTTCTAGTCTCTCTTTCATCCAAACTCACTTTTTGAAAAAGCATAGGGAGCATAATATTTTCTTTAGCAGTTAAATTAGGAATTAAATTAAAACTTTGAAAAATAAAACCTATTTTTTTACCTCTAAGTTGAGCTAACTCAGACTCACTAAATTTCTCTATATTCATTCCTTCAAGCAATATTCTTCCATTTGTTGCCAAGTCTAAACTTCCAACTAAATTCATAGCAGTACTTTTTCCAGAACCAGATGGACCCATTATTGCAACAAAATCTCCTTTTTCTATAGTTATATCTATTCCATCTACTGCTTTAACAATAGAATCTCCCATATGGTAGTGCTTAGTTACGCCTTCAAGAGATATAAGTGGCTCTACCATTGAGCAAACTCAATTCAAGGATATAATAAGCTTTCGGATAATGTATTTTTTGATGTTAAGAAACCTTTAAAAACGGTCAAATGACAATATTAACATGATAATTCCAGTAAGATGTTTCGGGTGTGGGAAGCCAATTGGGCAACTTTGGGAAGAATATAAAAAACGCACAACAGCTGGTGAAGAAGCAGGAAAAGTTCTAACAGATTTAGGTCTTAATAGATATTGTTGCAGAGCTGCGCTATTAGGTCATGCAGATGTTTTAGAAGAAGTTTCTAAGTTTAAGAAATCCTAATTTAGTGTTTTAGAGACAGTTACAAAATTATATTTTTTTGATTTTAGTCTACTAATTATTTCTTTAGTAATCTTTACAATTTGTTTGTTTCTTCCAATATCTTCAAGATAATCATGGAGATTAATTATAGAACCATTTCTAACTCTTTTAAGAACATTATATACTGCAAAGTCAATTCCTTTAAGCTTCCAATCTTCAGAGACCACATCAGCAAATATAACTCTCTTCTTTAGTTTAAAACTAGCAATCCAAGCATTCAATCCAAATTTAAAGTAAGGTGGACGAAATAGATTAGTTTTCAGATTAAATTTATCTCTTAATAGTCTATCACATTTTGCTATTTCTTCTTTAACAGATTTATATCCAATAAATAAAAGTTTTTTATGGCTGTAAGAATGATTTCCAATTTCATGTCCTTCATTTATTATCCTTCTAATAATTTTTTCTCTTCCAAAAGTTTTCCTTCCTATTACAAAGAAAGTAGCCATTATTTTCTCCTTTTTTAATAAATTTAGTATTTTTGAAGTTTCTTCAGATGGACTATCGTCAAATGTAAGAGCAACTTGTTTTTTATTTCTATCTCCATGGAAGATTATATTTCCTAAGTTAATCATCTACATTTTCCACCTATTTACCTTTTCACAAGAATTACATTCAACAGTTTTATACCTTTTTGATAATCTAAATATTCCATTACTCAAATCCGAATAACATTTTTTGCAAAATCTCTTTCGATATTCTTTAAGACGAATACGATGAGCCATTGCAAATCTTTTAATTTTTCTTGTTTGTCGAGGTTCAAGTTTATTTTTAGAAAAATAATCCTCTATTTTGTTTTTAGCTTCTATCTTCGATAAATCTTTCATTAATCAAGTTTTATCCCAAGCTCCTTAGATAAATGCTCTAATTCGCCCTCTGCAAATTTTGACCCTCTTAGATATGGAACAGCCATCGAATTTCCAATATACAATTCAAGTCTTGAATCTCTGGTTTCTTCTATCTTTGAACCTTGTGGGCCAATTATAGGAAATTCTCCTAGTTTTTGATATTCTTCCCAATCGATAATAGGAGCCTCAGGAGGTTCGTCCATATCTGCAAGAAGGAGTAATCCTTTGAATCCAACTCCTTGAAACTGGGCCGGCTCTAATCTTATGAATTTTCCATCTGTTAGATAAAATGCACATTCAAGACCTGAGATAAGAAAATTTTGATTACTTGGTTCTGCTAAGTCTCTAAAAACTGTTCTTTCTGTAATTTTTCCTACTTCTAATCTATTTTCCACGCTGTAAATATCAATAGGACCATGAGAAGTAAATCTCTGTCCTTCATAATCTCTAGAAACAGCAACTACTAATTCTTCAGAAAATCTGCTAATCTTCTTTTGAAGTCTTATTCTTGTTTCCTCAAATCTTTTTTGAATTCCTTGATAATCTATGATTGCAAGAATTTTTGGTAAACTCATAATTTGAATTGTCCTCTCTAAAATATAAGCTTTTGCATACTTTCGCATTTAAATGATTTTTTAAAGAAAAAATCGAAGACAGCATCCTTGGTTTGCCTCTTGACGGAGACTACAACAACGGACGTGAAAGGCTTAACTTCTGTGTTCGGAATGAGAACAGGTGTTTCCCCAGCACTATGACTGTCTTCAAAATGGAGTTAAATGTTACATTTATAAAACTTCCTATCGCACTATTTTCAAGCAAGAGTAGCGAAGTGGTCAAACGCGGAAGACTCAAAATCTTCTGGCTTAGTGCCTTCAGAGGTTCGAATCCTCTCTCTTGCATTTATTTACAAAATATGCGCCCGTAGCTCAGCCTGGATAGAGCAACTCCCTCCTAAGGCGTAGGTCGTAGGTTCAAATCCTATCGGGCGCGTATAGTTGCTTTGATAATCTTTCTCTTTATTGAGCTGTCTCTTCTAATAGGCTTAAATGTTTTTTCCTCTATTTTTATATTTTTAAAATCATTAAACAAATCAATTATTTCATCCTTTTCAAAAAAATGACATATCAATCCATTTTGCTTTTGAATAGTATTCTTCTCTATCTTCTTGATATATCTCTTTGCTCTAAAATCTCCAACAGCGAAATCTTCAAATAATATTGTTCCATTTTGTTTAAGAAGAGATTTTATTTTTTTAATTACTTTTATTCTATTTTTTTTCTTGAAATTATTTAGAAAATAGTAACAGACAATTATATCAAATTTCTTATTGATATTCAAACTAAGAATATCTGATTTTAGAAAAATTATTTTGTCTGACTTTATAGATTCTTTAGCCTTTTTTAGTGCCTCTTGCGAAATATCTAAAGCAACAACTTCTTTTGGTTTTTGACTAAGTATTGTTTTTAGAGTTTTTCCATTGCCAACTCCAAGTTCCAAAACAGATTTTTTATAGATAATTTCTTTAATATCCATGGTGTTCTTTTTCCAAAATAATCCTTCCTCATATAATTTATTCCATACAAATTCTTGGTTTTTCATGAAATTGATGCGGTTTAAGAGTTATTTAACTTGTTTTAATAAATTTCTATAGTCAATACTGTAAAAGAGGCGAACACAATCTTTAAAATCCCTCTTTATGAAAGAATATAAAGCGCCATTGGTTTAGTGGTAGAACTTCTGATTTCCAATCAGACGGGAGGGGTTCGATTCCCCTATGGCGCATACTAAAAATGGAAAACATACAACATCATCCACCACAACAAACGCATCCACATGTGAGTAAAAAACACTGGTATGACAAATATTACAAAATAATGTTATTTATCCCAGTTGTTTTGTTAGTAATCTGTTTAATCTACTTATTCTCTTTTTATGCTAAGAATAATGATATTATCTACAAAGATCCCAGCCTTTCTGGAGGAACAACAATAACATTAAGTGAAGAAGTTGATGTAATCTCGCTAGAAGAAAGCTTACAACAGTCAATACCAGATGTCCATATAAGAACTATTTCAGATATTTCTACAGGCAATCAAATAGCAGTTTTAATTGAGTCTTCAAGTTCACCAGAAGTTCTAACACCACTAGTTGAAGAATTTATAGGACATGAATTAACAAGTGAAAACTCAAGCATAGAGTTTAGTGGATCAAGTCTATCTGATAACTTCTATAAGCAATTAGCAATAGCAGTACTAATCTCTTTTGTGCTTATGTCTTTAGTAATATTCTTTCTTTTCAAATCATTCATCCCTAGCATTGCAGTAATATTCTCAGCATTTGCAGACATAGTTATGGCTCTGACAGTGGCCAATATTTTAGAAATAAGACTTTCAGCAGCAGGAATAGCAGCATTTCTTATGCTGATAGGTTATTCTGTAGACAGCAACATTTTATTGACTATGAGAGTCATAAAAAAGAGAGGAGAATCTGTTAATTATAGAATTTATAGTTCATTTAAGACAGGGATATTTATGACAATTACTGGATTAGCTGCGCTAATTCCAGCCTTTTTTATAGTAACTGGTCTTCCAGACTCATTCAGACAAATATTCTTCATTCTTGCAATAGGACTTTCTGCAACAATAATAAATACATGGCTCACAAATGCATCCATAATAAAATGGTATGCAGAGTATAAAAAAATAGGATAATGGCAAAACTAACTTTTAGAATTTGGATTTTAATCATTTCTTTAGTCTTAGCGCTACTAATGATTTCCCCTACATTTAAGGAAGGAATCATAATAAAAAATGTAGATAAGGACTCAAAAGCATATGATTCAGGATTAAGATCTGGGATGATCTTAAAAAATATCAACTCCGAAGAAATAAAATCTCTAAAAGAATATTCTTTAGTATCATCAGGGTTCTTGAGTAATAATGAAGAAAAAAGAATTTCAATAACAACTGAAGAAGATTCTTTTGTATTTTTAGATTCAAATATATCTTCTATTACTGTTGGAAAGCTTCCTAAATCTAATATAAAAACAGGTCTTGATTTAAGTGGTGGAGCTAGAGCACTAGTTAAACCTGTAAATGGAACGTTAACAGATTTAGAAGTTTCTGACCTAGTAGAAATCACAAATCAAAGATTAAATGTATTTGGTTTGACAGATTTAACCATCAGATCAGTTAAAGATTTAGCAGGAAATAATTTTATGCTTGTAGAAGTTGCAGGGGCTTCTAGAGAAGACATAGCAGATTTAGTTGCAAAACAAGGTAATTTCGAAGCAAAAATAGGGAATCAAACAGTTTTCAGAGGAGGCGAACAAGATATTACACATGTGTTTCGCGATGCAACACAGTCAGCAGTTTATCAACCAGAATCATTAGGGGATGGTACATATTTAAGCAGATTTACTTTCACAATAACTCTTAGTCCGGAAGCAGCACAGCGTCACGCAGATATAACCAATTCAATATCTATCGATCCAAATTCAGGAGGACAATATCTGTCTGAGAATCTTACTTTAGTCTTAGATGGGGAAATAGTTGATGAATTAAGAATAAGTTCAGGATTAAAGGGTCAAGTAACAACTCAGATTTCTATTCAAGGATCTGGTACGGGCACTACACCAGAGATAGCAACTTCTGAAGCAAGAGCACAAATGCATAAGCTCCAGACATTATTATTAACTGGAAGTATTCCATACCAATTAGAAATAGTAAAATTAGATACAATTTCACCTTCTTTAGGTGAGCAGTTTACTAAAACAATAATAATTTTAGGATTGACTGTTTTCCTAATAGTTTCTTTAGTTTTATTTGTAAAATATAGAAAAATAAAAATCACTTTAGCCGTTATTTTAACAATGTTTTCTGAAGCGTTTATAACACTGGGGATTGCAGCACTACTACGTTGGAATTTAGACGCAGCGAGTATAGCTGGAATAATAGCAGGTTTAGGTCTTGGAGTAAATGATCAAATAGTCATAATTGATGAATCAAGGTCAAAAGATAATTCAAGCATGAAAGAAAAAATAAAGAAAGCTTTATTCGTAGTGGTCGGAGCATTCTTCACTATAATTGCAGCAATGCTTCCTCTTTTCTGGGCAGGAGCAGGTCTTTTGAGAGGTTTTGCATTTACAACTATAATTGGAATAACTGTTGGAATATTAATTACAAGACCTGCATTTGCAGATATTATTAGAAAGATTGGAGAAAAAGAATAAATGCTTCCTCGCTGGCATGTATTTTTTGGAATTGTCTTTTGTTTTATATTCAAATTAATCTCTCCAGATACAAGTTACATCTCTCTTTTTTTAATTTGGTTTGCTTCAGTATTCATAGACTTCGATCATTATCTCTCTGCAGGCTTAATCCATAATAAATGGAGTCCAGCAGAAGCAATTAATCATGGTTATAATGTAAGAGAAAAAATTTTAGATCAAAAATCTGAATTTGGGATGTGTGAAAAAGGAAACTTTCACTTTTTTCACACTGTAGAGTCTCACCTATTAGTGGGCTTAATTGCTATATTTTTTTCACCATTTTATTTCATATTCATTGGAATGGTATTGCATTCTTTACTCGACATAATATGGATGGTCAGACATGATGTCTTAGACTCAAGAGAATTTTTCTTAATCTCTAAATTCAGAAATATGTTGTTATAAAAAACTAGCAACACTTTTAGACATAAGAAACAGACTCAAAACCCAAATCAAAAGAGTCCATGGTGTAAAGAACATTCCGGTAAAAAGGGTTATTGAGGCAATTAAGTCTACAATACTCAAAAAGTCTCCTCTTAATATAAACAAACCTTTAATAAAAAGCAGACCACCAATAAATAATATTAGTTGAAAATTTAAATCTAAAGAAAAAATCATACACAGCAACATTATTGAAGCAACTAAATCAATCAGTCCAAGAATTTTTACTAAAACCATATGTTTATGCTTTGTATTCCAATTATAAATTTATAGATTAATTTAAATATCTCTAATTTGGGATTTAATTATGGACTATAAAGAATATTCAATTGAAGATAATGAGCTTGTAGAACTTTCTAAATTAAAAGTTGGTTTTATTCCTAAAGAAGATTTTATAAAAATTCATCAAAATTCCATAATCGTTACAGTAGATATTCTGATTTGGTATAATAGTGGTTTCTTGCTTGTTCAAAGAGATAATGTTCCAGCTAATGGTGAGTTGTGGAATATAGGTGGCAGGATAGAAAGAGGAGTTAGTTTAGAGGAATCAGTTAGAAAAAAAGTGAAATCTGAGTGCAATCTTAGTCTTAAAAATATGAAAAATTTAGGAGTTTCAAGATCTTTATGGAAAACAGATCCATTTGGACATGGAAAAGGAACGGATACTCTAACTTTTATGTATCTTGCAGAAGGAGTAGGGGAGTTAAAATTAGATAAACTTCACTCAAATCCTCTAATTGTGGATAAAAAGAAATTTGAAGAAATTAAGCATTCATTTCATCCATTTATGAGTGATTTTTTTGAAATAGCTTTTAAAGATAAATGGTTTCTAAATTTAAATGAATAAAAAATTAATGATTCTTATAGTAGCCTACAATGCTGAGAGCACCATAAAACCACTTCTAGAAAGAATGCCTAATGAAGTTTGGAAAAGAGCATCTGAAATAGTAATAGCAGATGATGCATCAAAAGATTTTACTTCAGTAGTTGCAAACGAATACAAATTAAGAAACAAAAAAAAGAAATTGACTATAATAAAACACCAAAAGAACAAAGGATATGGCGGAAACCAAAAATGGGGTTACATTTATGCAATGAAGAAAGGATATGATATAACTGTAATGATTCATGGAGATGCCCAATACCCTCCAGAATATATAATAAAACTAATAAAACCAATTGAAGAAAATAATGCTGATTTTGTATTCGGTTCAAGAATGGCAGGACACCCAATAAAGGGAGGCATGCCAATATACAAATATTTAGGAAACGTTTTTTTAACGACAACAGAAAATATTGTTCTAGGAACAAGACTAACAGAATTCCATTCAGGATTCAGAGCCTATTCTATTCAAGTTTTAAAGAAGATTCCTCTTCATCTAGATTCTGATGGATTTCACTTTGACTCTGAGATAATAATGCAATTCGTTCGTTCTAAGAAAAAGATAAAAGAAATAGTTATTCCTACATTTTACGGTGATGAGAAATGCAATGTTAAAGTAATAAGCTATGGTCTTAACATCCTCAAAGAACTTTTGAAGTATGTTCTTACAAAATACAAAATCAAATCTTATCCAAAATACGACTTAAAGAATTTCAAGAAATAAAAAAGTTCTTGATTTTGAACTTTTGGATGATCAAAGTGTTCTATCAAGATACAATTTGACATAATCTATTTTTTTCTAGCAACAATCATTACAATACTTGAATTCTTGCTATTATTTAATAAATAAGCCAAATAAATTATTCCAAAAAGAAAATCATTTATTATTTTGAATCCTTCCATTTTTAGTTTGCTTATTTTCATAGGTTTCTGATTTATTGCTCTTTTAACTAAGAATTTAGTAAGTTCTCTTTCAAGAAAACTTCCTATAGGTCTATTTTCTAGTATTTCGAATCCTTCATCCCCTATCTCCTTTGCTAATTTCCTTGGATCAAATCTTCTTAAATGGCCAACATAATCATCGTCAAAAGCCCAGTAAGTCATATGTGTGGGTACAGTTAGGAATAGAACTCCACTTTTCTTTAAGACCCTTGCAAATTCCTTTATACTTTTTTTGTAATTGCGTACATGTTCAAGAACTTCAGAAGAAAAAACAGCATTTACGCTTTCATTCTTAGCATGTATTTTTTCTACATCTCCAAGCCTAGTTTTATACCCTAATTTTTTTAGAATATTCATAGCATTTTTATCTGAATCTATGAAAACGGTTTTTGACTTCACAGGAGAAACAGGAGATATACCACAGCCAACATCGAGTATCTTTTCGCTTTTCTTTGAATACTTATTATAAACTTTAGCTAACATAAATTTTCTAAATCTATAATTAAAAAGCTGATTTTTTAGTTTAATATAGTCTGTAGAAACAAAAAACTTAGAGAATTCATTTTTATTATTATCTTCCTCAACCATTATGATAAAGTGATAAAATAGCTATTTAAATGAGCTTAATCTACAAAATATATGGTCTTGAAATATAATTTAATAAAAGAAAAGATCAATTATTTCTTCCACTCTAATGAATCAAAATATGCAAGATACACTCTTTACTTAACCCTCATAGGACTTGTTTTGAGATTTATTGGTGCGATACATTTGGACGTTTTAGCAGATGATATGGTATATGCATCCCAGAGTGCTGGAATAATTGGCTCTAAAATAATATCCACACACTCCAATCCCCCATTATTTTTCTATTTGACTGATTTGGCATACAATATTTTTGGTTATTCTACATTTGCAGCGAGATTTTGGCCTATGATTACAGGTACGCTTCTTATTCCTCTAATTTATTTAATTTCTAATCACTTGTTAAAAAACAGAAAACAATCTTTCTTCGTAGCGTTGTTTGTGACATTTTCTAGCTTCTTGATAAGAATGACATTTACAGAACAAAGCCTAGTTGTTTTCTTCTTCATATTTGCAGGAGTATACTTTGGAATGTTATTTATGGAAAAACAATCCCATAAATTTCTTTTATTATCTTCAGTATTTTTTGGCTTAGCACTGTTAACAAAGTATAATGCCCCATTCTTTATCATATCATTTGGAATCTATGCTATTTACTCTAATTTTTCTAAAAATAATAAATTTTTAACATTAAAAAACACCATTTTATTTATTGGAATATTAGTTTTATTTGCTCTTCCATTCTTATCATTTAATTATATTCTTTATGATCAAAAAGGAATTGTAGATGTTTATTTTAGTAGATTGGTTCATCTAGATTCAACTCAAGAACTTTATGGGGGTCTTGGCGGACAGGAAAAGTCTTTCTTAGATAATCTATTTAATCCAGGCAATTACGGAAATTATAAACTTCCATTATTCACAGATCCGCTTTTAGTTCTGTTTGCTCTTTATGGTTTATTCTTATTTTATTTACATAATAAGAAAGCTTTCTACTTTATTCTTATTTTCTTATTAATCCCATTTGTTCTTCAAAGTGCAGGGGCGCCTTTGCAAAAACACTTTGCATTCATGTATATTTTATTAGCAATACCAGCAGGTCTGGGATTTAGTACAGCCATCTCAAATTTAAAGAGTAGGAACTTAAAGATAATTTCATTGGTAGTCTTTTTGCTAATCGCAATATATTGCTTAGGTATTTCCAATGGGACACCATCTCATTATTTTGCAAAAGGACCTAATGCAGGGCTTAAATATTTCATTAATGATGAAGTAAGCGACTCAAGTTTAATTGTTTTTGATTCTAGAATATATACTGCAAGATTGATGTGGTTGGCAACAGATAAGGCTTATTTGACTTTTGAACAATCGGTGCCCATACTACAACAGGTTTTCGCACAGAATATATCATCTGTTCATCCTATGAAGGTCTATTTTATCGAATGTGTTGTAGAAGACTGTGGATGGGGTTGGGTGGCTAGTAACCAAAATTTAAACAGTTCATCAGAATATTTTATTGATTCAATTTCGGAAACAGCAGATGTAGTTTCGATAATAGAATCTCCTCGCTTTGATGGAAATGAATTATTTAATTCTGTTCCACAAGAGTATTACAAGGTCTATTCTGTAGATCTTAGAATACCTCAACCAGCCCTAGAACAAATTAAACAATCTCAAAGTTTTTACTTCGTGCCTTACTTGTATAAAAATATGGAAAATTATCTTTATAATTACAAAACTATTGACCCATTTTCAGATTTATTGGATAATTCCTCATATGCAATAATTATAGCCTCAATTATACTTGCTATCTTATGTTTGATTTTTGTAATTTTTGTATTTTTAATATTTTCTTAACACTATTTATAAAGTATTAAATAACAACTTACCCAATCTAAAATATGGCTGAAAATGAAGAAGTCAATAAAAATCTAACTATACTTGTAAAAGGTTCTATAGTAGTATTTATAGGAATATTTTTTTCCAAATTTTTAACTTATTTCTACAAAATTATTATTGCAAGAAGTTTTGGTCCTGAAAGTTACGGTTTATTTTCCCTTGCCCTTATTATAGCAACTCTTTTCTCAACAGTTGCTTCTCTAGGTTTATCAGAAGGTCTATTGAGATATGCTTCACTTTATAACAGTAATAAAGAAATCAAAAAAATAAAACCTTTGTTAAAATTCTCCCTTATATTTTCCTGTTTTTCTAGTCTAATATTTGCAACAATTTTATTTACCTATTCAGATTTAATTGCCATTATTTTTCATGACCCATCTCTAACTAATTATCTTGTCTATTTCAGCATAGCAATACCATTTATCTTAATCTCTAATTTATTTTTATCAATAATAAAGGCAAATATGATGGTCTTCAGATATACCTTTATTATAAACATACTTCAGAACGCATTAAGACTATTTGGATTATTCTTGTTTATCTTATTAGGTCTAAAGAGTCATGCAATAATAGGTTCATATCTTTTAGGAATAATTTCAATAGCAATTGGTTCTTATTTTGCAGCCAGAATTTATTTATCGAAAATAATGTCTCAAAAAGATATAGACTCTAAAAGTGAAAAGTCTCTTAAAAGAGAATTTATTTCATATTCATGGCCAGTGATATTTGTAGGATTTATTGGAACAGTTCTTTATTGGATAGATTCTCTAGTAATAGGTTATTTAGTTGATACGACAAGTGTTGGAATATATGGGGCAGCCTTTACAATAGTTTCTCTTTTAGGTATTGCTCCAGAATTATTTATGCAGATGTTTCTACCAGTGATTCTAAAAGAATACTCAAAAGGAAGAATTGATGTAATTGGTCAAACAAGTAAACAAGTTTCAAAATGGATAGGCTTGCTAAATATTCCTGCATTTACTTTGATGTTTATATTTCCTGAAATAATAATTAATTCTATATTTGGAGCACAATATTTAGGCGCATCATCATCTTTAAGGATTTTAGCAGTAGGAGGTTTCTTTTCCTCTTTCATCTCATTAAACACAAGTTTATTGTCAATGAAAGGAAAATCAAAATCAATACTTTTAACCCTAATTATAGCATCAATTACTAATTTAGTTTTAAGTTTCTTCTTAGTTTCTAGTTACGGTATTCAAGGAGCAGCAATTACAACTAGCATAATATGGTTTTTGACTTTAGTTGTTCTTTCAGCTCAAGTATATAAATCAACTGGAATATTTGCTGTTAGAAGAAATTTAGTGAAAATAATTATCTTATCGATAATCCCTGCAGTGATCTTAGTTATTTTGAATAGTCATACCCCTAATAGTTATTTTTGGTTTTTTATAAAAGCAATTATTTATGGAATAATTTATATAACCTTTATTATTTTATGTAAAAGCTTAGATTATAATGATTATAATATAATCAGAGCCTTTAACAATAAATTAAATCTAAATATCTTAAGATATGAAAAACCAATTTAAGAAAGTAATCCTTTTTTATCCACCAAATGAGAAGAAACATAGCTTATATGGGGAAACAATAGCCTTTTTATCTAAACATCATCATCTTCTTTATACTCCTTCAAAAAGTTATTCCTCTTATTCTTTAATGAGGTTATCAAGGAACTATTTTCTTAGAAAAATATATCTTAATTTTATTAGACCTCATATTTCTTTCATAGAATTGAAAAACATATTTTTTCCTAACAAAAATATTCAAAAAAGCAAGAATCTAAAATTTGATCTTATTTATTCTACAAATTATATTCCTTCTATTCCAGGATCATATATTTTAGATTTAGAAAATGTTTCAGCATTAGGTGGATATGATTATTATAGGTTAAATAAATCAAAAATTGGCCAATCATTTGAAAGTGATGACTGTAAGGCGATTATTTGTTGGAACGAAGCATCAAAGGAATCATTATTAGCGACAATTAAATCTGAAAAGTTTATTAAAAAGATACACGTTCTTCCATTTGCTATAAAAAAAGAAAGAATTAAAAAGAAATTACAAATTGGAAAAATAAGGCTTCTGTTTGTATCTTCTATAAATAATCCTCAAGATTTTGAGATGAAAGGTGGTATTATTGCTCTTGAAGTGTATAAAGAACTTGTGGACAGATTTAATAATATAGAATTTGTTATTAGGTCGAAGTTATCAAACAGAATAAAGAAGAAATATTCTAACTTAAAAAATTTAGTCCTTATTGAAGAATATCTCTCAGATAAAGAGTTTTCAAAGTTGTTAAGTGAGACAGATATCCTACTTGAACCGATTCCAGGCATTCAGTTGATGATAGAGTGTTTAAAATTTAGAATTCCTGCAGTTGTTTTTGATTTCTGGGCAGCTCCAGAGATAATATTTGATGGTAAAAACGGATTTATTATAGATTCTAGGAGTATATTCGGAGACAAGAAAAATATGAAAAAATATATTCAAAACATGGGTCATAACTTTTTAAAGCTATATTCTCCAGTAAAGAAAAGTGTATTTAATGAATATATTAACAAAACTTCTATTTTAATTTCCAATAAAATGTTGAGAGATAAAATGATGAGATATGCTAATAATTTATTAAATAAAGGCAGACCATATAATTCACAACAGAGAAATAAACTTCTTCTCAACATAATAAACAGGGCCACTAAATCCTCTGTAAAAATTTAACAAAATCAAAACAACTAAATGTTTATATATACCCTTTTTTGAAATAATAAAATGCAAGATGGTAAAAAAGTAGCTTTAATAACTGGAATTGGTGGTCAAGACGGATCTTACCTTGCAGAACTCCTTCTTGAGAAAGGATATTTAGTTAGGGGAATTGTAAGAAGAGCAAGCCATCCAAATACTAAAAGGATAGACCATTTATTGAACCAATATCCAGATGACAATGATAAAAATAATCCTTTCATCTTGGCTTATGCAGATCTAACTGATTCACAAAGCCTTAGAAATGTTTTGGAACGATTCAGACCTGATGAAGTTTACAATCTTGCAGCGCAAAGCCATGTAGGCATAAGTTTTGATAATGCAGAATCAACAATTAATATCAATCTACTTGGCCCTCTTAGATTACTTGAAGCAATACGTCAAATGAGTTATCCTGTAAAATACTATCAAGCCTCTTCTTCAGAAATGTTTGGAGCAACACCCCCTCCTCAAAGTGAATCTACCCCATTCAAACCTCAAAGTCCATATGGCATAGCTAAAGTAGGTGCTTTTCATATAACTAGATTGTACAGAGATGCTTACAAATTATTCGCTGCAAATGGCATCCTCTTCAATCACGAATCTCCAAGGAGGGGTTTGAATTTTGTAACTAAAAAGATAACTGGAGATGTAGTAAAAATTGTTAATGGAGAAAAGAATGAGATAGTCTTAGGAAACTTAGATGCAAAAAGAGATTGGGGATTCTCTAAAGAATATGTTGAAGCAATGTGGAAAATATTACAACACAATGAACCAGATGATTTTGTAATTGCTACAGAAGAAACTCATACAGTAAGAGAATTCATTGAAGAATGTTTTAATTTATTAGGGACAGATTATAGAAAGTTTATTAGGACAAGCGATCGTTATTTACGTCCGGCAGAAGTACCTGCATTACTTGGAGATTCTACTAAAGCAAAAAATGTCTTAAAATGGGAACCAAAGACTAAGTTTAAGGAGTTGGTTAAAATAATGCTAGAACATGATTTTAGAGAAAAAGACATGACTCTAGAGCAGGCCAGAGAGAAAATGAAATTATTAAGCCAACAAAAAGATGAACCAAAGAATTAACTGGAATGAGCCAAGATTTGATCAAGAAGATATAGATAATGTAACAGAAGTTTTAAGAAACAACTACGTTAATGAAGGTCCAAAAACAAAAGAACTTGAAGAAACCTTACAAAAATATTTAGGGGTCAAACATATAATTATGACCTCTAATTGCACAGCTTCTCTTTTTATGGCTATAAAGGCAGATGCTATCATTAAAAAGATAATAGACTTTGAGGTTATCGTTCCAGATATGACTATGATTGCTTCAGCGACAGCAGTTGGATGGGCAGGTGGAAAGGTCGTATTAGTAGAAGTTGAAAAAGATACTGGTTTAATCAGTTTAGAAGACCTAAGGAGTAAAATAACTAATAAAACAATTGCATTAATCTCAGTAGACATTCTTGGTAGATCTCCAGATTACAAAGAGTTAAAAAAAATTGCCAATGAAAAGAATCTTTCTATAATCGAAGATGCTGCAGGAGCGCTTTCTTCAAAATATGATAAAAAATATTTAGGAACATTCGGAAAAGTGGGTTGCTATTCATTACAGTCCAATAAAATAATTACTTGCGGACAGGGAGGGTTTGTTTCAACAGACGATGATGAATATTATGAGGTAATGAGAAGGATAAGAGATTTTGGAAGATTTAGTAATAAAGAGTTTATTCATGAAAAAGAAGGATACAACCTTAAATTTAGCGATTTAGCTGCTGCCTTGACATTGAGTCAATTGAATAAAATAAATTCTCGTAAAAATTTGCTCATTGAGCAAAGAAAATTATATGAAAAAGAATTAGGTGGAATAAAAGAAATCCAATTTCCAAAATTCAATTTAGCTAGTGGAGAAGTTCCTTTATGGATAGAGATTCTCGTATCCAATAGGGAGGGCTTAGTAGCACACTTAAAATCGAATAATATTTTTGCAAGAGATTGCTGGCCTGCAGTACATAGAAACCCCCCCTATAGCCACCTTGGAAATGACGAGAAATTTCCAAATGCATCTTACCTGGCAGATCATTCTCTGTGGTTACCAAATGGACCCCATTTAACTGAAAATGATATAATTTATATTTGTGGAAAAGTCAAGGATTTTTATGGCAACTCTTAAAAAAATTATTCTTGCAGGCAGGGGAACGTTAGCAACAAAAGTTCTAGATCACTTAATAGAATCTGGAATAAATGATTTGGTTGTTATTCCAGCAACATGTTTAACCAAAGATTCAACACAAAAAAATCTGAAACAAGAGGCTGAAAAAAGAGGTATAAAAGTTTATAATGGTAATGCAAGTGATTACCAAAAAGATGTAGATTTAGCTTTTTCAATAGGTTATAACTTAAGATTTAGGGAAGATTTTCTTAGAAAATGTTCAGGCATTAATCTACACCTATCTCCTCTCCCGAGGTATGGAGGGTTTAATCCATTTTATTGGGCAATTAGAAGTGGGGATACGGAGTATGGAGTCACATTACATGAAATGGGTTTGGAATTTGACGTAGGTAATATAATTTCTCAAAAAAGATTTTCTATACTCCCAAGTGACAATGCAAGAGACCTTTTTGATAGGGCAGGAGATGAAGCATTAATTATGTTTAAAGAAATATTCCCTTCGATTTTAAGCGGAACATATGCGAGCATCCCTCAAGATCTTACTAAAAAAACTTATTACCAAAAAGATGCAGTTGACTTCAAAGAAACAATTCCTCTTGAGGGTAGTACAAAAGAACTGCATAATCGAATAAGAGCCACAATATTTCCCCCTTTACCTAATCCTAAAATTTACCTTTTAGATAGAATTTATTCTGTGGAGTCATCACTACCTCATTATGGGGTAAAAATTGATGGTTCTAAGATAATTGAAGAAGATAGGGTTTTAGTTGCAACAACTGACAGCAGTGTAGAATTAAAGGTTAAAAAAGCTTAATCTGAGCCTATTTTTACTTTATCATTACTTCTTCCATTATAAGGACCGTTTTTAAATTCATAGAATTTAGTATTTTCTTCAAGCAATTTAAAGCCGTGCCCTCCGTCAAAATACATATAGCAATCCCCAGGGTAAAGAGTTGCCTTTTCTATTATCTTATCATCTAAATCATACATTGTTACTTCAACGCTACCGTTTATAATCACCCATGATTCTTGAGTCTTATTTATTGTTCTTTCCTGATCTAAATGTCTATGTGGACCACTAAACGTATGTCCTACTGGAAGACCTCCACAGAAAGCAATTTGTAAGAACTCTCCAGGATCAATAAGACATTTCCTGCCTTCTATTTTATTATCATTTCTCTGAATCAAGTGTAAAACCTTTTCAGGTTTTATTTTAGAGTATATTTCTTGCATGTTTTTAGATATAAACTTAGTTTATAAATATTACACAGCAAGCATTATCTTTTTAAATGAGGCATATTCAAGAAAAATATGCTCAATGAAAAAATCTTGTTTGCAGCATGGTCTTGTAATAATCCAAATTATTTTGCTTATCAAACTTGGAATTCTCCACTAAAAAAGCTGTTTAAGAAAGTTATATCATTTGATCCACAAGAGAACACTTACAAATTTGGCAAGGATAGAATGAATAAAGATTTCCTTAAAATAATTGCAAAAGAAAAACCAGAATATCTGTTTTTATGGTTAATTTATGATGAATTCTATCCTAAAACTCTTTTCTCGATAAAGAAAATCTCGCCTAAAACAAAGGTAATCAACTTTTGCGGGGATGATGACGCACAGTTTTATGATTATTCTAGCCTTAATTCATTCTTTGTAGATTATTCCCTCATCACTCATAAAGAATTTATTAAAAATTACAAAAATAAGGCATTTTTTTCAGTAGGAACCAATACGGATCAGTTTAAGCCACTAGGTCTAGAAAAGAAGTATGATGTAACTTTTATAGGCACTCCTAAGACAGACAGAGCAGAATTTGTTTCTTACCTAATGAATAAAGGTGTAAAAATAAGGGTTTTTGGAGCAGGTTGGGGTCAATATCCAGAATTTAAGAAAATTTACGGTGGATTTCTTGACAAAGAAGACTATACTAAAGTAATAAATCAAAGTAGGATAAACTTATGCTTCAATAAAAATTATTTAGGTACAACTCACGTCATCCAAAAGTTCTTTGAAATTAACGCCTGTAAATCATTTATGCTTACAGAATACTGTAAGGGGTACTCTGATCTTTTTATTTCGGGAAAAGAATTAGTCATGTTTAAGGATTCAAAAGAGTTATATGAAAAAGTAATTTATTATCTTAAAAATGAGAATGAAATGGAGAAAATAGCAGAGAGCGCTTACGAAAAGATAATCGCTGATTATTCTTCCAAAGTTGAGTTAGATAACATATTCACTCAAATCCGCAATTATGGGGATAAAATACCTAAGAAGAAATTACCTGAAATAAAAGAAAAAATCCATTACCTTTCCGTTACGGAGCTCAGTAAAAATCAAAATGAATTGAAAAAGATTTTAAAAGATGTTGATTATATTTCATTTAAGACAGGCTCACAAAGTCTGCCCTACAGAAACTTATTTCAAATTACTGCAATGAAAATGTTTAATAAAGAAATTAGCTGTTGCGACTCATATCTTTACTCGAGAGGCCTAGGAGATTACTTAGTTTTATACTCAAATTTAGCATTTAAAACCCTAAAGCCAGATGAATTCGCTAAATCTATAAGTTTAGATCAATTAGTTGTCAAAAAGAAGTTTTTTATATTTAATTTTAAAAGTTTTTTAGAATTCTCAAAAGGAAAGCCTATAGATATAATAACACAAAAAAATACTGCATTTGTTACTAGACCGTTCGTCCGCTTAAATAGTAGTCCAGCAATAGATTATCAAACCGTAAAGAAGATTTTATGGCCAAAATATGAAGAAAACTTGCGTTCCTGGTTATATAGGAGAAATCCTGTTGCTCTTTGGTATATCTTATCCATTTTCTTTAGTAGATTCTCGAGAAATAAAATAATCTTTAATCATTTAAGTGAAACAATTTCGACAAGAATGAAAAAAAGCAGAATTATTTCTTCTTTGAAAAAGATTTTTTAGTTTTTATCAAGTAACTTTTATCCAAATAATTTGATTTAACCAGATTTGTTTTTTTCAAATCTTCAAATTCCATTTTCATATTTCGAAAGATTATAACATAACCTATCAAATTAGGAGCAAATATTTTACCTTTGAACAGTTTTTTATGATTATAATTAGGAAATAGCAAGTTGTATTTGCCTTTTTCTAGGTTAGGATTAGCTAAATCCAAAGAACACTCTTTATTTCCATATTTATCATAAACAAATCTTCTGTCTCCTTCAACTTTAAAGTCATCAATCGAAATAACGGCAGAAGGTATGTTTTTAGAGATTATTTTAAGTTCATCCTCTAGTGGCCAATCATCTAACCAGTGGGCATCTAAATAAAATAGTGGCCTTTCTCCAATTAGATTATTTTTAAGAAGATGGTTTAGAAATTTTGGAGATGTTCCAAGGTAGTTATGTACATTCTTGAATTTTTTCAGGTTTTTCTGTGATTTTTTATAAAAATCTGAATTTATTTCTGCAGTATATACTTGCAAGTTGGGAAAGTTCTCTGCAAATAAAGCAGTAGTGTATCCTAAAAATGTACCGGTTTCAACTATAGAAGTTATTTTGTAATCTTTTACTATTTTTTTTAAGGTTTCAAGGTGGATTGTATCTCCATGAAGCCTAAACCTAGAAAGTAGCCATGTGCCATAAGTACTACCTAGAAAATTTCTAACTCTTCGCAGAGTATTTATTTTTTTTAATAAATTGTAAGTTCTTCCCTTTCTAAATTTCCTATATACTCTAAGAAGATCATCTGAAATCATAAAACCATTCAATAAAGTCTATTTTTAATCATTGTTATCGGCACAAATTATCTCAAATTCGCTAATTTTTTAAACACTCTAAATCTAAACTGATTATGCCAATTTTAAAATCAAAGCCATTTAATGAAAAATATCCACTGGTTTCTTCAATAATTCCAGCATATAAGGAGGAAGAAAACATTGTAGCATGCATAGACGCTCTGCTTAAACAATCTTACTCAAATATGGAAATAATCGTTGTTGAGAACGGAGAATCAAATGATCGAACATATGAAATAGCCAAGTCTTATGAAAAGAAGACTAAAGGAAAAGTTAAAGCCTTTACAATTCCAGGAAAACAAAGAGGACCAGGAAATGCTTTAATCTATGGTTTCAAAAAAACCAGAGGCAAGGTAATCTCTCTAGTAGGAGCAGATTTAGTATATGGAAAAGATTATATCTCAAAAGGAATTATTCCAATATTAAAAGGAGAAACTGTAGGAGTAAACCATAAAGAAGAAGTTTGTAAAAATCTTAATAATTTGTGGGCAAGAGCATTTTTCTATAAAAGATCTTTTATCCAGTCCAGTGGTTTAAGTAAGGTTTTCACAATTATTCGCAAAGATTATCTAAAAGATCATTTGTGGGACCCCTCGCTAGGATATGCAGATGATCAGACAATCTATAGAAAATATGGGATAGAATTTAAAGGACTAGACTTAGAAATCTATCAAAATAATCCTTCATCATTTAAAGAGATATGGGAACACGCTTCATGGGTAGGAAAATCTATGAAAATTAATCCTTTATTAGTTATATTAAGTTTTCCACTATTTCCATTATATGCTCTGTACAAAACAATTAGACATTTAGCCAAAGACGACTTTTACATTCCATTTATAATATTTCTTCCAATCTATTATTCTGTTAGGTATATAGCTTATTTTAAAGAGTCGTTAAAGAAGCTCCTTACATGATTAATAACATAATTTGTTTCTTCATCAGTCATTCCAGGAAATATTGGTAGTGAAATGATCGTATCTGCATAATTTTCAGATTTTGGAAAGTCTCCTTTTTTATATCCTAAATATTCAAATGCTTTTTGGAGGTGTATTGGAACAGGGTAATGCAGTCCAGAATCTATGTTTTTTTCTTTTAGATAATTCATTAAAGCATCTCTTTTATCTGTCCTTATTACAAATAAATGGTAAATATGATCTCTATCTTTGCTAATTTGAGGTAGCTCTACTAGACCATTGAGGGATAAAATATAATTTTCAGCAACTTTCTTTCTTTCTGCATTCCATCTATCTAAATGTTTTAATTTTATTATAAGTATGCTTGCCTGTATCGTATCCAGTCTTGAATTTAAGCCAGCTATATCATGATAATATTTTTTAGATTGCCCGTAATTTCTAATCATTTTCATTTTTTGGGATAGGCTAGAATCGTTTGTCGTGATAAATCCCCCATCACCAAAAGCGCCAAGATTCTTTCCAGGATAAAAAGAAAAAGCAGCAGCATGACCAAGACTGCCAGCTCTTTTGTTTTTATATATTGAACCATGAGCTTGACAGGCATCTTCAATAACATATAAGTTGTATTTTTTTGCAATACTCATTATTTCATCCATATCACATGCCTGCCCATATAAGTGAACAGGCATAATTGCTTTAGTTTTACTTGTTATTTTTTGTTCTATAAGAGAGGAGTCAATTGTAAAGTCTTCTTTTGCGTCTATGAGTATAGGTATTGCCCCAACAGAAACAATAGAAGCAGCGGTAGCGTTGAAAGTGTTTGCAACAGTTATTACTTCATCTCCTTTGCCAATGTTCATCGCGCGCATAATAATTTCTAGTGCCTGTAATCCATTAGCTACACTTATTCCGTGTTCAGCTTGGCAGTAATCTGCAAATTCTTTCTCAAATTTTTCAACAGCCACACCTAAAATAAAATCATTTTTTGTTAGATGCTCATCCAGTTTTTCAATAATCTCTTTATGAAGTGGTTGATGAATCCTATTTAAGTCTAAAAATGGTACTTTCATAACTTTACTTCTGCGCCCCCCAGGCTTTTAGATTTTTCCGCTGCTTCTAATATTTTTACAACTTCCATCCCTTCATTTCCATCACTCATACATTTTTCCACACCATTAACACATTTAAGAAAATGATCAAATTGCGTAATAAGAGGTTGAGATAAATTTAGTTTGGGAATAAGAATATCTCCTTCTCTAGTTCCAGCTTGAAATTCAGAGAAATTATTTGGATTAGGTAAGTATTCAATAGATCTATCATAAATTGTTAACTTTTCAGAAGGATGAATATCATCAAAAACAATGGCTTTTTTTGTGCCTCCTATGACTAATTTCCTTTCTTTAATGGGATGGATCCAATTAGCATAGGCTGTGGCAATAACTTTTCCAGGAAATCTCATATTAACAGAAACAATATCATCAACTCCATTAAGATAACTTTCCCCAGTATAACTAACGCTTAAAGGTTTTGAACCAGTTAGATACATAAAAATGTAAACTTCATGAGATATCAAATCCCACAAAGCACTTGCATCTTGTCTAACCGGACCCAAGGCAACACGCCTTGCGTCAAGATATTTTATTTGACCTATCTCTCCAGAGTCTATTCTTCTCTTAACTTCTCTAAGAGCAGAGTTGTACTTGAATATATGTCCAACCATCAAAATTTTTCCTTTTTCTTTAGCCAATTTAATAAGCTTTTCAGAATCTTCTAATTTAAGGGTCAGAGGTTTTTCTATCAAAACATTTTTTCCAGCCATAAGAGCCTGTAAAGCAATATCAAAATGAGATTTAGTAGGTGTAGCAATTATAACTGCTTCAACTTCAGGATCAGACAAAACTACAGAAATATCTTGAGTGAAAGTTACTTCTTTTTGAAGATTTTTACTTGGCTTTTTTATGTCATTGATATATTTAAGTTGAGCATTTCCAAAAGAACCCTCATGGCCGAATAAATTAAGATAATTTTTACCCCAATAGCCACAGCCAATAAGAGCAAGATTTAGTTTTTGCATAAACTTCCTAAGAAATAGTATTTTTAAGAATATCTATAAAAGAGTTCTATGTTCTTCTATTGACTATTTTATCTATATCTTCAATAGTGGGGTTGCAAGGGTTTGTTTTTGTACATATATCCATTCTGATTTTTTCATAATCTGCTGAATATACAGAAGATAAATCCAATTCTAAACTATTTAGGAATTTCTCAAAAACCTCTATAAAATTAGATTCATTAACATTTTTGCAAGAATTTAGTTTAGAGTATACATTGCTATTCTTTTTGTTGAGTCTTAGGACGTCAAGCAAGTATAGGGATACAGCTCTGCCATGAGTTAAGCCATGTTTTGGCCCTATATTATGAGCAATTCCATGAATGAGCCCTACTGAAGCTGTACTTTGAACAATTCCAGCTATAAACCCTGCAGCTTGTAATTTAGATAATGCTTCAATATCTTTAGACTGATATGCTACTTTTCCATTTTCTAAAATTGTGTCTATAGATTTTGTAGCTAATATATCATTTAAATTATTTGAGTTTCTTGAAGCAAGACCTTCAATAGAATGAGCTAACGCATCAACAATTGAAAAAGCAAGTACTTTATTATTAGCAGTTGCACAAAAAGCAGGATTAAATATTACTGTCTCAGGCAATAGTTGGTTGGAAGCAAACACTTTCTTATTTTTATTTTCATCAAGAAGAACAGCATATTGGCTTGCTTCAGAACCACTTCCTATAGTGGTTGGGATAAGGATACATTCTAAATTTTCACCCATCTTTACAATTTTAGTTAAGTCCATTACAGATCCACCACCAATTCCAAGAATTATTTCTGATTTATTCTTTTTTAGTTGATTCTGTACATCTTCTTTATCTTTTAGAGTTGGTTCATTATTAAGCATAAAAAAACTCAACTCTGACCCAGTTAGAACTAATTTTATCTTTTCTTCATTTTTTTCGTAAAATGTCTTAGAAATAATTATGAATATCTTTTTATTTAATGATTTTAAAAACCTCTCTCCAGATTTTGCATCCATAACCATATTTGGAAAGAAAGACTTAGGTAAGAGGCTTAGAATTTTAGATTCAATCATTTTCTTAACATACTCCTTTTTATTTTACCAGAGTCTGTTTTAGGTAGATCTTTAACAATAATTATTTTTTTCGGCATTTTATATGACTCTATCTTACCATTTAAAGACTTAATTATTTCTTCTATCGATTTATTAGGTGAAACTACATATAAGTGAACTACTTCTCCAAATAAATTATCCTTTGCTCCGACGGCAGCTACATCTTGAGCAATCCCTAGACTCTTTATTATTCCTTCAATTTCTTCAGGGTAAACCTTTTCTCCATTTACATTGATTATATCATCAACTCTTCCAGTAATATGTATATATCCTTTATCATCAAAATATCCGCTGTCTCCAGTATAAAGCCATCCATCTTTTATTTTTTTAGATGCTTCTTCATCATTCCAGTACTGACTTATAACGTGTTTTCCATTTATACATATTTCTCCATTTCTCACTTCTATTTTTGTATTTGGACTTGCTTTTCCTACAGATCCAATTCCTTCTTTTTCTCTTCTAAAATTAATGAATGATGAGCGTGAAGCTTCTGTAAGACCATAATAGTAATATAAGTTGGTTTTATTGAGGTCGTCTAAAATAGAATTAACAAGTTCTTTAGATATAGGTCCGGTGTTTGTAATTATTCCTTTGAGTTTTATAGCTTTTTTTCTAAAATAATCTTTATGTTCATTTACAAGCATGTTTAAAGTTGCAGGGGTTGCAGCTAAAATTGTTGCATTGTTTTCAAGCATATTATCTAATACCCTCTTTAAATTAATGAAATTTCTTTCTAATATGAATTTTCCTCCAGCAAATATTGAAGAATGGAGGTTTCCTAACCCAAAAGAGTGAGATAAAGGCAATCCGCTTATGAATATATCGGAAGAATCATTTTTTATGAACTCTTTTATATTTTCTGTAGCCCGTACAACGTTTTTGTGCTGTAAAAGAACACCTTTTGATTTTGAAGTAGTTCCAGATGTGTAAATAATACTGCATGCATCTTCTGAAAATACCTCTCTTGTCTTATTCTCTTCTGATATATAATTTTTTGCAGATTTTTTTAATAATATAGTATGTTTCTGCGCATTAATTCTTTTCATTTTTTCATCTAGTTTATCTTCATATATTAGGAAAGATGGTTGACAGTCTTTTATTTCAAAGAGTAAGTTATCATCAGATATATTTGTAGGAAACAATACTGCAATGCATCCAGCTTTCAGTATACCAAAGTAAGCTATGATAAATTCAATTGAGTTATCAAGTAATATTCCTATTCTTTCTCCTTTTTTACACTTGCTACAAAAATAATTCCTTATTTTATCAGATTCATCATTCAGATGACTGTAGCTTATTTTTTCGAGCTCAAAAATTACAGCAGTCTTTTCAGGATTTTTTTTTGAAGAATTTTCTAAGAAAGAATTAATGGTTTTTTCCATTTTTAGAAGAAATTATTCTTAAGATGTCTTGTGCAGATTCTATTGAAACAACCTCATCAACAGTCAAAGCTACGCCAAATCTACTTTCTACTTCAGAAACTAACTCCATATGAGCAAAAGAATCCCATCTTTCATATTCTTGTTGCTTCTTTATCGAGTCATAGCTACCAAGAACTTTGATAAATATTCCTTTTAGTTTTTCTTCCATTTTTCCTCCAAAATCGCAAAAGCAACAGCCATTGTTTTTGCATGGGTAATACTTAAGTGAACCCTATACTTCTTATTTAAATCTTTTTCTACGAATAAAATCGATGGTATTGTTCCATCTTTTATTACTTCTATTTCATTAAACATTAAATTAATTCCTGTATTTGCTAGTGCTTTTTTTACTGCTTCTTTTGCACAGAACCTTGCCGCAAATCTTTCTTTAGGATTTGAAGATTCAAGGCAATATTCTATTTCTTTTTGAGTAAATAGTTTTTTAGCAAGGTCTTTTTTTAAGTGAGAAAATCTATTTACATTTTCACAGTCAACACCAATTCCAACAATCATTTTAATTCACTCTCCTTTAGGTTTCTTACTTTTCTTAACGGGTTTCCTACATAAATCCCCTGAGAGGTTACCGGTTTAGAAATAACAGAACCTGCTCCAATTATTATATTATCTCCAATTGTTATTCCGGGTAGGATTGATGAATTTTCTCCTATTGCAGAATTACTTCCAATAGTTATTTTATCCAGTATGTTTGCAGGCAGTCTAAGCATGTACTTATCTAAAGCCATAGAAACATGAGGTCCAATAAAAGTGTTTTCTCCTATAGTAGTCTTTTCTCCTATAAGAGCTCCTGCTTGAATGCGTACGCCTTTACTAAGAATGACATCAAATTCAACAATAGCATTTTTTCCAACTCTTACTTTCTCTCCTAAAACACATCCTTCTCTTACAATAGCTGCATCAGAAACAATGACTTCTTTTCCTATTGTAGTACCTGCATAAATTATAGCATTTGTACCTATCAAAGATCCTTCCCCTATAGTTACTGGTCCTCTTTCCTGAAGTTTCAATGTGGAGCTTGCAAGAGTTTTAGGTTGTTTACCTATTACCGCACCATCTTGTATAATAACATTATCTTCAATAATTGTACCTGGGTAAATTACAACGTTTTGTCCTATTGAAATATTTTTTCCTTTCATTTCCATGTTACAATCCACCTTACCATTCTATCTATGGCAAACATACCATCCCAAGGAGAGCCAAATAATGTCATTTCACCAACTTTCGGACATCTATCTGCACCAAACATAGTTAAATTATCAACAAAGTCTTCTCTTGAATTATTTTTCATAGCTAGTCCAACTGTTTGCTGATGTCTGGTATTTAATCCTTTCAGATTTAAATCTTTAAGAGGTTTGACAAAAGCAACTCTAGAAAAGCATGGTTGAGCTAGACCAATTTCTTCAGAATAAATTACAGTCCAATCAGTGTTCTCTGAAGAAAAAACTTGTCCTTTTATTATTCCTTCTGCTCTAGCAGATAAAATTTCCATCTTTTTACCAGGTTCAGTATGTCCTTTAGGGATCATTAGTCTGTTGACTTTATCCAGTTCCTGAGCAAGAAGTTTAGCAAAATCAAGAGCTCTTTCTTCAACAAAAATTGTATGCGGGGAAGAACAGGCAGTTTGGTCAAATGTAGAAATATCAAATGCAAGCTTTCTTGCAGAATCAGAATTGGCATTTTCTTTATCAACGACAGCATAGGAATATTTTGGCCCATAAACTATATCTTCACAAAATATATTTTTTTTATAGTTGGTAATAGCCTCAATAGCTTCATATCCTCCCCAAGCTATTCTTATATCAGCTGCTTTAGACATTTCTTCATTTTTTTCCTTGTCTTTACTATCTACTAGAACAAGAGCAAACGTTTTAGAGAATTCTTTCCCGTTAATCTTGTTTGTGTTGACTGCAGAAAAGTTATCCAGTAATTTCTTTAATCCTTGATAAGAAGATGAAGATGTTCTGACTAATGAAACATTCTTTGTAATCATTGCTTGTATTATAGAATAGATTCCGAGATTCTCTACATTTCCAGCAACCCAGTGAACTGCTAGACCTCTTGGTTGTGCATGATATAGTCTGCCATCTTTAAGAGTCATAAATTCATCCAAAACTCTATAGTTGCCACGTAACGCAATATCCATCATTAATTTAAGATTATCTTTTGATATAAATTTCTTTATTTCTTTTATACCTATTTTTTCACCAACTTTTTCTAAATATTCAAGTAAATCATCTGTTTTAATGCTATGAGCATATTCTCTTGCATTTCTTAACGATTCTATAACTTCTTTCATCTCAATGTATCTCCACAACCCTTAAGTTCAGCATCTTTTGCTCTTTCCTTAAAAATAAAATATTTACCCTTTCTTCCACAATGGCAATCATCTTCTCCAATAATTTTACCTATATCTTCTGTGAGAAGAGATATACCAGGGTAACTATGTGGGACAGGACTTATTAACTGAATAAATCCTTCTTGCGATGGTTTTAGATTATCTATATTCCTCATTAAAATTTCAGAATATAATGGTATATGTTTGTATCCTTCTTCACAATCAATGTAAATTGTCCCAAGCTGTTCAGTCATTCCATACATATCATATATATTAGATGTGCCAATATTATTTTTTATTTTCTTGTTGAACTCTTCTTTACTGACCATCATATCAGTGAGTTTTTTCCAACCACCTATATGTAAGACTTTGCTATTCTTTAATTTAATAGGGTTTAATTGTAACAATGTTTTATATAAAAGCCAAGTAAAACCAAAGAAACATACTTCTTGGTCATTTATTTTTTCTATAGTTTCATTAAGTTTTTCAGCATCAAGATTTAGTTCATTATCTAAAACAAAATTAATTGATTTTGCAAATGGCATTAACCCTCTTATCGCAGAGCCTCGTGAAGATATTTCCCCTTCTTTTGAAGTGATAGTTCTTTCTGTATCAAATATTATAAAATTTAATCTTTTGTTTCCTATAAATGAAGAAAGTATAGAATTTAGACATTTTATTTGTCTTTTGCGTGTAACCTCATCGATATAGATTGTGCTTGGTATTCCAGTAGTAATTGCGCTTGATTTTATCACAGATACAATTTGGTCATCAGGTACGGAAGTCAATTTCATTTTTTTGAATAAACTAATAGGTAAGTAAGGAATCAATTCAATGTTTTGAGGAAATTTATCTTGTCCAGAATTGTCAATTATTTTCTTAAATTCTACTGAATTTGAGTAATGAAAATCAATAGCTTCTTTCATTGCAGCAAGAAACAGTTTATATTTTTCATTTTTACCAATATCAAAAGGTTTATTCTCAAGTAAAGAATCTATAGGGTTCATTATAATCTGGACAGATTTAACTAAAAATACCAGCGAAGCAAGTAATTTTAAATGTATCTATGGTTGCTTTTAAATAAACCCTATATTTCTAATTATATGGATAAAATCAAGATTCTTGAGTTATGCCACTTTTCTGAAGGAATATGTGGGGTTTGGAACAGGGTTAAGGAAGAATCTACGAGATTAGCTGATAAAGGATATGAAGTGAGTGTCTTTTCATCAAATGCAATTAAAGGAAGCAATGAGGTAGCAAGTGCTAATGAAATTATAGGTAATTTTAAAATCAAAAGATTCCCTTACATCAAATTAGGAGGAGAATCATTTTCATTCTGGAATTTTACAAAAGAAGCATTAGATTATTCTCCAGATATTATAATCGCTCACGTATATAGACAAATACATACAACTAAAGCATTAGAAATAAAAAAAGAGCTGAAAAGATTAGGAAAGAAATGTGTAGTATTTTTAGTAACTCATGCACCCTTTAATCAAGATAATTCTGAAAGGGGCATACTAGCAAGTCTTTCAGTTAAATTTTATGATAAATTCATAGGTAAAAGAATAATAAATAAATTTGACAGAGTTATTACAATTTCTAATTGGGAAGTATCTCACTTAAAAAAAATAGGAGTCCAGAATAAAAGACTTTTCTATATACCAAATGGAGTTCCAGAGATATTTTTCAGATCTGAATCAAAACAAGGAGACGATAATAAAATATTATTTTTAGGAAGAGTAAGTCCTGTAAAGAATTTAGAGATAGTTATATCTGTCTTAAATAAAGTTGATAAACAATACTATTTTGAGATAGTTGGACCTATAGAAGGAAATTACAAAGAAAAATTACAATATTTAGCAAAAAAACAAGGTGTCGAAAAAAGAATTATCTTTTCTAAAAAAATTTATGATATTAAAGAAAAGATAAGAAAACTTGACTCATCACTATTCTTTATTCTTTCAAGTAAAAGAGAGGGTATGCCTCAGTCACTAATAGAAGCAATGGCTCGCGGGAGAATATGTATTGGTTCAGATGTAGATGGAATAAAAGACTTAATAAAAAATAAAATAAATGGTTTTACATTCGAGAAGGGCAATATAGTGTCTTTAGCAGACTTATTAAATAATATTAATAAATTAGATTATAAAAAGTTAAGATCTATAAGTAAACAGTCAGTTATTTTTGCATCCAAATTTAAATTAGACATGATAGCAAATAAATTAAATAACCTCATTAAAGAAGAATTAAGCAAATAAAATGGCAGAAACAAAAAGTATCTTTCAAAATAAATTAAACTTAATCTTAGTTGGTATAATCTTATTTGGAACAATAATTAGATTTTACTTTTTTAATTTAGTAAAAAACCAAGCTCACTGGTGGGATTCACTTGCATATGGAAGTCTTGCAAAAAATATGATATATCATAGATGGGATAATCTACCATTTATTATGCATGAGGCAGTTATACGTCCTCCTCTTCTTCCAGTTGTTTGGAGTTGGTTAATAAGTCTTGGAGCTTCAGATTATGCAGTAATTATCTTAACAAATATAATCCCTTCAATAATTTCAATATATTTAATATATTTAATTGGAAAAGAGATGTATAATAAAAAAGTTGGTTTGGTTGCAGCTATTTTTGCATCAATATCTTGGATTCACTTGTTTTATTCAATAAGAATAATGACGGATATTCCATCAATGTGTTTAGTTTTAGCAAGTATTTACTTCTTCGTTAAATCTTATGAATCTCTTAATCTTAAGAATTGGTTATTTTCGGTGCTTCTTTTATCTTTAGCAGTACTCTTCAGATATTCTCATGCAGTTATGGCAGTCGCTTATATTATATTCTTAATTTTTGTTCACAAGACAAGCTTGTTTAAAAGTAAGAAATTTTGGATAGGTGGAATAATAGGAGCAATTCCATTAATTTTATTTATTTTAATAAACTTATTTGCATATGGCTCGCTTTTGCCAGCAACTTCAGAATATACTTCAAGTGCTAGCGAAAAAACAAGTTTTGGTTGGTATACAATTGGTTTCATTAATTATATATTGATGAGCCCAGCAGTCTTTTTATTTTATTTTGGGATTTTGCTAGCTCTTTTCAAAGTTGGGATGAGTTATGGATTTATTTCAAAACACAAAGAATTAAGGATGCATCTCTTAAATCTGATTTTGCTTATTTTTGTTCTTTCATTCTTTATATTTGGAATAAAAGCTTCAGAAGATAGATATTTACTTGGGATTTCTAGCGTACTATTTATTATGCCCGCAGTGGCACTCCTCTATTTATATAAAATTATCTCGAAATATAAGAAAGAGATAGGCGTTGCTGTTTGTATTGCCTTAATTGCTTGGTCGATTTATGCTCAAATTTCATTTGCCAATGGTCTTATTCTTGATAAAAAAGAATCTTATAAAGAGATGAAAGAAGCCTATGAATGGATAAAATATAATACTCCTGAAGAGGCAATAATAGTAGGTGATTGGGGAGAGCCTTATGCAATATACTACGCAGATAGGGATGTGCAAATTTGGCCAGAAGACTTAGACTTCTCCAATTTTACATTAGAAGCAGATTATGTGATTTTAACCGCAGTTCATCAACCAAATGAAAAAGTGGTAAGTTATGTCAACGATTTAGCAGAAAATGAGATTGTTATTCCAATAAAAGTATTTTTCTTTGATTCTGCACAAACTCAACCTGCAGTAATAATTTACAAAAAGTTATAATTATGATTTTATAGCAAGTATTGCAATCTCATTTCCACTGTTGCTATGTTTAGAATATTCAAAGTCAATTAATTTTGAAAAAACACTCACTTTCTTTTTTAATAGATATTTTGCAAAGAAGTGCATATATAGAGCCGTGAGTTCAAATATAGACCCTCCAGCAAAAACCTTTTTTATTTTAAATCCTTTTTTTCCCAGTAAACTAGTTATTTGGCTAATAGTATAGTGTCTTTCATGCTGAACATAGCGGACAGGGTTGAGATAGCTAAGCAAAGTATCGTTAGGTACGCAAATAGCGAGCTTTCCACCTTTCTTTAGAACCCTGTTTATCTCATCCAAGGCCTTTTCATGATCTTTGATGTGTTCTAAAACATCTAGGATTATTACCTGTGAGAAATATCCATTTTTGAATGGAATATTTGTAGCATCACATTTCACTTTATTTATTGATTTGTTGCTTATGCCAAGATTCTTCTTGTCAAGATCAGATGACGTAAAGTTTTTATTGTTTAAGAAAAGTTGGTTTTCAATCCATTGCATCTCACCAGCACCGATGTTTAGGGTCCTTCCATTTATTTGAGCATCTATGATACTAGCGCAAACTCGTTCTCTTCCATATAGCATTTTATCTTTTTCTTCTTGCATTTTGTGTCACCGCATAGACAATTGATGAAGTTGAAACAATGTTTATGGCTGGCTCGTTCAAGAAGCAAGAATCTCTGTATTTTAATGATTTATATGTTGCATTTATAATTGGTAATATAAAAGAAAAAGTGTAGATCATCCATATTCCTACCTTTGCCCAATCTCTCTTCCAATCAATCCATTTGAATAATCTCACATTTCGATTAGGAAAATATGTTCTTTGTAGATTCCTTACACGTTTTCTTGATAATTCAGGTAAGCTTCTTAGTAAGTAATGGTGGATTCCGGTCTGAGGCACATATGCAAAGTTTTTGTGTCCTACATTAAATAAAGCAACAGGAATATCGTTATCAATAAGTTGAGTTTTGTCTTTTATATAATTTTTAATTAAGCTTTTACGGTAGATCATCAGTCCCTGAGGAGGTATTTTTTTATCTGTAAGGATGCATAAGTAGTAAGATTTTCTTTTTTCTACAATTATATCTTTTGGAGAAACAGTGAAGAATCTAAAGATAGGATCTCTTTGCCAAGCATCATATGACAAAGTTCTAGTCAAAGGATGGTGTTTTGGATTTACTAAGAATCTAACAAAAACGCCTGCAACTTTAGTAGAATCATAGAAAGGAGATAACATCTGTTCAATGAATGAATCATTTGACAGAGTCATATCTGCATCCATATACATGAAAAATTTTCCATTCGACTCCCTAAAACCTTTCATCTTGCTTATTTCAGCATCCTTAACTTTATTGAATAAGATCTTTAGATTTATCTTTTTAGAGAATCTTTTTGCAATCTCAATAGTTTGGTCTATTGAATAATTATCTACTATTATTACTTCAAATTTATTTTTTTCAATTTTCTGCATTGCTATGGATTCCAAACAAGACAGTATATCTATCTCTTCATTATATGTAGGTATAACTATGCTAAGGAGGGGTTTATCCATTAATTCAAGCAAAATCTAACGCTTTAAATGTCTTTTTGTCCCTAATAAAGTGGTCTAAAGCTATACTTCTTGGATATATTAGATAGGCATTTCGTTTGATGGTTTCCCTATTCAAATGTTCTTTTTTTGAGAAGAACAGGTAATAAATAATAGAAGGGATGCTCATTAAAAAAGGAAGGCCCCTTTTTATAGGAAATCTCATTAGAGAAATTATTTCAAGGCCTAATTTCCACGCTAGAAGATACAATCTTCTCCCACCTGTAGTATTTTTTATTAAACAAATTATATGGTTTTTTGATATAAGGTATTCTTTCTTGAAATTAATCTTCTCATTATTTACACTAAAACTACCAATATGATAAATTATAGATTGCGGAGAGTACCAAATCTCTTTTCCACTATTATTAGCTCTCCAGCAAAAGTCCAGTTCTTCAGCATACATAAAGAAAGATTCATCAAACCCTCCCAACCTAATAAATTCTTTTCTTTCGACTAGGAGCGATACTCCACATCCCCAAAATACCCTTATTTCATCATCATATTGGCCATTATCTTTTTCAACTGTCTGAAAAATTCTACCCCTACAAAACGGATAACCATATTTATCAATAAAACCTCCAGCAGCTCCAGCATTCTCAAAATATTCTTTTTTATAGTAAGACTTAATTTTTGATTGAACAGCTATACAGTTTTTATGTCTTTTAATTGTTTTTAATAATTCAAATTTCCAGCCCTTTCCTACAATTGTATCATTGTTTAGAAAGATGGCATATTTTGAAGTTGATTTTTTAATTAAATAATTACAAGACTCTGCAAAACCTAATCTTTCTTTTGATTCATATATCTCAACATTTGGCCAGTTCTTTTTAACTAATTTGACAGAATTGTCTGTTGTCTGATTAAATAATATTTTTATTTTTGCTTTTTTGTCATCTTTAAAAATAGATTTCAAGCAATTAGCTATTACTTCTTCTCCATTAAGGTGGATAATTAAAATATCAATAGAATCCATTATTCTATCAAAGAATGATTTAGTTTTAATATTCTTGGTAGTTTATCATAAACTCTTACAATAAATCCAAATGGGGAGTAAATAAGTCTTAATCTTAAAGTTCCGGAAAACATCTTTATTGAAGCTCTTATTGTATCAACTGTTGTATTTCCATCATCAGCCCATGCAGTTGGAAATTCTAGTATTCTAAGACCATTTAGTTTACAAAGATATAATATATTTATATCAAATGCCCACTGAGTTATGAATATTTTATTTACTATTTTTTTCAACTCATTAACCTTAAACAGCTTTGCCCCACACTGGGTGTCGTTGTATTTCATAAAAAACATTATTCTTACCATAAAATTATATATTCTGCTAGCAAATCTTCTAATGATGTTTTGTTTTTTATCTATCTTAGATTCAATGGACCATCTATTCCCAATTATGCCAGAGTAACCGTCAATATTGTTTACTAAATCATAAAATGCATCTGGTGAAGTCGCTAAATCTGAATCTACAAAACCAGCCATATCAAATTTTTTTGATATGAAATACTTGAATCCTTCAGTAACTGCATAACCCTTACCACCTTTCTTAAGGCTAATATAAGCTACATTATTTGGTTTTTTAATAAAATTTTTAACAATTTCTTCGGTTTTATCTTTTGTGTTATTTATTACGACTAATATTGAATATTGGTTCTTTTCTACCTTGCTTTTTTTCAAGAAATAAGGAGAATATTCTTCAAGTTTTCTTTGGATTCTCTTCTCTTCATTATAAGCTGGGATAACTATTCCTATCTTCTTCATTTTCTAAGTAAGGCTAAAGAGCCTATAAAAAAGATTACATTTGAGATAAAAAATCCAAAAGAGTAATATATCAAGTTACCAGACAATAAATATAAGATTATTATTTCCACAAAAAGACCAATAGATAACCATTGATAACCATTTGTCATACCCCTCGATAGTTTATAATACAGTATCGTACTTGATAATGATAACATCATAGTGCCTAATGACAATAATTTTGTAGGTATATTTGCTTCAGGGATATATCTTCCAGACAGTAAATAAATTATTAGATCAGTGAAAAAGGTTATTATTAAAATAGCTACAAAACATATTGAAATAACTATTCCAATAGCTAGTTTAAAATTACGATTTGAGGATTTATTTTGATTAAATTCAACTACTGAAATCGGAAAGAGTACTTTGTTTATAGGTTGAACTGCTATGAATATTATAAGAGCTATTGTTGAAGCTATAGCATAGATTCCTGCCTCGAAGTCTCCAAAGATATTTCCTGCAATTAAAACATCTACATTAATAAATAAAATTAGCATAGAAGTAATTAAAAAAACTGGTTTACTATAAGATCTTATGCCATCTAGTTGTGCAGTTTCTATTTTACTTGATAGAACATCTTTAAGATAAAATAATGAAAGCACAAAAGAAAGTATGATACTTATAACGACACCCCATACAGCTCCTAGAACTCCTAAGCCAAAATAAACCAACAAAAATGATGCTCCTATCTTTAAGATAGCCTCTCCAAGCATAGAAAAACCTAGTGCAAAAAATCTCTGTTGTCCTTGTAAAATTCCCCTGGCAATCGGTACAAACATAGAAAATAGGATAAATATGGAAGTAGCAAATAAAAGTGAATATGCTATATTAAATACTGGAGAAATTATTAAAGAGATTAATAAAAAAACTATCAAAACTATAATTGAAGGAAATATAATTTCTCTGTTACTTCTTAAAAAAATGTTTTTAAGCTTTCCATCATTTTTACGAAAATTAGATGAATATTTTACAACTACTGTCTGAACAGATTCCATAAATATTGCACCTATATATAAAAAAGCAAAAACTCTTTTTAACATTCCAAAATCTTCTACAGGCATAATTCTAACCATTAGTAAATGATATACAAAATTCAAAACATTAAATATTCCTACGAGAGACAATAAAACTAAACTCCCTCTAACAAGTTTACTTTTAAAATCGATCATGCTAATCTTATTGAGTCTGGGTAATCTGTCTCAAGATAAGATTGATTGAATTGAATATTTGAAGGATAATTAACTTTCCATATTTTTATAGGTCCTCTAAACTCATTGAAATAAACAAAGTCTCCAACATTTATCCCTTGGTTCTTCAGTATTTCCACTATAAAATCAGGCTCAGAATGAACTAACTCAAGGTTGCTATCTTGATGACCATACAAATAATATCTAGCAAGATTAGTTTTTGAAACTCTAGGACTCAAATAAAGAAGAGCACCTCTTGCTTCAACATCTCCCCCACCAAGAGAATTCTGAACAACTCTTGGATAAATTACAACTCCTGCTTCAATGCCTTTTTCTGTATCAACGAAACCATTTTCTAGACTCCAGTAGTATCTAATTGGTATCTGATATGTTTTATCTTGGAAGAAATATATTCCATATACCTCAGAAATATTATTATTTTTATTTACTGAAAGAACTGTGGCTGCAATATAAGCTTTTCCCTCAGGAAGAAATACTTCATTTCCATCTAGCAAGTATTTTATATCTTCATCTATTGTCGAACCTCCAGGATATACAAAAACAGTGTTATTTTTGCGTTCAGTAGTTTGTGAATTGTCTAACAATAGAGTAGGTATCCAGCTTCTTCTATCATAAGTTGCATTAGATCCTATTGTCGAAAATGCAGAGTATTTCCCAATATCTGTAGAGTCAATTAAAAAATGAGTTATATTATGAGCATACAAAAATTCAAGAGTATTATCTAAATTACTTTCCGTCAGAGCATATCTTCCCATTAAATGATTCCAATAAGGTATGCTGTTTCCACCATCTAGCGCTGTAGCTCTTTCTCCCATAGACTGCACCCAATAACCATAATCCCACCAGTGTCCAAATACAGCATTCGTGGGTGTTTGAGATCTAACCCACTCCATAGATTTTTGCCATTGTTGAGTATAAGGTGAAGGGGCATAACTACTTGCAAGACTTTTGCTAGAAGCATATAATTGATATATTGAAAATAATAATACTATTATTAAAATAGATCCTAAAAATACAGTAAGTAGCTTCTCCTTATTTTTAACCTTCTTAACAATTGTGTGTATGCTCATAGCGGCGATATATCCTATAGCAATAGATGCTGGGGGCACCAATATCATTACTAGTCTTATGAATCCTCTAGCAGAAATAAGAGCTATGAATAAAAATGAAATAAATATCAAAAGCTCAAATCTAATTGATTTGAATTTATCCATTTCTCCTTTTTTATCCGCTACATAATAATGCCTAATAAATGCTCCAATGAATGTTAATATTCCCGCTCCATAAAATATCAAACTAATAGTATTTTGACCGTTGAAAATTGAAGATGGTGAATATCTACTATATATTATTGCAACAAGCATAAATGCAAAGAAAAGCGTGAATCTTATTCTTTCATTTCTTGAAAATTTATAGATCATATTCCAGAACATTAAAACAGCTCCAATCAAAAATATCCAGAATGAAATGAATATGCTTCCAACTTGAGGACCAAAATTGCCTATCCATTCAGTTAAATAAGGCTGTCTATTTTCAGCCACTGTTTGAATTAATCTAGATGTTGCAGGTTTAACAAAATTAGAATATATTTCGTCAAATCTGTTTATTATAAATCCTGGACCAAGTAAAATGGATGCTATTAAAACAAGTCCAAATCCAAATAATACCATTGCCAATAATCTAGAAGGCACTTTAGACAATGTTTTGTTTCTAGTTATTTTGCTTTCTATTTTATGATAAAAGAAGTGATAAAGACAAACCCCTAATAAAAGCGCTAATGCAGCACCTCTATCAAATGAAGTAAATGTTGTAAAGAAACCATATCTGTTAGAGAAAGGTATCATTAAAACTAAAGCAGACAATAACCACAAACTATAACTAATTATTTGTTTCTTTTCAAAATTACCTACAAGGAAACTGATGAAAGCTGCAGGAACAATAATGAAAAATATGTAAGAATAAGCTCCCCAAATGAGTGCCATTAAACCAGTAGATATACCTGCAAGAGTACCGAATATAATTCTTCCTTTATTGCTTGAATTATTCCATGATTGCATAAGGAAGTAAATTGCCAAGAACATAAACAAGAAAGCTGACGATTCTTTTTCAGGAATTCCTGCTATCGTTCTAGGTATAAACACAGGGAATAAACTGAAAAGCAATGTTGAAACTATTGCACCGATGCTTGAATATCTTTCATCAAAATAAGTGCTTATTATTTTTTTAGATAATAAGAAAAAAGCAATTGCAGTCAATGCAAACATTACAACTGGAAATATAGATGCAGACTGATCTACGGAAGAACTGCCTAAAATGCTTGCAATTTTATGGAACCAAGCTATAGAGTAATAATGCAATGAAAAGTCTCCAGTTTCTAAGCCTAAGGGTACATAACGCATATAGTCTATAGTAGCTAAACTTCCAGTCTCAACTATTTCTTTAGCATATCTGAGGAATAAGAATGGGTCTAAGTCTGGCCCTAAAGTCCAACCACCTGTTGTAATATCTCTTAACCCGGCAAGATTTCTTGTTCTTAACCAAACCGCAATGTAAACAACAAGTGCTAAAGCAATATAAATAAACCAGTTAGCATTTTTCTTAACAAAATGTATTACTTTTTTTCTTCTTTCATCTAGGATAGGACTATTCACATCATCCATTATTTAATTGACGAAATATCTTATTTAAAGCTTCTTAACTAAGCAAAAAACAACGGAGTAATAAACACTTCAATCAATGCAGAAACAAACAACAAGATTATAGCTAATATAATCAAATTAAGGGAATCTTGTAAAACTTTCCAGAACCTCTCTGTTCCTATTTCTCTCCTAATAACTGCAAAAGATATCATTCCACCTGCAAGAGCAGCTATAAAATAAGACCCTATTTCAGGTAACCCATGTACAAAATAACGTAGCATTGCAGTAGGCAAATAATTTAAGTCAGATCTAGTAAATATGGCAATGGCTGCTGCAATTACACTAGCATTCCATGCAAGAATAAAAACAACTCCTGCACCAAACAACAATGAGAAAATAAGAGTAAATATCAAAACATAAGTATTGTTGGCAAAAATCAAAAACATTCTTTCCTTGTTTGTTGCAAAAGCTGTAGGGCTTGTTTGAGCTGACCTATAAAGTATAGTTTCAGCACAATCTTCAACACCAGGTCTATTTATGTTGCAAAAGGTATCAAGTTGTTGTTCAAGCGTAGTTGTTGTAGGCAAAAGTATGTACCAAAATGAATATCCTATAACAAATCCCACAAAAAGCCACATAAATGCCCACAATGCTTTTCTATGATCTTTAATCAGTTGAAAAGCTCCGGTTCCATCTTGTGATGATTTTGTCTCTTCAATTCTAAACATGTAGAACATGAAAGGAATAGAAAACATAACTGTAAAAGTGACTACTAATATCCCACCAGCACGACTTAAAACTGGATCATTCTTAAATATCCACTCAACAAGCAGTATTGAAATACTAGCATAAAAAACTCCTACAAAAAACATTTCCCATGGCTTACGTTCAGCCTTAGCAGGATTAATCAACATCTCAAACATAATTCATCACAAAACAAAAAAATCACTCACCTTTTTATATATGTTGTCTCTATAACCTCATGGATAAGTTCTCGCAAATTTGTCAGGATATAAAATCAATAAAAATTCAAGGTGCTACGAACGTTGCAAAAGCAGCAGTCAAAGCTTATTGTATTCGCCCTAAAAAAAGCTCAATAAAAATTTTAACAAAATTGAGACCTACAGAGCCAATGTTAGTTAACGCCCTAAATATAGCTAGAAAATCCTCAGCGGAGAATGTTCTAAACCATTTTGATAATACTCAAGAATTTATTAATCATTACATTCAAAAAATAATAAATCAAAACTCTGTTATATTTACCCATTGTCATTCCAGTACATTGGTGCAAGCTCTGATTTCTGCGCATAAAAATCACAAAAAATTTTCAGTAATAAATACAGAAACTAGACCATTATATCAAGGCTATCTAACTTCAAAACAGCTTTCAAAGGCTGGAATAAAAGTTACTATGTCTATAGATTCAGCAATTCTTCAAGACATAAAGGAATCTGATATTATTATGTTAGGGGCAGATGCAGTTACAAAAAAAGGAGTTTTGAACAAAATAGGTAGTGGGTTAATAGCAAAAATAGCTTTAGACTTAAAGAAACCTCTTTACATAATTATAGATTCATGGAAATTTTCTGCGAAAAAAGTCATTATAGAAAAAAGATCTTGGAAAGAAATTTGGTCAAAGGCTCCTAAGCAAATCAATATAGAAAATCCAGCCTTTGAACTAATTCCAAATAAACAAATAGCTTATGTAGTTTCTGAGTTAGGCATATTAACGCATAAAGAATTTCTTAAAGAAGCTAAAAAGTCTCTGAAGAATTATTGACTAAATGATTAAGCTCTTTAATTCTTTAGTTATATTATCAATTTCAGATGCTATTTGAATCTTGAAAGACTCAAGTCTCTGTTTTTGTTCAAGAATAACTTCCTTTGTTTCATTAATTTCTTTTTTAATAAAGTATCCAGAGCCAACTTCAACAAGTAACTTTTTATTACTATCAATTTTTACAGGCGCAAATACAGATTTGCCTATTGGTGCAAGTATCTCTTGCCCATTATTCTCTTTAATGATTTCGAGTTCTTCATTAAATAAACCAAGCTCTAAAATTTGCTGATCAACAATTTTCAACTGTTCAACAAACATTTCGTATCTTGCATTTAAACCATTCAAAACTTCTATATTTTCATTGTACATGTTATCAAATCTAAGAATATGTTATAAAAACCTTTCTAAATACCTCGAGGGTTGCTCATATTACCAGGTATACTAGTTCCATTACCTGGAATTGAGCTATTTCCTGGAAAAGGCAATGTAATTACTGGGCATGAAGATTTGAGTATAACTCCACGCCCTGAATTATCTTCAACAAGATAGCCTCTAAGTTTATGCCCCCACCATGTTCCTGCTTTAGGGGAGTAATCAAAATATTGAACTGGTATTGGATAATCTACATCACACCATCCATCTGGCTGAGAATCAACACAAGTTGGGCTGTATTCATTCCACCAGTTATTTTGCCACAAAGTAGATTGTGGAGGAAAAGCTATAAAAGATTGAGGGTGCTGAGTATTATTTTCAAAATCATTATTCCATGCCTCTATCTCATTAGTCTGCCCTGTTTGTTTAATGCCCAGAAGATTTGAGCCAATATAATTTGATCTTACCACAAGATAGTCTCCCATATTAGGTATTGTATTGCTCATAACATTATGGAAGAAAATTCCCTCCAAAGTATTACCTTCTATAATATTTTTATCTCTTATATATACAGTAGGATAAGAAAGCTCTTCTACTTTTATCCCTTCTAAACTGTTAGAAAGAATATCATTGCAATCAATTTCAAAATCACTCCATCCAGGTACGCCATAGTGAGTTGGATAACCAGAAATATAAATCCCTCGTTCTAAATTATAGTTAATCTTATTTTGTAGAATAAAAGAGGATAGTGCAACATTGCTGTACTGACCAAGATGGAGAGATATAGGAATTGAAGAAAACAAGATACCATTCCTATTGTTGTTTATGATATTCTTAAAAATGTTATTTATGGATACCAAATTATAGTTTAATTCTCCTGCACCCAAAGGTAAAATTACTGAGATCCCATCAAGATTATTGAAGGTTATAGTATTATCAATAGCATAATCAAAATTTGCATTCCTTCCAGAAAAGAATGAAGCGTTAATAATCTCATTACTGTAATTTGCTAGGAGAGATATTCCTGAACCGTTATTTGAACTTATAAGATTTCTAGCAACTAGAGAGACACCTCGAATGTTAGGATTTGGATTGTAATTATAAGAGCTAAATCCTGTATTGATTATGCCGTCACCTTGATTATGTTGAATAATGTTGTCTGTAATAGAAAGGATAGAACTTATGTTTATCTGATTATTAGGAGAAGGAACTCTAAAATAATAATTGAAAGCATCCAAATGAATACCATTTTTCTGATTACTCTCAATATTGTTACTATTCAAAATAATAGATTCAGGAAATAAAAGAACAGGGATGCTATTATTAGCATCAGGAATATGGCGCGAAGTCAGTGTAACTCCATTAAGACGATTAAAATCAAAATTACTATCCTCAACAAGAATATTTTTTGTGTTTCCATCAAGTCTTAAACCATCATTACCATTGTTTGTAGAAAAAATGTTAATTAAGGTTATATTTGAAGCTAATCTATTTTGTTGACCAGTAATATAAGCTCCATGTCCTGCAAAGTTACTAAATGAACACCCGTTTACCACAATATTATTTTTCCCAATTATTGTAAGCCCATCTTTGGTTCTCGAAGAGGTTCCGTTAAAAAGAGTACCAACTTGACAGCTAACTTGTATATTATTCGCACCAATACCTATTCCATAATTATACACTCTAGGACAAATAGTTCCAGATTGCATAATTAATTGAGGATATATTGGGGGAGTAATACAAGTAGGTTTTACTTGCGGAGCAAGTGAAATATCAAAAATATTCAATTCATAAATTGTAAAAACCACTAAAAGAGATATAACAACAAAAGCAATCAACATCGACCTACCCTTATTCATATAACTTTTATATCAAAAACGTTATTTATATACTTTCTTGTAAAATCTAATGAACTTTCAATATCTTTCTGAAGATTATTGAGAATATAATAAAGAACACAATATACCCCCAAAGTCCAGACATGAATCCTAATATTTTCGCTGGATTTTCTTTAAAGTAATCTCCAAACCATCTAATAAGTAGGATGAAGGGTATTGCAGTATAAACAACTGGTCTCATTGTTATTGGAAATGTTTTGAAAGCAAGTTCCATAGATTTCTTTGATAGTTCCATAGTTTTCTCAGGATTACTTTTGTAAAGCTTCATTTCTTCATTCACAAGCTTTTGTTCTTCCTTTATTTGTTTTAACAAGTCCTGGTCCGTAACATGTTTATGCAATAAAGTAGTTATCAAATTAAGGATAGCAGTAATTATCAACAATCCAATAGTAACATCCCAGTTTAGCAATGCTCCTAAAGAAGGATCAAACGCAATATGGACAACCTCACCTATTATTGGAACTTTATCCCATAAAGTAGCAACTGCTAATGAAACAATCATCACCAAAAATATCATTCCCATTCCTTTCATTTTAATCAATAAATAGAATAAAGAATGTTTTTAAATTGAACTGTTTCATGAATAAAACATAAATTATTTCAAACCCAAGATGATGAGTTAACCCATCATCTTTCTAAGAGCTGGATGCATATCAAGAGAATGTTGTTGTCCAATATTTTGGTATAGCTGATATAATATCATAACTGCTAGTAATATAGAAACTCCAGAAGTTAGGGCTCCAAGTAAGTCTGCAAAAGCTGCTAAAAGCCCAATAGCAAAACCACCCATCACAGTTAGTGGGAATATATATCGACCCAATATACTTTCTATTATTCTAGGATCCTTTCTGAAACCCGCAACTTGTAATCCTGAAGATGCGATGTTTTTTGCTTGACCAGCAGGATCCATACCTGTTGTTTTTACCCAGAATATAGAAAATATGACAGAAAATATTACATAAAATAGTATGTGGAAAATAGCCTGGAATATCTGAGAGGTAAGTAAACTCCCAGTTAATAAAGATTGTAACAAGTTAGGAGCTCCAATCCAGAAAGCAAGTCCCGAAATTGGTTGTCCATTTTGGAATCCTCCTAAAAATGTAGGTCTTCCAAGCCAACTTTCAAACAAACTTCCAAATAATTGTAAGTTTGCGGAAAGTGCGGCAACTAATATAACTGGCAAGGTAGAAGCATAAAAGAATTGTAATGGCCACTTAACTCCGTAACCCCTCAATCTATCATAGCTTAAAGGAATTTCAACTTTCAAGCTTTGCGCCCAAACAACACCCAAGAAAACCAATGCAGTCACAGCGATAACAGCAGCGGCAAGCAAAGCGCCTGTGGCATCACCATTAATTATAGATTGAATAATAACTAAAACTCTACCAGAACAAGGAGTATTTCCAAAGTCAACTAAACAGTTGGAACCGTCAGACCCAATGAACTGGAATAATCCTATGAATAACTGCAATGCAACTCCTGCAACTATGAAAAGAGAGACTCCTGAGCCAAAACCCCATTTCGCAACAACTTCATCCATAAACATTATCGCAAGACCACCAAGAATTAACTGGAATATTACTATTGATTCAAATCCTGGATTTGCTTCAAGACCCTTCATCAATACAAATATACATGCCTCAAAAACTATAAAAAATAGAGTTCCAAGTTTTTGTATTCCTTGGAACATTTTTTTACCTTCTTCTGTTTTAGTATTTAAGCTCAATATTCCAGATCCAACAAGTAACTGCAAAATAATGGATGAAGTTACGATAGGTCCAATACCCAAGCTTATTATTGCACCAAAATCAGTTCCAAGTATTGTTGATAAAAAGTCAAATCTTTCAAGAGCGTTTCTACTAAGTCCATATAATTTGATATTGTACATTACGAAAAAGAATCCAAGAATAGTTAACGTCCATTTTAATTTCTCATTAAAGGATATTTTTTTCTCGACAGGTTTTTTTACTTCAGGAAGAAACTGAATAATCTCTTTAAGCACCATTCCATATATCATAAATACAGGTTTTTAAATGTTAAAGTTTCTAGAAAATTTAGTAAACTAGCTTTTAATAACTATAAACTATATATAGTGTTCAAAATTCAGATTATTATGAGATCCAGAAAAACTAAAATCAAAAGTAGATCATCTGTTTTAATTTTCTTATGGATAATATCTATAATTGCTTTATCCAGCTATTTTATTTTCTCTAATGTCTCAGCACGTTATCAAGAAATAACTCCTTATTGTACTACACCAATTGCTATTATCAATCATTCACAGTACTCAAGTTCAAGCAATCCTGATATTTATGGGAGAACTATGGTTTATTCATTTCAGGGTTCATTGAAATTTTATGATTCAGGCCAAGATAGTCGGTTTGGAACTGCTGATGATCTGGGAATTAGAATGCCTGCACAGTTTCAACGTGGAAATTATTCTTACTCTGCCCCAAGAATTTTTAAAGATGACATTGTGTTTATTAGATCCAATTTCACAAGTGGGCAAAGCGATTTAATGATTTATTCATTGGGTCCAGATTTAATCATAGGAACTTCTGATGACCGTGGACCAGTTCCTATAATTAGTGCACCATCTCAAACTTTTTCAACAAATCAGATTTATATAGATCAGAATTTAGTTTCTTTTAAAATTTTCAATTCATTGTCTTTTTTAGTTGATACTTATTATTGTACTACCGACTTTCCATCAGGAACATGTTGGAATTCTATACCTCAACAAATCATACAAAACATGTTTAGGTCAAACATGGTAAGAAATTTTATTGCAACAAAATCTGTATATGATCAAGCTCCACTTTTCTTCTTTCAAAAACAACAATCTTCATTTGAGAACCTTTATTTTTCAGAACCAGGGGTTTCTCAAGAGGGACCATTTTATAATATTCCAGCAAATATTTATGAAACCCTAGAAGATATTTCATTTCCATTTATTTTAACTACATTTCATACTGGCCAATTAGATAATAAAGTCAGGATAGGCTTTACTTATCAAAACTCTCCTTATTTCCAAATATCTCCCAATAATTTAGAACATTCTTCTTACTCTATTTATGATAAGTTTGCAAGTATCTCAAGAGTGATTTCTAGTGATAGAAGGTATGGCTTAGTTTCATGGATAAGAAAAGATTCAGAAGATATGCTAGTTGATAATTATGTAATCTCAAATGTGATGATTATTAACGGAACTCTATCTTCAAGCGGTGTTGAGGTTATAATCCCTCGTAATATTGTTATTCCAATTTCACCTCCGAAAGTTTACAAAGACACTGCAGTATTTAGTGACGGAAATAGGATATATATTTCTGAATGCTTCTTTTAATTAGTCCATCTTAAAGTATTAATAGTCTTTTAATTAAATGCTCTAATGGTAAAAAAAGAGAATCAAAATTACAATGGTGCTGTAGTTTTAGGGCTTAATGATGCATTAGTTGAATTATCTGGAGCATTAGTCGGTTTGAGTTTTGCACTTACAGAAACAAAAATTATTGCAACAGTTGGTCTAATTACTGGTTTTGCGGCCGCTTTATCAATGGCTGCTTCAGAATATTTATCTGCAAAAGAAGAAAAAAATAAAATGCCCATAAAAGCTGCAACATATACAGGAATAGCATACATCTTAGCAGTTATTTTGTTAGTAGCCCCTTACTTTATTTTACAAAACATATACTTAGCGACCGCAATAATGTTCTCGTTAGTAATCATAATAATCGCAAGTTATACAAAATATATTTCTTCAATGAATAATGTAAGTTTCAGATTAAAGTTCTTTGAAATGCTTACAATAACTCTATCAGTATCTGTGATAAGTTTCTTGTTTGGAACTTTAGTCAAGAAGTTGGTTTAGTTAATTCTATACAAACACCACACTTTAGCATGTAGTTTTGCATCGATTTTTTATTTTAATATTTAACACTACAAAAAAGAAAGACTTGTAAATATGTAGTGTTAAATTAATTCAAGTAATTCGTGGAGCTAATCCAGATTCTTATGATCAAACTCTCTATTATCTAGATCCGGCTCAATGGGGTGTTAAATATACAGAAACTATCCATGATGAATATGTTGTTCTTGGTTGTGCTGTGAAATGTTTGGATTTACAAGATGAACTTATTAAAAAATACCAACCACATTTAAGAAGAAAAATTTAATTTTTACTATCTAAAATCACTTCAAAGTGATTTTTCCACCATGTTTCTCAACAGACTTGATTGCACTTTTACTTGCAGCACCAGCTGTTATATTAAGTTTAATATTTTTACTTAAACTTCCAACAATTTTATAATCTGAATAATCGGCTCCATCTTTAATACTATCAGAAATTCTTTCTAAGTTAAGTGTCTTTAATCTTCCTTTCCCAAAACGCATTTTTGTCTGCCTCTTGCCGAAATATTCGTCCATTCCAATTTTCAGAATACTAGTTTTTTTCTGATCTCCTCTCTTTCCTGTTCCAGCCATTCCAAATCCCCCACGGTGTCCACTACCTCTCGCTTTCTTTTTACCACCGCGACCATGAGTGTGACTGCCTCTAAATCTACTTGATTTTCTTCTTTTTTTCATTCGAACCATTATTCTTCCCCCCAATCCTTAGCTCTAATCTCTTCCATTAAATTTTCATCTGCAAGTTCCACAACATCATCTTCATCAGCTTCAACATAAGTTCCTTCTTCACCGCATCGTTTACATTCCTCTGGGGGAAGCTTACCATAAGCAATTGATCCGCATTGACATTCCCAAGTTGTTTTTAATTTAGTCATAACATTCTCTCCAAAAGTGAATTTATATGCTCTTTGTTATCTCCAAGAACTCCCTTTCCAACTCCAAAGTGCTTTTTACTTTCAATACCTTTTCTAGGAGGATGCAGTCTAAAGAATGGTTTCATTCCCTGTTCACGCAATGATTTCTTTTCAATATTTTTTGCAATAGATTCAGCATCAATTTTCCCTTTTTTATCAGATTTCTCTCCTCTCAAGGATATCAACTTAACAAGATTCTCATTAGTTATTGTTCCAAATGCAACAAAACTTCTTACTTTATTTAAGAGTTTCATATTTTCAGGAGTTTCAGGCATTAAAATTGCAGCATATTTTCTTCTCAAATTTATATTATGAAGTATGTAATTAACATTTTCAGATACATCAACCATTCCAGAAATTCTTATTACTATTATCATGACAAGCTCCTTGTGTTCTTAAGAGCTTCAATACATGCATTAGCTGCGTTTATTGTTGTTCTTCCTTGTCCTTTAGCATATGAATATACATCCTTTATTCCAGCAAGTCTCAAAATCTTTTTACATTCATCGCTAACTACAAGACCAGTTCCTTGAGGGGCAGGTATTAATTTGATAACTACACTTCCACATTTACCTTCAACTGCAAAAGGAATACTATGTAATTCAGAGCAAGAACAATCAAAGTGACCGCACCCTCTAGTAACTTTTATTACATTTAACTTAGCAAGTCTCACTGCTTTTTCTCTTGAAGGAAGTGTTTCTTTTGATTTTCCTAATCCTATCCCAACATGTCCATTTTTATCACCAACAACAGCCATAGATGAGAAAGTAAGAATATTCCCTTCCATTGTTTTCTTTTGAGTCTGTCTCCAAGCTCTTCTTTTACCTCCTCCAAATTTACCCTTTGATTGCCCAACAAGAAGCAAATCTTTTTCTAAAGTTATCAGGCTGTCAACAATCTCAGATTCGAGTATTTTTTTACCACTCAATAAAATCTCATCTATATTTTTTATTTTCCCATTCCTAACATCCTTCCCAATCTGAGTTTTAGGATTCCATGATTGAACAGGTGTATGTTCTTTTATATTTTCTAACATCAAAGCTTCTTCGCTTACTGGAACCTCTAAAGCAATTCCTATTTCTTCTTGTTTTATTTCAGTTTTCATTTTAGCTTTTCCTTGAGTTGATTAATAAGTTTTGCTGTCTCTGTTTTTCTATTAATCATTTCATCATCTGGTAAGACTTCTTCATTTACAGGAATCTCAAAACCTGCATCTTTCATTCCTTTAACAAAAGCATAAATCCTTGATTTTGGAACATGGCTTAAGAGTCCTATGTCTAAAACTCCGCTTTTAATTTCAGTTCGTTTAGCAAGTAAATACCCCATCAAATAAGCAGCAGGTAAACTTTTCAAACTTCCAGATAATTTTTCAGGCCAACCAAATTTTATCAAATCCTTTGTACTTACATTAACTATTACCCTGTCTTTAGCTATTTCAGAGATAACAACCTGGGCTTGTAAGAATCTATTTGTTTTTCTAAATACTACTCTTGGTTTGCCAGATTTAAGAAGGAAAAATCTAGCCTTGTAATCTGTCCTTCCTTCATGTCTTCTTCTTCTAACTGTTTTTTGTACGCCTTGCATTTTATTTAACCACCTTCATAAGTTGTATATGCTCTTTTAAATGTGTTTTATTTCTGAAAGTCTTGCTTCTTACTCCCTTCCTTAATGTCATAAATTCATCATTATTTATTTTTCCATGTTTTCTAATCTCTGCCAAGTATGATCTCAACTTTCTTGTTAAAATGATATATTCTCCTTTTCTGTTATTTGGCCTCATGCGTATACTTCCAGCCCTTCTTCTCTTTCTAGGTGTATTGGCTTTTCTTCCTTTAATGTCATTAACAAAAATAGCTTTTGATGTAACCAAATCTCTAATATCTTGTTTAGTAATTGCTTCTTTAATTTCATTAATATTATGCATATTGAATCTAATTCTTCCTTCTCCAACTCCAAGAGTTCTTGAAGCAAGAGCCTTTTTTTTACTTAGATCCATTTTCAACTCCTGATTTCACATTTAATATTTCTAAATTCATTTCATTAGCTTTTTTTATCATCTCAATTTTTTTCCTAGCTCCAATTGTTCTTGCAATGATTATTATGTTTTCTTTGCTTGTTTTTGAGAAGTCAGCCATATTTGTAATTCTAATTGGAATTTTTCCATTAATTTTTCCAGATTCGTTTCTAGGAGACTTGAATCCAATGCGAGGAGATTTAGTATAGCCAAATCTGTTTTTTCTTATTTTGCTATGTCTTCCTACTGCAGCTCTCCATCTTTGTAGTTTGCGTCTACCTAAACCCATTCTGCTGAACTTCAATGTACTTCTTCTAACTACTCTTTTCATATTCCAGCCCCAGGTTTTTTAGTTATAAATATTCCATCTTGGAAAATTCTTCTATCTTTTTTGGTAACAGTAGACGCTTTTTCTATATTAGCTGCAGTCTGTCCAGCTTTTTCAACATCCGCGCTTGAAATAATAACCTTTGTTCCATTTACTTTAATTTCAACACCTGGTAAAATCTTAGCATTCCTTGGAACCTTTTCTCCTAAAAAATTTGTGATTATAAAATTATCTTTATCAACTTTAACAGTCATTGGGAAATGAACATTACATATTTCCATTTCATAAACAAATCTTTCATTCAGTCCTTGAAATAAATTTTTTATATGGGCTACAATTGAATTTACATTAGCAATTCCTTTTCTATTTGCACTCTTACAAACTATTAACATTACCATTCCATTAACAGAAATAGTCATGTTATGCACCCCAAAATTTCTGACCAATTGAGTATTACCTTTAGAACAATGCAATTCATCTCCAGATAATTTACAGTTTATTCCTTCAGGAATTTCAATAGACATTTCGTAGTTGTTTTTCATTTAGTAAAAGTAAGCGACAATGCTTCCCCCTATTCCTTTATCAAAAGCTGTTTGGTGAGTAACAAGACCCTTACTTGTAGAAATTATTATAGTTCCAATACCTCTAGCAGGCAAATATCTTCTTACATACTTGTCTATATCTTTCACTTTTACAACATAACGAGGTTTAACTGCCTTACATTTATGCAAATTCTTGAACTCTACAAAAAGACCTTTAGGAGTGACTGAATATTCTGAAATGTAATCTTTCAATTTTCCTATTGCTAATATGTTTTGTAAGAATTTGGAATGGTGTTTCAAAGTTATGCTTGCTTGCCCAGCTAGTTTAGCATTCATTATTCGATTTAAACCATCTGAAACTATATCTTGACTCATGTTAACTATATTTTTTGAAACCTATTTCCTCCGCAATTTCTCTAAAGCAATGTCTACATAAATGTAAGTCATATTGGTTCAAATGAGCACCAAATCTTCCGCAACGTTTACATTTTTGAGCAGCAATTCCAGTTTTTCGATCTTTTGGCTTGTTAAATTTCAAGAACTTTTTAGCTATAGCTGGTTTGTTTTTAATCTGTTTCAATATCTTATTCCAATCACTTGCTGTCATATTACTCTATAATCTCCGTTTTATATGTATCCTTCATATAATCAATTATCTCTTCAGGTGTTACATGTTGTCTGCTAGGAACTTTTCCAGTTTTAATTCTTCTTTTCTTAACTCTTAACCCTGGCCTTTCAAATACGACCGTAACATTAAATCCACGAATACCAATTTCTCTAAGATATTTCACTCCAGGTATATTGATGTATTCAGGTATACCAAATGAGAAATTATTTTTATCTATTTGTGAGACTTTAAGTTTGTTATCAATAGCACCAAGCAATTTTCTTAATATTTCAATAGCTTCTTGATTTCTTAATGTAACATTAGTTCCCAATTCCATTTTAGGTTTAACTCCAAAAGCAGGGATTCTCATTCTAGGTCCAGACTTTGTTATTTGAGCTTTCTTTTCAGAAATTATTTCAAGCAATTTCTTTGCTTTTTCTAAATCTTTATCGATAGCACCAGCACTCAAGACAACTCTAGTTATTTTAGGGATTCTCATTACGTTAATCATATTACCATAACTTGTGCTTTACTAAGCACAACGTCCTCATTGTCAAATTTAACTGTTATTTTATTTTCGGAAATGTTCTGAATGTTTCCAGACTTTCCAATATAGTTTCCAGATACCACAAAAACATCTTTTTCTTTATCAAATTTAATATATCTTATAGTTTTATTCTCATGATTCAGTATTAATGTATCTCCAACAAAATAGTTTTTTTCAGAAGCAATATTAGTCCCATCATGCAGTGAGTATTGTAATTTCCCATTTCTTACTAGTCTCTTTCCAGTAATCTTCAATTTTCTATCTGTTTCTTCTGTTTCAACAAAAGAAAATCTTCCAGTAGGAAGCATAGTCAATAAATAAGTTTTGTCAGCATCAATAATGCAAAAAAGACAAATTGGGTCTGTAAGATTTTTAGCAAGATTTCCATTAATCTTTATTTTTTTATTATGAATCATTCCCTTTACTTCCTTACTAGTGTTTGCAAGCTTAAGCATATCTCTTATTGCAACAACTAGTGGTACTGAATTAGAACTATTACGCATCGCGCGAGCTACATATTTAGTGCCTTTTCTTGCTAGCGGTAACGCTTTGATAACTTCACTTCGTGTTTGGTGCATTGTTTTTTTCCTCAGATTTCTTCGACTCGCCATTGTTGCCTTTTAAAGCAATTCTGCGCAAATCATCGAGCTTCAACACAATTATTTGCAATTTACTTGGGTTGAAATACACATTTATTTTTGTCCCATCTGCCTTCTTCCTTGTGATGCCCTCAAGAGTTACTCTACCCTTGTTGACTTCGACATTTAGGACCTTAGCTTTTTGGGAAGTAAATGTTCCACGCAAAATCTTAACTTCATCTCCTGTTCTCACAGAAAGACTACGTCTTCCATATTTTTTGCGTAGTTCCTTTGATAAAGGTGCGCTTAAAAACTTATGCTTTATATGAAGTGGAGCTTCATATCTGTATTTACGCTGTTTTCTAGCTTGAGAACTAGCTTTCCAAGATGTATTAAATTTAGTTTTCATTTTAATCTCGATACTCCCAAAGTTCTTCTTTACCTTTAGATTCTTTTCCCCACATAAATATTACTCTAAGGTCGTCAATTTCTCTGTCCCTAAATCTAACTTTTTCTACCATCGCTTCAACATAATCTCCATTTTGTATATGGGGGACATATTTACCAGTTAACAAAACTTTAACTTTTCTCTCGCCAGTTCTTATGCTAAATGAAACAAAATTTCTTGGAAGACCAGATGCATGTGATTCTTTTGAATTAGAGTAGACTAATCTTACAACTCTTCCTTCAAGATTAGTTAATTCAGGTTTCATAATACAAATTGAGCAATCTTTGCAACTGCTTTCCACCTTTCAAAAACTTCTTTGCTTATCGGACCTTTAATAAAGGTGCCTTTAGGATTTCCTTTTTCATCTTTTAATAAACAAACAGCATTATCTTCAAACATTACTCTTTCTCCAGTATTTCTTTTGTAAGATTTTTTTTGTCTTATAACAATAGCATCAAAAACTTGTCCCTTCATATCAGGTTTTCCAGCACGAACAGAAACTTTAACATAATCTCCAACTTTAGCATATTGTTGTGTTCCCTTAGATGATTTTCCTTTCTTTACACCAACAATTCTAACAAGTCTAGCACCACTATTATCACTTGCAACAACAACACTTCCTAAATTCAATCCCCTCGTTACTCTTGCAGGCATAGCTTTCATTTTATTTCTCCTTCAACCTTTTTTATAATTTGTATAACTACTGAATGAATCATCTTACTCAAAGGGCGACATTCCTGAACTTTAACATAATCTCCAACGTTAACTTGCATCCCAACAGGTATTCTAGAGTGAACTCTAGTTGTCTTTCTCATAAACCTTTCGTACTTAATAACTTTAACAGTCCTAGCAAATTCAACAACTGCTCTATTGTCAAATTTCTTTACAACTGTTCCTTCAAAAGTTCTCCCTCTAGTTCCAACTAAGGGTTTGTTTTCATTAACTCGCATTTTGTTTTCTGTTTTTTTGTTTGCCATTTTATTCCTCAATCGATTCGTCAGAGAATCCAATTTTTACTAAGATTACTCTAACTTGTCTTTTATGATCTCCTTGAAGTTCAATGATTTGGTCTTTTATTGTACCTCCGCAAGCAAGTCCTTCTTTCAAAGATTTTGCGGTAGCTTTTAAATCAATGCCTTTGTCAAAGCCTGAAACAAGGGTGATAACCTTGCCATAACGACGTTTTTCAGTCGCTATCTTTATCTTCTGTTGGCTTTTAGCCAAGTCTTCCCAAGCAATTGTAGTAACTGGTAATCCTGTTCTTGGGTCTATTTCCATATTTTACTTTCTCTTCCCTGCAGTTTGAACCGCATTGAATGTGTGTAATCTTGCAATAGCCCTTTTTATCTCTTTTGTTTTACCTGCAGACTTTTGAGCCCCTACTTGAGATTTCATTAATTCCAATTTCAATTCCTTTAATTTTTCAGCTATATCTTTTTGATTCATTTTAGCAACGTCTTTCGCTTTCAGTAATGCCATTATTCACTAACCTCTTTCTTTTTTCGAGTTTTTTTCTTTTCAACTTTTTCAGATTCAGCAATCTTATTTGATTCAGCAATCTTATTTTGTTGTATTAATTGAAGCAAAGCATCATTAACTTTAATCTGGTCATGAATATGAGCATTAGGTGGAAGTATACTTACCTTTATTCCAATAACTCCCATCTGAGTCCTTGCTTGAGCAGTTGCTTTATGAACTACTTTAGAAGGATCTCCTGTCTTCTTCAGATATCCTTGAGAGAATCTCCATGTCTTAGCACGATCACTAGGTAACTTACCCGATAAGGCTAGTTCAACGCCTAAAGCCCCTGCTTTCATTATGCTGTCAAGAGCCTTATAAGCAATTATCTTGAATTTCAAAGAACCTTTTCTCTCAAGTTGAATAGCAATAGAGTCAGCAACTAATTGAGCATCAAGAGCTTCATTAGAAATTTCTTTTATATCAATGTGAGGGTTATCAAGATTAAATCTCTTCCTCAAAACAACTGTTAATTCTTCAATTTTTTCCCCTTTCTTTCCAATCACAAGACCAGGTCTGTTTGTTGCAATGATTATTTTTTCTCCAACTGGAGTATATTCAATAGAAACATCACTAATTCTTCCCTTTCCTAAAGAATGTTTAACATATTCTTTTATTCCAAGTTCATCTTGTTTAAATTTAACAAATTTTTTCTCTTCCATTTTATACCTTTACCTCACGAGCTTCAATAGTAACTGAAGCTCTCTTTCCTTTTGTTCCGCCTCTCCTTTGAGGTCTAGGCGCAAAGTTAGTATAAGCAGATGATATTCTAGTCTTTGTGATGTCCATACCGTTAAACAAAACAGCTCCCTTTAAGTTCTTAAGCATAGGAATAAATATTTTTGAAGCAGCAACAGGGTATCTTCCAGACATCATATCTCCTTTTCTGTGAGGAATTTCCCCTTTGAATGGAACTGCCCTTTTCAAGATTATTACATCTTCCAAGTCAGAGATAGCCTTGTCAATATGCTTTCCTTTAATGAACGAGCAAATATAAATTCCATGTCTCTTTGAAATGTGAACACTAGCGTTCCTAACAATAGCATGATCTTTCTTAACTCTTGGTTTTTCCTTAACAACTTCTTTTTTGATTTCTATTTTCTTCCCATCATGCTTGTGCTCATGAACTTCTTTATTTTTAATTTCATGTTTATGGTCAGCATGATCATGTTTTTCTCCATCTTTATGCTCATGACTATGTTCATGTTTCTCTTCTTCCATTGTTGTTTTTTTAGTTTCCATTCTACTTCTTAGCCGCCTTTGAACCTCTAGTTGCACCTATACCAGCAGCAGAGTGGTTTACCTTCTGTCTTGTCAATGCAAACTCTCCTAATCTGTGGCCAATCATTTCAATATCAACAGTAACATCTTCAAAACTTTTTCCATTATAAACTTGAATATTCATTCCAACCATCTTAGGAACAATTATCAAATCTCTCAAGTGAGTTCTAACTCTTTTTTTCCTAGATATTTTTTCTTCAGCAGATTTAATGAACTTATCTATCATTTCAGGATGTCTTAAAACGGAACGTCTACTTCTTGCAGGCATATAATCTGAAATATCTTTCAAAGACAACGTTTTTAAGTGTTCCAAATTAAGACCACAGAATTTTCTTTCACGCATTTTTATTACTTCTTTAGCCATTATCGCTTAGTCCTTCCTGTTCTTCTTGGTCTTAGGTGTCCTACTCTTCTCCCTGGAGGAGCGTTTCTCTTAGCAGTCTTAGATTTAATTCTCTTTCCTCTTCCAGAACCGAATGGGTGATCAATTGCGTTAGTACTTACAGCAGATATTCTAGGCCATAATTTATTTCTTGCCTTAGCTTTGTAATGGTGAACTCCAGCTTTCATCATTGGTTTTTGCTTCCTTCCATCTCCAGCAACGACTCCAATAGTAGCCCTACATTCTCCATCAAGTTTTAATTCATTTCTATTAGGCATAAGAACTCCTATTTTTCCATCATCATATTTTTTATAAAGCTGAGCACTACTTCCAGAAGTTCTTATCATTTTTCCACCATCTCCAGGGTTTAATTCGATATTGTAAATCTTAGTTGATACGGGAATATCTTTTAAAGATATAACATTCCCTTTAGAAAAATCAACCCCTCCAAAAACAACACCTTGTCCTGTTATTACTCCGTCAAAAGCTACATTATAAAAAATAGTTTTTCCAAGCTTTAACTTTATCAATGGAGCAGAATGAGCAACTGAATGTAATATCTTAATAACTTCTGCCTTTCCTGTTGCAATAGGATACCCAACTCTATAAATAAATGCCTGTTTTCTTGCTTGATAAGATAAACTTCCCTTACCTCTTGCCTGTGAAATTATTCTTTTACCCATTAGATCATTCCTAGTTTTGTCGCGACATCAATTGCCGGATCTTCTTTAGATAGTTTAACATAAGCATATTTTTTATTTCCACGAGTTAATGTCCTCACCTTTGCAACCTTGACTTTGAATATACTAGACACTTCCTTTGCAATCACATCCTTAGTCTCACGTCTGTCTGTCTCAAACAATAATGTATTCTCTAAGTCTATTAATTTTACTGCTTTTTCAGATGTAATTGGTTTTAACATATTATTTTAACTCCTTTAGCGATTGTTCCGTATATAAAGTAAGTCTTCCTAAGGGGTATAAATCTGAAATCTTTAACTCATGGGCAGATACAACATCAACACCACTCAATGATATTTTTTCATCTTTCGATTTAACAATTAATAATCCTGCACTCGATTTATATTTTCTACTTCTCATTTTTCCTTTTCCTGAGCGTACATCCTTTTTCTGTAATGCAATCTCATATTTGTCTCCAAGCATCTTTTTTAATAATTCAATTAATTGTTTTGTTTTCATGTTTTCTGCATTTGAGACAACAAAAGGTATTTGACCAGAGAATTCATTTAGGCTCGAATACCTCTTTGAAACAAATTCTTTCTTAGCAGTAGAAGCAATAGCTGAATGTATTGCAACAGTCATTTCTTTTTCATTTATTTTCCTCTCCCTATAAAATATTTTTGGAGTATGGACTGCTCTTCCACCTCTTGCCATATTTATTTCAGCACCAACCCAATAAAATTGTTCTCCTCTTCTCCACATCGCTTTTCTAGGAGTACGAGAGATACCTTTACCATAATGCCCCTTCCACTCATGTCTTCTGTGGCTTATAGTCCCAGAAGCAGAATGTTTTCTTCCTGCAAGAGGAGAAGGTGCATAAGGGTGGAAAGTTTTGTCAGCCTCATAATACTTCAAAGCAATATCTTCTCTTATTTTTGTAGAAAAAATGCTTGGTAAATTTATTTCATAATTTTTCTGATTCTTTAAATCATAAACATTTGATTTCATATATGCACCTCAACCATTTCTAGTTTCTTACGAGTTTGTTTTAAGCTAGGCCTCAAAGGGGTTGTTAGTAAAATCTGTCTTTTTGCAGGACCTTGAACACTCCCATGCAAAACAACATAATTTGTTTTAATATTTCCATAATTCTTAAATGGCTTCAATTTGATTTTATCTAATGCATTAGTGCTTGAAGCTAAGACTTTTAAGTTATAGTGTAAACGAGAAAACATACCTAGTTGTCCTGATAATGGGACTCTAAAAATAACTCTTGCTGGATGCCATGGACCTAAACTACCAGGTTTTCTTACTCCTTTCTCAGATTTATGCTGTTTTAAACTAATTCCAAAACGATGAACTGGACCAGAAAGACCCTTACCCTTTGTTAATCCGCGAACATCAAATAAATCTCCTTTTATGTCTGCAACAGTAATATCTTTTCCAATATAATTCTTAACAAAATTCAACTTATCTTTTCCACCAATACCAATTTCAACCATATCAGGTGTTTTTTTTAAGTCAATTTCTTTAGGAACAGAATAAGCAATTACTCTTAGATTATCAAAATCTTTTACTTCATCAATATTTTTAATAGGATTTTTCATAACTTTTACAATTCTTTTCAATTCTCTATCTTTAGAAACAACAATTTCAGTCATTACTTTACCATTCTTGTAAAATCTTACGGAATATATCCTCATAGGAGGCATTTCAAGAAATGTAACTGGAACCGCCATTTTTTTCCCAGGAGTCATTGATTTAGGAGTAGAGTCTTTTACTATTGCAGTAGCCATTCCAGCTTTGTAAAAAATAAATCCTAAGAAACCTTCACCATTTATTGCATCCCAGTTAACACTAGGTAAAAATCGTTCAGCCCTTTTACGTGGCCAAAACTGCAAACTTCCATATCTCGGTCTTGATATTTTCATATTCCATATTGTTTATGGTACAACTCTCCAAATTTAAATATCTTAACGTTAGCAACCGTTAGATATTCAGTTCAATTTCTACTTCTATCTCTTAGAAATTGAGTATTTAAATCTTACTCATATTTCTACAAGGTTTGGATTATAGTTAACGACTTTAGTTTTTCAATTTATGAATAGCCATAATTACTAAATCGTTTTATATTAAAACCATATTCAAACCTTTCTGTCTTATTATAAAACGATAATGGAAATAGAACAAAACGAAAGTTTCTAATTAGAATTTTTACAACAAAGCAAGCTACGAGGTATTAAACCAAAAAAATTCTATAATAAAGATTTCTTACCCAATTCTTCCAAGTCAACCGCTCAAGTACTTCCAGTAGTCCCTGTAGTTCCAGATCCGCCAGGAGGATTGCTCACATTACCAGGAATACTGCTGGTGCCTCCAAAGTTAGGAACGGTTATAATTGGCAGAGGAGGTAATATAATCGTTTGGCAAGATGTTTTAGGAACTACTCCAGGATTAGCTCTTACAAAATACCCTCTATTCTTGTGTCCCCACCAAGATCCTGCTTTAGGTTGTATATCTTGATTAGCTATGGGTATTGGTCTAGGAACATCGCACCATCCATCAGGCTGGCTATCAACACAAGTAGGGCTGTAATCACTCCACCAATTTCGCTCAAAAACATCATTAGGGGAGTTTACATCCAAGGCCTGAAGCAAAATATTTTGATCAAAATCGTTAGATCTTACAAATGAACTTTCATTAGAATTATTAAATTCCAAACCTATTTTATTAAAACCAAAATAGTTATTAGTAGCATAAATATCTGGAGATATAGATGTGTCTTCTACATTTTCTATAAGCAATCCAATCAAATTATTACCTATAATGTTAGCACCCCTTATTACAACAGAAACTCTATCACTCTCTCTAATTTCTATCCCATTACTATTCCCATTAGTTTGGATTCCATTATAAATTATATCATTACAAATAATTTCTGATCCAACATGGCTAAATATATCTGGATTAGTTTTTCCATTTAGATAAACGCCTTCTCTTCCATTATAAATTATATCATTTTGTAAAAGTACATTTTCGGTTGAAAGAGAATCAATTATAGAGCTGTCAGCAAAATTAGATGAAACTCCATATCTATTGTTTTGAGAGATATAATTTGCAAAAACATCTCCAACATTAATATTCATTCCAGTACAAAGTTGCCCGGGATGAGAGATACAGGCAGGAAGAGAATTATTTCCTACAATATGAGGAATATGTAAATATATTCCATCAACTGCATTGTTAATTATATCATTTGAAATAATGTAATTAAAGTTAGTCACAAATGAGGTATATGGTCCGCTTGTCAATATTTTGGGAGATTTTGAAGCAATAATTGCAATCCCAGATCCATTTAAATAAAAGCCGTTAGAGTTAATAAAGTTGTTTTTTATCTGGCTCTGAGCAGAATCAGTCCAGAATCCCAAATTCTGGATACCACTTTTATAATTTTCACTAATATTATTTTCAGATATCAAAATAGAATTGTTTATTAAATACGGGCTTACAGGTAGATAAGCATCGTAATCAAAAGCATCAAAATTAATTCCATTTAGTCTATTATTTATAATTCTATTTTTAAATAAATATATTCCTGCAGGAAACAATGTAGAATTAGAATAATTTACTAACCCAAAATGAGTTGATGTAAAAAGAACACCATCCTTATTATTATTTCTAATGTCACTTAAGTTTACATGAATATTTACTACATTATATCCAACAAATAACCCACTCCCATTATTAAGGCTAGATTTAACAGCTAATAGATTAATTTCCGAAGTATAATTTGTAACGTTTCCTACAAATATTCCGTTACCTTTAAAATTTGCAAAGTCACACCCTTCAACAGTTACATTTCTTCTTCCAGAAATTGTTAATCCATTTGCTCCAGTCCAAGAATTACCATTAAAAAGGTTTCCAGGCTGACAAGTTATTTTAACATTATCTGATCCAATACCTATTCCATAATTATATACTCTAGGACAAATAGTTACAGATTGCATAATCAGTTGAGGATATGCAGGAGGTGTAATGCAAGGTTGTTTTCTGGAAGGTGCAAGTGAAATATCAAAAATATTCAATTCATAAATTGTAAAAACCACTAAAAGAGATATAACAACAAAAACAATCAACAAACCTCTACTCTTATTCATATAACTCTTAGATTGAAAATGCTATATATATATATATATTTCGAAATTAAAAAAATAACAAAAAAATAAAATCTAATCTAATTTATCTTGACTTCTTCAGTATCAAATAGTTTGAAGCTATGACTAAGTGCATCAAGAATGTAGGCCAGTTGCCCCAAGCAACAGTAAACGCTGCGACAAGCATGATTACTATTGGTGGCCAAACAGTATATTCTAACTTCCAGCTAGCTAAAATCGCTATACCGAAAACAATCTCTGAAAGTATCAAAACCCACGCCCAGAAGCCTGGAGCCCAGGAAAATAATACATTACTGCTAAGCATTCCAACAACCGCGTCTGAACCAATTACAAACAGTTTCAGCAATCCTGGAACAAGCATTACAAGCCCAAGAAGGATGCGGTTTGCAGTCATAATATTTTTATGATTCATAAAACCTCCCAAGATACTAATTTCAAAGAGCTATATAAACATTTCACTAAATCAAGCAGAGAAAAGATAATCTTTTATACTTTCAGCCTCATTGACTTTTAGCTTGCGAATAATATTTCCTTTCCGCACAGCTCTTTCGCGCATTTTTAATGGATCTTTCTCATCTTTAGGAACTTCAATATCTTTAATTTCAAAGTCATGTCTAGCTTCAGCAGTTTTAAATTCATGAATCTCAAAAAATAGTTTCTTTGCAAATTCAGGATTTTTTGTCTTTAATTTACAAAAATCTACTTTCACATCATCTGAGTTAGTTCCTGGTTTAGCTGATTTTGGAGCTTTTGGTTTTATTTTTAGTTCACTTTTAGGAGTAGAAAAAGAAAGGGCAATAAATGCTCTAGGAACAGAATCACAAATAGAAATAATTTGGTCTCCAGTTAATTCCTGAGATATTGAATATTTTTTAACACCCATAAATTGACTTATATCTCCATATTTGATGTTTTCAGGAAGAGCTTTAGTTGAAATTATGACTCCCTCAACTTTAGTGCTTGAGTTTCCAAGTTCCTCAGCACAAGCTCTAACAAAATCGCTAGCATATTCATTAGTGGTTACAAAAGAATAATCTCCTTTAGAATATTTACCTCTAACTATTGCTTTATTTGCAAAAAGTCCACGACTATATTTTTCAAACTGTAAGTGCACCAAATCATCTGTTTTACCAGAGCAGAGTTTATGAATAAAAAAATCCATAGATTATTCTGCAAATCTTACTTTATAAATATGCCACAATTTACATAAATTATAGATAATCAAAAATCCAAAATGGGAAAACAAGAATTTTTTTTAGTTCCAAACAATCTTCTCAATTTCATCTGAAGTCTTACTAAACTTTATATATAGAAAGACCGTCGGTAAAGCATGCCATTATCCAATAAAGATATAAGACGTATATTTGTATCCGCTGTTCTTCTTTTTCTAGTAATTGCAGCATTTCTTATTATAAGACCAATTGTCCTATCAATTTTTGGAGGATTAATACTAGCCTATATTTTTTCACCTATATATAAAATAGTTTATAGAACAATTCATTCTAGAAACACCGTTGCAACATTGATGTGCATTTTAGTCTTATTGATAATTATAGTCCCTTTATGGTTTACAATACCTATAATTATCCAGCAAATTTTTGATTTATTCAATTTAAGTCAAAACGTTGATTTTTCACAAGTAGTCTCAAAAGTTTTTCCTTCAGCAACACCAGAATTTAATGAAAGATTAACAACTATAATTATTCAGTTTACTGGAAACATAGCTTCAACAATATTCAACTTTTTTATAGGTCTGCTACAGAGCTTACCCACCCTTTTACTCAATCTTGCGGTTGTTTTGTTTGTATTCTTTTTCTCATTAAGAGATCAAGAGAATTTAAGAGAATTTATCTCAGGAATATCTCCGTTTAGAAAAGATAAAGAAACTGTTCTCGTAACAAGATTCAAGGATATAACCTCTTCTATTATTTACGGTTATATAATAGTGGGAATAATACAAGGTCTTGCTCTAGGTCTTGGTTTATTAATATTTGGAGTTCCAAAAGCCCTAACATTAACAATACTCGGGGCATTTGCATCTATGCTTCCCATGATAGGTCCATGGTTTATTTGGATCCCAGTAACATTAAGTATGCTTATAGCAGGTAATGTAGGAGTAGCTGTAGCTTTTGCAGTTTATTGTGCATTTTTCGTTTCAACAATAGACAACATCTTGAGACCTTACATAGTCTCTAGAAAAGCAGGAGTCTCTTCAGTAATAGTTTTAGTTGGGATGATCGGAGGATTATTTGTATTTAATATAATGGGCCTTATTTTAGGACCATTAATCTTAGCTTATCTCATATTGTTCCTTAAAGCATACAAAGATGGCACTCTTTCAGACATGTTCTCCCCAGCGGAATAATTTTTAAACATCTTTTACTTGTTCAAGAAGAGATGAGATTAAAATTAAAGCTTCTAAAGATTTCAGCAGGCAAACCAGTAATTTTCTTACATGAGTCATCTGCCAAAAAGATGGGGATTCATACAGGAGATAGAGTAGCCATAAGAAAAAACGGAGATATATTTGTTGCAATCGTAGATTTAGCAAGAGGTTTAATTAAAAAAAACGAAGTAGCTATATCAGAGGAGCTGGCTTCATCAATTAAACATCATAAGGGATATGTAGAAATTCTCCCATCAGAAGTGGCCGAAAGCTCATTCATTTTGCAAAATCAAAAAGGTTGTAGAGAATATTCAGCAAAAGAATTAGAAAAAATAATGTCTGATATTGTAAATAATTTGTTAACTGAAGCAGAAATTGCCTATTTCATCTCCACGATGGTTCATTGTGATCCTTCTCTAGAAGAAGCAATAAATCTAACAAAAGCAATAGTAAAAACTGGAAATACTATTTCTTGGCCTTATAAAATAGTTGCAGATAAACACTCAATCGGAGGAATACCTGGGAACAGAACAACACCAATAGTTGTTTCAATATGTGCATCTGCTGGAATAATAATGCCCAAAACATCATCAAGAGCAATAATTTCTGCAGCAGGTACAGCAGATACTATAGAATCTATTTCTCCCGTAAGCTTATCTATAAATGAACTAAAAAGAGTTGTAAAAAAGACAGGTGCCTGTCTGGTTTGGGGTGGTTCTCTAGGCCTCGCTCCAGCAGATGACAAATTAATAAGAGTGGAAAAGTTACTTAGAGTGGATCCAGAAGCTCAATTAATTGCTTCAATTTTAGCTAAGAAAATTTCTGTAGGCAGTACACATGTTCTAATAGATATACCATATGGTGATGGAGCAAAAGTATCTAAAGAAAGAGGAGAAAAACTAAGCAAGCTATTTATCTTAATAGGCAACAAATTAGGTCTTAAAATAAAAACAATTTTAACTGATGGCAAGGAACCAATAGGGCACGGAATAGGTCCAATTTTAGAAATGAAAGATGTTTTAAAAGTTTTAAAACAAGATAACCCTCCGAGAGACTTAGAAGAAAAAGCATTAATTCTTGCCGGAATTATAATCGAAATGGTGGGAAAAGCAAAGCCTGGCAAAGGTATAATTAAAGCAAAAGAGATTTTGTATTCAGGAGTGGCATATAAAAAATTCTCAGAAATAATCTCTGCTCAAGGCGGTGACGCAAAAACATGGCTTCCAGAAGCAAAATTTAATCATACTATAATTTCAAGTCACTCTGGCATAATTCAAAAAATAAACAATCAAAACATAAACTATCTAGCAAGGATCACAGGTTGCCCCATAGACAAAGCCTCAGGTATTTACATCTATAAGCATATAGGTGAGAAAATATTCAAAGGTGATAAATTAGCAACTTTATTTTCAGAATCAAAATTAAAATTAAATGAATCGATAAAGTTCTTTAAAAAACAAAAACCAATAATGATAGTATAACAATCTTTTTATACATAAGGAAACAAAAAATAATATGCAAAAAGATGAGACTTATTTGACTGGAACTGTTAATTATATAAAAAGAAATTTAAGAAAGGGATATAACAAAGAATCATTAAAGTGGATGCTCATAAAACAAGGTACAAGTAGATCAGAAGTTGAAAAAGCATTTGTTCAAGCAGAGAAAGAAATAATAAATGAGCAAATAGCTGAATCAAGAAGACTTCAGTCAATGCAACCTGCTCCAAGAATAGAACCTATTATGCCAGAAGTAGAAAAGAAGAAAGGCTTTTTCTCAAGACTATTCGGAAATTAATACCCAACAGGTGGTTTTAATTTCTTTCCAAGCATTTTAACTTTAAGTTTGAATAACTGTTCATTTATACTATCTACTTCTTTGTTCAATTCATCAAATGACAAATCTCTTTCTTTTATTAATTCTCCAACATATGCCTCTGTTTTTGTATAATCATTCTTGAATTTCTGATTAACATCTTTCCACTTAATTCCTTTAAGCCATTGAGCAAAAAATGGATTGTAACTAATAATTCCATTAGTCAAAAGCAAAGCAATACAAGGATAACTTAAAGTATCTGTGTAGTAAGAAGTATTATCATTACACATAATTGAATTAGTTTTAGAATCAAAATTTACATTGTAAAATTTATTTCTTGATGAAGAATATACCTTAGCACCATTATTCAAATCAATTTCTATTCTTTTATCACTTATACATCCAAGAGCCTCATAAACATGCTTTCTCTTTGTAGAAACAACCCATTCCATAAATTTCAAAGAAATCTTTTATTTTTATAATTAATCTTTATTTCCTGTTAACTTAACTTCAGCTATTGCTAGTGCTTGAACTAATTTGCTCAACGTGCTAAATCCTTTCTCTCCCCCAAGATCCTTATCTAATCTCAAATTAAGGCTTCTTCTAGTTGCTTTAGCAATCCCAACTGGGCTTTGATAATGTCCAAAAAAATCAAGTGTAGTATAAGATCTTCCTAAATCATGTAAACATTTAGCATTTGAAACATAAACTCCGGGTTTTTCTAATCTTTTAGCAATTTGGTCTGATCTTTCATTATTCTCGACAGAATCCATTCCATTCCAAGTTTCAAGAGCATCAACACTTTCTAATAATCTATCTGCGAAAGTATATGGTCTTCCAGCAGTTATCAGAACATTTTCTCCAGAATCTCTAGCTTCCTTGATAAGATAACTAAAATCTCCATCGAATTTTGAACCTCTTTTGCCAACAGTTCTTTCCGCAAAAAGAACTTGAATATTCCCCTCATAAGTCATTAATCCTTGTCCATGTATGATAACTAATTTTTTTTCAGAATCAGGCGAGATATATGAGGCAGTTCCATTTCCAAAACAAGTAAACCCTTCAAGTCTTTCCATTTGCTTCAAATATTCATTCCATCTATTATCAGTTCCTTCAGAATGTGAGAAAGATCTTAATACAATTCCATCTAATCCTCTCTTTATTGCAGTTTCAGCTATTTCTTTTATTGATGGTCTGGATCTGCCAAATCTAGCCAATCTTTCAGTTATCAAAGGCTTTTGATTTTCCCCTTTGATAGTAGCGCAAGCACTAAAGTCTATATTCATATTTTCCCGAAAGTTAATCTATTTTTAAACCTTTACAATTAAGAAATTTGCTGTAGTATCCCATGCAAGAATATTAGGATACTACAATGATAATAAAAATCAATAAGTGTTACTTTTTTAGAAATATCAATAACTCTATATAAACATTAATTCATTATAATTGATGAGAAAATCAACAAGAATAGCTAGAAAGCGTAACGCTAAAAAACGCAGAAAAAACAAGTAATATAATATGCCCCTTAAGAAAACGCCGCCGCCCGGAATCGAACCGGGAGATCCCGAAGGAAGGTAGTTCTCAAGACTACTGGAGTACCATTGTCCCACAGCGGCTTAACAATAAATTCTTCTCGACCTTATTTAAAGATAACTGATAAGACTTGTAAATTTGTCTTTGAGTGTACTCTCTTACTGCCTTTTTCTTACCAATAAATTCTGCAATTAATTCAGATAAATCTTCTAGAAATAATTTACTTCCCAAATGAAATCTAATTGATTTATCAGTAGTATAACCATCAGTTATTAGCATTCCTTGAATAAATAATAATTTTTCTTTATCCGTTCCATTTTTTATCAGGTGCAAAACTCTCAAAACATCTCTTTTAACTCCTTCGGGAAAGCCTAGACCTCTAATCTCTTCAAATATTTTGCGAGAAATTTTTACGAAATGCCATATTTCTTGTCGATTATATCTATTTCTAGAACTTATGTGCCCTTCTATTTCAAATATATCATAAAATAACCTATTAAATAATAAAACTAACTCTTTTTTAGTATTACAAAATTGAATTGGGTAAGTACGGTAACCATCACCATTATGTCCTTTAGATAAACAGCCATCTCCACTAAGCATCCCAAGAAATAGCGCAAGCTTCTCACCCTTATCCATAAAAGTATTTAGCGTCGTTATTTATATAATTTTACGACTACTTTGGAGTTTAACTCTAGTTTTTATTAATCAATTCCCACAAATATCTATCAATAAAATTTCCCTCTATCAGCTTGTCTTTTTCCATAGTTCCTATTTTTCTAAAACCAGCTTTTTTCAGTAATTTATTAGAAGAAATATTGTTTGTTAGAGTATCAGCAAATAGCTTTTCTAATTTCAATTTATTAAAAGAGAAATCTATTGCTTCTTTCAAAGCTTCCAAGGCATAACCATTTCCCCTATAATCTTTACCCAACCAATAACCAACCTTTGCATTTTTGTCAGTTTTATTTATATCAAATATATCAATCACCCCTATTATGTTCCCATTATCTTTTAATTGAATCTTGAACATAATAACTGTTTTCTTCTCTTTCCATTCTTTTTCTATTTCTCGTAATATTTTATTTACTTTACTTTCAGTAAGTGGATAAGGCCAATAGTAAGTAAAGTAACTAATTTCTCTATCATTTCCTATCTTAGCTATTTCAAGAGAATCACCTTCAGATACCTGTTTAAGAATAAGCCTCTTTGTTTCTATCTCCATTAATAAGGGGATCTTCTATTGTTTATAACTATTATCAGTAAAACTAACTCTCTAGAATGCAAGTCTTACTAACACTTTTGTTATTCGGCTAACTAAATAAAATAAAAAAATTTAGCCAAATAAAGATGCTAGTCCAGCTGCTGATTCAGAAGGTCTCTCTTCTTTCTTCTCTTCTTTTGCAGGTGCAGATTGTGCAACAGCAGAAGGTGCAGCTACAGCAACATTTGCATTCTCAAGTTCAGCGCCAATATCGACACCGTGCAAGCTAGCAATCAATGCCTTTAGCTTTGATTCATCAACCTGACTTCCAGTAGAATGAATAACTTTCTTTAAGTTTTCTTCATTAACTGGGTGACCTAGTTTATGCAATAATAAAGCTCCGTAGATGTATTCCATTACATTCCCTCCTTTGTAATTATAAGTTTTTCAATAGCTTTCTCTTCTCTTACAGCCTTAGTGATGAAATATCTAATGGTTTTCTGAGTAGGGTATTTGATATTAATTGCAAAACCAAGAGCTTTCCTAATAAGTTCTTTAACTTGCTCAAGAGTTCCAACTTTATCAATAACTAGATTAGAATATATTTTATCTTCTTTAGAATCATAAGCAATAATTGGTATAAAACCAACTTTCATAGGACTTACATTTAATTTCCCTAAGACACTTGCTACATTAACCTTAATTATTTCACCACTCTTAACAACAATGGCTCCTTTAATTATTTCAAGTTTTCCTTCAGTAACTTTCACTTTCAATCCAACTCCAGATAATTCTGAAATTGCAGGACCCGCAACTAAATCAGTCGGTCCAGGTTCAATTTCAATATCACTTGGGGCAATATCCCCAGTTTTAGCTCTTCTGGAGCTTTGGAAGTCCATAAGTATACTAGATAATTCAAAAGGTTCAGTATCTGAGAAAAGAATAACATAATCTGCTTCAATGCTTTTCTTTAGATTTTGTATGCTTCCTTTTTCAATAGACTCAATAGCCTTAATTAATGCGCTTTTTTTAGCAACTCTTAATTCTGCTAATCCTCGCATTTTTTTCTTTATTTCATTGAATTGTTTTCCAGGAAGTCCTTTAGAAGAAGCAATCATGATAGTTCTATTTCTGTTCATCAAATGAGCTAGATCTTTTACTATCTGTTTTTTTGCTTCAGATACCACAGTTACGTGTTCAGTCTTCATTTGAGCCATTATTTAATCTGAACCTCAACAGGCTTAGTCATCGTCAGTTTTATCAATGCTTTTTTAACATTATCAATTTTTAAAGGCAAAGCTTGAACAATTCCTTCATAAACTGATTTTGCATTTTCCATAATCTTGACATCTTCCATACTTAATTTTCCAACCGCTATTTTGATACTTGCATCTTTGATTCTTATCTTAGCAGACTTAGCAATCTTTTCTAAAGTATTTTTTACTTCATCTGGGCTATCTTTCATCATAACTCCAAGTTGTGGAGAAGGCATCTTTCCAGTTGGACCCAGAACTTTACCGAATGAACTAGCTACAGATGGCATCAGACTTCCATGAGCAATGAAAAAATCATATTTTTTAACAAGCTTCTTTAAAGCTTTCTTTTCAGAATATTTAGCAAATTCTGGTTTTGTTATTGTAGGAACAATATCGCTTTTTTCGTTCAAGAAAGCACATACTGTTTTATCTTTGAATTTATTTGGTACATCAACTACAAATGATAAATTAGTTTTTCTAAAATCCAGTCCTTTAAGATTTACAATTAAATCAACAGTCTGATCAAACTTACGTTCTTTCTGATTTCTAAGTTCCTTTAGTGCGTCTTTCAATTCCATGTTTATTTGTCTTCTACAGGATGCTTCAACCCATATAATTCAGGGTCAAAGATGTAGTTTAATGACTTTTAAGGTTAATTTAAACGGTTTATAAACTTGTCGTTTAGTTTGAGTTAATTTATACCCATTCACTTATCAACCGCGCAAAATCAGAATTATTAATAACTTAATCGCGCAAAATAAGCCTTTTATTAAAAAATAGCTATTTTACACATAAATTTAACCGCGCAAAACAAAGATTTAAATACTTTTAACCGCGCAATATCCTATGGAATGGGCAAAACCAAGAGGATATAGCAAGTCTAAAGTAGATTGGGCGGGAGATGCCTTAATTAGCGATAAAAGTTCAGAGAGTGATTTGGATAAAGCTATTGAGATATTAGTTAATTGGAGAGCTATACACAAGTATCCAATGCACATTTTTCATAAGAGGCTAAAAAGTGTTTCGGAGAAAATAGATAAAAACGCATTAGTCGTTGAACGTTTGAAAAGATTTCCTTCCATAATAAAAAAACTCAAGAGAAAGTACGGTGGAAATGAACCTACGATGAATCTATCTCAAATGCAAGATATTGCAGGCTGTAGAGCTGTTTTGTCCAATGTAGAATTGGTAAGAAAAATTTACATGGATGGATATGTCAAAGGAGATATCAAACATAAGAAAGTAAATGAAAAAGACTATATTACTTATCCCAAAGAAGATGGGTATAGAAGTATCCACCTAATATATAAATACAAAAGTGACAAAGGTAAAAAAAAGGATTTTAATGATCTACTTGTTGAAATTCAGATAAGATCAAAATTACAACATTTGTGGGCAACAGCAATAGAAACAGTTGATTTTTTTACTAGACAAGCAATAAAATCTAATGAAGGTCAAAAGGAATGGAAAGACTTTTTTAAGCTAGTTAGCTCGGCATTTGCGCTGATAGAAAATTCTCCTTTAGTCCCAAATACTCCATTAAATCTTAAAGAATTATATTCTCAAATTAAGATAAAAGAAGAAGAATTGCAAGTTATTAAAATAATGAGTGGATGGACAGAAGCAATAGATGTTTTTCAAAAAGAATCTCAAGAAAAACCACATCTACAGTTATTTTTATTGGAATTAGACATAATAGGGGAGAAACTTAACATAACTGGTTATACAAATGGAGAAGAAGAAAAAGCTATATCTGATTATTCAAGAGCTGAAAAAAGAAATCAGGGAAAAAAAGAATATGATGTAGTTTTAGTAGGAGTTAACGCAGCAAATGAACTGAAGGAAGCCTATCCAAATTATTTCGCAGATACAAGAGAGTTTTTAGAGAATTTAAAGAAAATAATAACTAAAGCTAGTTCTTGACTCTAAGACTTATTCAAAACCTGCAAATATTCTTTAATTCTGCCAACTGCTTGAGGAATAAGAAACTTTTCTATTTTTTGCTCAAACAAATCATGTAATGTTGCAAACTCAGAAACTCTGTATAGATTATTCTTTTTTTCAACAAGCATAATATCTCTTAATCTTTTTAGTTGTCTGCGTATATTACTCTCGGCAATTCCTTTAGTTTCTAATGAATTATCTTGTCTCATTTGCGTAACAATATCTCTAACTTCAAAACTTGTTAGCTCTTTCTTTTCCTTACGGGCTTCTTCAAGAGCAAGTAAAATATCTACTATAATATCTCTGCCATCTCCAGGTTGAAGCAGTCCAATGCTCAAACAAATTTTTCTTATTATCTCCCTTTTAGAACTATCATAAGGCTTCTCATATTTTCTTAGAGTTATTTCGTTTAATGGGACGTCTCTAGCCATGGTTCTACAAAAACCACAATCGTTATAAATGTAATCTTTCAACATCATAAGATTGTAAAATGGAATTAGTTGCATTTTTAGGAGATGATAAAGAAACTTGGGGTCAAGTTACAGGTTTGATAAATAGAGGTGAGTGGGAAAAAATAATTCTTGTTAAATCGAAAACATCTGATGAATATATTTCTTCCAAAGATGCCGATATAATCACAGTAGATACTTCAAAACCTCTTGTAGATTTAAAAGATGATATGATAAAGAAACTAAGACCTAAATTTTCAGGTTTTGATGTTCATGTCTCAATAGCATCTGGAACAGGAAAAGAACATATGGCTTTAATCAGTGCATTACTTTCAGTACCAGTTGGAGTAAGACTAGTAGTATTTACAAAGAATGGAGTAGAGACAATTAATTAGATATTATCTCCATAACTGTTCAAAACTTCCAGACCAAGGACCAATAGGGTTATCAATATAATTAGTAGTACCATAATCATAGTAATTAAGTCTTATTTCCATTAGCGAGATTTTTCCCACATCATTAAAATTAGCTCTAAAATGTCCAATATCCCAAATATTATTCTGTTGATGAGGATAATAATGAGCCACCCGCGTTCGCATAGCTGAAGGATGCAAACTATTAAATTTACTAAAATCGTCTCCTATCTTTAGCCCATTTTCAGTTTCTCCATTCCATCCATTACGCAAACTAATTCTCGACAATGTATCTCCCAGCCATACAAAATACATACTATCTCCAGGCCCACCAATAATCTCTAATGTATTCCCATATCCTCCCTGACGATTTCCCCAATATCTAAAACCACAATTATTTACTAATGAATGGCTATCTCCCATTCCAAGTTCAAATCCCGCAAAACTTGGATTCTCTCTAGTGTATAACCTTTCATATTCAAGATCACATGAACTTGAACCATTAGGACCACTCTGCTGACAACATGTTAATGCAAGAGCGGGCATAAAAACCATTAAGTTTTTTAATAATTGAGACATCAACTAGATAATTATTCATTATTTATATAATTTTACATAATCTTAATATTAAAATTAAAACAAATTAAGAAACCATCTACCCATCATTATTGTTAATAAAGCTAGTATAAACCAACCCATCCAGCTGTAAATTCTTCTAGCCCAATGAACACTTCTAGTTATTCCTAAAATAGTTATATAAAAGAATCTTCCACCATCAAGGATTGAAACTGGCAACATATTCATCAAAGCAACTAATATGTTAATCATTACAACCCACCATAACATATCATAAATGAATTGTGCAAGGTCACCATCCCAGCTAGGAGAATAGTAAACATTAGGATTTTTTATTTTAGCAATTCCATTTGCAATTAATCCTCTAAATCCTTCTCCTTGTAAATTATAGAATCCAACTCCAAGATAAGAGTTTCCATTTTTGTTCCCTAATTCTATTTCATAAGAATGGACTTGTTTTTCAGAATCAATTGTATTGATAATTACTTCTCGACCTGGTTCAATGTTTCCTAATACACTAGAAAGATCTTCTTGCGTTCGGATAGCCTTACCATCAATAGAAGTAATCGCTCCAACTAAATTCTCTCTTATTGCAGGAGCATCTTCAAATAAAACGATCTGTTCATTACTCTCTAAAATCTCCTTAGTCAAAATCTCTTTAGGAGCATAATAATTTTTACCAGAAGCAGTTATTCTATTTAATCCATCTTGGGCAACAGTAGGGATCAAAGCAACAGATAAGATACTCACATTTCCAACATGAGTTATATCTGAAACATTAACAACACTTTGAGCATATGCATTAAATATCACTCCACTAGGATTGAAGCTCAAAGCAAAAAATGCCCATAATAGCAACCCAAATATAACGAACATAACTATGTTTGCAAAAGTTCCAGCAGCTAATATAGAAAGTTGATGTTTTTTAGGAGCACGAGCCATCTTTTTTTCATCTGGCTCCACAAAAGCCCCAAAGAAAGGACCAAAGAATGCTAATCCAGTAGTCTTAACTTTGATATTCCAAAGTTTAGCAAATAATCCATGGGCAAATTCATGAGAAATAGTTACAACAGCAATTGCAACTAAGAAGTATGTAAAATATAAAGGCGGAAATACAGATTCTAAGTTAAATAATTTAGGAAAATAAGGTATCAAAGGAGCTATTGGAGGTAAGTTCTTCAATTGATCTGGGATAGGCAATGTAACATAGGTCCAAACAGTTCTTGTAATTAACCACAAAATGCTAAACATTAAAATGTACCCGGAAGCAATTACAACATAACTCAAAGGTCTTAAAATTTTGCCAAATTTATTAGCCCCCCATTTCATTAATTCTATCCCAACTTTAGTATGATATAGAAACATCCATCCTTGTCTTTTGAAACTCTGTCTATTTTTTTTGAAAATAAAAAGAGCAAAAATGCCAAACAGTATTAGAAATATTAAATCATACACTATAAAACTAGCCATACATCAATCCTCATTTGGTTTTTTTCATACGTAAAGTTCTGAAACTGTGTTTGCCACATTTTCTACACTTTATCGTTTTGGAAATAACTTTTAGCGCCTCAGAACGCATTTTCTGATTGCAGTTCTTACAAACAAACATATTTCTAAAAAGTCTCTGTTGAGCTGCAGGTAATTTTGTGCCCATTAGTTATTTACCCTCATTACAACTCTCTTGCCCTCAACATCCCAATATTCTACTTGTTGTTCAGCGACTAGTTTATCTTTTAATTCTTCATCATAAGGCAAGTTAAGAGTTTCAAAATTTTCTAAGTCCATTACACTAACCATATCGCCATCAATACTAAGAACTTGAGCTTTCTTTTTTTCAACACTAGGTACTTCTAAGTTCTCACTCCCAGGAATAACTCCAATTCTTTTCTTTTTATCAAATATTCCAACAACTTCCATTCTACATTTCATACTTCCATGTTTTCCAGTCTTACTTTGATCGTTACTTCTAACAACGCAAGGAACACCATCCCAAAGGACAGTAGTGCCTGGTTTAGCAGTTGTTGCGGATATTAATTTTAAAACCATATTCAAGTTTTCACAAGAACGTTTATAAAACCTTCTGTTTTTGAGAACAGAATAAATTAAGATTATATAAATTTCTTAATTTTTCTCTTGTTATAAAATAACAAGAAATGAAAGTTTTTTAAAGCTTGTCTTTAACAAAGGAACATGAATCAATTACAAAATACTCAAGTTGTAAATAAAGGAGAATTTATTGAAATCAAATTTACAGGTTTGGTAGATGGAAAGATCTTTGACTCAAACATATCGGAAGATTTAAAAAAAATAAATGAAAATGCAATTCCAGAAAAAACAATTGTTATTATCGGCCAAAGAATGGTTGTAATTGGTTTTGATAATTTTCTAGAAGGAAAAGAGTTGGGAAAAGACTATGAAGTTAAAATAACTCCAAATGAAGCATTTGGAAAGAGGAAAACTGAATTAGTAAGAATAATACCTCTTAAAATATTTCATGAACAAAAATTAAATCCAAAACCTGGAACTTCTTTCGTTTTTGATAACCAATTAGCTAGAGTAATAACTATTTCAGGCGCAAGAGTTATCACAGACTTCAATAATCCTTTAGCTGGAAAAGAAATTATTTACAAATTTAGCATTTCTAGAATAGTCCAAGACTTAAAAGAGAAGGCAGAAACAGTTTGTAAATTAGTTTTTAGATACATTCCTGAAATATCTGTCGAAAATGATCAAGTTACAATAAAAGGACCAAAAATACTAGAGAGTTTCATCAAACAATCTCAATCAAAATTCCAAGAGTTTCTGGGAAATGAAGTCAAATTTCAAGAGATAGAAATTAAAAAAGAAGAAAAGCAAGATGAGTAGCATAACAATCCTTATAAATTAACTATAATTTGGTAAAATATGACGGGTGATTATGAAGATTCTGAATTAAAAAGTGTATCTTCCATTGATAAAGAGTTAGAACAATTGGTAAAGAAACAAGGCGCTCGTGTAAAAGTAATTGGTTGTGGAGGAGGAGGTGGAAATTCAGTTTCTAGAATGCGCGAAATAGGAATAAAAGGTTGCGAAGTAATTGCAATAAATACAGATGCTCAAGATTTATTATATACAAACGCTGATGTAAAAATCTTGATAGGCAGAGAATTAACAGGAGGTTTAGGAGCTGGAAGTAATCCTAAAATCGGTGAAGAGGCTGCAAAAGAATCAGAACAAGAAATTCGTAAGCGTTTAGCAAACTCAGATCTAGTCTTCATAACATGTGGTTTAGGCGGAGGAACAGGTACAGGGTCAGCTCCTGTTGTTGCAGATTTAGCTAAAAAAGCAGGAGCACTAGTAATAGGTGTAGTAACTTTACCATTTACAGTAGAAGGTCAGAAAAGAATTGAGAACGCACAGTATGGTCTAGAAAGATTAGAACAAATAGCAGATACATTAATTGTAGTTCCTAACGATAAGCTGTTAGAATTAGCTCCAGACCTACCTATTCAAACAGCTTTCAAAGTTGCAGATGAAATTTTAACCAATGCAGTAAAGGGAATTGCGGAATTAATTACTTCGGCAGGTCTAGTAAATTTAGATTTTGCAGACGTAAAAGCAGTCATGTCAAACGGAGGAGTTTCATTGATAGGAATAGGCGAATCAGATAATGCTCAAGACAGAGCAGTAGAAGCAGTTGAACGTGCCATTCATAATCCACTTTTAGATGTAAATATAGAATCGGCAAAGGGAGCATTAGTTAACATTATTGGAGGTCCAGACATGTCTCTAGATGAATATAGAAAAGTGATGGAAAGAGTAAGTTCGAAAGTAGCACCAGATGCAAAAATAATTTCGGGAGCAAAAATATCTCCAGATATGGATAAAACCATCAAGGTATTATTAATAGTTACAGGTGTAAAAAGTCCTCAAATAATAGGTTCAAATTCGGGTTACAAAACCAAAGGAGATAACACTTCTTTAGGAACAGAACTAGGCATAAACTTCATAGGAGAAGAATAAATCTCAAAAATTATTCGCCGAATAATTTTTAAACACCATAATCTCAAAGATGTTATGGAAAAATTAAAATCATTTCTTTCTCAGTGTAAAAGAGTTTGGACAGTTTTGAAAAAACCTTCTAAGCAAGAATTTTTAATGATCTCGAAAATATCGGCATTGGGAATTTTAGCAATTGGTCTAGTTGGATTTCTTATCAGTGCAATAATGAGGATTTTTAGTTAGATAAGTAGAATATTCTGACAAAATCAGTTATACATCTTTAATACTAGTTGAAATCTCCAATCTTTAGATTGGAGTTAAGTTATTATGTTGGAGATTATCAACTGTACTCCCAAAACACTAGCAAACTCATCAAAGTTTTGTGATGTCGATAGTGTTTCACACAAACCACGCCCTTTAGGGTGTGTTCAACACTTCGATCATCCAAAAATCGAGCACCAATTCAAACCACACACTTTAGTGTGTGGTGGTGCATCGATTTTTTGATTTAACATAAATTTTCAAGATGAGTAAAGTTTATATATCGAACAAAATCTCAATAGGTACTACTTCTCTTATCCGAGTAAGTAGCTGGAGCTCATAAAATGATTTTCATATTAAAAGTAACTACAAACAAAGAAGAAAGAGCAATGGACATGATCCATGAAAGAGCTATTTTGAAGAGTCTTCATGTCTTTGCAATAACAAGACCTCATGGTCTGAAAGGTTATCTAATTATAGAAGCTGCTGACAGAGATACGATAGAAGAAGCAGCTTTTAATTTACCTTATGTTAAAGGAATTATTGGAAAAACAGTTACTTATGAAGAAGTCAAAAATATGATTAAACCAGAAGTTCAAGACTTTAATATTGAGATCGGAGACATAGTAGAAATGATTGCAGATCACTTCAAGAACGAAAAAGGGAAAGTAATGCGTATAGATAAGAAGAAAGGCGAGATAGTAGTTTCATTACTAGGAGCGGCAGTTCCAATCCCAGTTACAGTAAAAATGGATAACGTAAAGGTTATAAGGCGTGATTCTGAACAAGGCGAAGCAAAGGAAGAAGAAAATGGCTACAATTAAGTTAATAGTTGATGGAGGGGCAATGAAACCTGGCCCAACAATAGCTCAGCAACTAGGGCCCAAAGGGATTAACATTGGTAAAGTTATTGATGACATAAACAAAGCAACCACTAATTTTAAAGGTGTAAAAGTTCCAGTTGAACTAGATGTTAACGAAAAATCAAAAACTTATGAAATAAAAGTATTTTCCCCACCAGTAGCAGAATTACTAAAAAAAGAGTTAGGTCTAGAAAAGGGTTCAGGCGAAGCAGGAAAAATAAAAATAGCTAATGCTGGAATTGAAAACGTAATTAATATAGCTCAAACAAAGCTTCCAAACATGCTTGCTCGCGATTTAAAGAATGCTGTTAAGTTAGTTTTAGGTTCATGCGTATCTCTTGGAATTTTGGTTGAGAATAAAAGTCCTGTTGAAGTAATTGCAGAAGTTAATTCCGGAAAATATGATCAAGAAATTTCTCAAACTAAAACAGATGTAAGTCCAGTTAAGAAAGCTGAACTTGAAGCATATTTTGTTAAGGTAAAAGCACAACAAGAATCTCGTGCGAAGGCAGAAGCAGAAGCAGCTGCAGCAGCAGAGGCTGCAAAAGCAGCAGTCGCAACAGTGGCTGGAGCATCAACAACAGCTACAACTACAACCGCAGTAGCTGGAGCACCTGTGACACCCGCAACAGAAACAGCAAAGACTCCTGTAAAATCCGAAGCAAAGAAAGAAGACAAGAAGAAATAATTTTTTATCTTTATTTTGAAGTCAAATTTATATACACTTATTTACAACATCTCTATAGGGGATATGGGGTAGTTTGGTTAGCCTTCGAGGTTTGGGACTTCGCGACCCCGGTTCAAATCCGGGTATCCCCATTTACCACATCTGAAAAAACAAATATTCTTTTAAATGGATGTTTATCTATTTGTTAATGCCAAGAAAAAAAAGAGATTTTGAAGATGATCCATATTCCTTACAAAGATTTGTAGATCCATATTCAAGAGAGATCAATAAGATAACCTCTTTTGGTAGAATATCTGAAGATGTGGGTAGATTCAGATCATTAACAAGATTATTAGAGTCAGGATGTTACCGTGAAATTTATATTGCCGAAAGAGAAAGTCTTCGAGAAGAGAAAGATTTGAGTTCAGGTGCAATTTATTTAATTTTCAAAGTTGGAGCTAAAATAAAAAAAGAACTTGAAGACTATAGATCAAAATTAGGCCCCGAATTAGCCCCTCGTCTAAAACAAAATCTGGATGACATTTCTCAATTAGTAGAAGATTTTAACACACGTAATAATAATTATCTTAATAGCGCGATGATGCAAAAAGATGAGGAATAATTTAAAAACCCTATACATCAATCACATTTATGGTAAGAACAAAAAAAGTAAAAGCTGCCGGTCGCTTTGGAGCAGGTTATGGGACATATTTAAGAAATAGATTAAATGCTGTTGAAACATTACAAAGAAAAAAACAAATATGTCCACATTGTAAAAAGTCAGGAGTAAAAAGACTAGCTGCAGGAATATGGCACTGTGAAAAATGTGGAGTTCAATTCGCAGGACATGCTTACACACTAAATAAATAATTTTAAAAACACTCAAATACCAAACTAACTATGGCTCAATACAAATGTTTCAGATGCTCAAAACCTTTAACAAGTAAAGTATTAGATAAGGTTTTCAACTGTCCTAATTGCAATTCAAAGATATTCTATAAGCCAAGAACACATGTTGTTAAGATAAAGGCAGTTTAATATGGATGAAATCGCAAGGCAGAAAATTCAAGATTTGCAGATTCTAGAACAAAATTTACAATCACTTTTAATGCAAAAACAGAACATATCTTTAGAGTTGAGTGAAGCATCTAATGCTTTGTCTGAAATAAATAAAACAAAAGATTTAGTATACAAGATGGTTGGTTCAATAATAGTTACTGTAGATAAAACAAAAACGTTATTGGAATTAGAAGAAAAAAAGAAACTTCTTGAATTAAGAAATAGTTCCATAGAAAAGCAAGAAAAGTCTATAGAATCAAGGGCTATTGAGTTGCAGTCAGAAATAAAAAAAATATTGAACCCATCTCAAAAATAAACTAAAAAAGTCCTCGTCGAAGAATTAAATCTTATCAAGTGTTTTAAAATACGATAATATTTATATACTGAACTATTTATCAGACATCATGGTGTTTGGTTTCAAAGGAGTTTTCAATAAATCTCAGGCTTCAGATGATTATGTGGAGCTTGATTTAAATCAGTCAAAGTCTCGTAAAGAAAAAATAAAAATTCGTCAGTTTACCTTAACAAAATATGATGATATTAATGAGATTCTTGCTGCTTTACGTGAGGGGTATACAATCGCCTTTATTGATATTCGCAAATTAAAGAGTAAAGATATAATAGAGCTTAAGAGAGCGCTGACAAAGATAAAGAAAACTGTTGATGCAATGGAAGGTTCAATCGCAGGTTTCGGAGACCAAGCAATAATAGCTTCTCCAGAATTTGCAGAGATTTATAGAGGACCATCAGGCAACTCTGTAAGTAATGCTCCAAAAGAAGATTCATTAATGTAACTCTAACAAGTCCAGTTTATCAAAAATTATTTTTATCTTTGAGATATTGAAAATAAACTTCTAACTGCTACAACAATTGTTGCAGGCACAAGTAATACCAACAAAGCCCCTAAAGTTGAAGACACAATATTACCTATCTGCCAATTCAAAAATTCAATATTTCTAACACCTGCAGAGCCCGCAAAACTAACTATTACCAAAGAAACAGAAGATGTCATGAATTTATTTATATCATTAGGGGCTACACCTATAAACCCTATAATTAATCCAAATACTAATAATAGCCCAAGAAGAAAAGGATTCAAATCACCAAATAATGCACTTAACATCCCTCCAATCAAAGCAAGAACAATTCCTATCAAGAATGCCCATGCACTTACAACATTTTCCTTAGATCTTATAGCCATCACCAATTACAGTAATTCGCCCAATATAAATTTTTCCTAATCTAAATATAGTAAAAATCTATAAGTTCGTTTAACACCGAAATATTTAAATAGGCTAATTATTGAAAACTTTAATCACAAAATGAAATTTGTAAAATTAACATCTTTGTTTGCAGTTATTGCATTAGCAGTTTTATCTCTTGCTTTTGCGAGCGCTTCAACACTATTCTTAGATGATTTCAATTCAGGAGTACCTTCTCAATGGACGCCTGGAACTTGGACACTTTCTTCTGGCTATTTGGAATCTGGAGCTTCAAGCGCCAACAACTCAATAAATTCGATAGCAACAAGAAGCGCATCAACCTCAAACTTTAACAATATTGTACTATCTTTTGATAGATGGTTGTTTGACTCAGGCAACAATAATTTTGAAACAGGTAATAATTTTATAGTTTCAATTTCATATGACGGAGTGACTTTTGTGCAAGTTAGTTCTGTAACTGGATCAACAGCTACATCATTTACATCACAATCATTCACATTAAATTCTTCAGCAAATAACAATTCAAATTTTAAAATAAGATTTGAATGCTCAACAGACTCAGGAAATGAGTTCTGTAGAATAGACAATGTTAGAATTGATGGAAATCCAATTTCATCTTCAAATATTAATATAGTAATATCTGGTGCTGAGCCATCAGGCAACCAACCGTATTCTACAAATCAAAACATAACATTAACATTAACAAATACAGGTTCAACACCTTTATCTGTGGCAATGTCTCAAACAGGAACATTATCTGGTCTGACATTCAATCCATCAAACCCATTAACATTAAACCCTAATATTCCAGTAGATGTAAAAGCAATACTTAGAGGTCTTACTGGGTTGAGATTCGGCCCAGATAACATAGTTAATATTCGTGCAACATCAAGTTCACAAGTAGCCACAACAAGCTTTAATGTAAAGAAAACATTTTGTTCAGCAGGTCAAACATTAAACAGTAACTTAACAATTGATAGTGTTAGCTGGGATAATAACGGCGAAGGAGAAGAAAATGATTGGGAACTTTTAGATGAAATTGAAGTTGAAATGGATATTAAAAATAACAATCAAGATGATGAAGTTGATGTAGTTGCAGTACTTGGTTTATTTGACAGTTCTGGAAATGATGTTTCAGACGAATTAACATTCCTTGGAGATTCAAGGGAAGATGAAGAACAAATTGAAATTAGTATTGATGATGATAGTGAAGAAACAGTAAACTGGGAGTTTAAAGTTCCAGCAGACTTTGATGCAGGAGAATACAAACTTGCAGTTAAAGTTTATGATGAAGATGCAGGTCAAAATAATGACTGTAAAGACACAGCTAGTGAACTAGATGAAAATTTCTATCAGCCAATAACAATTGAGCAGACTTCAGATGAAGGTCGTTTTGTAATCGTAGATGAAATTGAATTAGACAATCAGCTTACATGTGGAGAAACAGCAACAGGACAATTTACTGTTTTCAACGTTGGTGAAGACGACGAAGAAAGAGTAAGGATAACAATCAGAAACAGAGATCTTAACATAGATTTAGTTAGAGAAATAACTTCTGACTTAGATCAGGGAGAAGATGAAACTCTGGACTTTTCAGTGACTATTCCTGCAACAGTACCTAGCGGGACTTACACCTTAGAGTTTCTGACAGAATATGATTATGACGATGGAGTTTATGATCAAGAAGGAGACGAATCATTTGACTATTCATTCGAAGTAATTGGATGCACTCAGAACACAGGCAATCCTGGTTCTGGAGGGTTAACCAATATAAGAATTGATGCTGAGCTTGATTCAGAAGCAAAAGCTGGCGAAGAGCTTGTAGTTGTTGCAACAGTCAGTAATACTGGAACAGAAGATGCCACATATAGTATAAGCGCTCGTGGATATTCCTCATGGGCAGAATTAACAGATATTTCACCCGGAACAATATCAGTTGATGCTGGAGAAAGCAAAGAAGTCATAATAAAAATGATGGTTAATAAAGACACTTCAGGGTTGCAGTCATTTGATATGCAAGTATCAGAAGGTAGCAGATCTCAAATACAAGAAATTGAAGTTGAACTAGCTTCTTCAGACTCTTTAGGACTTTTAAGTTCAGGAAGCTCACTAATCTGGATAATTGGTGCAGTAAACTTAATACTTATAATTTTGATAATTGTAGTTGCAATTAGAGTGTCTCGTAGATAAGCAAACATATTTTTAAGCAACAATTCTCTAAACAATTATGGAAAGAAAGTTTTTTTCAATAATTCTAAGATATTTTTTACTTTTAATTTTAGGTCTAGGTAATTTATTTATTTTTTATTTAATCTTTACACCATTGACCGTTTATCCAGTATTCTGGTTAATAGGTTTTTCAACTGAATCAACTCTTCTTCAAGGAACATACACAAAGGCATGCGATTTAGCACAAAGTAGCTTCCTACAAGAAATAGCGTGTATGAATACAACTATATTCTTTCAAGATTATTTTGCAAGTATTATCCCAGCATGTATTGCAGGTTCAGCATATTATCTTTTATTAATATTAAATTTAAGTACGCCCATGGAAATGAAAAAAAGAATAAAAAGCTTATTATTTTTATTAGGTTTATTTTTATTACTGAATATAACAAGAATATTTACATTCGCAATGATTTTTGCAAATAAAAATTATGAATTATTTAATATAGCTCACACAGCATCATGGTATTTTGGAAGCACAATATTAGTCATATTATTATGGTTTAGTAATGTATTATTATTTAAGATTAAATCCATACCAATATTAACAGATATTACATCGATAATAAACTCCATGAGGACCAAAAAATGAATCTTATCACAAATATAATTGAATTATTGATAGCATTAGTGTCAGATTTAGGATATCTGGGCATTTTATTAGGCATGACTATCGAAAGCTCCATAATCCCTTTTCCTGCAGAGTTAATCTTGCCTCCAGCAGGAGTCTTAGTTTCAAGAGGAGATATGTCTTTTATTCTAGTGTTAGCAATGGCAATAGTAGGGAGTATCTTGGGGGCATTAGTTAATTATTTTATAGCATACTATCTTGGAAGAAAAACTGTAAATAAACTCCTTCTAAAATATGGTAAGATATTTTTCATAAAAAAAGAAGAATTGATAAAATCTGAGAATACATTTAGAAAGCATGGAGAAATAACAACTTTCTTTGGAAGATTAATCCCTGGAATAAGGTCGTTTGTTTCGCTTCCAGCTGGTTTCTATAAAATGAATTTGATGAGATTTTGTTTTTTTACAGGTTTAGGAGCAGGTATATGGTCAGCGATTTTAATTTACCTGGGGATGTTTTATGGAGAAAATCAAGATTCAATAGAGAATATGTTAGGATCTCTTACATGGATCATCATAGCAGTAGTCTTAATTATAATCCTAATTTATATTTACATTCGTAAAAAGTTAAATCTTAAAATTAAATAAAGGCTTTTCTAGCTTCAACAATTGATTGAGTTTCTAATTTTTCAACAGCCTCAAGAATCTCACAGTTAGCTACTTCAATCCTGTAACAATTTCCCTCAATAGAAACTTTAGTTTCATTGGATTTCAATATTTCGATAACTTTATTTCCAGGTCTATTTTCACAAGTAGCCCATAGATCTCTGCGACTTCCAGCCTGCCAAAAGTCAAGATTTCCTGCAACAACAGTCATTTGGTTATCAGATATGAAACTAGACAAGCTTCCAACAGCAAGCGCACCATATCTACACTGTTGCAAACCTTCACTATTTATTGATATATAGACTACGGAGCCAGGAACCATCAAATTAGATTTACCTGTTAAAGAAACATTATTCTCTCTAGGATCTGTTCTAATATAGAAGTTATACTGTGCAAAAGCACCAGATTGGGTTTTAATATAATAAGTATGGTGAAATAATGGTATATCTCCAATCTTTTTTTTAGAAAAAGTAAGACCCTCATATTCAAAATAATTCAGACTCTTAAAATATGCACTTGCAATCAAGAATACTATAACTAACACTGCAAGAAAACCAAGAATTCCAAGTAATTCTCTTTCCAATTTTCTTTCTTTCTTTATAATCTTTTTATCCATATTAATAATTGATATTTAGTCTTTTAAAATTAACTGATTCCTAATATTTTGTATAAAAATGCATCAACTGTCTTCATATTTCCCTTAATAAAAATACAATTTTGCTCTTCAGTTATGCTTTGAATATAGTCATCCCTTACGACGATTAATGGATCAGGAGACGAACAGTCTTTTTCTGGTAAATCTCTTTCACACTGTCCATAACATGCCTCTTTAATATTTCCTAAATAAAGGCCAAGGCTATTATGTATTTCTTGCAGGCTACCAATCATTTCAGTATCAACATAAATTTGTTTGCCAGATAAATCTGCTAAATTTTTACTTATCTGATAAGATGAGGTGTTAACTTCATCAACATGATGCGTAAAATAATATTTTTGATTTCCAGTAGTATAAATCCAGTATTGGCCATTATTACTAAATCCTTGAGTTTCGTCAGGAACATTATTTCCCCCAAAATTAACCATACTCAATGCAAATCCAAGAGTACTTAACAAAAGTAAGGAGATTATTACTATTCCTGAAATACGTTTTCTTCTTTGTTCTCTTTGAGTTATTTCTTTCAAACTTCTTATTTGACCCATATCATTCAAAGAAAAAACTCATTTAAAAAACTTGGTTTTCTTAGTTGTCACACTCTAAAGAAATAAAAAAGAAAAAAAATAAAAAAAAGAAAAAATCAGTTCACCTATTTAAGCCGTAACAACAGTAGCTGCCGTAGCAGTTGTACCTGTCAATTTATGGTTTACGTTAGTCATTGGTTCTTGAGTTGTCAAGTATGTTGCTGCGTTAGCAGTATCACCTTGTTCCCAACCACCAACAAGAGTAGCAACCTTAGAACTAGCCCATGGGTTAGCAAATGTTTGGATTATCCATTCACCGCTTCCAGCACCACTAGCTGCAGTCCATGAAGCACCACAACCAGCACCGCTCCCTAGTAATGTTGATGCAGCAGTATTTACACAGCTACCTCCAACAACGATTAAGTTCTTAGATGACATCGCAGTATTAGCTGACAATTCATCATCCATTATCTTAACATTTCCTAGAGTAGTTGAACTAGATCCAACAGCTAAGCTATCAACATATACCTTTGCAGTTGTCTGAGTTTCAGGGTAGCTTATTTTAACGTGGTATTGGTCAGAATCAGATTGATCTGTTTCAACCAATGTTCCCCACTGATCCATCTTTTGATAAAGTTTATCATTGGTTTCAGTTTGGAATCCAGTATTTCCATAAGCAGTTCCTTTCATGTCGTTATCGCTGTTCCATGAGAAAGATGATTCACTCACACTTACTCCAGTATCACTTACTCCTGCTCCTGACGTTTCAACAATCAAAGTGTTGTAGACATCAGCTTCATCTTTTTCTTCGAATAAGATGATTGCAGGACGTGAGATAACAGCTCCGCCTTCCATTACATAAACCTTTGTCTCATTTACATTTCCAGTACTTGTAAAGTTAATTGTTAATTGACCAACGGTTGCTGTTGCAGAAGATGCTCCATCAGATGCAGTTGTGTTAATTGCTAGTGAGCTTCCAACTGTAAAGTTGTGCAATCCACCAGCATTAGCAAGTGCAACGTTTGTATATCCATCTCCATCAGGAATCACAGCATTACTTCCCAACAAACCATTCGTACCATCCCATGAGGTTAAGTTTATGGTTATAGGTTCATAGAATGCTAAGTTAGCACCCTTTGAAGTCTCTATAGTTGGCCATAATATCATATTTGACCCAGTAGAGTCCGGTTGATTGAATCGGACAAATTGACTGCCATCACTACTTGGATTCTTAACATAACTAAATGTATAAGAGTTTCCAGCTATATCTATTGTTCCAGATCCCTCAGATGTAGCCTCGCCCTGGGTACTTTCTTGAGTAACTAAGTTCTTTACTGTAATATAGTCATCACCAAATCCAGTAGTTCCATTTTGGATGCCTGTAACTTCAAGCAAAACTCCTTCGTCTTGGTTACCCAAAACAACAGAGCCTGACTGATTCACCCGAGCCATTTCAGCAACTTCTAACTCCCAATCATTTCCATCTCCAAGCCAAACACCAGTTCTACCTGAAGACCTGTTGTTGAGCCACTCCCAATTTTCGAGAGTTTCTCCTTCCCAGCTTGTAAATGTTATGGAAGCCATATCTGTTCCAGATGGTTTGATAAGGATGTCCTCACGTTCATCAGTACTCTCCAAACCGGCAGACAAGCTATCAAAGACTAATCTGAAAGATCCATAAACTGGATCAACAAATTCATCTCCTGTCTTGAAAAAGTCAGCACTTCCATCGTCAGCAAATACTTGGATAGTAAGCTTTGTTATGTTTCCAGGATAAGTTCCTGCAGTTTCAAAGTCTACTTGAGTTCCATCAATTGCAGTTTCATCTGTTCCCGTTTTAACTTCGCTTCCATCTTGTAATGTTAAGCGGTTAGCTCCAACAACAATCTCTGCTTGAATTACATTCGTAGCAGTTGATTCATCTGCAGTATTTACAGCTACTTCTACCCCCATTATTTTCTTGGAAGCAGCTTCGTTAATCTCTTTCTGATCAGATTGACCAGCAGAGTTTGTAACTTTTACAGTAGCTGCAGTATCAGACGCAGCAACAAGTTCTATAGTATATGTTTCACCCTCAACTTCAACAGCTTTAGATGGAACAGAGCTCGCGCTCCCTACACTAAGCTGTAATGTTTCAGCAGATCTGAATAATATTAACTTAGTATCAGATGTAGCAGACGAAACAGTAAAATCTTGACCAAACAAATTTATACTTTCACCTTCAGAATCCGCGTGTGTAAAGTTAACAGCTTCATCAAAAGTTACTGTCGTATTGTATAAATAAGTTGCCGCAGTAGTTCCATACAACATACCGACACTAGGATCAAAACTAGATGTAGGTTCCTTTGCAAAAATAACTCTTGGGTTTGATCCAAGAACTATTTTGAATTGCGCTTCAGCTTCCACATTTCCAGAGAATTCTGTATCTCCGAGAACAGTTGGAAGATTAGAGTCTGTAACTGAGCTTCTAACGGAACTCAATGAGTTGTTTAGTTGAATAGGTGTCGATGAAGTAAATAGCTCATAAGCTTCATTACTTGCAGGAGCACCACTTCCACCACTACCAGCAAGAGCAGTACTCAATGCAGTAGATATATCAGTAACAGCGCCTAGATCTAAAGAATTACCATATACTATAGCTACATCAGCATTACCACTCGAAACGAATGGAGCAGGGAAGTTAGCAGCAGCAGCAAGTGCAACTGTAGATCCAAGCATAGCTGTAGAAGCCATAGCAGAGGCAATTTTTCTAAAATTAAATTTCATTATTTATTATAAACCTCCTTTCAGTTATGTCGCGTAGCAACTCCGCAGAGTCCCTCATCAAGGAAGCCACCGGTTTAATCCGTAGCCCGCCAAGTGAGCCGTGCAATATACGTTTTGTTTCGTTTTGTATCGGTCTCATCATTTAGATTTACGCTCCGAAGAGCGTTAAGTACTCTACTGAAAAGCTCTTTAAAAAGCTTTCTATCTCTGTTCGCTTATTTACATGACTCAATTGTCAACTTTGATATTTATATATAAACATTTGCTTATTACTACATAATGATTAAATAATTATATCGTTGTTATTCAAATAAATATATGGTATTTTTAGAATATAGGGCATAGAAAACATATAAATAGTTAAATGTATTAAATATAGTATTATGGTCCAAAAACAAAGAATAAAAGAGATAACTATAACTGAAGAGAGAGGAACATTTTCTTCTTTCTTCAAAAAGTTTTCAAGTGACAAAAACGATTTTGATTTCAAGGGTTTAGATTCATTAAGATCTTTACTTTCAAACGAAAAAGCTAGGATTCTCCATGTTATAAAATCAAGAAATCCTAAATCAATCTATGATGTTTCTAAGTTGGTAAATAGAGACTTTAAGTCTGTATCTCAAGATATAAAACTCTTAGAAGAGTTTGGTCTCATAGATTTAATAAAAGAAAGCACCGGAAAAAGAGAAAGATTAAGACCAGTTATCATAATAGACATATTAAAAATAGATATAGTCTTATAATTATGAGCATAATTTTGCCTGAACAACTATGTTCCCAGGAAACTGAGGTATAAAATAAGAGTTACCTATGTAATTATTGCTACAATTCCCTTGATTTATGGAGAATATTTCTTCTCCTTGCCCGCTCGAAGAATTAGAGTTATATTTACCTACAACTTCATATCCTTTGTAAGGGTATTCTGGACCAACTTTCCAAGTAGCATTGAACATGCTTACAATAGCACCTTCAACAGATTCACAAGAATTAGATCCACTTAAGCAAGAGTTATCGAAAGAATGGCATTCCTTTATCAATTCATTAAGTGCAAGGTTTTTACCGTTTACCCTTATAACACAATCAGTTGTCTGCTCCATAGAACTTTCAATAAACTGGTATAATATCTCGCTATTCTTTTGAACAGGTTCTGGATTTCGTAACTTTATTCCTATAAATATAACCAATGCAATAGCTAAAATTACAACAATAAGCACAAAGCCAACTATCTCCTCTTGACCCTTTTTCTTCATAATTATGATACTCCCTCAAAACCCATCAATATTTTACCAAGTTCACATTTAGTCTGTTTAATCTCATTGTCAAATCTACAAAGAGAAACAAAAGACTCGTAAGCCTCAAAATCTCCTTTATTTACAAGAGTTATTTCATTACATCGTGGATAACTTTCAGTAGTACACTCGCTTGTTTCATACAATGGATAAACTCTACTAATCTTAATTAATGAAACATCAGTCCAAAATCCTTTGTAGGAGTTTCTTTCCTTAAGCAAAAACAATTTATCTAAATCTACACAGGAGCTACAATCATCAGAACTAATCCAATTAAATTCAGGAGTTCCAGCCATCTTTCTGACTTGTGTTAAAACTGCCTCTTTTCGCAAATCATCTACATCTCCTCTTAAAGAACTAAATCTTATAGAAACAAAGAAAACAGAAACTATTCCAAATAGAATAATTATTGCAACTATAATAAAAACCATTTGTTGTATTTTAAACTGACCTTTAGAATATTTTACATGAAGCAAGTTCATTATTCCTCCTTTCCAAATCTTTTGCAATAGGGATAACTTGTCTTACAAAATCCCTTGAATTATTTATATTTGCTACAAGGATAAAATTTTGTAAATCTGAGACGAGATTATTAGAACAACCACTGCCTTCAACATATATAGCCTTCTTAGAATAAACAACTGCCAGTTCAGAAGCCCTTTTCATTAATCTTTTGACTTGACACTCATATATTTCATAATCTGAAAGTATTGCACCAAGCATAAGATTGTCCCCATCATAATACATATCTTTTCCAGATTTACTTACAACCTTAGACATAGTGTTTACATTAATATCACATCCTATTCTATCAAAACATACTTTAGTTGAATTTGCAGGACAAGATAGGATATTAGTAGAAATGTTTATTCCTATATCTTGCTTGCCATCAGCAGACAAATCTAAAATTAACTCTTCAATGTCATTTGTAGGATTAACAAAACAATATTTTTGCCCATAAATAGAGATTATATCTCCTATTTTAAAAGGAGCAAATATAGGATTAACCATAACATTTAGTTTATCATTCTTAGTTTCTTCAATCTTTCTAGAAAATATATATTTGTTATAAACTGACTTTCTAACGCTTTGTTCACTCCATTCATCTCTTGATTTTGATGCTGTGCTTAATCTTTGTATTCCGAAAGCTCCATCAGTAGAACATTCATTGTAAACCTTGGTATCTGTAGCAAATTCAATTACAGAATATTTGTTATCTTCAAGATTTGTTTCAACAGGGTTAAGTAAGTTAGCAAGCTCTCCTGCAACTAAAGTATCTCTCTTAACATCGCTAGAATTGATTAATTGAGATGTTATATAAATAGCAGAAGCAAGTATCACTGCTCCCGCAATAATAGCGAATATCCAACTAAATGTAAAATCTATTCCTTTTTTATTCATGTTGCACTTTAACAAGAGATTCAAATTCTCCTTTGGACAGCCTTATGTTTACTTTTCTATTTACAGATTCAAAACAATCAAAAGTTCCAAGAGAAGAAATGTCTATTTTATCTATTTTTTTGAAAGCAAATTCATTAGCTTTTTCAGGGGGATAAATAAACATGTTTGTATTTTCTTGTTGAAATCTTGAAGAGCTTTGTCTTAAAGATTTTAATTGTGAAGTATATCTTCCAGCATCAATATTGTTAGCAATAGATCCAAAGCAAACAAACTTTACAGAACTAGGAGTTGAAAAACTAACCACTTTATTTGTAGTAGCAGAACTCCAAATATCATTTACTGAATTTTGAAATTCTTCGTAAAAAAGTCCAATTTCGGCAACGCTTCCAACTTGTAAAAAGATAGTTATTCCGTAAACAGCAACTCCAATAAGTGCAATTATTATGATCACAGAGAAAATCATTCCAAATGAGATTTCAATAGATCCCTTTACCATTTTATCTTATATTTGTTGCACTAGCTACTAAAGAACAGCTATTAGGTCCAGGCTCATTATCAAAAGTATCTCTACATTTAATATAATATGCAATATTAGGTTTCCATTCAGCATAATGACTTTTCTTGTTTGAAGTTGAAATATAAAGCAATTCAATCCCTTCATCAAAATTAAAGTTACAGCTATTCAAGGAATAAGCACAAGCAGCATCTTCATTAGTAACTATTTTTAAAGCATTATTAGAAGAATCTCTGTAAGCTCTAGTAATTAAAGGTGCAAATGTATCCACAATAACTGAAAAACTTACTTCAGCCTCAGCAGCATTTCCTCCATAATCAACACATCTAAATTTATAATTATAATTTCCAGTTGGCAAATTAAGTCTTTGTGAATGTTCAACAGCATCAGTTTCAAACATCAGAACATAACTATCGGGCAATCCAGTAGAGCTAAATGAGCAAATAGACACTCCTTCATTTGCCCCATCATCTGTTGTAACTCTCAAATCCACTGGAACTGTATTTGTATTTCCAGTAGCTGTTCCATTAGGAGATACAAAGATTATATTCAACGGTTGCGAACCTATCAATTTATAATTATAACTTGCAACGTTAACATTTCTCTCTTCTTCTGCTTTTGAAGGCTGGTCTTTACATCTTACAAAAAAGTTGTTTTCCTGTCTATCTACAATTCCATTGAGATTAGTTGAACAGGTATACAATTCACGCGCATTTATTTGAGTGAGAGAAGTAGCACAGCTCATAGTATTTTCCATAACTGAATATTCTTTACTTTGAGCGCTCCATTTACATGTTGCAGGTTCATTAATGTAAAATTGAACTGGTACAGATTGAACTCCAAATTTAACATAACTCCCACTAGGAATAGAAGTCTCAACTATTACTGGAGCAGTTGTATCAGGACTAGGGTCAACACATAACTGAACAGCATATTCATCAACATTCTCATTCCCATTTTTATCTCTGCATCTTACAAAGAAATCATATTTCCCATCTGCTTGTAATTCTGGAAGTTCAGCATTAAGAGAATCTGGCGAAGGCAGACTAAATTGTTGGGTATGATTATATAAATACAAATTAGTATTTCCGAAAAGGAATTGCATTTCATCGAATGAGTCTTTATGTTCTAAATCTAACTTACATTGGCTTGCCTCATTAGTTGTAATTCCAAAAGTAAGTGGTGTAAACGCTTGCAAGCAACCATCTGTAGCACCATTTCTAACTATTTTAGTTCCTAGTGAAGTTGGTCTTGTTTCATGATTTGTATATCTATGGTTTTCAGTCAATGGTTCTGTCCAAGGAGTTATCGTCGGAGAAGTAGCATCATTAGGGTTTACCCAGACACATTTCTCATCAGTAGTTCCAACGTTTACAAGTTCACAAGCTTGTCCTAAACTCCTGCAACGATATTCAGAGCAAGGTCTAAAGGAATCTTTGTTACACTCTTCGCAATCATTCCCACCAATTGGAGCTTCATAAGGTAAACATTGGAAATTTACAACTTTAGAAGATTCTTTTTTATACATAATCGCATAAACAACGACGGCAATTCCAATAGCCCACAATGTTGCTCCTCCAGAAGCTCCTAAAAAGTTTGGATCTGCAAAACCCAAACTATTAAACAAGTTAGTGCTACCTTGAGCCTCTAAAAACCCAAACCTTCCAATTGCAACACCAATTCCTAAAGCAGCAGATGCAGCCTTTTTTTGATTATCATCGAGCCCAAGAAAGTCTCCTGCAAAATAAACAACTCCATAAGCAATTCCTCCCCAAATTAGCCCGGATAATAAACTACCCACAAAACCTTCAATACCCAAAGGTGTTCTTCCAAGAATATCAGTGTTTGGTTCAGGAGGTGGAGGTTCAGGACTAGGACTTGCTTTGAGCCCTGCATTTCCAGATCTTGCAGCTAATAACGCTCCAGGACCTACACCTTGTGCACTAGTCAATAAACTCTCATGAATCAAAAAAGCAAAACTAAAGACCGCTAAGATTATAATTAAAATATGCGAAATTGCAATACTTTTTAGAACACCACCTCTTCGATAAAACATACTTGCTTAATGAAATAATTCTTTATAAATATTAGTAAAACTAAAAAGCTAAAATATTCTAACTATCTTTCCATAATCTCAACATTATAACCGCCCATCGCATTTCTATCAAGGGTAAAATAAAGATAAACACTTGTAGGGCTATCAAACGAAATAGAACTATGGGGAGAAGAGTTACTTAATTGTAAGATTCTAGTATCAATTATTCTTTCATCCCCTGTTCCATTATATTTAACATAAATTCCAAATGTTTTTCCTTGACAGTTTTGCTGAGTTGCTCCAAAGACAAATTCTTCTCCTACATAAAATGTAGTCCTTCCTTTATTTACAATCTCAGTTCTTGGATCCAAGAAACCATCTCCATTACTATCTTTAAAATCACTCCCAATAAAAGGCATACAAGTGATGTTATTATTGCCTTGACCTCTAGCAGTCACACGTGCATGATGATCTGCAATAATAAGACCTCCAAGAAGCTGAGCACAACCCGTAAGAGGCAAAGTAGCCCCTAAGATCATCCCCGCCAAGCCTAGATCTTTAGTCCTAGATTTCATTTTCAGGTACGATTCATAGATTAAACGAATATTTAAATCTTTCTGTTACTTAATAGTTACAAAAATTCAAAACAAGCTATCTCTAGAAAAGAAAATTCCAAGTAAAATTATAATTATTTGGAAAATCCATATAGCATAAACTGCATTTTTTTCTGTAGACCTAATTCCTATTTTTTTCAAAACTAAAATAGAAAGATGATTCAAACTGTAAATTTTATTATGCTGATTTTCCAGTGTCCCATCTTTCATAGGTTTACCGAAAGAACTTTTTTTAAGTTTTCCACGAGATTTTAATATGACTTCAATAATATAAGGGATGTAAAAGAAAATAGCAATCTTCTCAAAATTGCCTACAATTGCAATAGCCGCAATCATAACACCAACAGAATATGTCATAACATCTCCAGGAAAGACTCTGGCAGGAAATTTATTGAATTTCAAAAATCCAATTAGCGCGAGAACCATACATAAACAAACTATTGAAAGCCATGCGCTTCCATTAATGTAAGAGACAAAAGCCATTCCCGATAGCAAAATTATTCCCTGACCAGCTTCAAGACCATTGAACCCAGCAAGCATGTTAAAAGTAGTTGTAGTTGCAACAACCCCTAAAGGTATCAAAAACAAAGGATAAACTAAACCCCAATCAATGACTCCAAAAATTGGAAAATTCATTGAACTTTCTCCAGCTTTTATTGCAATAAGAGGTATCGCTCCAAAGATAGCCAGTAAAATTCTCACTCTCCCAGAGAGTCCTCCACGCCTCCACCCGAATAAATCATCTATGAAACCAATAAATCCCATAAAGATAACCATAACTAGAATTACAAATATTTCTAAAAGAAAACCATTCGAACTTTCAAGCAAAAAGACCCTATATGTAACATAACTAAGAACACTTAACAAAAATGCAAGCAAAACAATCAAACCACCAGAGCCAGAGACTTTCTCACTATCTATTTTATTCATATCCTTCCACACAAGGCCCACAAATCTTACCTTACGTATCCACCAAGGCATCAAAGCTAAAACTGTAATCAAGCTTATTGCCAGAGGCAACAACAAAATATAAGATTTCATTCAAAGAACAGCTATTTATTATTTATAAGACTTATCAATTATTCTTGTCCGCCTATAACTATTTTGTAACCTTTATTGTAACCTTCTTTACCTAACCAATTTAAGCTAGGTCCGCAATCACCTAACATCTTACACAAATCTGCTTTCTCTTTTTGCCAATTCTCTTCAAGACATTCACAACCAGAAACGCATTTTTCCCCACCATCAAACAATCCTTTTTCAAATTTAACAACACAAACATTATTTCCTAAAGAACATATGTTTGATGTTTCAGCATCACTCCAGAAGTTAAATCCTGGTTTATTTTGAGGGAAACAAGTTCCTACTCTATCTTGAGTCTGGTTTTGTAAAGCTTGCAATAATACATCTTTCCAAACACAGTCTCTAATATCTTCATTTTCACAAGATGACTTGTCAATTTGATTTACGCAATCCTGCCATCTGTTTACTTTACAGGCTGCTTGTGAAAAATCATTTATAGTATCAGAAATACATTCCTCCGCTCTGAAGTCCTCACATTGTTCTAAAACTTCTTCCCCATTTATGCAAACATGTTTATAGAATCTGCTTCCTACAGTATTATCTGTATTTCCAAAGCCTCCTGCATCATTGTAAACACACCAACTTTCTCCATGTCTGTAATTTTTACCATCTTGAGTATTTTTACAATTTAAATCAGCACAGATATTATCTCCATAAGTTGGACTCTTTCCAGCATCATTTTCGCTTCGGCAAATGCTACCCTGTAAATAATCGCAATTTCCACATGAAGAACTCAAAGCATTTCCATTTTCAGGATTACATGAGTTATCTACAGTTATTACATTGCTCCAATATAATTGATCTTCTAGCTTAGAAGAGTCATAAATATTTGCAGGATTCCCACAAGTATCTACAAAATAAACTCCATCTTTTCCAGGAACACAAGTAGTCTTAGTACTTGGTCCGCATATAGTCCCTAGTTCTTCAGCAGAACATAATTTCCCTGCGTAGAATGTCCCACCAACAATAGAAGCATTACTAGTTTGAGTATTACATTCAGCCCTAGTTCCGAATTTGCAAGTATCTTCAAACTCGAATTCATACACACATGCACCAACTTCTTGCTGTTGAACTTTTTCTATACAAGCAAGTTCACTTCCAACACTAGTATCATAATTTGTCTCTAAACCCAAATAAGAACTTAATCTTTTGCATCTAACAAGAGAAACATAAGCTGCTTGATCTCCAAGAATACAACATCCCAAAGAACACTGAGGTGGTTCTTCTTCACTCCATACACCACCATTAGCATTACAAACTAGTTGAGGCGTATTATCAAAGCAAGTTCCTTCAGTAGAATCATAGCAAGTTCCAGCCTTACAATAACTTGTAGATTCACAACTTGTAGGTACTTGTCTACTTCCAGGCTTACATTCAGAAGAAGGAACATTTTGACAAAAAGCTCCTGTATCTGTTTGCTCGCAACAAACAGTTGCAAGTTGATTTCCAACATTAGGATTATTAGGTGTTCCAGTCTGCTGTGCAATAACAAAACTAGCAAAGGCTAAAAGTATTATTCCAAAAAGTAAAATTATCTTTTTATTCATGCTAATCCTTGGGGCCAAACAAGACTCCTAGTTGCAAAATCAAATTTATCTTCGCTGGTGACATCACTTAGTTGATAAATTGTTGAACCATCATCACGCCTGGTCTTTTCAATTACAAGATTAGGATAATAAGAAATATATAAACTTGTCTCGCTATCTCCAAAAGTTGATTCATACTGTATGATATTAACTGCAGTATTTATCAAAGTGTACCAGTTAGAATCAATTGCAACAGAAAATTTTTGGAAAGTTTGAGTATCTTCTTTTATTAAAGTAAGTGGAGCAACAAAATCCACATATATATTTTCAGGCACAATGCCTACACTAATGTTACTAGTACCACTTCTAACTTCATAACCCTTTCTTTCATATTGGTCTTTCAAATCTTCAAAACATTGTTTTGCTCTAGGTTCAATATGTTTTTTTATTTCTTCTTGAACATGCCTCAATAAAAGAGGTTGTTGAACAGAACAAGGTGTATAAAATTGAGAAGTATAACACAAATATTGCAATTTCATATCATTATACATTGCATAATTATCCGGATTAGTATATCCGCCTTGAACACTTAAAACATCTTTAATATTTGTAATTTCAGGTTCTATACAGCTCCTCAAATAAGAGCTAGGATTTACACTTGAAGAAAAAACATTTGCTTGAGGAAAAGCAAAGATAACAATTATTACAGCAACAACAATAATTGCAAGTATGACAAAAATAGTGACTTGTCCTTTTCTATCATCTCTTTTCATCAATCTTTAAGAGATTTTTTGTTTATAAATATAGTGAAAGACTTTGAAATTTTATGAGTCTTTCACTAATAGAAAGGAATTCTCTTTTCTATAATTGCTTGAAATCCTTTTCTTACAGTAATTCTTTTGAGTCAACTAGATAATGAACTGGAAATTGCATTTTTACATCTCCTCTTTTAATAACTACATATGCTTCATTTACTCTTGCACCATGATTTTGGATAACTTCTGCAGTTTCTCTTATACTTCCTCCAGTAGTAAACACATCATCAACTATAGCAACTAAATCATCTTTTTTAGGTATATATCCTTCTATCCATTTTCTTAAGCCATGCTTTTGAGGACTATCTCTGACTATAGCAAGAGGAATATTTTTTACAAGCGAAACAGTTGTTGCAAGAGAAATTCCCCCGTATCCTTTTCCAACAACACAAGTGGAATTTTTATTTATTTTTTCAGCAATTGCTTCGCCAATTTTCTTCAAGAGCTTAGGGTCACCATAAGCTTTCTTAACATCAAAATAAGCAGTACTCTCTTCTCTCCCTCTTAATCTAACATTTCCTCTAACAACAATATCTGCTTCTCTTAATAATTTGACTAATTCAGTCATTTAATATCCACCACTAACTGTCAAACAAGATCCTACATTTCCAAATGTATCTCTACACTTTATCTTATAAGTTAATCCATTAGAATAAGGCATTGTATGAACTCTACTTGCACCACTTAAAGCTGTGCCTGTTTCAAACTCAAATGAGCATGTAGAAGTTGAGTATTCACAAATAGAAGCCTCATTAGTTATCACATTCAAACTATTTCCTGAATTGTATACTCTTGTTATCAAAGGTCCAGTATTATCAACTTCAATAATAAATTGAGCACTTCCTTCAACAATATTTCCAGCTCTATCTGTGCACCTTAATCTTATGTCATAACTTCCAGCAAACAAAGTATCCCAAGTTTGTCTGTGGTTACTCAAACTTGTTGTAAAGAAATCAATATAACTATTTCCATCAAAAGAATATTTACAGGATGCCTCGCCAGACTCTATTCCTCCAGCAGTTACAACTTCCAAAGTAACGGAAACAGGTTCGGTTGCAGATAGTATTGTTCTATCATCGGGAGTAACAGAACTTATTGTCAAAGGAGTAGTTGTCCTTCTAACTTCATAAGGAATACTTTGAGTATTTTTGTTTCTTCCTTCTATTAGAGTAACTGAAGATTGTTGAATATTTACTCCGAGCCATGGCTTATCAGCACACCTGAAATAATAATTATTAGTATCTTGTGAAATAGGTAGTGTTGCACTGCACAACCAACCACGAAGAGTTGATTGACTTATAGCATTATCACAATTAGCTTCATTTTCCATTAATTCATATTCCTGATCAGTTGTGCTGAATTTACAAGTAGCAGGCTCATCTGTATAAAATTGTAAATTATAAGAACTTGAATTCAAACCAGTAATTCCAGGGCTTTCAGGACTAAATCTTGATATCTTCGGAGGTTGCAAGTCGTCTTCAGGAGAAACACAAAATCTTATATCATAAGCATTATCATTTGAGTTCCCACTTTTATCATCACATAATACATATAAATTGTAATCTCCTCTTCTACTAGGATTGATTCCAGGCACTTCAAGAGAGTCAAGAGTAGGCATAGCAGTGTTTTCATTATGTCTTGAAACATAAGCATTAGCACTACTGTCAAAATAAGTATCGTCCATTTCTTCATAGTTGCTAGGTCTGGTGGAAGATATTTTACATTGGCTTGGCTCGTTTGTCACAATTCCAAAAGTAACGACAGAATATTCTTGTAAACATCCATCTCCGCTTGAGCTTTTTATTTCAACACCATTTGTAAATTCTTCATAAGTAAATCCTTGAGCAAGAGAAGTCTGATTAAATGAGATATCTGGAGCAGTAGCATCATTTGGATTGATATTAACACAAGCTTCATTTTCAGTTTCAGGATTTATGAGTTCACATGTTTTTCCAAGACTAGCACATTTGTAAGCAGTGCATTCTACCCCTAGAGAATCACATTTAGCACAGTTATCTCCACCAGAAGGAGGTTGCCAAGGCAAACATTTAAATTCAACTTTCTTTTCCCTATATTCGCCAACACCAGCAACCGAGAGTACTACTATAGCTACAACAATTATTATTGCCGCAATCCATCCGACAACAGGTGCAACCGCTAGAGTTGGAACAAGTTCAACTAATCCAATATAAAGAAGTCCAGCTGCAGCACCAATAACAACTGCAGTAGTTAGTTCATCTCCTTCTAACCCTAAAGCCAGCCCTATAATATAACCTATTCCTGCACCAACTAATGCTCCATTTGCAGCTCCTGTCCATCCAGTAACATGGAACCATGAAGGAGCAAGAATAGCAGATCCACTAGATAATGTTGCCAGAGCTCCAGCAGCTCCCAAACCTAGTTGACTAATTTGTCTTGCAAGAGCATTAGGGTCTTCAAAATTAAAATCTGTTCCGAATAAAGCTTCAATTTGTTCTTCAGTAAAAGTAGAAACTCTTTGTCCAGGTTTTGGAGTAATATACTTTTTCAAACCTTCCACATAATCATCAGAGATTTTAGGGCTTCTATCTCCGCTTGTCGAATATCCCTTTCCAAGTTCTCCTGCCAAGTTTACATGACTTCCACAATCACCTAAGCTCATACATAGATTATTCATTGTTTCTGCAAATTTTGCCTCTTTACATTCACAGTTTATTTTGCAAGTCCACCTTCCTTCTATATTCTTTTTTTCATAATATGTGCAAGTCTGCGTTGCAGCTTTACATATAGACTCTGAATCTGGCTGAGGCTCATCAGCTAATTCAAGTCCGGGAGGATACTTAGGAACACAAACATCAAACTTCCATTTATCAATTTCAACATGTTTCAAATAACAATCAGGGCTTTCCTCACATTTAGCAAGTTTATCAGCATTTTCATTATAGCTCGTACACAAACTTCCGGTATTTGTTCTACATTGAGCATTTGTAAAACTATCAGTAACATCTTGTTCAACACAAACACCATTTCTATATTCTGCGCAAGGCTCAAGTCTTACTTCTCCTTCAGAACAAAATTTTTTATAATGTCTGCTTCCCGGAACATCAACTGCCCTTTCTTCATTACTGGCATTCTGACCATCAAGTCCAATCCATGAATCAAAAGCACACCAACTTTCCCCATGTTCTTTTCTCACTCCATTGTCAATGCATGCCAAATCTTTACAGACATATTGTCCATAGATAGATGTTTCATCGAGTCCTGACTGTGGAGACCCGCAAGTATTTCCAGCAAGATAATCGCAGTTTCCACATCTTTGTTGATTTGCCAAACTATCACTTCCAGAAGATAAAGAACAAATTCGTTCAATAGGCACTATCGAACTCCAATAAGCTAAATTATTTAGTTTGCTTGAGTCATAAATATTAGCTTTATTACCGCAACTATCTACAAAATAGATTCCATCTTTACCATCAAAACATTGAGTATTTTGAGTCATTTCACATTTAGTATTAAGATCAGGATTAGTGCATAATTGGCCAACGTAAAAATCTCCTCCATTAGTCAAACAACTAACTTCAGTTGTAAATTGACAATTGTATTTATCAAGTTCAGGCAAAAATTCTAAAACACAAGCCCCTTCTCTTTGAGTTCTAACTCTAGATAGACATTGAATCTCACTTTGAATTTGTGGATCCCACTCAGTAGGCGCTCCTGAACTCTGACGCAGATTAGTACATTCTTGACTTGTCGCAAATCTAGCTTGACTTGCTCCACCATTTCCATCTGGTCCAATTAAACAACATCCTCTATTGCATTGAACCGGAGTTTGAGCAGACCAAACTCCCCCTTCATCCTCGCAAGAAGCTCTAGGAGTTCCAGCATTACATAGCCCAAGACTAGAATCATAACAAGTTCCTAATTGGCATGATGAAAATTCAGTTCTTCTTCCAGGAAAACAAGAGCTAGTGCATTGAGAGTCACATGTCTCGGAAGGGTACTCTTGACAATAAGAACCAGAATTGTCTACCAAACAAGTCTTAACAGAAGTTTGCGCAGAAACAAGACCATATGACAAATAGTTAAGAACTTTTTCTCTAATTAATAAAATAAATTTAGATTCTTTGCTTTCAACAGGTAAGTATTCAATTAAAGAATTAGTCTCACTCATAATATATGCAAAAGCAATTCCACTAAGCAAAATCAAAGTAATTTCAAATAATCCAATTACTTTTTTAGTTAAAACCATCCAGCAGGTAAAGCACACCCCCTTGTAGCCATCGTTAAACTCTCACCTGTCTTTTTATTTTTGACAGTATAAATCTTTGTTGTATCTTCCATCATATAGACTCTTATGTCATACTCTGGGTAAAGTATCATAAATCCATCATTGCTAAAGTAACACCATTTAGCTTCTTGAGCAACTATTTCATTTACAACAAAACCAATACTTTGTATTTTAGTAAAAACAAAAGTATCAAATCTACTAAATTTACGAGAATTATCTGATTTAGTTATAGTAATATCTCCCTCCAAAGAGATTTCAACGACTTCAGGTTTGAATTTAGCTTCGACTTTAACTTGCCCAGAGTCAGAGATTTCATAATTTCTCGCAGTTAATTCTTCTTTTAATGCAGAAAAACATTGTTGAGCATCATCTTGAATATTTTCATTAAATTCTTTTTCAATTTGAGTTACATAAAGTGGAAATTGATTAATACAAGGTTCAAAATTATTTATATTTTTACACAAATAAGGAATGTTTTTTGTTCTATATAAAACAGTATCTTCAGCAGAAACAAGACCACCATTAGAAAGCATTTCATCAATAAGCAATTCAGCCCGTTCATTAATGCAAGTTCTCAAATAACCTTCAGGATTATCAAAATCCTGCTCTCTTAATGAGACACTTCCCCTATTTATTAATATCACAACAAAAACAACTGCTACAATAATTATTGCAATAATTACAAAAACAGTAACTTGTCCTTTTTTTTCCATCATCTCTTCTTTCAGAAAGAGTTTTGTTTATTTTTATACCCTCTGTTAATCGTCTTGTTCAACCCTAGGGGCTAGAACAAAAGAAAGCATAACTTTTCCAGATGGAAAATTAAGCCTCATAGGATGATTGTCTGAAAAGTTAATCTCTGCTCTATTTGCTATTTTTGCTCCTTTAACAAACTTACTCAAATATTCTAAAGAAAATCTTGCCGAACTAACATCAGAAAATATTTGTGCTTCATCGCTTGAAAATTCAGTTTTGGCAGAATGCAAATTACTAGATTCAATAATAAACTTATCAGGAGCAGCTATAAATGTACAAGCATCAGCAACAACTGCGCAATCTTCAATTGCATCAACAAATGCTTGTGCATCTAGTTTTATCACGCTCTTAAACTCCCATGCAGGCATTTGTTTATCATCACCTTCAACATCAATTAATGCAAGTGAGAATTCTCTCTTTATTTTATCATTAATAATTATCTTTAGGGAACTTTCTTCTTTTTCCATTATAAGTGAGCTACCCATTTTACACCTTCTCATTATAGAATTAAGATTCTCCAAATTCACACCAAGAATTTCATCTTTTTCAACAACAAACTCAGAAAACAAATCACTAGGTATATTAAAATAAGCCATAGCAACATTAGCTGGATCTAGCGCAGTAAGACTCATTCCTTCTTTAGTTACTTTAATTCTGACTTCAGTAACAAGTTCTGAAATGATACTAATAAGATGTGCCAAAATTCGTGGATCTTCTAGTTTTAACTTCATATTATCCAAAAAAATGTTTTACTTTTAAGCATTATGGTGTTGATAGAACAAGTAGTTTATTCCATAATTAAATAATATAGGTTCCTTGTCCTGCCCCGCCTTGTGTTCGACCATTTTCAGTCGCTATTACAATAAATGGATAATTCCCAACAATCGCAGTTGAAGAACTACTTAAAACATAATTTCCTCCAAGCATACTACAACCATCACAAAGTCTAACAGGATTAGGGGGAACTGTAGTTCCATTTGTTAAATTCGAAGGAGCATTAATCTGAGAATTCCACCCAGAAGTAGGATTAAACATTAAAACATCTGAAATAAAGAACTGAACAGTCCCACAACCAACATTATTATTTCTTAGTCCTATATCATAATTCAAAGTTGCACCAGCAGACCCAAGTTGACTAGGTGGTGTAACTGTAACACTTGGGACATTCTGGACACATCCCGATGGGAGAGAAATTCCAGTAGATCGAGGTTTTACTGGAGGTGCTAAATTTGGCGGATCTATCATCAAAAACACAAACATGCCAAGAATAACAGCAACAACAATCCCAATAATCAACCTACTCATGATTAAAATAAATTCAAGAGATATATAAATATTTAGCCTTTATTCAAAAATAACACAATTCATATAAATCTCGCAAATACCAAAATAGGGTGGAAGAGGTATCTGAAAAGGAAAAAAGGATAAGAGCAATAACAAGATTATACTATTCAAACCCCAAAGTCCAGGAGGCTTTACTTTCTTTCGCAAAAGACAGAGAAGTTGTTCCCCGGTATTTTGAATCCTTTGGGAAAAGACCAGATACATTACAATATAATTCAGACATAATGGGTCTAGTCAATAAAGGGGCTACCTCATTTCATGCTTCAGAAGAGATATGGAATGATCCTCTAGCAATAAACTCTGACATGAATCAAAAAGAGTTAACTGAATGTAGAAAATCATGGGATTTACTAATAGATATTGACTCTCCTTTTCTAGATTATTCAAAAATAGCAGCAGTATTGCTTGCAGATGAATTAGAAAGATATGGAATATCCAGTTATAAAATAAAATTCAGTGGCAGTAAAGGATTCCATTTAATTGTTCCAGGAAACAGTTTTCCAGAGACGTTAGATAATATTGAAACAAAAAAGATGTTTCCAGATTGGCCAAGAGCAATTGTCCAATATTTAATGGTAAGAATAAAACAGAATTATAATTCAAAAATAAAAGAATTAGGGATAAATTTTGATGCTGTAAAAGAAAGAATGAATTTATCAGAAACAGATTTAGTTTCTGTTCAGTGTCCTAACTGTAACAAGCCAGTAAATAAAACTAATTTTATAGAGTTTGCTTGTGAGAAGTGTGGTAACCCTTATAGCAGGCCAGACTATAAAATAACAAAGAAAAAAATAAGGTGTATGAATGAAAGCTGTTCTGGTTTTTTAGAAGTTAGAAAAATAATAGAAGATTATCTTTTCTGCAATAATTGTAAAACAAAGCTTAATTTAAATCAGGATAGTTTCCAATTAAATACAAGAAATAAAATACAGGAATCAAGAGAATCAAAAAACAGTTTAATTGTAAATGAATTTAAAGAAGAATTAGCTGGAGAAAAGATAGCTTCTTTAGACTTAGTTTTAGTAGCCTCAAGGCATTTATTTAGAATGCCTTATTCATTACATGAAAAAACTGCTTTAGCAAGTGTAGTTCTTGACAAATCTGAAATTATGCAGTTTACTCCAAAAGACGCAAGCCCTATGAAAGTTACAATAAAACCATTCTACAAAATAAATGATAAAAAAGAAGCAACTGAATTGCTAAAAGATGCTTTAAAATGGTCTGAACAGAATGAAATTTCTTCCCAATCTAATAAAAAGAGAATATCTGAAGAATATGTAGCAGACTATACTGGAGTTACGGAAGAAATGTTTCCTCAATCAATAAAACAATTGTTAAAAGGGTTACAGGAAGGAAGAAAAAGAGGTCTATTTGTTCTTTTAACTTTTCTTAGATGTTTGAATTATCCTGATGATTATGTATCTCAAAAGATTAATGATTGGAATAAGAAAAACGACCCTCCTCTAAAAGAGGGCTATGTCAAATCCCAGTTAGACTGGCATTTTAAACAAAAAAAGAAAATCCTTCCACCTAATTATAGTAATGACAGTTTTTACAAAGATTTAAAGTTAATAGATAAAAAGCCATTAGAAAAAAACCCGTTAGTTGAAGTTTCAAGAAAATTAAGAAAATCTATTTCAAATCAATAGTAATGAATTGTCTCTCAACTTCCTGACTAGCTTTTCTTATTGCAAGTTGATTTCTTATTATCTTAATCACAATAAACATTCCAAAAGCAAGTAGAACAACAATTCCAAACCATGCAATTGTTCTCAAATTATTATCAGATATTGCAAAGCCAGATATTCCTCCAGTAGTCAATCTAACTGTTTGTTGTTTTTGATTAATATCAAGACCATCAGAAGCTTCCATTATTAATATATAATCCCCTATTGAATTTTTAGGCAACTCAAATTCACTTTCAATCTCTTTTCTTTCATCTGCAAGTAAACTTACAGAGCTAAATGGACCTTCAGACGCTATTTCATTATTAGAGTCAATAAATTTGTAATTGATATTCAATTCTTTATTTTCAAGAGCAAAGTTTTCGATTGAATAACTAACTTTCAGTTTAGTGCCTATTCTTTCAGATTCAAGTATGTTTAATTCAAACTCTCCTCCAATAACTTCTATCTGATAGGTGAAACTTGAATTAATTTCTTGGCAGTTTACTCCAAGTGTAACAAAATAGTCTCCTATTTCCGCATCTATCGGAATATTAACTGAAAATATATAGTCTACTGTTTCTCCAGGACTTAAAGAGTAAACATCTTGTCCAGAAACCCAATCAGATACTCCAGCATTAGCCGTAAACAGGCAACTGTTCAAAAACCTTAATCCATTATTTTTTACAGGCAACTCTATAGATTCAGATTCTCCTCTTCTTATTCTTAAAGAATCTATTTCTTGAGGTTCAGCACTAAATGATTGTCTTAAGCTTACGCTACCACCACCTTCTCCAGAGCTTCCACCACTCCCTCCTGAAGAGCCTCCTCCGCCTCCAGAAGATGAAGGAACTTCTATTGTAAAGCTTTTACGAGTTGTATTAGTGTTTCCAGCAGAATCATTTACACTCACCCACAAGAAGTAACTTGACTCAGTGTCTAAAGTAAACGTAGTTGTAGCACAGTCTACTAATTCGGGGTTTGGGTTTCCTATAACCACATTTCCTGTCGCTGCAAATGTTACATTATAGAAGCACTGAACAGGGCTAGCATCAGTATAAGTTAAACTTATAGGGATATTAGTTAGACTGGCATAAATTCCATTAGGCTCAATTACTGTAACATTAGGTTTAGTTTTATCGATGTAAAATGTTTGGTTCCCAGTAATTGAATTATGTCCTAAAGTATCATTACATTGGACTGCCCATGAATATGATCCTTCATTTGCATTACTCATATTCAAAGAGAAAGAATTATCCTGTCCTGAAATAACAGTATAGTTAGTTTGATTCAATTGATACAATCCCGTAGAATTTGTCCATAAACTACAAGTCTGCAAATCTAAATCAGACGGGGTATAAACAAAATCAATTTTTTGAGAAGCTGAAAATCCAAAATAACTATCTATTGGACTTGTAGGGTTTATTGATGGAGCATTAACACTTACTGTAAATATATTTGAATCAAATCCAACATTTCCAGTACTATCATTGGCATAGACAAAAATCTCATATAATCCATCACTATTTACATTAAATGTTGTATTCTGACAGCCTGGAATTGTGAAATTAGAAAATCCTTCAGTCAATGTGTACCAACAACTTTGTAATGCTGGGTCTACAGCACTGAAATTTAAATTTAAACCACTAAGACTTCCAATAACTGAACCTGCAATAGGAGAGAAAATATTAATTGATGGAGCTTGAGTGTTTATTACAAAAGTATTTGTTGAACTTCCAAGGTTTCCAAATGTATCATTAGCATAAATTTTGACAAAATTAGTTCCTTGATTTCCTACAAAAGAGAAGTTTGTTCCGCAAGTAATTGTGTTATTAACTGCTCCAGAAGAATTTGTCCACCAACATCTACTAATTCCAACTCCCGAATCAAAAACAGTATAATTTACAAAAACTGTGGTATTTGTAAGTAATGAATTATTAACAGGTAAAACAATATCTATAGTAGGTCCGACACTATCAACAAAGAAAGATACAGAGCTTGAACTTTCAGATCCAGTGCTATCATTAGCATAAACTCTCCATAAGTTATTTCCCTGTCCACTTGACAGCTCAGTAACATTTTCTCCACAAACAATCGTCTCATTTATAACTCCAGAATCAATAGAATACCAACAACTATCTAGATCAACATCAAATACTGTATAATTAATAGATGTCTGCAAAGAGCTATAATTCGAATTGTTTCTTGGATGAGTTATATTTAATATAGGATGAGAATTAGTAGTCAAATAGCCTATACTCACATTATACAATTTAGGAGTATAATCAACATCTTCAGTACTAAAATCAAACTTATATTGAAAATATCTATTACTGTTCAAGTTAAGACTTTGTGAAGAGGTTCCATTTATTCTAGAATAACTTTCACCAGAACAAGAAGCATCATCACAACTTCTTACACTTAAGTTTAATTTAGATATTCCGCGTAGATATCTGTCTTGAATTTCTTGTGCACTCAAAGACCTGTTATATACTGCAACTTCATCAATTAAACCATCAAAGGGGAATCCATTAGGATTTGTTCCACTCCAACCAGAGCCCACAACAAAGTCAAGGTTATTTGTAGAAACAGTTCCAGTTCTTGCAGTAGGAGTATGATCAAGAGCTCCATCAACGTAAAGTCTAACTTGAGAGCCATTATATGTTGCTACAAGATGATACCATTCATTTACATTCATATCAGTATTTGCAGAATAAGTAGTAGCAGTTCCTGAACTAGTGTCAAGTATAAATGTCAAAACATTAGTTGCACCAGAAGACACAAAAAAAGAGATCAATGAAGGTCCTTTGTCTATTATTGTCGGATCAGACGGGAAACTTTCAGGTCTTATCCATGCTTCAAGAGTTAACTGACTTCCAAAATTACTCAAATGAGAAGGATTTGAAAAGTTGATAAATTCTCCATTAGATCCAGTTCCAGTCTCAAAGTCCAAACTTGTATTAAACTTTCCTTGAGCACCATACTCTGGGCCTTCAAACAAAGTAGCTCTCCCAGTATTATTATATTCAGAGTAATCGGTTATATTTCCACTTAATTCATTCATATGCAAAAGCAAAACATTTCCAGCCATATTAAGAGGACTTACAAAATTTCCAGACTCTAAAATTCCATTATTAGAAAGCTCACATCCATAACATAGTTCGGTTGTCCATGAAATATTATTCCAAGTCGAGTTTATTCCAACATCAAATATTCTACTAGAAAAATTACCAGATGTCTGAGAAGCATTTAGTTGAACAAACCCGCTGAAATTGTAAAATGTTCTATAAAATGTTCCATTTGTAATATCTCCAAAATCACTGTCATCAAGCAAAGAAGCATTTACAAAAGTTATAAATACAAAAAGCAATATACTTACAAATAATATATTCCTCTTTCTTAACATGAAAGCCTAAGAACCTCTTTAATTTTAAACATTACCCTTCTAACAGTTTCTTTTAAGAATCTTTATAAACACTTTCTCCTCCAGTAGTCTATGCAAAAAAAGAGTGTTGTAATTATTTTATTAACTATATTTTTCCTGTCATTTGCTCTTGCTCAGAACGCGTCAAACAATGCCTCAAGCGGAACATCTTCAGGTTCAACATCAAATTCAGGAAATACAAATATAATTTCTAAAGCATACCAATGTTTACAAAGTCAAGTAGATGCTAAGTCTCAAAATTCAATATCTTTACAGGAAGCTATTTTTGGAGTTTTAGCTTTAGGCTCTAATTCTAAACTTGTTTCAGTAATTGAAAGCAAAATAGTAACTGGAGACCATTGGCAAGAATCATCAAATCCGTTAAAAGATACTTCTCAGGCAATGTTAGCTTATAATAGAATAGGAAGAAATACAGATGCAATAAAATCATGGATATTATCAAAGAGACAAGTAGCAACAGATTTAACATGGTATCTTGAAATTGACATAGATAATCATGAATCTGCTCAATGCACTTTATCTTATAGTAACGAACAACAAAGAACAATAAATATTAATGAAGATATGACTCTCTCTGGAAGTCCAGGGTCTTGTCTCTCAATAGCCACAGGAGGTTTCTGGCTCAGAGTAAGTAATACATGCATAGATTACAATTATACAATTTCATGTGACAAAGACTTTACAACATCAACATTATATCAAAGAACGGGCTCATCAACTATCTTCGTCTCTCCTGTTGCTCATTCAACATCAGCATTAGGAACAACAACTGAAAAAATAAACTCAAAGTGTTTATCTTCTTCCTCAGTATCTTGTGATTATGAAGGCACTTTATGGGCTGCTCTAGTTCTAGACAAAACTGGAAATTCAATAAATGAGTATTTGCCTTATTTATCTGCATTATCTGAATCTAACAAAAGATTTCTTTCTAGTAGTTTCTTACATATTTTAACAGACGGTCAAGATCAATATTCTGAATTAGTTCAGGAACAACAGGAAGGAAAATTCTGGCAAGCTCCGAACACACCTTACAATAGATATTATGATTCTGCTTTAGCAATTCTATCATTACAAGGAACAAACTCAATAGAAGAATCTAATTCTAAAACTTATTTTGAAAGCATAACAACTCCGGAAGGTTGTTGGAATAATAACAATATAAGAGATACAGGATTCTTGCTTTATGCTGGATGGCCAAGAACTATTTCAGGCTCTGGCAGTTCTGGAGGATCAGGTTCAGCACAAACTTGCGAATCAGCAGGCTTTTCTTGTACTTCGGTATTCACATGTAGTGATTTAGAAGGAGATGTTTTAGAAAACTATCAATGCCCTGGAACAAGAGTTTGTTGTTCTGAATCTCAAACAGTACAATCATGCTCCGAACAATCTGGATTTATTTGTTCATCAGCCGAATCTTGTTCTGGAACAACAGTCCAGTCTTCAGATGGTTCTTGTTGTCTAGGTTCTTGTTCACCTATCTCTCAATCAGATGCCTGTGTTTCTTCAGGTGGTGGATGTTATCCATCTTGTAATGAGAACGAAGAGCAAGTTTCAGCAACATGTTCAGATTCAGGAAACGTTTGTTGTAAGACGGTAAGTTCAGGATCAGATAGTAATATAGGTGTCTGGATAACAATTTTAGTAATCTTAATCATTTTAATTATAGCTGGAATATTAATGAGAAACAAGCTAAAAATGATGTTATTTAAGTCAAGAAATAAATCTCCTCCATCACCTACAGGAAGAGGAATCCCCCCTGGAACAAAACCACCATTTCCCCCATTCAGAGGATCAGTTCCTTATCCAAGGGCACAGCCAAGAATAATTCCTTCAACATCTCCTCCAGTAAGAAGACCCCCAGTGAACAAAGATAAAGAAATGGAAGAAACAATGGCAAAACTCAAAGAAATGAGTAAGTAACATGAAAAAATTATTTTTGATTTTTATTATAGCTTTAATTCCTTTTGCTTCATCTATTAGTACAACAATGCTTCAATCTTATCAACCAGGAGAAACAATGATTATAGAAATTCAAGGAAATATTCTCCAACCAATTGAAAGAAACGATATAGTCTTCAAAAGAGCCCATGTTTCAATAGCAGTTGATTACGATGTAAAAAGAATTTTAGATAAGTATTATCTTTATGCTCAAGTTCCAACAAATCTAAATAATTATACTTTGTTCATAAATGATATTTCAACAACAGTTAATGGTCAAAATCAAGCAGTAAACTTTAATCAAACATTTCAAGTTTCAGGCAATTTAACAGATTATTCAGTAAATCCCGGTTTTGTTGTAACAAATCAAGACTTTTTTTTAGTAGTAAGATCTAATCTAGATCAGCAAACAACAATAAATGTTAATTTTCCTGAAGAAAGAGCAATAGCAATAAATCCTGGTATCAATAATATTCAGTTTCCTATAATATCAAAATCTTCAGGAGTTTATTTAATAACAATTGGTAAATATACAGTTCCAACTCAAATTCTAAATTCTCAATTATCAAATGAATCTCAAGAAACTTCAATAAGTGTTTATCCAAAGATATTTAGGGAAACTTTAAAATTAAATACTCAAAAAACTTACAGAATATTATTAACAAACAATGGTCAAGAAAGAGTAGATAATATATATTTTAATTATAATCAAGAAATATTCTCATTAGATAAGGAAACAATATTCTTGGAGTCTAATGCCTCAGCAAACATATCAGTAAGCCTAAAAAAACTAAACAATCCAATATTAGAAAAAATATTCGTAGCAATAGGTAGTGAAATAATTGAGAACATTACTTTTGAGATATCTTTTACTGAAAACGAAAGTCAAGTTACAAATAGTTCAAATCCAGAATACTATTGTTCTGAACTAGGTGGAAAATTTTGTTCAGCCCTAGAAATGTGTTCTGGTCAACTAAACCAAGCTTTAGATGGTTCATGTTGTGTAGGTGAATGTAAATTACAAGAAGAATCATCCCGTAATTGGATATTATATGGTCTAATAATAATAGTCTTAATTATATTAATAATAATTTATTTCAAATATAAAAAAACAAGTCTGCCAAGGCCTAAAAATTTAGCAATTAACTCAGTTTTAAAAAAACCTATTTAGATTTTTTCTTCTTATCTTTCTTTGGCTTCTCTTTATTAGATTCTTGATTTGAAACAGGTTGACTAGGTTGTTCAGGAGTGGCAAAGACTACTTTAGGATCTCCACCCTTACGTATATATTCAAGCTTACTTATTAGTATTTCCCTTTCACCCATCATTCTTTTTGCCAAAGCATCATAATTATGCAATCTAGACACAACAAAATTTGCAAATTCGTTTGTTTCAAAAGCATTCATTTTAAACATATCTGGCTCATAAATTTCTACATGAGCAGGTAAGTAAGTCATGACGATGTTTAAAAATAAAGGCAGGCTTTCAAAACTTAAGTCAATATCTGCAAAAGCAGTCCACAAATTATCAGTTTTCTCTACTTTTTTAGCCTTATTTATCTCTTTATGAAGCAAAGACACTCCCTTTTCAGTTCCTAGTTTTTCTATTAAATCAGAAAGAGATTTCTCAAGGTGTTCAACAGGTCTTCCAAGAATTTCAATAATGAACTTAGCCTTTAAAGTAGCCATATATAACAAAAAAGAAGAGTCATTTTAAATCTTCCGACACAATTTATTTAAGCACACATATTCTAACTAAGATATGGAATCAAAAGCCTTTTTATTCACATCAATTCCAATTTTAGCAGTAATCTTGGTTTTTAGTTATCTTAACATTCAACAAGAATCATCACTAGCTCCAACAGAAAAAAGCGATGAACAATGTAAAAAAATAGAGTATAATGGACAAGATAGAATTGATCTGTTGTTTATTTCTTCTGAAGAAGATGCAAGATACTATACAGAATATTTGTTTACAGTAGAACCTTACAAAACATATAGGAGTTATTTTAACATAAATGTCTTAGAAGAAGAAGCACAATGCGATTATTACAAAGATATAGCTTTATTATGTTATACGGATCAAGTTCTTGACTTGGCAAAACAATGTGAACATGATTATGTTATAATCTTAAAGGAAGATTCTCCTCAAATAAGAAGTTCAGCATATGGCAAAATAATAAGCCTAAATAAGGGAGATCATGAAAACTCTGTGCTGATACATGAGCTTGGTCATGCATTGGGAAACTTAGCAGAAGAATATAATGGGGCAAAAATACCTCAAGGTTCAAAGAATTGTCAAAAAATTTGTACTGGATTTAAAGGACCAGTAGATGCCTGTACTCAAGAGTGTTCAGATGGAGAACATTTTAGGTCAATACCAATGGGAGTCATGAGATCATTAATCACTGATAACTATGGTGTCTATAATATAGCTCTTTTAACAGAATTATTTGAAAAAAATAAACCAAAAGATACAACAATAACTGGAAATCAAATATCTGAAAGAACAATTTGCAATAAAAAAGTTCAGTCGATAGAAGTTTATCAATCTTCTCAAAGAATTGATGTAAAAACAAATAATATACTTGAAGATGCATGTATTCCAGATAAAGGTTTATCTGGCTCTCTTTGTGTAGGAAATATATGTAACATCAACTTATTATTTACAGACTCACAAGGCGTTAACGATGAAACTTTATCAGGAGAAACTTTTACACCAGAGAGACCTTTAAGGTTCTATATAGAACAAAACACTCGAAGTCCATTAGTAGAAATAACCTTTGACAATCAAGTGATAGAAACAATAAACACAGCAGAAGCAGGGGTTACGGCATGCCAGTTATAAATAAAAGAGGGTTTTCCTCAATCATTCAAGTAACAATACTCTCTGCTCTTAGTGTAGTATCACTTTTTTTAATCTGGGCTTATTTAGCTGATTTATCTAGTGATTTGGAAAACAAATTGTCTCCAACGGTAGAATGTATCTCTCAAAAATCAAAAGTACTAAATGCTTGTGTAAATCAAGATGGTAAAATAGAAGTAAATTTAGATATAGGTTTAGATGAAGAAATAAATTATATTGATTTGAATTTTGAAGGACAATCATTTTCTTGCGGACAATCATGTGGTTCTTGCACACTTCTAGATCAAGAAGGCAAGAAAAAGATTTATTTACAAGCAAGAGGTCGGGTAGAAGACCAAAGCCAGTTAGCAGTAGCAATTAATAGATGTATTCCAGAAATATTCACTGTAAATTTATGTTAATTATAATTTCTTAAAAGCAATTAATACAACTAATAAAACACAAAAACCAATAAAAAAATAGATTACATTGATTCTTGTTTTATATGTTTTAGTAATTTCAGATTTTAGCTCATTATTCTCATTAAGTGATATTTTACTTTTTTTATCTGGAATATCTTCAGACAATTTTTTAGTCAGATTAACAACATCAATTACTTTGTTATCTAAAGATTCATTAGTTTCTTCTTGTTCATCTTCAGAATTTGAATTTTGTTGATTTTGACTATTATTAGTAGTCGTCTGCGTATTTCCAGAGTCGCAATAATTTTCTTCATTCTTTGTAGAACTAGTAAACTTCCATTCGCCATCACATAAGCCGTAAGTTTTTTCTACTTTATTATCATTAAATGAACCAACAGAATCAATAACTTCTTCGTTAAATTTTAAGTAAACTGTTTCATTTAAGTTTCTTAACCATTGTGTTTGTAAGTTTATTATAAAAAACCCTTGAAAGCTACCGCTTAAATTTAACGGAGCTCCCCTTCCTTCATGATCTAGAATATATCCATCGATTGAAACAGCATCTAAAGAATAAAGTTCAACCCATTCAAAACCAGAATCATCACCTTCAGGGTTAGCCTCAATTTCATTTAAGCGTAATGCAATGACATTATCAGTAAGCGTAATAATAAACAAGAAGACCATCAGAATCACGAATAAATATTTCATCATGATCATCGTTCCAGATGTTTTCCCTACCCCAATATAATTTTTCTCCATCATCTGTCCCCTTTGCAGAATACAATATGATTTCTTCTTCAAAATCAGCTTTGAATTTATAGCTTTTAGTGCTTTCATCTTTTATAGTCCACAATGTGACATTAGAATCACAAGAGTCTATAATATGAATATACTCTTCATATTTATTTATTTCTACTTCTAAGCATTCATAAAATTCAGATCTTTTCCATATATTTAATTCATTTTCGCGGGCATATTCTTCAGATTTTTCAAATAAATTTTCCTCAGAATCTGAAACAAGATAACTATGAGCCATCCCATATTTTACAAGTTCAAGATTCAAGTAAATGTCTTCATAGTATAATCTTCCAAGAATCCTATCATATTTATCCATACCAGCACTTTCAAGTTCAACTTCTGTAAATCCAGAAAGAAATTCCTTGCCTAGTTCAGAATAAGATAATCCTTTTTCAGGAGTGTTTATATTGAGGAGTCTTATTCTCCTGCCATCTGAAAGTTCAACAGTATCTCCATCTAAAACTCGAACAATCTCAACTTTTTCACGTATTATTCCATTGTCAGCAAAGAAAATATAATTTCCTGCAATAAGCAAAGTTATCATCGAAGCAAAAATGAGAGATGCTTTTTTGTTCATACATCTCCAATTATGGAAGAATTTACTTTTTCACCAACATTAATACCTAATTTAGAACTTAAACCTTTATTTATCTCGAGAACATATTTAGTAACACCTATATGATTTATACTAGGGCAAGGATCAGATTCACATGGGAATGCTTCTTTAATATCCACAATAATTCCAGACTCAGAAATCCATATTATATCAAGAGGAATAAGTGTGTTTTTCATCCAAAAAGGATAATTTCCTTCTCTTTCAAAAACAAAAAACATACCTTTATTTTCATCAAGTTGTTCTCTAAACATTAAACCTCTACTCATATCCTGAGGGGTGTCAACAACCTCAACAACAAAACAATTATCCTCAATACAGACTTTGTTAATATTATCTCTGTTTAAAACAAATAATAAAATACTAGAAATCAATACGATAATTAATACAAAGACCCAAGTTTTAATATTCTTCATAGCACACAAAATAGACATAAGTTTATATAATTTTAACTCAAATTACAATAATGACAATAATTCTTTACGGAACAAGCTCTTGTCCATGGTGTCATAGAACTCGTGAATTTTTAAAAGAAAATAAAATCAAGTTTAATGATATTGATGTAGGAGAAAACCAAAAAGCAGCAAAAGAAATGATAAAAAAGTCAGGACAACAAGGAGTTCCAGTATTGGATATTAATGGAACAATCATAATAGGCTTTGATGAAAAAGCAATTAAGCTGGCTTTAAAACTGAAATAATTTTAGTACCATTATGTTTAAAAATTAGAAACTTTCACCTTGACCATGGGTTCAGTAGATATTTCTTCAACAACTTTAGAACGGTTGCCACAAGAGTTTAGGAGATTATATCATATCATACAAACATCCAATGGGAATGTAGAAGAAATTATTGAGGGCGTATGCAATATTTTTCCAGGTGTCACTCCTGATGAAATAAAAGGTGAAGGAAGGAGGCAGAGAGTATCAACTCCTCGTCAAATAGCTATGTTTGCTATTAGGGCATGTTCTGCATTATCTTTAGAAGATATAGGTAGAGTACTAGGAGGCAGAGATCATACTACAGTATTGTACGCATTAACTAAGGTTAAAGAAAGAATGACTGATCAGGGTGTAAATCCTCTTATTTTTCGAAGAGGATCACCCCTAGAACAACAAAAGGATACAGATCACCTATATCTGTTAGGAGATGTTTTGCAATTTAGATCTTCAGAACAATGTTTAGAAGTATTTGATATTCTCAGAAATTCTTATGGAAACAATAACGTTAAGTGTGGACCAGGAATGCTCAAAATTCTTAGAAATATGCCCTTACTACACCCTCAAAGTGCTGTATATTTTCATAATAGTCTAGAGCTTAAAACAGAAGATAGAAGAGATTACGGAAGTTTGTTAGGAACTGATAGATCAATAACTCTGCAGGTAGCTAAGGATTTAGTAAGAAAAGCAGAACAAACCCTATAATTTATATAGATAATTGAGGCATTTCCGCACCAAAAATTAAAATAATTAAAGCTTAAGATTTGTAAAATAATTCTAAAATAAATATTAATCAATTAATCTAGGATTAATTAACTTAATTTCTTTTATTTCATCAAACGCATTATCTGTACTAATAAGTGATTCATTATACACAACTGCACAAGCTACATGAATAGAATCAAAAATACCTAATTTATTATACTTATCAATTAGTTCTTGACTTTTTTCAATTATTTTTCTATCAACTGAAAGAATTTCAATCTTCAAGTTATTTATTTTTTTTAGTGCTTCATTTGCATCATTTCTAGAATATTCTCTTTCTAGAACTATTCTTGACTCAATCACTGTAAAAGTAGAAGTTTTAGCACCTTTCAAATTCAATCGAGAAACTATTTGCTTAAGCCAGTCTTCCTCTTTTATTAAAGCTAATATTATATCTGTATCAAGATACATTAGCCTTTTTACCCCTTCTTATACCTGAAACTATTTCTTCATAAGCATAATCTTCAGCTCTTTTGTGAACTCTCCTCATCATCATAACTACAAGTCTTGCCCCAAATTTCAATGCTTCATTTCTACTTACAAATTCACCTTCTCTTACAAGAATATCTATTTCTTCAGCAAGTCCACTTGGCAAAGCAATAGGAACTATCATTTTTGCTTTCTTTTCCATTATAACAGGTTATATAAATAGTATATAAACTTTTACATCAATCAAGTATCAAAAATGAATTTATGTATCATATAATCAGAATTAACACATGCAAAAACCTTCAACAAAACCTATAATTTATATAATGTCGATAGTTTCTCACATAAACCACGCCCTTTAAGGTGTGTTCAAAACTTCGATCATCTAAAAATCGAGCACCAATCGCATCGATTTTTTGATCTTATCAATTAAAAAAAGAAATGACAAAAAAAGAAAGTTCAGAGTATGATTTTATTATAATTGGTGCTGGTGGAGCAGGTCTAGCGGCTGCAATGTATGGTGCACGTCTAGGACTAAAAACTCTATGTCTGGGAGCTTCTCATGGAACAGAGCTTCCACTAGGAGGCGTTATAACTACAACAAATATTGTTGAAAACTACCCTGGTTTTATTCGTTTAACCGGGACAGAAATAGCTGATAAAATAAGGGAACATGCACAGTCTTATGATCAAGTCACATTAAAAGAAGAAAAAGTAGAAACCGTAGAAAAACAAGAAAATATCTTCAAAATAAAGACATCTGAATCAATTTATTATGGAAAAACAATTTTATTTGCAACAGGTACAAAGTGGAAAAAGCTTGAAGTTCCAGGTTCTAAAGAATATGAAAATAAGGGTATAGCCTACTGCGCTTTATGCGACTCACCATTATTTAAAAATAAAATAGTTTGTGTAGTAGGCGGTTCAGACTCTGCGGCAAAAGATGCAATGGTACTAGCCGAACATGCAAAGAAAGTTTACATAATTTACAGAGGAGAAAAAATAAGACCAGAGCCAATAAATTATGAAAGGATAATGAAGAACAAGAAGATAGAAATAATTAACAACACAAATATAATTGAAGTAAAAGGGAAGCAATTTGTTGAAAAAGTAGTTTTAGATAAACCATACAAAGGTAGCACTGAGCTTGAATTGCAAGGAGTTTTTGTAGCAATAGGACATATAATATTATCAGATTTAGCTAAATCTTTAGGAGTGAAAACAAACACAAAGGGAGAGATAGAAATAGATCATAAAACTTCTGAAACAAGTATGGGCGGAGTATTTGCTGCAGGCGATGTAGCAGACAAACCATTCAAACAATTAATCACGGGAGTAGCCGAAGGTTGCACTGCAGCCTATTCAGCTTACGAATATATTTCTAAGAATCTTAAATAATCTCTCTCATAGAATTTTCTTCAAAGAATTGTCCAAATCTTTTTCCTATAACTTTAGCGTTCTTCAAGTTAACCACCCAGTTAGCTCCAGAATCTTCTAGTTGTTTAGGTTCCAAGAATATCCATCCTTCCCTATTAAAACGCACAGCAACAACAGGGATAAAACCCATCACCTCACAAAACATCATAAAATCACTAATCTGTTGTCTAGTAATATAAATTCTAGGACTTTTACTTGACTTTGCTTCAATTGCATAAGCCTTTCCAGCTTTTCCAGCTATTAAATCACAGAAAGTATTTTCGTTTACACCAGACCCAGCAACACGCGCTGCTTTCCAAGTTTGTTCAGTAAAAATATCAAGAAGTTCACGTTCCGCTCTAGACCCCTTAGATTTATTAGACATTATACTCTAAATAATAACTCATTTTTAAGTTCTAGTATCAATATTTGAAATATATCTTTATTCTTCTTTACCAAACAAACCAAAGAATTTTTTCCAGAATCCCTTTTCATTCTCAGAACTAGCAACATTTTGCTTTTCATTCACACTAGGATCCACATTAGCAAAAACCCCTGCTTTAGATTTTACATCAGCATCAAAGGCCTTATCTTTGAAGACAGGCTCAGTAGATTTCTTATCTGGATTTGTTGTGTAAACCTTTTCTTGAAATATTGTTATTTTACCTTCTTTAGTTTCTCCGTTTTCATATTCAGCGAAAAGTTTACCAGACATTTCATTGTCTGAATGGCTAAGATCTGTCTTTAGAGATGCAACAACAGTTTCTCCATCAGTATCAATATATTTTAATCTTCCACGGTAGTTTTTATCATCTCCACTTTCTAGTATTAATGTTCCTTTTTCTTCATCTGCCCCATACACATTAAACTCTAGTCTTGATGGTTTAGAATTTGGAGTACTTTGGAATTTCAAGGTAAGATCACTAAGTTCTAAGTAACCTGAATAGGAATATGCGACTTTATCTTTGAAATCCTTGATTTTTTGATTTGCAACGTTGTGCTGTGAAAGAGCCATTGTAACAGTAGCCTTGAATGTGCTATCTTTTGCAGAAAGTACTAAGTCCCCTTTATAGACTCCAAACTTTCCTTCATTGTAATTAGTAGCATCTTGGAGTTTTAGTATTAAAGTTCCTGTAATGGCATCATTTTCAGATCTTAAATTATAAGTCTTAGTTGATTCTGTCTCTTCAGAAGATTGAATCATTAATTTTACTTTTCCGATTAAGAAGTAACCTCTTGATGTAGATAATGAATCCGTGTTCGGATCTTGTTTTGTAACTGCTCTTAATTTAGTAAACGCTGCTTTTTCATTGTCAACTACTCCCCACCCATTGCCTTCAGTAATCATTACAACAGCACCATTTGTAGCTTCTACACTTTCTTCAGCTGTAATTAAATCACTAGCAGATATGTCGGCAGTAATTGATTCAAGATCGCTTGAAGTAAGAATATCATCAGACAAAGTATTAGCTGAAACTAAGAACATACTTACAACTAACATTGATCCAAGAAACATTGCTATTATCTTATCCATGCTTATACGGTGTAAATTGATCTTTAAAAACACATGTATAACTTCAACTACAGTTGAAGCTGAACAATTTATCTAGTAAAAAATTCTTTTGCCTTTTTGTTTCTATAACAAACATAAACCTCTTTATAAATACACCATATTTGATAAGTTTATGATAGATTTAGAAAAAATGAAAATTGAAAAATCAATCAAGGAACTTTTAGAATTTGGAATTATAAATATTGATAAACCAGCAGGACCTACCAGTTTTACAGTTTCTCAATATATAAAAAAGTCTTTAGGACTAAAAAAAACATCTCACTTAGGAACACTAGATCCACAAGTATCAGGGGTCTTGCCAGTAGCCTTAAACAGAGCATGCAGATTGAATGAATATCTGATGCACAAAGATAAAACTTATGTAGGGATAATAAGAGTGCATAAGGAAATATCTAAAGAAGACTTGCAAAAAGAAGCAACAAAATTTTTAGGTAAAATAAACCAGCTTCCTCCAGTAAGATCAAGTGTAAAACGTGCAGTCAGAGAAAGAGAAGTAAAAACATTTGATATATTGGAAAAAAAAGATAAAGACTTTTTATTTAGCACTCAAGTTCAGGCAGGAACTTACATAAGAAAATTGTGCAGTGATCTCGGTGATAAAATAGGTGGAGCTCATATGCTCGAATTAAGAAGAATACAAGCAGGAACATTCTCTGAAGAAAATTCAATAAATATGTATGAATTAGAAAAAATAATTCAGGAATACAAAAAAGGAGATGGAGAACCACTAAAAAATGTTATAATTTCAGGAGAAATAATATCAACAATCCTTCCAGTTATAAAAGTAAGAAAAGATGTTGTAAAAAAATTATACACTGGCTCTCCAATATTTAAATCATTTTTATCTGAACCAGCAGATGATAAAATCAAATCAGGTGATAAAATAGTAGTTTACTCAGAAAATAAATTCATAGGCTGTTACAGTTATATAAATTCTAAAGATCTAATAGCTAAAGCAGAGTTTGTGCTGAATTAGAATAAAAAACTTATTTTGAATGACTATCTTGATTTAATCTTTATGTTTAGATCATATAAGGCTGGCGGTTAGAAATTTAAGTAAGTGAATTTAGAAGACTAGAGAGAATCAAGAAATATGTTCCTGAGTAAGACCACAAAGAATGGTAACTTTAGTTGTTCAGTTTTTTCCATTAAGAGCATTCTGTAATCTATTCTGTTCATCAGTTGATATATCTCTATATTCGAATGATGCATTTGTATAACCTCTTTCAGTCAAATACTGTGCAAGCAACTCAATATTTTGTCCTGGATGTAATGTCCTAAAATGGGGGTTTGACAAAACTGTACCTCTATCAGATCTTTGTTCTAAACTTGCTCCAAAGAAAGGTAATACTCTATTACCTTCTAAATCAAATCCATTATTTTCTTTTCTAACAACTACATATTGTCTCATAATATAACTACTATAAAGTAACTATTTAAATCTTTCGATTCTATCTTTTGAGAGTACATTAAGCATTCTTTTCCCAAGCTTTACGCACAACAGACTTGATTAATAAGAAAACTAATAAAATTAGAATAATAACCCCAATAACTTTTTGCATATTCCCAAAAATATCTAAATATTGTAAAGCAGTATTTCCAAAGAACCAACCAATCGCTACAAAAATTATGAGCCAAATAATAATTATTGGAATCTCATAGATCATAAACTTTCGATAAGGCATTCCAAGTCTGCTAAGATGTACAATAGCAAACAATCTAAAGAAATAAAAGAATCTCGTAATAAATAAGGCAAAAAACATATTGTTGGAAGCAATTTTATTGACATGATGCATAAATCTATGGTATTTTGTATGCATTTTTCCATGAATCTTTTTCTCTCGAAATGCGGTCTTTCCAACAACAAACCACAATAAATCAGACAAGAAAGTACCAATAAAACCAAAAACAAACAAAATCCATAAAGACAACATTCCAAGCCCAGAAACAAATCCTAAAATAACAACAACTTCCTCACCAAATATAAGAGTAGATAAGAGTGTAGTCAAAACAGGAAAGTCTACCAATAATATGCTAATAAGTGCCTGAATATCCATTATAGAATAAAAATAACTTTATTTAAAATCTATTCTAAGAGCATTCTAACTATTTTTGAGTCAAACGTCTTGTAATTTCTTGCCTTACTGTAGTCTCTTCTTCAGGAGAAAACCCATTAAATGTCAAATTTGAGTGCTGGTAATTTCTATCAAACAAAGTATCTATTAATAATTTAGGACTCTGCCCAGAATGTAAATTTCTTGTATATGACTCTTTTAGAGACTTATTTTCATCTCTTTTCTCTAAACTTACTCCGAAAAATGGTCCTGTCATACTTCCATCTTCCCAGTTAACTCCCCAATCTTCTCTTCTAAATATAGCATATTCTACCATGTTATAACTACTACAAAGTAACTATTTAAATCTTTCGATTTATTTAAGTTATCATTCTAAATAGTATTTGGTGGTAAAACTATAAAACACATCATTTCATTCTCCAATCATGAGAGGATTCATCTACTATTCAAGAACAGCTCCAACAGCAGGACATCAGATAAAAGAAGATCTAATGAAGTCTGGAAGACTAGATATAGCAATTCATTCAGTAATAGCTGCTTTCTTTCTTAGTCATAAAATGAGAACAGATGTAACGCTACATCTAGTTTTTGCAGGACCTCCTGATCCAGTTAAACATCTTGAATTAAAACCAGTTACAGTAGGTGTGACAGGCGTAGACAAAATATATCTTAGTAAAAAGAATGTTCAAGACACTATCAAGAAAATGCTTTACAAGTATAAGCAAGGTATGAAAAACGAAGTATTTCCAGGTTATTGGATTGAGAAAAAGAATTTTATGGAATTAGTTAATGAAATCAAAGATAATGGTCAAGAACTCTATGTACTTGATCCTGATGGAGAAGACATTAGAACAGTAGATATAAGGCCTAATCCTGTTTTTATTCTAGGAGACCATCGCGGATTACCAGATAAGGAATATAAGAGGCTAAAAAAGTTAGCAACTCCAGTTTCGATCGGAAATAAAGAATATTTTGCATCACATACAATAGCAATTGTTAACAACGAATTAGATAGAAGAGGAATTTAGTATTGCAACTAGCATAGAGTAAAATACTTAAGTAAGATTAAATATTTACTAAAGTGAAACTTAATAGAAATTCTTATGGGTATAGGGGTGGGATAATAGCCTTCTATATTTCAATAGTCAGCTTATCATTAATGTTCTTTGTTAATTTTAACAATATACTGTTCAAAATAGATCAAACTATTATTAATCTCTTATCTCCAATAGTGCTAGTTTTGTCATTGACTCAATATGTAGCTCTAATTTTTGGTTTTGGGGTTGGATTAGGCGCGACAAGCCATTCAGAGTTAATTACTGGAATTATTATTGGTTATTTTCTCTCATTAATTGTCAGCGTATTAACCGGAATGTTAATTGGTGTTATTTATGGTAAAATAAAAAATTATTTTAGAAAAGATTCGGTGCCAAATAAGGAAGTTAAGATAAATTAATCTAATTAATAACTACATCAAAACACAATAATGATTAAAAAGTCTTGTCAAAAGATTCTAGCATGGTTAAGGGTCTAGCAGTCAGATTAAAGTCTTATGGTGAAACAATTCCAAAGGTCCTAAATCTAATAAAATTATCTGATGAATTGAAAAAGCATAAAAATATTATAATAAAAATCCATCTTATCCCAGGCCATCCTGAAAATTCAACAAAAATAGAATTTTTAGAACCATTAATCCAATTTTGTGTAACTAATAAGAATCCTGGTTCGGATATAATCCTGGCAGAAGGATGTGATGGTGCAGAAACAAGAGATCTATTTGATGAAGGAGGATTTACTAGACTGGCTGAAAAATACAGCATAGGTCTTATAGACTTAAATGAGTCTTCTTCAGTTGAGGTTCAGAATCCAGAGTTCTTGAGATTTAAATCAATACATTATCCAGACCTATTATTAAACAGCTTTATAATCACTGCAACCCCTGCAAGACAACATCCAGATCTTGTTTTTTCTGCATCCTTAGACACAATGTTAGGTGCTTTTCCAGGTTACAAATATAGAGGATTCTTTTCAAATATGAAGAAAAAATTAAGAGAACATCCAACAAAATATCAGATTCATGATATATTAAAGTGTAAAATGCCAGATCTAGCAATAATAGATGCTGGTGAAAAAGGTTTTTTGATCACTGGAAAACCTTTAGATATGGATAAACAGGCAACAAAACTATTTGGTCTAGATTGGAATAACGTTCCCCATATAAGACTAGTTGATGAAAGTTTCTCACAAGTTCCTAAAGAGGAAGGTGTTGAGAAGTTAATTGGTAAAACAGCACAATAGTTATTAACTAATAAAACCGGATAAAATCATGAAAAAGAGTGTAAGGATAACTATTCAAGGCTCAGTACAACCAGTTTTCTTTAACAGATTCATAAAAGAAAACGCTGAAAAGTTAGGTATAAAAGGATTTATCAGAAACAAAGGAGACGGAATAATTGAAATGTTTATAGAAGGTAACATGAATGAAGTAAACGCAATGATTCTTACCTGTAAGACAGGACCTCAACACACAATGATTAGAAGCACTGAAGAAAAAGAAGAAAAATTTCAAGGCTTCAAAGATTTCAAGATAATGGACTTCTAAAACTAATTAGATTTTTTCCTCATCCTCTTCTTCTTCCTCTTCCTCGTCTTCTTCAAAGTCGTCTTCTTCGAATTCTTTCACCATATTTCAAATTCATATAAATACTATTTAAATTTTTCTGAGAAAGATTTCATGGCATCAAAACGCATATAAATCATGATAAACAAGCCTATTTATGGGTCGAGAAGAACTAATCATTCAAGAACGTCTAAAAAAACTGCATGCATTAAAAGCAAATGGGATAAATCCTTATCCCAATAAATTTGAGAGAACTCATCTGGCTCAAGAACTAATTGATAAAAATAAATCTCTTAAAGCAGGTGCTAAATCCTCTCAAAAAGTTAAAGTTTCTGGAAGAATCATGAGTATCCGAGATTTTGGTAAAATTGCTTTTGTAGTTATACAAGATGATTCTACAAAGATACAGATAAACATACAGAAAGATGAAACGCCTGAAAAAATAAGAGAACTATTCTCTAAATTAATTGATACGGGAGATTTTGTAGGCGTAGAAGGAACAATAATAAGAACAGATAGAGGAGAATTGTCTGTTTTGGCAAAAAACATTACTCTCTTGACAAAATCAATTTTACCACTTCCTGAAAAATGGCATGGACTGAAAAGTGATGAAGAACGTTTACGAAAAAGATATCTTGATATCTTAATGGATAAAGAAATAAAAAATATCTTTCTAAGAAAATCTAAGTTCTGGAACACAGTAAGAAACTGTTTAGTCGAAAGAGGATTTATTGAAGTTGAAACACCAGTATTAGAGACTTCAGCTGGAGGCGCAGCAGCTACACCTTTCAAGACACATCACAATGCTCTTAATATGGATGTATACCTAAGAATTTCAATGGGAGAGTTGTGGCAAAAAAAATTGATGGTTTCAGGTTTTGAGAAAACTTTTGAGATAGGTCGTCAGTTTAGAAATGAAGGAATGGACGCAGAACATTTGCAAGATTATACTCAAATGGAATTCTATTGGGCATATGCAAACTATGAAGATGGAATGGAATTAGTAGAAAATATGTATAAAAAAGTTGCAAAAGAAGTTTACAACACAACAAAATTTACAATAGAAGGTCACACTTTCGATTTAGACAAAAAATGGAAAAGGATAGATTATACAGACACAGTTAAAAAAGAGACTGGAATTGATATTTTCAAAGCAAGCAATAAAGAAATGGAATCAAAATTAAAAGAATTGAATGGGGTGTTAGAGCAAAACCAGTCAAAACAAAATTTAATAGACTCATTGTGGAAATTTTGTAGAAAGAAAATTAGCGGACCAGCATTTTTGATAGGTCACCCAGTAGAAGTTTCTCCATTGGCAAAAAGAGACCCAAAAGATGGAAGAAAAGTAGAACGTTTCCAAGTATTATTAGCTGGAAGTGAAGTTGGTAATGGTTATTCAGAGCTTAATGATCCTCTAGATCAAGAAGAGAGATTTATTGAACAGCAAAAAATGAAAGATGCAGGAGACAAAGAGGCTCAAGAACATGATCATGACTTTGTTGAAGCTTTAAAATACGGAATGCCTCCGACGTGTGGTTTCGGTGTGTCTGAAAGACTTTTTGCATTCTTAGAAGGAAAACCAATTAGGGAAACGGTTATTTTCCCTCTAATGAAACCAACAAAATCGGATAATAAAAATGACTGAAGAAATAGACCTAATAATTAAAAGCAAAATTAAGTCCGCAGTTCCCGAACTTAGTGTAGCAGGAGAAGTTCCAGATGCTCTAAACAAAAAAGTTCTCAAAATGTTACAAGATGCATCAGAAAGAGCAAAAGCAAATGGCAGACGAACTCTTCAAGCCAGAGATTTGTAGGAAATTATTTAGTCAATACTTTTTCCTGAATGTATATTCCTATATTGTAGAGATCTCGATGATAAAATTCTAATCCTGCTTCACTAGCATTAGACTGTGACCAAGAACTTGAGTATCCAATCATTTTTAACTTTGGTATTATAACCTTTAGTTCTCTTGCCGTTTGTAGTCCATTCATACAACCCATATTAAAATCAATAACTGCCAAATCATATTCTTTTTCTTTTGCTTTTTTAATAGCCTCCTCACCACTATCAATTACATCTATTCTAACATCTCCTCCAAGCATTTGGTCTAGCTTTTGCTTAATATGACATGGATTTGCATCTTCTATCACTAAAACATCTAATTTCATAAAAAAGCGCAAGTTTGATCTTATTTAAATCTATCGAGAGGAAATATTAATCGGATAACACATTAGAATTAACTGTGTGTGCTTCCTCATGACATATGTCTTGTGGACAGACACTAATTAGAAGCAATCGTTCTTCTTCTATTATTCGGTTCTTTCTTGTGAGCCATTGGATCTTTTGGAACATGTTTCTGTGCCCTCGCCTGTTGTTCAGCCATTTTTTCATTAGTAATTGCAGCAGATTTTTCTTTCTCGCTTTCGTCTTTCTTTTGTTCTTCAGTTTTTTCCTCTTTCTTAACTTCAGGAGCAGTCACTTTTCTATCTATTTTCATATATCTTCTTGAATGTCTTTCTCTAGCAAACTTAACACGTTCAGGGTCAGTAACAAAAGTCACATGAACGACATCTCCAGTCTTGACAGCTTTAACAGTAACTCTTGCAGGAGGAGTAGAAGAACCTCTATACCAGACTTCATTATTCAAGTAACTATCAATCTTAACTTTGTCAAGGTCTCTATTGTGAACTTTCATATGTTTAGCAATAAACTCTTTAATTGCCTTTACAGCCTTAGCAGTTCTTTTATAAGAAGGCACTTTAGTCCATTCCCTTCTAAGTGGAATTGTATATTCTCTTTCAAGTTTGTTCGTTTGTTTTTCAGCCATTTTAATTATCTACCTCCAAAGGTTCCGGCATTGATTCCCAAGAGTTATAGGGCTTACCATGTTCAATTAAATCATCAGGGTGAGTTTCTAATCTAAGATTTCTTCTCTTAAGCAATAGTTCGACATCCTGTCTTGCTAACTCGGGATTTCCTGAAAAATCGTTAATTAATAAAGTTCCATCCATTCCATTAAACTGCACATTAAAAGCATCCATACTTCCAAAACTGTCTAAATTATTATACCTATTATGTTTATAAAGTTTAGAGTCTCTAATTACTTTCAATGCTTTTATAGAAAGAGTTCTAGGGTTTTCATCTTTCACTTGATAACCAGCCATAGGTACTATTTCAAAAAGTGTAGAATTTATAGAGATCATATTTTATCCTAGATGTTTCTTAGTCGCTCTACGCGGCTTAATCTTCAATTTAGTTCTTCTCCAGCTTCTACGAATCTTTGTCATCGCAGATGGATGTACTCTTTTACCTTTTCCAAATCTGCGAACAACTGCCCAAACTGGAGCCCACTTAGTTCTTTTAGTGTATGTTCCTAAAACTATTTTTTTATGATACTCAGTCATTTTACTTAATTCCCTCAAGGAGACTCTTACCTTTTTCAGTAAGCATTCTTCCTTTAACCTTGCCTTCAGATTTTATAACTAATTGGGCAGATTCAGCTTGCTGTAAAATCATTCTTAAAATCTTTCCGCTCGATTTAGCAAATCTTGCAGGTTGCTTTCCTCTATCCTTACGATTTCCATATCTTGATCTTAATCTCTGAACACCTACAGTGCCACGTAAATAAATTTGTCTTAAAATGCTTGCAGTTCTATTATGCCAGAAATTTTCATCTTCAATAGGTCTTTGTTTACCTCTTCCACTTTTGACAAAAGAAACCCATTCAGGAGCCTTAAACTCCTCATACTCTTTCAACGCATCAGCTAACAAATGATTATATTTTCCAGCTTGAATAGTTTTAACAGCACTCATGAATTCTACTAAAAAAGACGCTTTATAAAACTTCCCAAAAGTAAATGTTTTTGAATTCAAACCAATTAATTTTTGGTACTTCTTTTCATAAGAATTATAGTAAATCCTATTACTCTGTAATTGTACTTGCCAGGAAGCTCGCTAATAAGAGTTTGAGCAACTTCTTCAATTTTAGATCTATCAGAAATCGCGCTTTTTAATAGTTGAACTTTAACCACTCTTCTAGTTTTAAAAGCACTAGCTAAATGTTCAATTCCAGTTTTAGTTAAACCATTTTTACCAATTTGAAATACAAGTGTTCCAGGTTTCATTTTACAAACTTAACGCCTCCAGCAGGCAAAGCAGAAAGCAATTGCTCCTTATTTAAGTCTTTAATTTCATTAACTTTAGACTTTATCTCAATTGCTTTGTCAATTTTTCCAGGAATAACAAAAACAATTATTTCGCTATCAGAAACAGATTCTTCAGGAACCGCTCTAACTACCCCATTTTGCAAAGCAATTGCAAGTTTCAAATCAACTGTAAAATTTTTAACTTGTCCTTTCACAGACCAAGTTCCTTCTTTCATTTCAGTATCCTTACTAAGTTGAGACAATTTGAAAGAGTGAACAATGGTTGATTTCTTCCCATCTTTCCAGGCTCTAGAAAAACACCCAGTAAAAATAGCACATTCAAGTAAATCTTGTTTAGAAACAGCATTTACAGGAGCAACAATTACACAAAAAGGGCTACCAGGATGTTTAGTATGCATCACAATAAGTTCTTTTCTCATATTCTTTAAGTCATTAAGAAGAGTGTCATTGCTTTCAGCACTCTTTCCTCCAACAACAAGTTTTCCAGACTTAGTAAAAAACCATTTGTATTTTTTATAATCTATCATATAACTAAAACATTCTATTTGCTTTTAATCCTTTGGAAAAATTTTAAATACATTATATCTATGAATGTTTATGTCTCCAAAAAATAATTCAGACCCTTTAAAAGATTATGATGACTCACAGAGAGCAAATAGAGTTCTAAGAGACTATAGTTTAGATATAATGGCTTTAGGTATTCAAAGAGTAGCCTATAATCTCGTGAAATCTTGTAATAAAGCAGATGATTTGGAAATCAAATTAGATAGTCTTGTAACACTCACGAGGCAACGTAAAATATGGGAAAAAACTAATAGTATGAGGAAATTAGAACGTTAAATGTCCTCCAACAGATACAGTAAAAGGATTTTTACCAAATTCTATATCTGCCTCTCTGCCTAAATCATGATAATTTTTATCAAGAATATTCTGCATTCCAGCTTCAAGAAATAAATAATTTCCATTACTCGGCCTATATTTTAATGAGCCTGTAATTGAACAAACAGTCATATCAACAAGATTAAAACCAGCTTCTCTATCGTCTCTATTATATCTATCATATCCTGTTTCAGCAACTAAATCTTCTCTCCAAATGCTACAATCTACACCAACAGAGAAAGAGTTAGAAATATTTGTCTCTAGTCCAACAAACAATTTAGGTATCAAAAATGAATTCCAATTTGGTCCAGCTTTTGTATGCATGGAATAATAAGTTAAAAAAGAGTTTTGATCTGATTCTCCCAATTCAGCATAATCTTTTTTAGGAGTATTGGCAGATAACATTCCACCTAGTTCAAACTCAACTCCTACTCTTAATAAAAGATCTTCTCTAATTAGCCTTAGTTTTTGTCCATACCTTAAAAACATACCAGTTCTAGATCCAACTGTAACGCTATCATCTTCTATTGAACCTTGTTCAGATTTGTCGCGACCACTTGGAACATTTCTAATCCGTTCAGGAACATTATTTACTTCTTTTACTAAAGGATGTCTATAAATCGAACCAGCCTCTAAAAAAGAAGTAGAATCGTTATCTTTTTTATCTTCAACATTCTGATTTCTTTCTTGAACCATTACTACTCCAACCATTGGACCAATTACTGAAAATACTTCATTAGTCATAGTAGCACTACATCCTCCAAGAATACCAGCAAGTCCTACAGTTGCAATATTTTTACCCAAAGACATAACTCTATCCATTCAAATAATAATAAAAACCTATCTTATTGCTGGCCAGTAACAATTATTTTAAACCTCAAACAGGTCTAAGATTTCCCCATTTCTCAAGGGCTTCTCTTAACTCAACATTATATTTAGCATGTTCTTGCAATGTCTCGCCTTCATGAATTGCATCGATAGCCTGTCTTGTAGCCATTGCGCCTGCTCTAGTTCCTCTAGGGTGTCCATGTATGCCTCCAGAGACCAACATAACACACTCATCACCAAATAATTTCATCAAATCGGGAACAAGACCAGGATGCAAGCCTCCAGAAGTAACTGGGAATGCTTGCTTTAATCCAAACCAATCTTGAGCAAATCTTAAATTCTTTTTTTCACTAACTTTTTTCTCACGCAGAGTATCACTCACATTTCTAACTTCTTCTGCAGTTCCTACAAGTTTCCCAACAGCAGTTCCAGAGTGTATCTGATCAACTCCAATCATCCTCATTAATTTAGCAAGCATATACATCGACATTCCATGTTTGGGGTTTTTGTCAAACATAGCATGCATAGCCCTATGAGCATGAATTGCCATTCCATAATCTCCAAGAGTATTACGTAAAGTCTGAACGCCAGAGTAACCAGTAACTACGACGTCAATCATAGCATGTTTAAATCCATAATCATGCAGAAGTTTAGCGCGTCTTTTCATTTCATCAGTTTCAGCAGTTATATTAATATAGGCATCTTTGATATTTCCAGTTAATTTCTCAGCCCTATCTCTAAGTTTAGCAAGTAGCTTAACTCTTTTATCAAAATTATTAAATTTAGTTGATGTCAAGTTCTCATCATCTTTTACAAAATCAAAACCACCCATCCAAGTCTCAAATCCAATTTCAGCATGTTCAACATCCGAAAAACCAATTTTAGGTTTTGGAACAGCACCTAAAAGAGGACGTTTGTAAACATTCATCATTTTTCTTATCCCATGCATTCCATGTTTAGGACCAGGAAAACTTTTAAGATAACTTTTAGGAAATTGTATATCCAGCAATCGCAAATTATCAAGAGCCTTCATTCCAAAAATATTTCCACCAATTCCACTAAGGAGTTGAGGACAGTTTCCAGGCTCCCACAAATCTAAGGGATATGCAACTTTCAAAATATTTCCTTCATGATGATATGCATGAGCCATTAATTTTTTCATTCTAGGAGGCATCTTAAACAAAGTAGTCCACGTCCCTGTAGAACTTTCGGAAGCAATTCTTCCAATTGCTTCATTAACAGAAATCCCAGAAGCAGGCTCAAAATAAAACAAAGCAATTAGTTCATCCTTAGCAGGTTTATACGACGAGTCTACAAAATCTAAATACCACTCTACCTTCTTTTGCATATAATAAAAACGCTATTTTATTTTATAAACTGTTGTGTGTAAAAAATATGATATTATTGTAACTATATAATTACTACATAAAGAAACATTTAAATACGCCCCTTATAATCAAAATTCAATGTTTAAAATTAATTTAGAAGGTTTTGTTGAGGAAGCTAATGTTATAAACTTAAAAGAAGTCGTTGTTGAAAATAGTATTGCTTCTGATGGAAGAATCGCAGGTTATACTGGAGAACTTTCCATAAAATTAAGAACTACAGATAAAACTAACGAAATAAAAATGCGTATCTCTGTCTCTAATCCATTTGAAACAAGATTAATTACTAATGGTCTTAAGGGACAAAAAGTAATTTATAATGAAGAGCGTGGAAATTGGGACGAAGGCTCATTTGTAGAACGTCGTCTTCAAGTTCTATCAGGTACATTTGAAGGACTAGAATACAAAACAGATAAATTCTACTAATTTTTTAATAAAATTACAATATTCCTTCTCTAGCTACTTCTAAAATAAACGCATCTCCATCACTAGCTGTTTGAACTTCTGCTAATCTCATATCAACATTAACCTTTTGAGTACATCTAGCTGTTCCAGAAGGAACATCAATTTCAATTAATCCAAAAGCAGTTGAACCAGAATATCTGTCAAATTCATTCCATGTATTTACTCTAGTAACAAAAAGACCTTCAGCTCTTTCATTACCTAAAACTCTCAAACAATTTTCATCACTGTCATCTGCTAAACTGATTCTATAAAGTAAACTCTCCCTAGTTATTGAAGCACCATCGGGATGTTGAGCACCAATAGCAACATTAAATCTATCTCCTGGTTTTACCTTAGCAGTATCTGCAGATCCCAATTTAACAACAAGGTTTCCAGTACTGTCTCCAAACAAATTAAGTATCTCGCTCTGTACTTGCTCATTTAAATCATCAACCGTATTTGTAGAACCTGAAAATATTGTCCTAACAAGAACCAAACCTAAAATTAGCATACTCATTCCAATAACAATTACAACAATAGTTCCTATAGAAAGCTCAAGTGCTCCATTTCTATTTTTATTGACCATAATTGCTCAGCTCTGAAAGACCTTGCAAATCAGCAACAGAATTACGAACAAAAATAGAAAGATAAACAGTTAATACTATTGCAAGAACAAAGCCGATTATATTAAGTGCAATTCCCCATTTAGACCATTTATTTTTACTATGTTTGTGTTGATGTAATGAAAACCAGAAACCAATGAATCCAAGCAACAAACCAGGAACCCCTGACATAACAGACAATATTCCAAGCACAAGACCAGCAATGCCAGCACTATTATCATGATGTCTAATTTCTTTATCAACCATCTCTTTCTTCATGAAAGGGAAAACTAATAGATGTTTATAAATATTACCAAAAGTTAGCTTTTAAATGAGAAAAGGAGTTTCACCAATTATTGCTACAGTAATCTTGATTGCAATCACAGTAACTTTAGGTTTTATAGTTTTTAATTCAAGCTCTGAATTTATAGCTCAACTAGCACCAACACCATATTGTGAAAGAATCTTATTTGAAGCAGGAATACATGAAAATGGAGGAGAATACTTTCTTGAAGTCACAAATTTAGGAAATGAAATAATTGAAGGCTTCAATTTGCAGATTAAAGATAATTTCGAAAATGTAGATATTCAAAAAATAGAATTAAAAATAAATCCGGGCCAATCAATATCACAAGAAATTAATCTAGAAAATATTGAAGAAAAAGAATTATCTCTAATTCCAATAATAGCTAATGCAGAAGGTAATGCTCTGCCATGTGATTATGTTTTTGCTAAACCTCTAAATTCTCAAATAATAGGATTTGTTATAGGGTAAGTTTAATCAAAATTATTTTAAAAAATGGGCGGAGAGGGAATCGAACCCCCGACAGCACGAGCTTCAGTCGTGTACTCTCCCACTGAGTTACCCGCCCCTAGGACACAATAAAAAGAGCAGTTTTAAACTTTAGTATCCAGAATATTAGAAAGTCTATTCTGTTTTTCTCCTTCAAACCCAATTTCTTTATAGAATATTAAAGTAGCTTTAGATGGTATTAATATGTATACAGGCCTAGTGATTATTCCATCTTTTCTTAAATTCTTTGAACTTCCGACACTAACTTTAGAGTCTATATCAAAATATTTTTTCATTAAATCTGCTATCTCTTCGAAGAAAACTCTACCTTGGTTTAAATGCTCTTCACACTTCCACATATTCATTCCTATTCTAGGACTTCTTCCCAACTTATAGTTAATACTTCCTTCACAAGTAAATAATCTTTGACAAAACCTTCTAAAATAGTTTTTGTCTTCCTTTATCCAGTTTGGTAAACCAAATTTTTGTAAAACCTTTTGTCCAGCAGGAACACCTGCAAGATATAAAATACGGGCAATTGGAGCGCAATTAAATCCTATATTATATGTGTGATATTTATTAGTAGAGCAAGGCCTTATCTTTCCATTAATATTAAAAATTCTTAACATTTCATTCTCGAATCTTTTTAATTCTTCTAAATCTTTAGAAGTAAAGTCTATTCTCCAAACAGGAGTTTTTTGTAGATTACCATCTCCCATTAAGTCAGCAACAATACCTGCTAAAGTTTCATTTGCATTTACCGGAAAAAAATGAGCATAGTCTTTTAAGTGTCTTATTCGATGGGTTCGGGTTTTGTAGGTAGTTAGAAGATCATCATAAGTTAATACTACAACACCCACTTATTTAGAAAGATAAAATCATTATAAATTTAAGTAGAAATTTTAGAATGGTAAAATAAAGTGAGTCAGGCATAGGCCAGATTCTGTCGAACATCGCATCATAACATGCGAACTGTGCGCGCTAACATCTTTCTAAGCCCACGGTTAGAGTGGTTGCATCAACGAAGACGCCCATCACATTTCTGTGAAGTGAAATTCTTACGAATTTCCCGTTTCATCAAATCCAACACGTCTTAACTTCCCTCAAGGTTCACAGTTCGGTGTTGGCTGTGTCGTTTCTGTTGCGGAGCTCTACCTCGCGATAGTTGCCCTTTCAAGCAATCGCTTTAATTGATGTCCGGACCTTCCTCGAAGGAGAATTCATTAAAATTCTTGTCTATTGAAAGACACCTTCGGAGTTAGCTACCCGACTCACAAAAAACAACAAAAATAGCTATATTTAAAACTTGTTATAAGACAAGTTTTAAGCCTGTTAATTTATTAACAACGTTTAAAACTATCTAGCGCATTAAAAAAATATGAAAATTCAAAAAAGAGAAAATAGAAGAGATAGAATAAAAAGAAAAATCAAAGAAGAAATTAGCAAAGCATATAGGCATAAGCGTCTTATTGTAGGAATAATATCTTTTCTTTTAGTAATTGCAATATATTTATTCAAAGATTCTTCTTCAATTACTTTAAGGTATTCAACATTTATTGGATTAGTAATTGCATTCTATATATTAGATTATTTATTCGATGTAAGATTTCATTTTAAACATTACTTCTTTATTATTGTTATAGGTGTATCTGGGTTAATGCTTAGCCATTTATATTTTATACATCCGCAATATGACAAAATACAGCATTTTATTTTACCAATAATGCTTTGTTCAATTTTCTTTTTTATGGTTAACAAATTAAAATTAGCCTTAAAGTGGAAGATAACATTTACAGTTTTATCTATAGCTGGACTATTAGGAATTTTTGAAATAGGAGAATATATCTTAGATTTGCTATTTAATTTTAGACTACAAGGAGTTTATCTTAGAGACTTAACTGGCTTAGAAAAATTTAATCTTCTTCTAAATCCACTAGATGATACAATGGTTGATTTATCATTCGGTATTTTAGGTTCATCTTTATACGCGTTATATGCTTGGTTTAAGTATTCAAAATATCATAGAACAAGATAGACTGCTAAAGATATATAAAATAGTGAAATCAAAACATCTAATGGCACAAAAAAGAGATGATTATGAAGATGAAGACTCAGATGACGATGAAAAACTTTATTTCGATAAACTAACAATATTCATAGGAATATCTTTTATAGTTCTTTCAGAATTATTTTTATATTTCTTAAGCATTAGAACAGGCTCATCATATGGCTTAAAAGAGATAGCTTTTGCATTAATTACAGGCATAGTAATAACTCTATTCCTGATGTGGATAAGATTCATAATGTCAAGCAATAAATACATGGGTGGATTTATAGGCGTAGCAGGAGTAATCTCTGTTGCATATGCATTAACTAGAAAATATCAGGGCACATTCACGACGATATTTCTATCAATTGGAATATTGTTTGCTTTATTTTATACAATATTTTATTTTATAAAATCTGGGAAGAAATAATTATTGAAGAATAATCTTAGAACATTTTTTATATTTGTAAAAAATACAAAAGCTTAACTTAAAGTTTATATGATAAATCATAGACGCGCGTACGCAGGAAAAACAAGCAATTACCATTTGTGAGTCTATTTATTAAAATTCTAAATCATCTAAAACAATTATTTGAGGCTATTAGTAGTTGTACGCTGAACCCCTCGTTGCCTTAGGGCTTACACGCCAACTCTATCAACGTCATCTTCTATGACGGCCTTAGTTGTTTCGTCTTGCGGATGGCTTCGTGCTTAGATGCTTTCAGCACTTATCCAAACAATGCGTAGCTACGCGGCCTGCTTCATAACAACCGCTTACCAGAGGCATCCGAGGATCGTTCCTCTCGTACTAAATCCTCGTTCCACTCAAACAACAACGCGCCTTGCAGATATCATACAAACTGTCTCACGTATATACTCTAATCTTAATTTCTTCGATTAGTATGGACTATACCTTCATCTTTTCTTTCGAAAAGCGATCAGCGTCTTAACTATTCTAAGGCATAATGCCTTTCCTGGACATCAATCCAGAGCGAATAATTCCAGATTTTATCAACACTTGACGAGTGTCTATCTATTTCAAGAAAATCTAAGTCTCTACGGGGTTTCACTTCGTGAGTGAAACTTCCCTCGGGATTATCATTCTCTTATGCGAGAAAGACTTCACCGATATGAGCTGATTCTATTTTTCATTCAATCACTTGAATGCAACGCCGTATTTTGATAGTTGCGGTAATGTTCAAAATTTAATTTGAACTATGGTACGGGAATATTCGTTAGTTTATGTTTACGTTCTTAACCCAGCTAACGATCCCTTTTAATGCGTGAACTCCGACACCCTTGGTTGCTTATGCACAACCAGGATAGGAAGAGCCGACAGCGATGTACCAAACCGCGCCGTCAATATGGACTATCGGGCGCGACAAGCCTGTTATCCTTGGGGTACCTTTTCTGTCACACACGAGTCCTATTAAGAAACTACGTGGGGTCGCTAAGCCCGACTTTCATCTCTGCATCCCTTGCCGTTCGGAGTACAGTCAGACAAGCTTTTGCCTTCGCACTCAACTCCAGATTTCCAACCCGGATGAGCTTGTCGTTAGGCCCTATCGATATCTTTTCGACAGGGTGCCGCCCCAGCCAAACTGCCCGCCTGCTGGTGTCCCTCTTACGAGGTGAGCACTAGCACAACAAATGAGTAGTATTACATATTTTGCTCCACCAGCTCCAAAAAACTGGCTTCGACGCTCCTACTTATTCTATGCACTTATCATAATAGTACAGCAACAAGTTGCAGTAAAGGTCCACAAGGTCTCCGCTTCCCACAAGGCGTCACCGGCATTTTCACCGGTAAGTGAGTTCAGAAGGTATTGGGTAGGGACAGTGACTATCTCGTTAAACCATTCATGCACGTCACCATTCAGATGACAAGGCATTACGCTCAACAATGTTTTACTGTCGTTAATCCAATATATTATTATAAAATTAACAACACCTTATATCGCTATAAGGATCGGACTATATCTTAATAATTATTTTTAATTATTTTTAGCGTGTAGTCTCTGAGGATTCGACAGATTATCTAGATAAATCAATACCTAAAGCTAAAGCCATTCTTCTATTTTTATCTTCCATTTCTTTATCAATTAAAGAAATACTAGCTTTTTGAGATCTTTTTATTTCTATATCGCTTCCGCAATTAGAAGTTTCAGTTTTAATACCTGCTCTACTAATTGAATAATATGCTATCTTTGGATCCCAAGAATGAAATCCTCGATCTCTTGTCTCTAAATAATCCATTAAATTATTGTAGAACTAGCTTTTTTAAACCTGCCGTCTTTCCTGCTGATTGTCTGCAATCAAATATTTTTACTAAATTTTATTTTAGTAATTTGATATTCTCAGATGTTCCAGCATATAGCTAAATTTTCTCTATTTTATTTTCTCGCATATTTTGACTTTCTCGTCGTGTTTATCTCCTTTCTATGATGGCCTAGAGCATTTTTCTTTTACAAAAAATGTAAGGCAGTTTGGTTTTCCATTCAACCTTAAGAGCCTCATAGTTAGGCCCGCCGTTTAGCGGGTCTTAGGCCCGTTGAACCGAGCTTTGAAACACCGCCACTGGGCAGATCTCACCGATTATACACATCTTTTCAGATTAGCAATCAGCTACGTTTTTGATAAACAGTCGGACAGTCCTTGTTACTGAGATCTACCATTGCCTCCTAATATCAAAGACAATTATAGACACCCCTTATACCGAAGCTAAAGGGCCAATATGCCGAGTTCCCTTACCCAACGTATCCCTTGCACGCCTTAGCCTACTCAGCCAGAGCATCAGTGTCGATTCTTGGTACGGCCCAGTGTTCTCACACGATATAGGTCTTTTCATGGACTCAAGGAATCTGCTGCTTTCCCTATTAAGTTTGACTGACTTCGTATCATAACGATCCATCAGTTTAGCTCACTAAGCACTCTTCCGAGTACCAGCGTATCCCCAAGTTATCCTATATCAAAGAACACCGTGTTCCGGAATATTAACCGGATTTCCATTCGCCACCTCCAGCTAAGGGGTGACTTAGGTGCCGACTAACCCTTGGTTAATCGATAGTGCCAAGGAAACCTTGCTCTTACGGCGCTGTCCGTTCTCAGGACAATCTGATCTTACTAGCACCAAGATCTGCATTCCATGTCGCTCCATATTTTCTCACAAAAATACTTCTACGCAACATAGACGCCTGCCTACCAGAACGCTCAACTGAGCGCCTCTGGAGTATCGGTAGTATGTTTAGCCCCGTCCATTTTCAGGGCCTCGAGCCTCGATGGGTGAGCTATTACGCTTTCTTTAAATGGTGGCTGCTTCTAAGCCTACATCCCCACTGTCTCAGGATCAAGACTCCTTTTGATACACTTAACATACATTTTGGGACCTTAACTCCAGTCTCCCTTGTTCGGGTCTCGGAACGGTACCTTACGCACCGGCCCCCATTCCCCTGTTACGCCGATGACATGTTTAGAGTTGGAAAGAGTCCCGTGATCTTTCGACCCTGCGGACCATATCCGTACTTTACCCCGCCACCATAACTGCACGAGACTATACTGAGGCATATTTCGACAGGAACCAGCCATCGCCGAATTAGATAGGCTTTTCACCCCTACTCGTAACTCATTTGAGTACATGCACATAACACCAGTTCGGCCCTCCATCCTCCTTTCGGAGAACTTCGGCCTGGTCACGAGTAAATCATCCGGCTTCGGGTATCGTCCAAGTGACTCACGCCCTTTCAGACTCGCTTTCGCTTCGGCTCGCTTTCGCTAACCTTGCCACTTAGACGAACTCCTTGGCTCGTTTTTCAAAACGTACGTTACGACTCCTAAAAGCCGTAACCAGCTGTCGCTAGTCAATTTCAAGTCTTTTCACACCCGGTTAAGGGTACTTTTCAGCTTTCCCTCGCGGTACTAAGTTCTCTATCGGACTTGAATCTATATTTAGGGTTCGGTGTTAATCCACCGGTATTCAGACTCCTTATCCAAGGAGCCCTACTCTGTTGGAGCACGACATAACACTTTCACATACGGGGTTATCACCCTCTAAGACGCTTCGTTCCAGAAGACTTTTGTTCAGTGTCGCAGCCATGTATCTCCACCACATCTCTGCCTCCGTTTCCAGAGGAGATTCGGTTTGCCCTGATCTCTTTTCGTTCGCCACTAATAAGAGAATCGATAATTCTTTCTTTTCCTGCTGGTACTAAGATGTTTCAATTCCCAGCGTTTTATTTGCCTCTCGGCATACACTAAAAGTGTCTGTTGTCATATTCGGAGATCTCCGGATCAAAAGTCGCATGCACTTCCCCAGAGCTTATCGCAGCTTGCCACGTCCTTCATAACAATTCAAGCCAAGCTATCCGTTAACTAGCATAGTAAAAATATCAATAAATTGATATTCGAAATTATTTTTCAATCAGAATTTTAATTAGATACATTGTTGTATTGTCAAAGTGTTTGATATTATCTCTCACTTTGATCATCCAAAAGTTTTTTGTAAAAACTTTTGTATCTTCTAAACTCACAAATTTATTTTCCTATGGGAAAAAGATTTGCTTGTTTTTCCTGCGTACGCGCGTCATTGAATATCAACTCTGCAAGATACGCAACCATTGATCGCGCACCCACATGAGATGGTACGCTAAAGAAAAAACCTAATTGTCGTCGATAAAATCAGCAACAAGTAAGTGTAAATTTCGGTGGCGTAACATCTAGTGTCTCTCAGAGATAAAGTCTTTAAAAAGCTTTTGGTTCTATAATAAAAATTAAAGTTTAGTTTATCGTCTCAATTATATCAAAATTTATTTCTAAGAAGAGATGCTTCTACAATATATTTTCTATTATAATCTGATAAAAAAGCCAGATAACTAAAGAATGGTACTTTATTTTCAGTAGGACCTGTTGGAGGAACTACATGCTTTGAAGCTGTAATAACTTCTCTAATTCTTTCCCAGCCATACCATTGTAAAAAGCTTTGATTACTTTGGGGAATAAAAGCAAAGCTAAGATTATAGAACATATTGGTAGTAGGGTCAAAAATCTCCGCATCATTATAAATAATAGTCTCATTGTCTTGATTTGTGGAGTTGTAGGAAGTTAAATTAACTGAATAAACTCTAATTGCATGAGCCCATGTACCATTACTAATAATAACAGTAACTTTCTTCCCATTTTCCATAGCATCTAAAATATCTTCAACTGTTGGTTCTCTAAGAGTATTAACAACTAAATATGGAGAGCCTGGTTTAGTTTCTCCTCCCATAACACGAATATGTTCAGTTATATGTTCCACAATAATCTTAGGCTTAGTTTGTGCATAAACTTCTGTAGAAAAAGCAAAAACAAAAAAAATTAAAACTCCTATAATAAAATATTTCTTCATCATTTAAAGAATCCTCACTAAAAAATTCAACATAGCATTCATAACTAACTCACTTCTAGGAGCACTATTATGATTTGTCCAACTAGGACCTATAGTCCTATTAAGCTCATCAAATATATTAGTGACATTTATCCCAATTATAGTGTCATTTAAAGAAGCAAGCATGCTAGTAGTACAGGCCATAAAACAACCATAATCAAGGCATCCGACCTGTGTGGAAGAGACAGGAACAAAAGATTCATCACGAACAATCTGAGCAACAACAAAAGAACTAGTAAATATTAGGAAAACAAAAAAAAGAAAAATTCCTTTCATTTATTTTTGTCCTAACCTCTCAAACTTAATTTTACCCTCTTTGTCGTATGATGAAGTGTAGACCATGTTTCGATGTTCATCTTTTAATTCTCCAACATTACCTAAACCTCGATCAGCTAAAACTATATAATCCATAGTTATAAGATTCTTTTTAGTAAACATTAGATTTACAGCAGGACCAACTCTACTTTTTTTATCATTCCCCATAAAAACCCCGCTCAAATGTGAGTAAGCTCTCTGACCTTCCAGCGCCATTTCAACATCCGACAAAAACTTTGCATCAACAGGATCTGGCCTAACATAATCATTGGAAGACCGAGGACCGCTATTTGTAGAATATAAAATTTCTACTTTTTTACCACTAAATTGATTATCAGAAACCCCTTGATAACTAGAAGAAAGAGGGACAGCGGAAGATCCAAGAAGAAGAAGACTCAAAAGAGGACTAGTGCGAACTCTTGAAACCATTATGAGGATGAAAAACATAAGGTGTATATATATCTTTCTAAAGCAAAGAATTAAACCACCACAAGTCTAGTACTAGTAAAATTTAAAAGCCTTCAACTTTAAAATCATTTCTATGACTACAATAGACTGCAATTTAAAGAATATAATAATATGAATACATTATATGCTTTAGTTCCAGGTTTTGATAAAAATGAAATATTAGCAATTGATATTAAGTATGATTCTAAACAATTTCCCAATCTTGCAGTTCTAAAAGATTTTTTAGAAAGTAATAATCTAAAGGTAAGAATGTGTAAAGGTGCTAGTAAGCGTTATGAACCAAGTCCATTAGATACATCTCTTGTATTAGAGGATTTTTTACTTCAAGCAAGACTCTTAGAAGAGAAATCTAAGGAATTATTAAAAAGAGCAAGAACAAGGTAAATTTATTTTTTAGATAAACTTAAAAATCGTTAATTATCTTATCAAATATCTTTCTCATTAATGAGAACTAAAAGGGCCTGTAGTCTAGTGGTAAAACGCCCCGCTTGCACCGGGGGGTCGTGAGTTCGATTCTCACCAGGTCCATTTCACATTCCGCAGTGAATCTGCGAGCCAGTGAGCAGGGTTGAACAAGAGAATGTGAAATTAAGTAGCAAGAGAGTTGAAAATTAAATAAAAGGTATAAAATGAATCTAATAATAGTACGCCACGCAGAATCATTAGCAAATTCTAAAAATATGAGTCAAGCGAATAGAGATGGATGGTCAGATACTTCTCTAACTGAAAAAGGATTAATTCAAGCAAAGGCAGTAGCACAAAGATTAAAAGATGAAGATATAGAAATTATTTATTGTTCTACTTTAAAAAGAGCAAAAGAAACAGCTCAAGAAATAAATAAGTTTCATAATGTTGAAATTAAATATGATTCAAGACTTATAGATGATATTAATGATGAGCCTTTAGAGAAATTTATTTCAAGATGCAACGAGTCTTTTAAGGAAATTGAAAAGTTTGGCAAGAATGCAATCATAGTTGCGCACGGCTCAGTCTGCCTGACATTATTAGCATTTACAACAGGTAGTAGAGATGAAGGTGAAAAAATTATTAATAAATATACTAACAAATATGATAATACTTGTGTTAGTTTTGTAGAAAATGTCAATAATGAGTACAAGATAAAATTAATAGCGTGTAGAAAACATCTGGAAAATGGATATATGTAAATCCCCGATAATCTCAAAGAGTTTAATGACAAATGAAATACAATCTTAAACCTGTTGTGCAAAAAGTAGTAAATATCTTGCAAAAACAAGGATTCTTCATAGAAAGAATGCGTGGCGATCATATAATAGTAAATAAAAATCCTTCTTTGAGAAGGCCAATAGTCTTAGTAAATGTCAAAAAACCTACAAATATAGTAAGGCAGAATTTGATTTCAGCTTGTCACGAAGCTGGATTAAACAAAGAAATTATTGAGGAACTGAACGAGCTTTTAAGATATTAATTGCTAACTTGCTAATCATTGGAGCATTATTCTCTTCTTCCTTTTCTATCTGAATTAGTCGTTCATACTCCGAAGGGGCAGACTCAAAATAGAGTTCAAGAGCCTCTTTTAAGCGCATTTTAGCCTCTTCTATTGTATCTCCTTGAGTCACAACATTAGGGATTTGCATAGAGCTGATGCTATATGTCTTATTTTCTCCCTTTCCTTCTGGATAAATTACTATATCTATATTCATACAAACACACACTCACGCACACTTATATATTTTACTAATTCTCTTACACTCGTCAAATATCTCTAATAATCAATGATACTTCGTCTTACTTTTATCAGCATGAACCACTTTATAGAACCCAATTGCAGTCATTAAAATACCAATAACAAAGAAAAACCATAAATTATTATTTGAATTAAAAAAAGGATATCTATCCATTAAAATCCAAAGACTTCTGAAAACAAATACAGATCCAATAAGTAAAGTCAACTCCCAAAAAACATGTTTCCTTTTTTCCATAAACTAAACAATCAATGTTAGTTATTAAATTTAATCAATCTACTTTATAAAATATTTCTTTATCTCTTTTAGAAAGTAAAGCTTCCATGGTACCAGGCAATTTTCCAAAGGCTTCATGAAAAGATCTTCCTTCTAGCAAAATTCCATCAATCATTCTAATCTTCAATCCATTATCTGCACCATCTGGATATCTAACCCATTCAGCCTTAAAGCCAGTTATCCCAATAAAATATCTCCCTTGAGGATGTCTGACTAATCTACAAACATAGTCTGCACCTTGTTCAGTTTGTCGATCCATAATAAAATATCTAAAAGATAATTTATAAAATTATCTGTAAAATTAAATTCTATAAAAACGCACCAGAGTAAACATCATATAAACCTTCAAGATTATTGGCCCTAACCTCTCTAGGTAAAACTCCATTCTCTCTATGACATATAATCGCTGTATCTATACATTCATTAATCATTTTAGCTATCTTAAAAGGAGCAGTTGGACGTATATACCATCCCATACGAAAACTTGTACCTAAAACATCAAGTCCGCCATCTGGATCAGGAACCATTCTACAGGCATACAAATCAGTAGATGTTACTTTTCCAAATCGTTTATTTGACATAGGAATATAGATTCAGAAAGTTAGTTTATAAACTAATACAAAATCTAAAGTAAAAACACGTTAGTACGAGATAATTACTGGTCTTTTCTGTCTTTTTCCTTTCTTATAGTAATATTAATTGAATACAAATCGCCTTTTTCATTTTGGTATTCTACGTGCATTGAACCCTTTGTACTATCTGTAAGCGAGACACTACCATAAGGATTAGCATAGGGCTTCACTATAAGGAAAGCATTTCCTCCAGGATGTGGCTGTGAAGACATAGATTCGCGTATTGAATCTGATGCATTTGCTATCTCAACTAGCTTTGATGTTATCGCTTTTCTTAGAGCTACAAGGTCTTGTCCAGTTGCTTTCTTTACCATAAAAACTTGACAAAAGAAGAGTATTTAAACTTATCTATTGTTGTAATTATCAAGTAGTCAAATTAACAACAAGTATAGGACCATTTTTTATTTTGATGTTCTTTCAAATATTGCTTGATAAATCTACACAAAAAATAAAAACACGCCGTATGCAATCGGAAAACTAGTACTTGAATATAAACTTTATTTGTTTTTAATTAAAAATTAGGAGGTGATCCATCCGCAGGTTCCCCTACGGATACCTTGTGACGACTTAACC
>JBBSXO010000002.1:0-89556 GCA_038045705.1 Nanobdellota archaeon
GTTATTTGATATTTGTGTAAGGAGGCGAGTTTAGTGCGTATTTCCACTAATCACCAAATATTATTGTAATATCAACAATTAGAGGTGTTCGTTTCACATAAAGTTCGAAATCCAAAAATGATTTTTCGCTATAAAATAATCTTAAAACCACACCTCTAAATTGAATATTACAAATTAACCAAGTCAAACTTCTATTTAAACCTATGCTTTTCCACCTTGTAGTCTAAGAATATCCTCAAGTCCATCAAAATAATCTCTAACTTCTTCAGGTATTTGAGGCATATCCTGGAATTGTGTGACATACAATATATCTAATTAGGAGTTTTCCTATTAAACAACCATATTGCTGTTGGTATTGAAACAATTAGTATTCCAATGCACCAGATAAATGCCAAAACTCCAGCATCACCTATTGGAGTTCCAACCATCCAAGCACGCATAGCCTCAATTACTTTTGTAAAAGGTTGGTTTTCTGCAAACCATCTAACAACTCCAGGCATTCCTTCAGTAGGAACAAAAGCACTGCTTGCAAAAGTAAGAGGCATGATTATTACAAATGTCATCCATTGAATAGCCTCAAAGCTCTTAGCCAATAATCCAAGAATAGCAGATAACCATGAAATAGCAAATGTGAATAATAACAATAATCCTATTATCATCATCCATTCGTTAAATCCCGCTGTAGGTCTAAATCCAACGAGAAATGCAACTAAAACCATTATTACACCAGATATAACATTTCTAACAAGATCAGCTATAGTATGTGCAACTAATAATCCTGGAGAAAACATTGGTAGAGATCTGAATCTGTCAATAACTCCTCTTTTCATATCAAGCACTAAATTAATTGCAGTCGTACTTGCTCCAAATGCAAGAGTTTGTACTAAAATTCCAGCTACTAAGAAATTAACATAAGTTGTTCCACCAGTGTCAATTGCTCCACCAAAAACATATCTAAACAATAACAAGAACATAATTGGCATTATTGCAACACCAAGTAGCTGATCCATATTTTTTACAATGTGTTTCAGACTACGATTAGTTAAAATCCAGCAGTCAAGTAAAATATCTTTTAGTTTCATTTTTTAATCTCCTGATCATGTTCATCTTTAGAAGCAGTATGTCCTGTTAAAGATAGAAATACATCGTCTAGAGTTGGTTTGTGTAAAGACAGACTATCCACTTTAATGTCAGACTTTTCAAGCTGTTGTAAAACTTCTTTGAGTTTTTCAGTTCCACCTTTAGATGCAACACTAATAATTCTTTTCTTCTTGTCTGTTTGCATTTGTTCACCCTCTATCACACTAACAGCTTTTTCAAAATCACTTTCTTTAGAGATTATTATCTCAAGCCTTTCAGAACCGACTTTTGATTTTAATTCATCAGCAGTTCCTTCTGCTATAACACGACCATGATCAATAACAACAATTCTGTCTGCAAGCTGATCAGCTTCATCCATATATTGAGTAGTCAATAATACTGTTGTTCCATCTGCAGCTAATTTCTTAATTATATCCCATAGTGCTAGTCTACTTCTAGGATCAAGCCCTGTTGTTGGTTCATCTAAAAAAATTATTGGAGGAGAAGCAATTAAACTCATAGCAAGATCAAGTCTTCTTCTCATACCTCCAGAATAAGTTTTAACAGCACGCTTTCCAGCATCTACCAAGTCAAATTGTTTTAGTAATTCTTTTGCTCTTTTTCGTGCTTCTTTTTTACTCAATCTATAAAGGCGACCCATCATCTCTAAATTTTCTTCACCAGTCAAGTATTCATCAACAGCAGCAAATTGTCCAGTAAGACCTATACTTTTTCTTACCTCATTAGGATATTTTACAATATTATAATTATTTACTATAACCTCTCCGCTATCAGGTTTAAGCAAAGTACTAAGAATTCTAACAGTCGTTGTTTTACCTGCTCCGTTAGGTCCAAGTAAAGCAAGAATACTACCTCTTTCAACATTTAAATGTAAACCCTTCAAAACGTGAAGATTCTTAAATGACTTTTTCAAATCTTTAACAACAATCACATAGTCATCTTTTTTCATAATCTAAGAAAATTAACTAGATATTTAAATATAGTTTTCAGTTTATTTTTTAGCTCTACGTATGCTAATGGTTTAGCCTACGATGCATTTAATTTATCTCTTAAAGTTCTTCTAGCACGAAATAAATTTTTTCTAAATTTTGGATCATTTTTCCTTCCTGTATTTTGGATGTAAGAAGAAAATGCTTTTAACTGACAATCTGGTAAACACTCTACTTCTCGAGCGATAATTTCCTCAAGTTCTTTAGAAAGTAATTCATCAAAGGGAGTTATAGATCTTAAAGCAATTTTTCTTCCTACAAATTCTTCTTCAGTCGGTTTATACCCAGAATCTGTCCAACGATCTCTACAAAGATTACCAAAAGAAGTATAAATAAAAGAAGGCATAGTCTCTCGCCGAATAACCTTTCCACTAAATAGATATCTATGCAATTTAATATATAAATCTTGTACAAAATCTTCAGATCTAGGAGAATCAAAACCAAACTTTCTTTTCCCATACCTTAGTAGTTTTGGCATTAACCCATTAACTGCAACAGCCAATTCTTCATAACTTACTTGATCGGAATCTTTTTCAACAAAGTCCATGAGTATAATATAAAATTTATTGAGATATATAGATATTTATATTTTTAAAAGTTCTGAGAAATAATGTCATTAAATTTCAATTTCCAAGACACCAACTCTAGAAAGTCTTTCTTTAAGTTTATCTCTAGCTCTATTAATTTTTGCCCTTTTAGCACCTGATTTATATGCCTCTTTTAATTCACCTAATTGACTTAAAATTACTCTTTGATAATTTTTAGACAATTTAGATATCTCTTGCATTACAATTTTAGAATTTTCATCTTCAACTAATTGACTAATAGGTTCCACAGCATTTGTGTCAATCAAGTCATCATCAAGACATTCAAATTTGAGTCTTTTTCTAGAATTTCTTCTACGTAATTCATCGATACAATTTCTATCAAATGCTCTTGCAATATAACCTTTTAGACCACTTCCAAATTCAACAAAATTTTCTGTCATTAAATTACGATAAACTTCAAGAGCAGTATCTGCCTTTAAATCTTCAGCAATGTCCCAAGGTAGCCCGTAAGATTTAGCTCTTCTAATAAGTTTTTCTTCAAGTTCATCAAATATTGATGGAAGTCTTTCTATCAGTCCAGCATTTATTTCAACATAGCCTATTTTAGTCATAGTGTCCATCTAAAATTAGACTATTTAAACGTGTGTATTTATTACTACTTTCTAGAGGTAATATTTATTTATTATCTGTTTTCTTGCTATTTTAAATCCCTTAACAATTCCAACTGTCAAAAGAGAATAAACAATAAATCTAAGAGATTGTTGTGGAATTAAAGAAACAGCATTTTCTAAAAAAATACTAATTTGATTTTTCATTTTATCCAGAACATTTAGGTTGTAAAATTACTTCTTAGCTGTAATCTCTAAGCAAACGCCAGCTGCAACGGTGCTACCAGCATCTCTTACCGCAAATCGAGCCATATTTGGATTTGTAGCCTGTGTTTCAAGTACAAGGTTTCCAATAGGTCTTATTCTAACTTTAGCAATATCTCCATTCTTCAAGAAGTCAGGGTTTGAAGCCTTTGTCCCATCAGGAGATTGTTTTTCAATCAATTCAATAAACTGACATGGCACTTGAGCAGTATGTACATGGAAAACTGGTGTATATCCTTTAGCAATAACTGTTGGGTGTGAAATTATAGCAACTTGAGCAACAAACTCTTGTACAATTGATGCAGGTTGAGATGCGTCACAAACAACATCGCCACGAGCAATATCTTTCTTTCCAATACCTCTGATATTGATTCCAACATTATCTCCAGCTTCAGCTTGATTCATTTGTTCATGATGCATTTCAATAGTCTTAACTTCACCATTAATTCCTGTTCCTGACCTTCCAGGTAAAATAACAACCTTTTGACCGAGTTTCATAATTCCTGTTTCAATCTTTCCAACTGGAACAGTTCCAATACCAGTAATTTCATAAACATCTTGTAAAGGCATTCTTAATGGTAATGATGTTGGTTTGTTAGGTTGTTCAAATAAGTCTAACTGTTCTCTAACAGTTGGTCCCTTATACCATGGCATGTGTTCTGACTTCTTAACAACATTATCCCCAAGATAACCAGCAGCAGGAATAAAAGCCATTGTTTCAGTCTTATAACCAGCTTGTTTTAATATAACTGAAACATCAGCAACAACTTTTTTATAAGCATCTTCTTTCCATTGAACAGTATCCATTTTATTAACAAGAACAGCAATCTGCTTAACACCCATTGTTCTTAAAAGCCAAGCGTGTTCTTTTGTTTGAGGTTGAACTCCTTCAGCTGCTGCAACTGTTAAGAAAGCAGCATCAGATTGTGAAGCACCAGTAATCATGTTCTTGATAAAGTCTTTGTGACCAGGAGCATCAATTATTGTAACTTCATACTTATTTGTAATCAACTTTTGATAAGAAAGATCAATTGTAACTCCTCTTTCTCTTTCTTCCTTAAATTTATCCATAACATAAGCAAACTCAAAACCAGCTTTACCATGTTCCTTTGCAATTGTCTTAAGCTTGTCTATTTCTTGCGCAGGGATAGCTCCAGCATCGAACATCAATCTACCAATAGTAGTACTCTTACCGTGGTCTACATGACCCACGAAAGCAACGTTTATTGTTGGTTTTGTTTTTGCCATTTTAATTTGTAATCAGTTTTATTTTTGTGGGTATTTAAACTTTGTGATTTTTGAAGATTATATTCGTTTAATAAATTAAAATTCAGACAATAAAAATAAAAATAATCAAGAAATATTGATAAGTCTAAGAAATATATTTAAACTCTAAATCTCAAATAAAAAATATGGAAAAAGAGCAAGAGTTGATTGTTGAGCAGGGAGAATACAATTTAATTGCAAACACAGATAAAGATTTTAAAATAACTCATTTAGTTCTAAAGGCAGCAAATGGATCAAAGAGAGTTTGGAAAGTAGAAGAACTATCTGAAAAAGAAGTTTCATTTAAAATAGAAAAGTTTGCATAATACACTCGATGAACATCAGTTCAGCAATATTTACTAAAACTATGTTGTATATGTTTAACAGTTTCTACTTTTTCAGTAATTTTCTTAAAATTTTTATTATTTATCTTTGAGACTTCTTCTTTCAAAAAGTTCTCAACCCTCTTGCTCATGCTTATTCCATTTTTTTTACAATATGCAGAAAACTGTTTATACACTTCTTCCTCAATATTGAATGTTTTTATGCTCATGTTCAAAACTCTCTTGTCCTGTATGCGTAGGCATACCAGTTTAGTTTTGAACTGCTAAAAATTTCAATTTTTTCCATTCTCATCACTTATTATATAATGTTAATTAAGATTAATAAACCTTAGCATAAAAATTAAACAGAACTTTAACAAATACAAATATCTAATTAAAGTTATATAATATTAATTAAGTATAACCTGGATGCAATGTAGCTCTTTGAGGAACAATTGTTTCAATTCTTCTTTTAACCCAGTCATATCCTGCGTTTCTCCAATCATTACACTTTACCATTGCTCTATAACCTATAGCTCTTCCAAACTTATCCATAGAGTGCACTGAAATCGCTAAAGCATTACCTACTGCACCAAGAACTTTAACGTATGGTCTCTTGTAGAAAGGTATACTGCTTATTATAGGGGCTCCATCTTCAATATCTTCAACAAAATCCTCTTCAACAACCCTATCTAATGCGCTCTGTATTTCTTCTCTTAAATTTGGTTTAAGAGTCATATATCCAGGAGTCTCTTTTCTATTCATGGGTCAAAGTCAAACCAAAAGCAAATTAATAAATCTATCTTTGATTTTTAAGATAATTTATTGCTCTGCCTGATTTTTCTTCAGGCATTTTCAACAAAACCCTTCTACCATAACCACCACAAAAGACTGAAACTTCTAGAGCCCTTAAGAATGGATTATATTCATGAACTCTCATACCATTACCTTGAGCTCTATGAGTGAATTCTCTCCCTAACATAATTCCAGCTAAATCAGGTGTATCTTTTAGTCTTAGGATGAAAGGCAATATTCTAGGATCAAAAGATGCTGGACCACTAGAATATAGCTTTGCAATATCATTAGAAAAATCCATATTAAATTAAAATTATTGATTAGCTGCTAACCCCTTTCTATCTCTAATTTTTCTAACCACATTTTCCTGTAATTCGCGAGGTAATTGTTTGAAGTCTTGAGTAATCAAACTAGAAACTCCACGACCTTCAGTGAGACTTCTCAAATCACTTGCCCATCCAATCATTTCAGCTACTGGAATTCTTGCTTTGATAAATACATCAATTCCTTTCTGTTCTACATCAATTAAAATTCCACGTTTACTTGCAACCAAACCAGTAACAGAACCCATATAATCAACAGGTGCTTCAATTAAGTGTGTTTGAATAGGTTCAAGCATTGCAGCTCCGCCTTTAGTCATTGCATCAAACATTCCTAGTCTTATGGCTGGATAAATCTGCGCAGGACCTCTATGCATATGGTCAACGTGCAATTTAGAATCATGTAAAATGAATTTTGTCTTCATCAATGGTTCTTTAGACAAAGGTCCATTATCTATAACAAGTCTCCACCCATCAATTATTGATTCAATTACTTCTGAAAGTAATACAAGACCTCTCGTCTGATCTTCAAAGACATTTCCCTTGTAAATGTCTCTATAAGCCCTAGCTTCATCGTTTGATATCCCTAAATCAGATAATTTTTTCCAAATGTCTTCAGGTTTTTTCTTAAGCCTTCCTTCAGGAATATCTCCTTTTTCAATAGAATCATAAACATTATCTTCAAGAGGCATCATTTCAAGGAAGAATATGTTGTGCCCATTAGGAGTTCTACTTTCAATTTCTCCACTTGATTTAATCAAAGTCTCTCTATAAACAATAATTGGATTACCCATTTTAACTTCAAGACCTTTCTCCGTCTTTATACGACCTTCAATAATCTCTAAATGTAACTCACCCATTCCAGAAAGTAAGTTTTCTCCAGTTTCTTCATTAATCTCAATTTTAACTGAAGGATCTTCTTTTCCAACTTTACGCAAAACTTCAATCAATTTAGGCAAATCTTGTGGTTTAGTAACTTCAATAGATTTAGTAATAACTGGCTGGAATATATGTTTCAACTCTTCAAATGGAATTTGCTCTCCAACAGTAATTGTCTCTCCAACATCAACATTAATTCCAGAAATAGCAAGTACATTTCCAGCAGGAACTTCTTCAAGTTGTTCTGGTTTAATTCCATTATAAACTAAAACTTGTTGAACTCTTGCTTTCTTTTTATTGTTATTACAATAAACTTCCATTCCAGTCTTCATTGTTCCAGAATACAAACGACCAGCACAAATTTCCTTCCCAGATCTAGGATCAATAACAATTCTAGTAACTACAAAAGCAAGCTCACCATCTCTATTACAACCAATTAAATCTTGACCCATCTTACTATCAATATCTCCTCTCCATATTTTAGGGATTCTATATTTCTGCGCTTCCAAAGGATTAGGCAAGTGCTTAACAGCCATATCAAGAACTACTTCATGTAATGGAGCATTCTTCCAAACCCACTCTTTTCTAGCAGTTTCTTCCATATCATAAATTTTGATTATATCACTAAAACTAATATTTCTCTTCTTCATAAAAGGAACAGACAAAGCCCAATTTTCTCTAGCAGAACCAAAAGCAACACTTCCATCTGCTACACTAACTCTCCATTTTTCAGCCAATTCTGGTTCAGCAATTTGTAAAATCAAAGTATTAAAATCCGCAATAACTTTAGCAAATTTTTCCTGCATTTGTTGAGGAGTGACTTTTAATTCTTTAATCAATCTATCAACTTTGTTAATAAACAAAACAGGTTTAACTCTTTCACGTAAAGCTTGTTTCAACACAGTTTCTGTTTGAGGCATTATTCCTTCAACAGCACAAATAAGTACAAAAGTCCCATCAATAGCTCTCATAGCTCTAGTTACGTTTCCACCAAAGTCAATGTGACCAGGGGTGTCAATTAAATTAATCAAATATTCTTTTCCATCATATTCGTGACCCATGCTAACATTTGCAGCGTCTACAGTCATCAATCTTTCTTGTTCGTCTTTATGAAGCCATGTACTCATTCCCTCTTCAAGATCTCCAGCATTCTTAGAAGCCATCATTCCAGCAGCAGCTAGTAAGTTATCTGTGAAAGCGGTTTTTCCGTGATGTATGTGAGCAGATGTAGCAACATTACGAATATTCGCTTGGTTACTTGTCAAACGTTCAATCTTCAGTAAACTTGTTTCTTTCTCTGCCATTTTACAAAATAGATAAATCGTCTTATTAAATATGGTTTTTAAACGTTGTGAAAAAGTGGGCTTTGTGTAAATAGTCTCTAGAGGAGTTCACTTTTTACATCACTCACCTAATTCTTTGCCACAGGGAAATAAAAAATTATCTCTTTTTCCACGCAGATGCTGAAAAAATTAAGTCTTTGTCAACACTCAAACCTTTTAACATATTTCCACTACAAAATGCTTCAACAACTTTTCCTTCAAGTTGTGATGGCTGGCAAGTATTTGTTCTAGCAAAAAGTTCTTCTATATCTTTAGGATCTCCTAAAGACCATGACGCTTCACCATAACCTTTATACTTCAATTTAAACTGTAGTCTGCACCAATCATGTGAAAAATCAAAAGTTGGTTCTTCAATTCTTGCATATTCCATTGTTAATTTTCTGACTTGTTCATCTGTCAATCCATTGCTATACCATTTATCAACTTGTATTGTCATAATTTATGGATAATAGACCCATTTATAAACCTTTCTATATTTACTACTTTCAAGTTATACTACTTTCAGAAACTTACATATCATCCCAATAGGTATCTTTAAAGTTAAAATTAATCTTCGATATTTGAGTAGAAATCATTATTTTATGACAATTATCGAGCAGAATCTGCTTGTTTTTCAGCTTCGTTTTTCTTGTTCATGGCATAACTTTCCATGTTTTGTTCTGAAGCGTTAATTATTTCTTGAGCAAGTGCTTCAGCCATTTTCTTCTTTTTTCCAAATGATTTTTGGAATGATCCTTGAATCATCCATCTAATAGCTAAGTTAACTCTTCTTAAAGGAGATACATCAACTGCTTGAGGATATCTAGCCCCACCATATTCAATTGTTGTAATCTCATCACGAGGAGAAGCACTTTCAATAGCCTTTACAAGAATTTGAACAGGATTTGTTTTTTTCTTTTCAGCAATAATTGCTAATGCATTAATCATAGTCTGCATATTCATATTATATTTTCCAGAAGAGTGAGATGTAATTATTTTATGTTTTTTCCCAACGTGTCCTGGAACAGCTAATCTGTTCGCAAGTCTTTCTATAATATGAACCTTTGTTTGTGTAAATTTACCAACATTTCTTCCATGAGATTTTACAAGTAATTTTGGTTGGATATTTATGTAAGGTGCTAATGCCGAATCAGTAACCTTTACTTCTTCCATGTCATATAAGTCAAATATTTTGAAGTTCATTGTGCTTACAGCCATTATCTTCTTCCCTTCTCTATCTTACCTTTCCACAATAAGTGAAGTGGCTGATCATTTACTTGAATAACTCTAAATCTGATACCTCTAATGTTTCCCTTACTTCTTCCTTGTTTTCCACCGATTCTCTCAATCATAACTTCATCATGTTCATCAACAAATTTTTGAGCTAAGTTTCCAGGAATAAATGCTCCAACAGAAATACCACTTTTTACAAGCTGAACTTTGCAACACTTTCTCATACCAGAAGAAGGCTGTGCAGCTTCTTTTTGAAATTTGCTAACAACAATTCCCTTAGCTTGAGAAGCACCACCAAGTGGATCTGCTTTAACATTAAGCTTTAGAGTTCTAACCTTGTAAGTACGATCGTTCCATCTGAACTTTTTCCTATTCTTCATTAGCTTTTTAGCGTTGAATAAACCCATGTATATCTCCTGTGTAAAATTGGTTTTTAAATCTTCCTCATAAGTGAATGTTAATTCAAAAATTTATAGGTCATCTTTAATTGAAGGTCTTAATAATGTTTCATATGCTAAAGAGATTGCTTGAAATATTATAATTGGTTCATAAGCTCTAGAATCTATTGATTGATATAACTCTCTAAAAATATAGCCTCCAACAGCTAATCCAGATATTAAAGCAACCAGATTAGATGCTTTTTCAGATCTGCTTGCTCCCATCATATCTTCAGTATTCTCACGATAATCTCTAATGTCCTCAATTAAACTCCTTATAGCAGTTGGGACAGCAAATAATATTCCTAGAAAATAAATTGTCCCTCTACCAGAATTTTCAAATATTCTTTCAGATTCTGTCTTAGTAGGGAACCTATAATCCACAACATTTTGATCAATGATAATTATTTAAATATATCCTCTCCGAACTTTCAAGGATTAGACAACTCTAATTGTTTTTCCGAAATAAGATTCCATTATAGCACTTAATTCCATGAGCCTCATTTTATTTCTTCCAATTAGTGTTGCAGCTCTTTCTCTAGAGCCAGCAGTTATAATATAAGTTCCTTCTTGGATATCAAAACCATCAAAACCAGCAGGTGAAACAACAGATTCTACAAATCTAGCGACGGAATTTGGATCATCACCAGCATCTTTTATTATCCTTATTCTTTTTCCAAGTTGTTCTGAAAGCATTTTTGCATTTTCATTTTGGTTTCCACTTGCTTTAGAAAAGAATTTTGGAGGGACAGCAAAGTAAATCATATTGTTGTAAACAAAACACTTTGTTGCACGAACACGAGCAATTCTCTCGAAGAGATTTATATATCTCATCGTCTGCATATCTATTATTGCCATATTCAAAACTATTTTGTGTTGTATGCGCAGGCATACCAGTTTAGTTTTGAATTGCTAATAATTTCAGTTATTTCCATTTTAAAACAAATTTATTCACGTAGTTAGTTTATAAAACTTCTGAAATAATCATTCTTTTTTAGATTTATTCTTTATCTTCTTATCAACCAGAGCACCAGTTATTTTTACAAGTAATCCAGGTAGTCCTGTACCTACAGGTATAGGTTGGTTAAGAATAATATTTTCGATAACAGAAGCTAAATCATCTTTCTTACCTTGTATCGTAGCATTTACAAATTGTTTATCAGGTGTCTCGAAAGCTGCTCTAGCAAATATACTTGATTTGTTTGAGATAATTCCCATTCTTGTAACCCCTTTAACGAGGCCAGTATTTGTCATCGCATCAGATATTAAATCCAAGTGTCTCTCATCAATATCTAAACCTTGAGAGTCAAGAACCTTTTTAATTTCAAGTAATATAGCTTCTCTAGCAGCTTCAATTCCAAGAACTTGAGCAACTTCATGAACATTGTTTGTAAAGACTTTATTTTTATCAACTCCCTTAATTTCAATTACTTCTTTAAGATTACTTCCACTAGTTAGTACAACAAAGTCTTTTCCCCTATGAGCAACAACAACTTGTGATATATCTTTAACCCCTGAAATAATTGTTTTCTTTAATTTCTCTTTCATCTTATACATCTCTTTGAATCCTAATTCAGTTGTCTTCAAAATAATTGAATTATCTTTTTGTTTAGCGTCAATTCCTTTTTCATTTAATCTTTCTGCAATCTTTTGGGCACCAACATGAACTCTCTTAAGAGCATCAGAATCTAGTTCTATCTCTATCTTTTTTCCAGAAAAGTCCATTTTAACTTCTGAAGCAATTTCTTCAAGTTTGACTTCCTTAAGTTTTTCAGCAATGCTTCTTGCATCTTTTTCATTATTGAAATCTTTATCAAGATAAATCTCCATTGCAGGAGTAGAAGGTTCTTTTCTAGCATCAAATATTTCAATTAATCTAGGAAGACCTAAAGTAACCTGCACTTCAGCAACTCCAGCAGAGTGGAATACGTTCAAAACCATCTGCGTTGAAGATTCTCCAAATGATTGTGATGTTGTAACTCCAACAGATTCTCCAGCTTGTATTTTTTTACCAGTATGTAATTCAGAAACATCTCTACCATCTCCACCATATAAAAATTGAACAATATTCTGTGAAGCATCTCTAACAGTTCCATCATATTCCACTTTCAAATCTTGAAGAGCACTTACAAGTCTTCTATACAAGTAACCAGATTTAGGGGTTCTCAAAGCTGTATCCATTAATCCATCTCTTCCAGTAATTGCTCCAAAGAAAAATTCAGTCGGTTTCAATCCTTCAAAGAATGAAGATTTAATGAATCCCTTAGCCTCTGAACCAACATCTCCTTTCTTGAAGTGAGAAGTTGTTCTCCCTGCATACCCAAAACTAATACGTTTATTCCACAAGATCTGCTGTCCAACACAACATCCAATTTGTGTAACATTAGTTGCACTACCCTTAGCTCCAGAAAGAATCATTTTACTTATGCTACTTTCACGAGAAATATTTTCCTTTACAATCTTACTTGCAGAAGATAGAACTTCGTTCAAAGCTTGAGAAATCTTAATTTCTTTAGTTTCATCAATAGTTTTACCGGGAAGCAATTCCAAGTCTCCAGATCTTGCATCTTCAGCAATCTTATTAGTTTTCTTTACAGTTTCTTCGATAATATTATCTGTAAGTTCCTTAACTTTACCAGATACATCTAAATCACGTAAACCTATAGAGAAACCTCTTCTAGTCAAATATGAAACTCCAAGTGCAGATGCTCTTTGAATTGTATCAAATGTAGCATCTCGCCCATGCACTTTATCAATTTGTTTTACCATAGAACCATCTTCAAGTCCTAACGTTGATTCACTTGTGATATCTTTAGGTACAGTAAGCTCATTGCCCTTAGGAAGAATACCACCAAAGACATCTATCCCACTAATATTTTTTTGTTTAACATTAAATATCACTCCAGCACTAAACAGCAACTGTTCAGCGTCAGATTTTTCAAAATTATCCTTTCCTAAAACATAATTTCCAGTAAGAGAATCAAGAGTAAGTCCAATCAAGTTCGAATTGTTTTTCGTAGACATTATATTATGTTTAATATTAAGCAAAGTTTCAGCCTCAGATCTAGCTTCTTCAGTTTGTGGAGAGTGTATGTTAACTTCATCTCCATCAAAGTCAGCGTTATATGGAAATACAACTGCAGGATGCAATCTAAATGTCTTATAAGGCAAAACTCTAACATAATGAGCCATTAAGCTCTGCTTATGAAGTGAAGGATGTCTGTTAAACAGTACAATATCCCCATCAACCAAATGTCTTTCAACTTTATATCCAGGGACAAGTTCAGTGCAAATTTCTTCTTTTAATTCCTCTGTGATTCTCTTTTTCTTCCCGTCAGGTCTTATAACATAATTGGCTCCCGGGTGTTGATCTCCCTTTCTCACAAGTGCCCTCATATATTCTAAGTTTGTACTTGTAACCCCCTCAGCAACAGTGATTATTTTAGCAACTTCAAAAGGAACTCCAACTTCATCAAGAGCCAAATAAGGATCAGGTGAAACTACAGTTCTTGCAGAGAAGTTAACTCTTTTACCAGCTAAGTTCTTCCTAATTCTTCCTTCTTTACCTTTAATCCTTTCAGTTATTGTCTTCAAAGGCTGTCCAGACCTATGCCTTGCTGGAGGAATCTTAGAAATATTATTATCAAAGAATGTTGTAACATGGTATTGTAATAAGTCCCAAAGGTCTTCAATAATTACTTCAGGAGCTCCAGCATTCAAATTTTCCCACAATCTCTGATTTGCTCTTATAATATCTGAAATCTTGTGAGTCAAGTCATCTTCACTTCTTTCTCCTGTGTCAAGAGTAATAGAAGGTCTCATTGTAACACTAGGTACAAGCAACTGTGAAAGAATTGCCCACTCAGGTCTAAATGTTTTAGGATTAACTCCAATCTTTTTTATTTCTTCATCCTTAATCTTAACAAGCATCTCTCTTATTTCGTTAGGGAATAATCTTTTTTTTCCAGTATAGAAAGAAGTTGGTTTCTCTAATTTTATTTTTTCAGCATCAACGTTACAGAAAGGACACTTTTTCTTATCTCTAGCCTTCTTAGCTCTTTCGATAGGTGTGTATTTCTTCTGTTTATCTTCTTCCAAAGTTAATTTTCCGCAAGAGTGACAGAAACTTCTCAAGAATAACTCAATCAAAGGAATATATTTAATATGCACAATAGGTCTAGCCAATTCAACACTACCGGGATGTCCAAGACATTCCTTAAGACGACCACCACAAGTTCTACATCTTACCCCAGGGTCAACAGCTCCAAGACGTAGATCCATAAGACCCCCATCTACAGGGAATCCATCAATATCATAAAGTTCAGGTGTTACAATTTTAGCAGTACTTAACTTCTTAATTTGTTCTGGATTGACTAAACTAAATCTAAGTGATTTTACTTGCTTCTTTATTATTTCAGGGTTTGCCATTTTATTGTTCGTATTTGTTTTTTAGTTCAAATGAAGTTAATATATGTAATCCTAGTAATTCTTCAACTAGAAGTTTGAAAGCGTAAGCAACTTCAATAGGTTCAATGTCATTTCCTCCACAGATAGGACAGTAAGTCTTGTTTCTAATTCCATCCTTAACCCCAATATTTCCACAAGATGAACAAATGTAAATGGTAGTTTTATCAGAATCATATCTTTCTTTCAATAACAATGAAGCTCCATGCGCAACCAGTGCTTGTTGTTCCATTTCTCCAAGTCTTAATGCTCCACCTCTAGCTCTTCCTTCAACTGGCTGACGAGTCAACAATGTAACTTTACCAGAAGCACGAGCCTGTAATTTGTTTTTTACCATATGAACAAGTTTTAAGTAATACATATTACCAACATAAATTCTTGCATCCATTTTTCTTCCTGTAACTCCATCATACATTTCTTCTTTTCCATCAAAACTAAAGCCCATATGTGTCAATTGTTTTTCCAAATCTTCAACCTTAGCACCTGTGAAAGGCGTGCCATCAATGAATCTTCCAGTAATTGCTCCAACTTTTCCAGCAAGAACTTCAATCATATACCCAACAGTCATTCTAGAAGGAATACCATGAGGATTGAAAATTAAGTCAGGTTTAACTCCCTTTGATGTGAATGGGATATCTTTCGGATCAGCCAATAAACCAACTACACCTTTCTGTCCATGAGGTGTAGAAAATTTGTCTCCCGGTTCAGGTAGTCTATGATCTCTTATTCTTACTCTCGCAATTTTATTTCCTTCACTATCAGTTGTTATAAATACGCTGTCAACAATTCCTGATTCTCCTTGTTTAATCGCAACACTCCCTTCTTTCTTTGATTGTATACTTAAGTTCCTTGCTTCAGAAAGGAATTTAGGAGGCGTAGTTCTACCAATAATAACTTCAGATGCAGACAATTGAGCTTCAGGGTAAACAATTCCATCATCTTCAAGCAATCTGTAAGATGTTTCTGTCCTATATCCAGAAACGTCCTTATCAGGAATAGTAATTTCATCTTTTAACCCACCAGCATAATTGAATTCAATAGATTCATATGGTTTGAAATAAGTACTTCTACCCATCCCTCTTTCAACACTTGCTCTATTCAATATTGTAGCGTCTTCTAAGTTATATCCTTCATAAGGCATAACTGCAACAACGATGTTTTGACCAGCAGGATAAAGCTTCAAAGTGTCAAAAACGAAACTCTTTACAAGAGGATTTTGTGGATAATGTAATATAGAAGAATTAGTATCCATTCTAACTAAATAGTTAGCAGCATAAATTCCAAGGCTTTGACGTAAAGTTTTACTCCCTCTTAACAAACGTGAAGCCTGGTCATGATTTGCGAAAGGTACAAGTGAAGTTACTAAACCAAATATAGCTACAGGGTCAATCTCCAAATGAGTATGTTTATCAGTTACACCTTCAAGTGTCTGAGCAACAAATGCATCTTCTTCTTCAGCAGCATCAATGTATTCTAAAACTCCCTCTTTCAATAACTCGCGCCAATTTAGCGAGCCTTGTTCAAGCAAAACTAAATGTTCATCTTTAAGCCTACTAGCGCCATGTTCGACGACTATCAAAGGTCTTAAAACTCTTCCAACTTCAGTAGAAATTATGACTGTCTTTGCTGGACTATCACTAGTGATACTTAATTCAATAGGGAAATGTCCCTTTCTTCTTTCCTTTCTAACTGCATTTACAAATAATTCTACATCCTTAGACATTCCAATATATTTACCATTAAAGAATACATCTTTACCATCTTCTTCATTCAATCCAAGAGATTGTATTTGTTTAACAAGATTTTTTTCATCAATATCAACAGCATTAGAAATCTTAGATAATATAGCAAGATTTTTTCTCAAACCAATTTCAGTTCCTTCTGGTGTCTCAGTAGGACAGAATCTTCCATAGTGAGTAGGATGCAGTGTTCTTGCTAAAAAGTTCTCTTGCTCATCAGGTAACATTGAAGAAACTCTTTGAAGAGAAGATAACATGTCAAGATAATTGTTCTTAGACATATTCTGAGTAACACCACTTCTCTCTCCAATCCAAGCACCTGTAGCAATAGCACTTTCAACTCTGTGTGTAAATAATGTAGACTTAGCAACAGTTTTTACTGAATAGAATTTCTTTCTTTTTGCAACTTTTTGTAATGTATACTGAATATCCTTCACAAGTATATTCATATTAACTCTAAACAAATCAGCAAGTAAGTCTCCAGAAAGCTTTATCCTCTTATTAGCATAATGGTCTTTGTCTGTTCTAAGATTATCATCTTGTTTTGCCTGTAAAAACTGCTTAAGCATCTTGCACAAGTTAATTGCCTTTTCAATCCTGTATTCTTTTGTTAAACCAATATGGGGTATAAAGTAAGAATCAACTCTTTGTTTTACTCTATCAAGGATCTCTTTTTCAGTTCCTTGTATTCCCGAAAGTTCAGCAACTATCATAAAGGCATCTTTAGACTGTTGTATCTTAGCATATTCATATAAATTAACAATAACTGAATCATCTTGTCTACCAATATACTTAGCAATTTCAGCTTCAGTTAATACACCTAGTGCTTTAATCATGACAATAGCTGGGATATTCTTCAATCTTGAGAATGTAACCTCAAGAATTCCCTCTGCAGTTTCAGAAATTGTTGTGGGTATTCTATAAGGTCCCCTTTGAGAAAACATACGCAATGTTAATCCGCGTCTTCCCTCTTCAATAAATGGCTGATTAGGTGCAAGATCCTCTGCCATAACAATTACTCTTTCATTTCCATTAACTATAAAATATCCTCCAGGGTCAAGAGGATCCATTAAAGATTCTCTTAATTCATCTTTAGACATACCATGGGTATTACATGTATCACTCTTTACAATAACTGGTATTCTTCCAATTTCAACTTCAGCACTGTCAGAATTATCTCCAAAATTAACCGTAATTTCAACATAAATAGGCGCAGAATATGTAATTCTTCTTAACCTCGCTTCGGTTGGTGTTATCAACGAAATACTACCATCAGATTCAGTTACATTTGGTTTTCCAATTCTTATCTTTCCAAATTTTATCTTAACTTCCTCTTGAGGGATGGTATCATTTAATTCATAAACTATCTGTTGCATTCTCCTTGAAACAAAATCATTAAAGCTTCTTATACTTGATTCCACTAACGAATGCTGTTGCAAATATTTCTTAATCAAAATATGCTTATCAGTTACGGTCATGCCACTACCCTAAAATAAACATTTATTTTATCTCTAAACTTTCTTTCAATTTGAATAATATCTCCAGCAACGCAGTCTTGAGGCAATGCAAGATCATCAGATTTAATTCTTGGTAATTGTGATACAGAAATGTTATACTTCTCTAGAAGTTTCTTAACCTCGTCGGATTTTAGCTTTGAATGTTTTGGTTGAAGGGCGTGCATTTTTAGTCGCAAAAGCCACACATAAGTGATGACCTTGAAGATAAAGACAATTGTAAAAAGTGGTTTTTAAATCTTCCTATTTATCGAGATTAATAGTCTACAAACTAAATAATTATAAAATTAGTGAAAAATATCTAAAATAACAACAGTTAAATATGGATTTTTCAGATCTTTAATGTGGCCTCGTAGCTCAGCCTGGTCAGAGTACCGCGCTCTTAACGCGGGTGTCGTGGGTTCAAATCCCATCGGGGCCATAATTTTTAAACAAGTTTTATGTTATTTTTTATATGATAACATTTTCACATTCTCTAGAAGACCTAAAAGAAATAACTAGACAAAGTCTGAGGGATAAATTTCCTTTATTCGAAGAAAGTCATAAAGTAGATGCAAGCCGATTATCTTCAAATAATTTATGGATAGGATATAGAACTAAATGGGGTAGTGCAATAGAAGTAATGGAAAATACTCATTTTGATCTAAATATAACTGCTGGAATATTTTATGGAGTAAGTTTATTTCTTGATCAAATCCAAAGAGGTAATGGCCTAGGTTGGAGATTATATGAGACAACTCACGAAGTAGCTAAAAAACTTGGATTTGAGTTTATTAGAAGAAGTCCTTCAGGGGGATTTCATAGGAGTGGCAAATTGATAGAATCAAGAAGAGATTATTTGTTAAGAAGGGGTTACATTCCAGCAGGAGAAAATCAACTAGATTTTAGATTAATTACTTAATCTTTTCAGCCATCTTTACAATATCATTCTCGCTAAGAGCACCAACTCTCATATCAACAGCTTGTCCATTCTTGAAAGCAATAGTGCTCGGAATACTCATCACTCCGTAACGAATTGCAATGTCTTGAGCTCCATCAACATTAAGCTTTGCAAACTTAACTGAAGACACCTTAGTAGAGGCTTTCTCAAAAGCAGGAGCCATTATTTTACAGGGCCCACACCAATCCGCATAAAAGTCAACAATAGTTGAACCTTTAGAAATAACCGCATCAAAATTTTTAGAGTCTAAAACTTCAATATTTCCAGCCATGTTATTTTTTCAGAGAGTATTGTTAATAAAGATTATGGTGTGTTTTTAACAAAAACATTTTCGTTTGGATTAACACATATCCCAGGATAAACTTGTATTATTGAACGTCCTGAAACAACACAATCATCAAAGTTACCAATAACATTTTCACCATCGTTGTTACTTCTATTATCAAAGTATTTCCCAACTTCATAACAAGCGAAAGCTCCAGCTGAATAAACAACAAGCATAATTATTGCAAGTCCAATTATTTTTATCATGTCAGCAAGCAATATTTTTAGTATATAAAAGAATTCTAGACTTCAAAGCTATTTGAAGCATTAAATGACTTTATTCATTTTTATATTTTGTAATAACAAAATCCTATAATCCCAACGTTTATATAGGCATTTTTGACAAATATTATAATACTAGTCACAGATAACTTCTTTATCTTTTATTAGCAATTAACAATGGAAAAATTTAAGCAATTAAATCTAAGCGAAGATTTACTCGAAGCAATCCGCAGAGAAGGATTTGAAACTCCTAGTGAGATACAGGAAAAAACAATCCCTTTAGTACTAGCTGGAAAAGATGTCATTGGTTCTTCAGCAACTGGTTCAGGTAAAACTTTGGCTTTCGGAGCAGGTATTATAGATAAAGTTACAGCAGGACAAGGAATACAAGCATTAATTCTAACACCTACAAGAGAGTTAGCAGAACAAGTTGGAAAAACAATCTATAAATTTTCCCATAGAAAAGGAATTAGAGTATCTCAAATATATGGTGGGGTATCAATGGATCCTCAAGTGAGAGCAATTAGAAATTCAGACATTGTCGTGGGAACACCTGGAAGATTGCTAGATCATTTAGAAAGAAGAACTCTAAATCTTTCAAGAATTAAATTTTTAGTTTTAGATGAAGCAGATAGAATGTTAGATATGGGTTTTATTAGAGATGTTGAAAAAATAATAAAATCATGTCCTGCAAATAAACAAACACTATTATTCACAGCAACACTTTCTCAAGATATCGAATATATGGCTAGAAAGTACATGAATAATCCAATACATATTGAAGCAGGAGAAAGAGTAGACCCTTCTAAATTATACCAAGTATATTATGATGTCAACCATGAACAAAAGTTTTCTCTTCTTGCTCATTTATTAAAACAAGAAAAGAACGGAGTAGTAATGGTATTTTGTAATACTAGAAGGAACACAGACAAATTAACAAGAAACCTGTCAATACATGGAATACATGCAGAATCCATTCATGGAGGACACTCGCAAAATAGAAGGTCAAATACATTACAAGCATTTCATGAAAGAGGAATCTTAATACTTGTTTGTACAGACGTGGCTGCAAGAGGTCTGGATATTAAAGATGTTTCTCATGTATACAACTATGATATTCCAAAAACAGGATCAGAATATGTTCACAGAATAGGAAGAACAGCAAGAGCTGGAAAAAATGGAATTGCAGTTAGTTTTGTTTCAAGCGGAGACCATTCAGAATTTAGACAGATAATGAGACAAGTGGATTCTGCGATAGAAAAACAGTCAATTCCAAAATTTGAAATTTTACAGACGCAATCAAAAACACAAGATAGAGGTCACAACATAACTCATGGAAATAGAGAGAGCCGTTTTGGATCGCACAGAAAATTTGGAGGAAACTTCAGAGGGAGTAGAAATGACAGAGATAACAGAAGTAGAGGAGACGAAAATCAAAATAATAGATATAATAAACAAAATGGGAGAAGATTTGGCAGGCGTTAGCAAATAGCGAATATTTAAATACCCACAAATAAAAACATTAATATGAAAGGCAAAATAAAGTTCTTTAACGATATCAAAGGATTTGGATTTGTTACAGGCGAAGACGGAAAAGACTATTTCGTTCATAGCACTGGTATGACCCCTGGAACATCTTTAACAAAAGATGACGAAGTAACCTTTGAAATCGAGCAAGGCGACAAAGGTCCAAAAGCTGTTAAAGTTAAGAAAGCTTGATTAAAAATTGTTTTATAGTTCAATTTATTGACTTTTTTAATCACAAAACTCTGATGAGTTCTCTAGTGTTTTGTGAGTACAGTTGAAAATATACAACATACTAACTCCAATCTTTAAATTGGAGATTTCAACTAGTATTAATTAATATCCGTTGAAATCTCAAAACTATTAGTAAAATCTAGAGTTAAAACCTATAAAGTTTGGATTTACATTAATCCTTGTTGTATTAGTTTATTTGTGACCCTTATACTCCTAGGTCTAGACGCATAATCTTGAAGTTATCTTGAACTGTTTTATTCTTAGATCAACTCTTTTTGTATTAACTTATGAGCTCCATTAATCTTCTGAAACATCTCATGATTTCCTTCTGGCATATCTGGATGATATTTCTTTGCTAAATTCTTGTATTTCTTGCTTATTACTTCAAAATCTTTCTCATTTTCATCTACATCTAATGTTTTTCTTGCCTCTATAAGTTGGTTAGGTAAATCATCATCTTCAGAAAACTCTTGTTTAAATTCATCAAGAGTTATCTCTCCATCAATTAGTTTTTGTATATAAATTTTTAGAATTTTATCAATAACTGCCATGTTCTCAACAAACTTAGGCATTAAAGAATAAGTATATTTCAGGTTTCTACCGTCAAAATAAAAAGATGCAGAAGCAGGGGCTTTTTTACGAGCAATCATCTCAAGTTTTATTTCAGTGTCATAACGAGTAAGACCCAAAAGTCCAAGAGTATCTATGATGCTATTCTTAAGTTGAATAGCCCTCCTATCAAAAGAAGTCTCTATATTAGGAGCTTCTATCTCATTTCCTTTAATCTTAATAATCATAAAAAGATACCAAAAAATCGGTATTTAAAGTTCTCTAATTACTTACTTTGAGATTTTACCTTATCTAACTATAAAATCTATTCACCGATGAATACAACCAGCCCAACAACAAGGCCTTCGTTTTCCTTCCATAAGTTCTGTGCATGTCCTTTCGATTCTATGAGTTCTAGTCTCCGTTTTCTTAGCGTCCTCAATCCAGCAGATAAACTCGTTCCTAGCAAGGGGTGTAATATCATTCCATGCCTCTCTTGCTTTTGGGAAAGAAGTAAGAACTATCTTTAAATCAGCTGGTACTTTATGCACCACACCTGATGAAATCTCTTTTTTCATAATAATAATATTCATCAAGATTTTATAAAAATATGCTCGAGACGAACCTATGACTCTTGGATTCAATTGATGGAACTAAATCAAACTAAAAAAATCTTATTCATGGCTTCTTTAATTTTAGGAATATCGTTCTTTACAATATTCCAAACCATATGCATACTTACTTCATAGTAGCTATGCCATATAACTAAATACTGAAGCCTTCAGGACCTAAATTTGTTAATATCTTCTTTATCTCATTGATTGTTTCTTGTTGATCTTTTTTATTTGACATTCTAACAAATCTTATTAGCAAATCAACTAAATTTGCCTCATCCATGACCTTTAGTTTGTATCCATCTGTAATAAAGTAAAATCTAAAATTTTTATATTTTAATTCTTTTATTACTATTCCTCCAACTTGGCCTAACATTTTGCCCTTTTTTGGATTATTCTCCAAAGTTTCTAATAAATCAATAATTTCGTGTGCTTCTCCTTTAAATTTTTTCTGAATTTCTTCAAATAAAGATTTGATTATTTCGACCTTGGCCATTTTTTATTCAACTCTTTTCTAGCCTCTTCTATAGAAATAGTGCCTTCTGAGGAAAGTAGGAATTCTCTTAGTTGTTCTTTAACTGCTAGAGAATAAATTCTTTTAAGAATTTCTTCATAACTTTCATTCTTTGTTCCAAATGAAGAGAGCTTATCTTTCATTTCTTTGCTTAATTGAATTGTTGTTATGTCCATTTTAACCTATAGTCACCATAGTAGCTATAGTTTATAAATCTTTTCATTAGTTTTAAACTCTTGCGGTAAAACTTCAGTGTTTACATGTACCTAAGAAATGAAGATACTAAAAGTCGAGTAGTCAGCAATTCGATTTTCCCTGAGACCATTAATTAAGAGATATTATAAACCTTAATTGCCTTAACAATTAAAGAAAGTAAAATGAAAAAGAGATTTATAATAATTGGGACAATTATTGTAGTTATAGTATTACTTCTTGTATTAAAACAACTTACAAATCCAGAAAAAAACGAGTTAAATACACAGACAATGCAAAATGAACAAATAAACCAGCAAAGTCCAGGAAATGTAAGAAATGAAGAAGAAACAAATTGTCCTCCGGTGTTTAGTTATGAATTCACAGACTTTTCAAAGATTGATGCATTTCAGCCTATCGGTTCAATCGCAGGAGCATCACGTGGCAGAAGTTATATTAATGTAAAAAATGGGGTGAGCGTACCAGTCTATGCTCCTATGGATGCTACTTTAGTTTCAATAATCTATGCATATCGCGGACCTGAAGCAGATCATGGAGAATATGGATTAAAATTTGATACTAAATGTGGTGTGATCTTTCTTCTTGATCATTTAGATTCTGCATCAGATGAAATAAAAAAATATGCTCCAGCAGAACCAGTTAGATCAACAGCTACGAATGACAATTTAGCAATTCCAATAAAAGCTGGAACTCTTTTAGGTTATACTGATGGCACTCCTCAAGCAAGGACTTTTGACTTTTTAGTAATAGACCAAACAAAAAAAGCTTATTATATTAATCCAGAAAGATGGAAATGGGAACAATCTCTTTATTCAGTTTGTCCTTATGATCTCTATACAGAGGATTTAAAGGAAAAATATTATCAAAAAATAGGAGTAGCATATGATGGCGGTTTTAAAAAAGCTGAAAATTGTGGAAACCCTTCATATGACGTTGAAAACACAATTTCAGGAGGGTGGTTTCTAGACGAACAAGCCACAGATCTTAAAGGAGAATTCCTGTTAATAGGAAAAGCAATGGGCTCTGTTGATGTAGTGGTTAAAGAAGAGAGCGAGGGAACAAAATTAAGAATAACAGATAATAATCCAGAGAAAAACCCAATAGATATTGGAATTGGCGAATCAGTTTGTTATGAAGGATTTAACAATAATTGGGCATATCTTCATTTAGTTGATAAAACAACAATTGAATTATCTAGCGGACAAGGCGAATGTCCGTCATCTTTTCCTCAAACTAATTCAAAGAAATATTATAGATAAAAAATAATTAAACTAATTAAGTTATATTATTATTTTAAGTCTAGGAAATATGTTATGGTTTACACCAAGGATATGGTTTTACTAACCAATATTAATAACCTTTTTATTTACTTAAATAAAACAAAAGATTAATTATATATATTAAATGTCTCTTGAGATCATGGAAATAAAAATCTTTCTTAATTTAAGAAAGTTTGAGCATAATTAATATATTCTCCGGTTAAAAAAAGAGTTCTTTTTTTACCATCTGGTCCTATTGGCTTTCTTTCAGGACTATTAAAGTATCCAATGCCCATTTCTCCTTCTTTGAACTTAGAGTGTTCTCTTAAGAGATTTCGATAACTCCTCAATTGTCTTAATCCAGGCTTTAGACGATGAATATAGTCTTCTATTCTCTCACCATCTTCTCTAACATGTAATCTCACTGCACTTAATGAAGCACAAATATTCCCAATAATGTGGCAAAAATGTCCTTGATTTCCTTTATTTTCTTCAATAAGGCTCTCTTGTAGATCTCTGCCTGCTTTAGCTACTCTCTCAAATCTTCTCAATATTTTTTCCGTATCCATAAAAGACCTAAAAAATAACTCTTTTTAAACATAACTAAAACTACTAGTTCTGAGAGTAAGCCTACTCCACCATTAGCGTTAAACCTGTTCTCGAGCCTATTGGTATACCAAGTCCAGAGCATAGCTTTACTTAATTTGACCAGCCATTGCTTTATATTATTACAAGGACTTTCCTCGTTAAAGAATTTAAAATGTTCTTATTCTCCATTAGATAAATCATCTTACTATTTACACAAATAACCTAATTTTTACTTAGCAAGTCTTCACCAGAAAAATCCCTATAAAAATCATTCACCACAACCACTACGCTGTGTAGTATTGCAAGAACTACATTTAATCGCGCAATTGCCAATTCTCTTCGCAGGGCCACCGCACAAACCACAGACTAAACCCTCATCACTTGTAAAAGATATTAAGTCTTTTTGTTCTTCATTCACTAATGGATTTTCCATTTGAGGAATTTCTAACTCTATTGCTTGAGCTTTCCCAAATGTATTCAACATAAATTGTGCAATATAATCTACAATACTTGATGCTGTTCTGATTGGGGATTGCATCTCATCTAAGGCTCCGCGTTCTTCAGCATTCCTAACAAATCCGCTAGGTTCAAACTTCTGATGTCTAAATTTTCCGAACAAATCTTTAACAGTTACACCATACTGTAAGTTCATTGACATAGATAATGCCCATGCATCAATCAGACCGCGAACAGTAGAACCTTGTTTTGCAATAGTCACAAATATTTCTCCAGGACGACCATCATCATATAATCCTACAGTCAAGTAACCTTTATGGTCTGCAAGCTCAAACTTATGAGTTATAGACCTTCTAGTCTGAGGAAGCTGTTCCCTACTCTGTTTAACTGTTACAACATCTGCCTTCTTAGTCATCTCACCTTCTGTCTTCTTTACATTCAAAGGCTGACTTCTTTTTGAGTTCTCTCTATAAATTGCAACCGCTTTCAATCCTCTCTCCCAAGCAAACATGTAAGCATCCATTATCTCTTCAACAGTCGCAGATTCAGGCATGTTAATCGTCTTAGAGATAGCCCCAGATACATAAGGCTGACAAACCGCCATCATTAAAACATGACCTTTATAGTGAATAGATCTTTTACCTTTAGCAGCCTTGAAAGCACAATCAAATACTGGTAAATGTTCAGACTTTAGGTAAGGAGTCCCTTCAATAGTATCATTCTTATTAATATAATCAAGAATGTTTTTAACATCATTTTCACCATAACCTAGTCTATTCAAAGCAAGCCCGACAGAACGATTAACTATTTTCAACATTCCTCCGCCAGATAAGACTTTATACTTTACCATTGCAATATCTGGTTCGATCCCAGTTGTATCGCAATCAAGCATAAAAGATATAGTTCCAGTCGGAGCAAGTACTGTGGCTTGTGAGTTTCTAAAACCATATTGTTTACCAAGTTCATAAGCATCGCTCCATGAGTCCCATGCTTCATTTACCAAATATCTCAAATCATAAGGAATCTTATTTACATCAATATCTTTAACATGATCGCGATGCATCTTAATTACTTCTAACATTGACTCGCGATTTTCATTATATCTTGGAAATGGTCCAACAATAGAAGCAATGTTTGCAGATGCCTTGTAAGCTTGTCCACACATCAAAGCAGTTATTGCAGCACTAACTGCACGACCTTCATCTGAATCATAAGGTAATCCAAAACTCATAAGTAAGGCACCTAAGTTAGCATATCCAAGTCCAAGAGGACGAAAATCATGAGAATTCTGAGCTATCTTTTCAGTTGGGTAACTAGAACCATCAACTAACAATTCCATTGATGTGATAAATCTATCAACTACTTTCTTAAATGATTCAGTATCAAACTTTCTATCATTATTCAAAAACTTCATCAAATTAATTGAAGCCAAATTACAAGCAGAGTCATCTAAAAACAAATATTCAGAACATGGGTTAGAAGCATTTATTCTTCCTGAAACTTTAGAGGTATGATATTTGTTAATTATTGTATCGAACTGCATTCCAGGGTCACCACAAACATGTGTTCCTTCAGCTATTTTGCGCAAAATATCTTTGGCCTTAAAAGTTTCGCAGACTCCACCAGTTCTGACAAACTTAGTCTGCCATTCCCCATCTGTTTTAACCGCATCCATAAAATTATCAGAAGCCCTAACTGACATATTACAGTTCTGAAAAGCAACACTTGCATAGGCTTCACCATTCATCCCACCAGAATATCCTTGCTCTATCAATGCCCAAGCTTTTCTTTCTTCTTTCTGTTTAGATTCAATAAAATCAAGAACATCAGGATGATCAACATTAAGAATTTCCATCTTAGCAGCACGCCTAGTCTTGCCCCCAGATTTAATAGCTCCAGCGTAAGCATCATAGCCCTTCATAAAAGACATAGGACCACTAGACCTTCCACCACCAGTTAACTTTTCCTTACTGCTCCTAAGAGTAGAACGGTTAGTTCCAGTCCCACTTCCAGCTTTAAATAAATTAGCTTCAGCAACTTGAACAGCCATTATAGAGTCCATTGTGTCTTCCATGCTTTGTATAAAACAAGCAGAACATTGAGGTCTATCCATTGTCTTCTGAGATTTTATAATTTTATCACTAATAGAATCCCAAACATAAGCAGAAACTCCTCCTGCATTAGAATCATACTCTTGAATTCCAACGTTAAACCAAACAGGAGAGTTAAAAACAGCCATTTGATGCAAACAAATAGAAGCTACCTCATCTCTCAAAGAATCAGCTTGTTCTTGATTGAATAGTTTCTGTTTAACAGCTTGTCTTCCAATAAATTTAGAAACCCTGCTAATAATTTTTTCAACAGAATCTTCTCGTTCATTTTTTACCTGATCCCCCCAGAAATATTTACTAGCAACAACTTTCAAAGCAAGAGAGCTCCAAAATTCAGGTTTCTTAACATTTTTTTGAGTAAATACAACTTTCCCCATATCATCTGTAACCGCAACATCTTCACTAACCCAGTTAATCTCATTTCCATACATATTGTATCTAAAAGCATCCCTTCCAAGCTTAGTAAAGTATCTATCGACTAAAGAATTTGGATTTGCAAAATCAGAGGCCTGTTTTGAAACAAATATAGAAGAATTTTTATCTTCAGATTCGTTGTTTTCAAGGCTCATTATTTTTTGTTTTCTCCTTTTTATCGAATGTAAAAAACACTTCATCGCTCATTTCTTACAATCTGATTTCTCAATACAAAATCTATATTTAAACTTTTATGTAATTCACTATTTATCTAATTAATTTTTCAGTAGTAATGTTCGTTTTACTGTAAAAAATAAAAATTTTTCAGAAAGTTATTTAAACCAAAACTATTTATTAAAATTATGAATCCATTACTAAGTGATTATCAATTTTTGGCAAATATCCCCCCAATTCTGTTAGCAATAGTATTGATTTGGTCTTTAATTTGGAAAGGTCTTGCATTATGGAAAGCTTCAAAAAGAGATAGTAAGGGTTGGTTTGTGGCAATTTTAATAATTAACACAGTAGGTATTTTAGAAATTCTCTATTTCTTTCTGTTCTCAAAGATAGATTTAGATGAAAAGAATAGTAAATCTAAAGTGAAGAAAAGAAAGTAATTTTATTTAGCAGTTTCAGTAAACTGGACGTCGTCGGGTAAAAAGAGAACTGCCTTTTTCTGAATTTCTTCATAGCTTTTTATGAGCTCATCGTAATTTGTGTTATTATCTTTTTTATAATTACACCAATCACAATATCTACCATTGCAAGATGGCCATTCAGTTGTAGACTCTATCTTTTTTATCAATTCAATGGTATCATACCTTAATTTATCAAGTTGTTCAGGAGTTCTTTCAGAAACGACCTGTTTATTAAAATTAAGGAAATGCCAAATTAATTTTACCTTTATTTCTTTTCCAAATGCTTCTTTTAATCCAATATGGTACAGTGCAAGTTGTCTATCATTCTCAAAGTCCTCTTTCTTTTTCATGGACTGATTTGTCTTATAATCATGAACTTCATAAGTTCCATCCTCAGCCATATCTAACCTATCTATAAATCCTTGAATTTTATATTTTCCTTCTGGGTCTAATGAGAATAAGACTTTACGTTCTATAGCCAAAACATTTTGCTTAAACGGTTTGTTCTTAGTATAATAATCTGTCAAAAACCTAACCCCTTTATTATAAGCTTGAATATCATCTCCATCCTCTGCTCTTAGACTTTCATCTTGAAGAAGAGAAATCCATCGTTCAGTAAAGTATTCCATTAATTCATCAATACTAACTTCTCTATGTTTTACCTGGTAGTATAACCATTCCAAAGCCTCATGTACAGCACTCCCCAAAAAGAGAGGAATTGTAGTAGGCATTTGAGGTGCTTTCTTATCAATATATTTCAGTTTGTAAAATTCAGGGCAACTCTCGTAAAGCCACAATCGAGAGTGTGAATAGATAGTTTCACCACTCCCATTACTCGATTTTCTCATCACCATGTTACAGACACAAAAATGTCTATTATAAAAATCTATCAATCATCAACAAGTCTATTTTTCTGAATCCAATCTCTCTTTGCCTGACAATGCATTTCTCGAGTAAGTCCATACCCCAGATCAATATCTGTATTTGTATATCCTGATGGTTTTCTACATAGGGGTGGAAAATCTTGTTTCATTAAATCCATTGATGGAAATTCTCTTTTTCGATGAGTAAGACCAGATTTACCAATAGTTGCACGATGAGTTATATAGTGTTCTTTTCCATTAGAATCTACAAAAAGTAATGCACTACAAATAATTCTATCCATTTCAATACAACTTAACATTTCTAATCTTTGGGGCATGAAAAACAACTGAAACCATACATATTAAAATCTTTTTATAGCCTAAAACAATTATCTTCCAGCAACTCTTCTATTTACTTTTCTCTTAAGAATTGCTTTTCTTCTCGATCTTCGAACTGTTTTCCTCATAATAAAATAAGTAAGAACTAATTTTTAAACCTATCTAATTAATTCTTTCAAAATCTTCAAAAAATAATCTGCATCTTTCTTTGTAATATCAACTGGAAGAGATATACGAATAGAACTTTTTATCTTCAAAGTAGATAAACCAATAGCTTTCAAGACACTATCTTCTTTTTCTTTCTTAGAATCACAAGCACTCCCTATAGAAACATAAACTCCTTTATTTGACAAGTCATAAAGTAATTTTTCAGCATTAATCCCAGAAAAAGTAACAAAGATATTATTTTGGATTCTACATTTTGATGAACCGACAAGTTTAGCTCCAAAATGTCCTAATTTCTCAATTAAATAATCTCTAATTTCAGAAACAGCTTTCCAATCATTTTTATATGAAATATCAAGAGACTTAGAAAAACCAACAATTCCAGGAACATTTTCAGTACCACTACGAAGACCATTTTCTTGTCCACCACCATAAATTAAAGGTGTAATTTTAACTCCGTCACGAATATAAAGTAAACCTATTCCTTTAGGTCCTGAAATCTTATGAGCAGAAGCAGAAAGTAAATCTATATTCCAATCATGCACAAATATCTTCATCTTTCCAAATGTCTGGGCTACATCTGTATGGAATAAAACATTCTTGTTTTTACAAATATCCCCAATTTTCTTCAAATTCTGAATAGTTCCAAATACATTATTTCCATGAATAACTGAAACAACTAATGTGTTAGAATCTATATTCCTTTCAATAAAATTCAAATCAACAAACCCATCATTATCTACAGGAATTTCAACTATTTTGTATCCAAGATGTTCTAGTCTTAAGCAAACCGCTCTAACAGAAGGATGTTCAATAGAAGAGATTAATATTTTTTTCCTGTTCGGATAAGATTTCGCAAGTCCAAATAAAGCCCAGTTATTCGATTCTGTTGTTCCAGAAGTAAAGAATATTTCATTTGCTCTAGCACCAAGATGTCTAGCAATATTTATCCTAGACTCAAGAACAATCTTATTAGAAGAATCACCGAAAGCATGAGAAGAACTAGGATTTCCATAATCTTCAAGCATAACTTTATTCATTGATTTAACTACTTCCTCATCAACACGAGTAGTTGCGTTATTGTCAAAGCATAGTTTTTTCATACACAATGAAGCAAGATAAGACTTTTAACCTTAACCTTCTAAACAAAACAATGAAACTAGTCTCATGGAATGTCAATGGAATTCGTTCAGTATTAGGAAAAGATTTTATCAAAAGCATAGAACAAGAAAATCCGGATATTTTATGCATTCAGGAAATAAAAGCACGCCCTGAACAAGTTGACAAGATTTTATCCCAATATCAAGAACATATATGGAATCCAGCTGAAAAGAAAGGTTATGCTGGAACAGCAATATTCAGCAAATTAAAGCCTATTTCAGTAACTTTAGGCAAGCAAATTTTAGAAGATACAGAAGGCCGAGTTATAATAGCAGAATTCTCACATTTCTATTTAGTTAATGTTTACACCCCTAACTCACAAAGAGGTTTATTGAGACTGAAGCACAGGCTCGAGTGGGATAAGAAATTTATCCAGCTATTAAAAGATTTAGAAAACCAAAAACCAATAATCTTCTGTGGAGATTTAAATGTAGCCCATGAAGAAATAGATATAGCAAGACCAAAAGAAAATGTAAAAAATGCAGGTTTTACTCCAGAGGAAAGAGAAAGCTTCAGTAGTTACATCAAACACGGTTTTATAGATGCATTTAGACATTTTCATTTAGAAGAAAAGAACCATTATAGTTGGTGGAGTTACATGCATAATGCAAGGACAAAAAATATAGGATGGAGAATAGATTATTTCTGTATTTCAAACTCATTAAAGAACAATTTAGTTTCAGCTCAAATTTTAAAAAACATTTATGGAAGTGATCATTGTCCAGTTTCAATTAAATTGAATTTTAGTTAACATCACAACCAGAGATTTTAATAAGATCATCCAAATTCTTCAAACCATAATAAGTCTGTTTTCCAATAGTCCATGCAGGAACTCCTCCTTCAGGACAAGATTCAGCATTTTCACAAACCACAACATTCAAGATTTTAGAAGCATCTCTCCCAAACAGTTCAAGCTGTTTTTCACAGTCTGGACATGTACTTGAAGTGTAAAAAACAGCATTCTTAGTACCTAAACAGCTGGCAAGTTTTGTTTTCTCATCATCTCCCAAAACATAACCAGTTGTTCTAGAAAACCAATCACTAAAATAATACAAGCCAAACAATACAATAACTAAAACTCCGAAAGTAATCATAGTCTTTCTGTATTGTTCCATAATTACTAAATAGATAGAACCTATAAAAACATTTATAATCAAGAGTTTTTACAAAAGAACATGTTAACTTGGATTTTATTGGTAATTGGAGTAATAGTAGTGATAATGTTCATATATTATTACAATCGCCTGGTCAGTTTAAGTAATCAAATTGATAATTCCCTATCACAAATAGATGTTCAATTAAAGAAAAGAGCAGACCTAGTTCCTAACTTACTTGCTTCAGTTAAAGGATATATGAAACATGAAAAAGAAGCAATATCAGAGGTAACAAATGCTAGAAAAGCTCTTCTAGGAGCAAAGTCATTTGAAGGAAAAGTAAAAGCAGGAGCACAATTAGAATCTGCTTTAGGCTCAATATTTGTAATCGCAGAAAATTACCCTCAGTTAAGAGCAAGTGAAAACTTTATACAGCTACAGCAAGAATTGTCAGCAATAGAAGATAAAATAGCATATGCCCGTCAATTTTACAATGATGGAATACTATCTTATAATAATACATGTACAACATTCCCTGGAAAAATATTCGCATCAATATACAATAGAAAAGAAAAAACATTCTTGCAAATAACAAAGGAAGAAAAAGCTGTTCCAAAAGTTAGTTTCTAAAAATTTAAATAGCCTTTAAATTTATACACATCATGGTTTCTTACCAAGGTAGACCTGAGTCAGCATATTCTGACAATCTAAAAATATTAGAAGCCAGACGAGTTCAAACAGGAGATCTGAAGCTAGTTCTACGGGATAATTCTCTTAGAAAATATGATCATACTGTACCAGCAAAAGAATCTAAAAGTCTCGGAAGTAAACCTGTCAGAGGACTTGAGGGTAGAAATGTTTTAGGAATTATTAATCTCAGAGGTCATAGCTTAACATTAAAAGCAGTTTTTTTAGATTATATGATACCTTAAAATCCAAGAATTCTAAAGATTTAAATATGTCTTAAACTTAACAGAAACATGATAAAAAGAGTTTTTGTTTCAAGTATAATAGCCTTACTTATTATGTCAACATTTGTTTTGGCAGCGGGATCATCTTCTGGAAATGCTCGAGTAAGTCCAACCACTGCAGATCGAGTAGCAGAATCAACAGTTTCAACATGTGAAGACAAAGAAACGGTAAGAGATAGAATCAAATGCAGGATCGAAAACCCTCAAGTTGCTAGAGCTGAAGCTTATGATGCAGTTGAAGAGGCATGTAGAGATAGCGATAAAAAAGATGCTTGTGAAAGATTATATAAATCTTCAGCTTACTGTTATGATCAAACAGATCCAGCTGAAAAGAAAAGATGTTTCTTGAAAGAATCAGGAGTAAACATTAATTCTAAAGGTACATTTAGAGCAGCTCCAGATGAAACAAAAAGAAATTATGTAGTTTTATTATTCTATGAATTGCAGGAAAGAATCGAAAAAATGCAAGAAGAAGGCAAAATAACTGCGGATCAAGCAACAAGTCTTATTACAAAAATAGTAGAGATAAAGAAGATGATTATAGCTGGAGAAAAAAGAGAAGATATAGTTGTCAAAATAATAGACTTTAAAAAAGAATATAGATCCGTTGTTTCAAGCTTCATTCCAGGAGTTGCTAACGACTCATGAAAATTCTTATTTGGATTATAGTTGCGTTAGTTATAGTTGGTGGATTAGCTTGGTTTATGTCAGGAGATAAAGAAACAAGCACAAACACCCAACAAAACAGCCTAGAGAATACAGGAATAACAGAATCAAGTAGCATTGGATCAGATGATCAAGTATTTACAGAGATAGATAATGCATTATCAGAATTAGAATGAAATTTATTTTTTATCTTTTTTCTTATCACCTTCAATATCCACTAAATTAGAAAGACTAATAATAGAATAACCAATTAATAAAACATATAATCCACACATCAAATCATGGTCGTCTAAAGTTAAATGTTCATTATTCCAGGTATCATATCTTCTGACATCATTAGACTCCACTAAAATTTCAAGGTTTTTATTAAATTTATCTATCTTGCTATCTAAATGAACAAGTTTATGATCATTTTCTTGCAAAGATGCTCTTTGATTCCACAAGCTATCTAAAGAATAAATAGTCTCTTTATACTTATTAACAACCTCAATTTGAGAGTATGGATTTGCACAACTGTTACTGGTTGCATTATAAATTCCAGCAATAGGCAAAATAGGCAATGGAATCAGAGCGAGAGAAATGATACGGTCAAGTCTTTTTGAAACCATGCAGAAAACGAATAACTATAATTTATAATGATTGTTATGCCTCGATTTTCAAAGGCTTTATATAATTTAAAATACACATAATAAAATGAAAGAAAGATTATCATTTCACACAGAAATTCAAAATAATAATATTAAATCTATTGTATTGATGATTTTTATGATTCTAATCCTTATAGGAATTGGATATATTGTAACACTTTTCTTTGACCCATCTTATTTCTTCTTCATCATGATTTTATCAATAATTATTTCTTTAAGTTACACAATTTTTAGTTATTACAATTCAGATAAAATAGCGTTAGCTTCAGTAAAAGCAAAACCAGCTTCATCAATTTATCACAGACAACTACTAGCCTCAGTTGAAAATATGGCCTTAGCTTCAGGTTTACCGATGCCAAGAGTTTATGTGATGAATTCGCCACAAATTAATGCCTTCGCTTCTGGAAGAAACCCAAAAAATGCAGTAATTTGCGTAACAACAGGGACATTAGAGAAATTAAGTAAACAAGAATTAGAAGGAGTAATAGCTCATGAAATGTCTCACATAGCAAACTATGATATAAAATTCATGACATTTACTGCAATAGTAATAGGGATGATTTCGATCATAGCAGAGATATTCTTGAGAAGTTTATGGTTCTCAGGAGGCAACAATAATAGAGACGGTAAATCTCATGCTTTTCTTATAGTTATGGGTATAGCCCTATCAATAATAGCACCGATACTTTCAAATTTAGTTTCACTAGCAATATCTAGGAGAAGAGAATATACAGCAGATGCAACAGGAGTTAAATTAACAAGATATCCAGTAGGTCTTGCATCTGCATTAAGAAAAATTAAGAGTGAGCACGTTTCAGAAGAGGATAAGCATAGATTTCCTAAAGCAGTAGCACCACTATTTATTTCAGATCCATACAAGAAAAAATTTAGAAATCTTTTCTCAAGCCATCCACCTATAGACAATAGAATCGCGAAGTTAGAGAGAATGTAACCTAAAGTTCTCTTTAATATATAACAAAAAATCATAGAAAAGATTATAAACTAAATAATATAAAAGATAAGATGAGTAGACATACAAACAGTATAAAAACAAAAAATACTAATTGGAAATCTACTAAAGTTAAGTTTTACGGCATTAATTAGTTGCCATCTAAATTTCCTTTAAATTCTTATCACAAAATGAGCGACAACATCAACAATTCAAATGAAATTCTTTTAAAGAATAATCTTAGTAGGCAAAGCTGTGTTCGAGTAGTCAGAAAATCAAATCTACCACTTATACTTAAAGCGGAAGCAGAAAAATTCATAGAAAGAAATATCCTTCAGGATTGCGGAATGGTTCCACCAAATTGTTTAAAAGCATTTATGTTAAAAACTGCTCAGAAAATGGGTTTGCAAAAAATAGTTCCTTATGTAAAAGACTTGTTTAGATCCAAAATAGGTTATGATGGCTATTATTTAGATGGAGGAAAGCTGTTCAGAGTTGATTTGGTTGATAACTCCAGAGACTTTACTTAAATCAGTAAGTAAATAGTCAGGTCTTTTTTTAATTATATCTTTCCTTGAAGACCATGAACTTTGATTCGAAATAATTATACTATATACTCCAGCACATCTTGCCACATCAACGTCAATATCTTTATCACCTATATAGATTATTTCTGACCTGGATAGACCATACTTTTTGCGCAACTTATCAATCATCCAAGATTTATTATGTTTAAATCTATCCGCTCCATAAACGCCATCAAAGAAGTTTGCTTTCAGAAAATTCAGAGATTTTTCAATAAAGAAAGTAACATTATTAGAAAGAATTATTTTTCTTATTTTAATATTTTTAACACTCATAAAGTTTTTACAAGGTTTTATTTTATGATATTCTTTAAAAAAGTCATCATGGATTCCAGCGCAAACACTTCTGACTAAATCTGTAGGAAGCCCAGTAAGCATCAAATAATGTTCTAAAGGAGTATTCCCAAAAAATCTAATCAAATCTTTAGTCAAAGATATTTCAAAAGAAAAAAGATGTTTTTTTATTATGCGCAAAAGTAACTCCCTTGTATCTGCAAGTGTACCATCAAAATCAAAGATGACTAACTTTATCCCAGGATCCTCTCTATTAGAAATTATCCTCCTAAAAAGATATGTCATTATTTATTCCTATCGGAAAACCTTTTAATAAAATCTTTACTAGAGGAATGATCTATTACTCTAAGTACTTCCCAAACACCTTGAAAAGGAGATCTTTCAGCTTTAACTGTACTTATTACTTTTCTCCTTATAGAATCTGAAATCAAAAGCTTTGTATTAGATGCATTGGCAAGTCTTTTCGCATAACTTATTAGATTGCCTGTACTCGTGAAATGAAATTTATTATTTTCAACTTCACTTATTATTTCCCCATCACTAACTCCAATTCCGAAGTTTATTCCATCATTATTAATGCTACTATGTTCAAGGAATAAAGCTTGTATACGCCTTGCAACACTAATTGCAGAGGATTCATTATCTTGACTTCCAGTCAATCTAGGAGATAACAAAACTATCTTATATTCACCGTCCACGTAGACTTTAGCTTTAACTTCTTGTGCAAGGGACAATGCTCTATTAAGAGTCTCAGAAACAGAAGGTGAATTAGCATGTATATATAATGCAATAGCTACAGCTCTCTCTCTAATTCCCTGTCCTTGAGTTCCAAACAAATTGGTAGGACTTACTTTAGCAACAGGTAAAAATGAATTAACACTTGAAGTTGCTGAAGATGGAACTTTAGGTTTATTAAACCAAGACATATCAAACTTACTCTTATTATCAGAAGAATCAAATATATTGCTTCTAGTATTGGGTGTAAACTCGGTCTTGGCAGGCTTCATCTCAACCTTATTTGAAGACATGCTAGAAATTGAGGATCTAGGGTTAACTTTCTGCATTCTAAGCCTAACCTGAACAAGTATTATCACCAAAATTAAAAGAATTACTCCTAGCCACCAAATTAAAGGATTAGTAAATGTATAAATAACATCTTCTCTGAAATCTGTTACTTTTACCGCATTTCCAGTTAGAAAAGCACTACCAAGTGTCTTAATTTCACCAGCTTTATCTGAAACAGCAATTGAATAATCTCCATCAGGTGCTCTCAATGTAAACTTCTGAGTTTCTCCTGGACCAAGCTTAACTTGTTTAACTTCTACAAACGAACCAATAGTTATCTCTAACGGTCCAGAATAAGGAGCATTTCCAACATTAGTAACTATTAGAGTATTATTTATCAAACTAGTCTGTAAAGTATTTATTTCAGAAAGATAAAATAATTTTCTATTCAATAAACCATCAACATCTGTTTCAATACTCCAGTAACCAGGACTATCATTAAGAAAGAAACTTATTTTCTGATCTTCTCCAGATTTAACAATCTTCTTAATAAATGGAATCCCTTTAGGTTTATTTACGGTTAGACTAACTTCCTTATCTATTAAATCTCCTGCCTGATCAAGCGTATCAATTCTAAAAATAAATTCAGACTCGGGTTTTGCAATTTCATCATTCAAATGAATGTTAACTTCTTTCAATATTTGACCAACACTAAAAGTATTATAATAAGAACCAGAATTTATTTTTCTAGAATTATAATCTGTATTATGCACTTCAACGGTAAAATTATGATCTCCAGATTTTGAATTAGATGGTAAAACGATAGTAATATTAAAAAATCCATCAATAACAAGCGCAGATTTATACAGATTTAAAGCAGGAATAAAAAGTTCGGCGAATCCATCAACAGGTACACTACTTCTCTTAATTGCGCTTCCAGAAACATATAATGTCTGTCCAGGATTAAGACTCTCAACTTCGAGTTCCGCGTCAACATCTATCAATTTAGAAATCATAAACGAATTGCTGTTCACAACCTCATTTGCAAAACTAGCCCTCAAAAAGCAAGAACTTGTCATATTTTCTAGAAGAGGGCTTAAAAGCTCTGTAGTGACAGTCACAGGTATTTCAACATTAGCTTGAGCTTCAAAAAAGCTATTAAAAACATTAGCAGTAAAATTTGTCCCGCACTTTAAGTCTACAACATAATGGGAACTAGTGGTTACAGATGGAACTATTGTTGTATCAACACTAACTTGATCCCCATAATTATAAATCTGTCTCAAAGGTTCAACAAAAATACTCGACGATACCAAAGGCAACACCAAAACTAGTAGAACTAACATCAACCTCACTTTCATGTAAATAGCAGTTATGTAAGATATATAAATATTATCAAAAAGCTTTTGACATCAAATTATCTATTTGATGATCTCTGAGTTGCTAAACTACAAGCGCATTTTAGTAAGAGATCACGGTTTGATTCAATACGTTTTTTAAGCCCGCCCATTCCATTAATTTCAGCATTTAAATATTCCTCACGATTAGCATATTCAATTGCAGCTTCTCTGATTCTTCCTTTATTAAGTAATTCGCGAGTCTTAGGACTATCTGCAAGATCTCCTCTATAAGCCATATCAACAAGAGCTTTTTTTCCATTCAAAGGGAAATTTTTAAAATCAGGAACAAGTCTTTGAGCAACCTCTAAATGTCTCTTTAAGTCAGCTAAAAACAAAATATTAACTTGTTTATCAGTTAAGAAAATTTTTCCGTTTTTTACTGAATCATAATCTACTCCTTCTAAAGCATCTTCAAATGTTTTTTTGGATCTAGGTGCCCCAAGATAATGTCCTATCCCTATAGTTGGTTCATAAACTGTAGCAGAAGGATTAGCATCATATACCTTATTTCTTCTGCCCTCGAAACTCCCAGTATATTCTGCAAAGATTTGCATTTCATCAATCAACCTAAGTTCTACATTTGCCAGATCTTTTCTAAATAAATATTTTAATCCAATAAATCCAACAGTAAAACCAGTCAATGCTAACAAAGATTTTTTTAATGTTTTGTGCATAAAAATAAAACTTTAATCTCTTTTTAAAGTTTACTATTTAATGTCATAAATTAGTAGTAACGATAATAAAGAGCATATTTTAAATATTATCTAATTGTATATCAAATATGAGGATACTTACATTACATTGCGACTATATCAAGTTCAAAGCTCTTAAAAAAGCAATAAAGAGCATAGAAGATTTATCTGAAGAAGAAAAAGAGTCTAAAGAAGTGAAAGAATGTCTTGTTATTTTAACTTCAATAGAACAAGGAGACACAGAAAAAACAATCCATCAATTAGTAGAAGCGGTTGAAAAAACAGCAAAAGAAGTCAAAACAGATAAAATAGTACTATATCCTTATGCACATCTGTCATCAAACTTAGCAAAACCACAAATAGCTTTAGAATTATTAAAAGAAGCAGAATCTCAATTAAGTAAAAAATTCAAAACAATTAGAGCTCCATTTGGTTATTATAAGGAATTTGAATTCAAATGCAAAGGTCATCCATTGGCAGAGTTAAGTAAGGAATTTAGGCAAGAAGACTCAGTAGAGACTAAATCAAAAATGGTCTCGAAAGAAGAACCAATAGATTCTTCAAAATTATTAAATCAAATATCTCGTTCAAAGCTAGATACATCAAAACTAAAAGACAACGACCACAGAATCCTAGGACAAAGACTTGACTTATTCAGTTTCAATGAAGTAGCTCCTGGAATGGTTTTCTGGCATAATAACGGTTTAACAATATATAATGAATTAGTGGGCTTCTGGAGAGATGAACAGAAAAAAGAGAATTATCTAGAAATAAAAACTCCTCAAATAATGGATTCAAAATTATGGAAAGTATCAGGTCATTGGGACAAATATAAAGAAAATAACTTTATCACAGATTATGAAGGCAGATCATTCCTTGTCAAACCAATGAACTGTCCTGGAGGAATGCTGGTCTTCAAAGCAAACTCAAAATCCTACAGAGACTTACCTTTAAAAGTTTCAGAAATGGGGACAGTTCACAGAACTGAGCTTTCAGGTGTCATTAACGGACTGTTTAGAGTAATACAATTTACCCAAGATGATGCTCATATATTCTGCGCAGACGAACCTCAGGCAGAATTAGAGATATTAGAAGTAATAAAACTAATAAAAAGATTTTATGAAAAATTCAAATTAGAATTTGATCACGTAGAACTCTCAACAAGACCTGAAAAAAGAATAGGTTCTGACGAAATGTGGAATAATGCTGAAAGTTTGTTAGAAAAAGCATTAAAGAAAGCTAAGATTAAATATGGTGTAAAAAAAGGAGAAGGTGCATTCTATGGTCCAAAAATCGACTTTCACGTGAAAGACTCTTTAGAAAGAACTTGGCAGGTTTCAACCATACAGCTTGATTTTGCGATGCCCGAAAGATTCGAATTAGAATTCACAGATAAAGATAATCATCAAAAAAGACCAATAATGCTTCACAGAGTAATCTATGGTTCATTAGAAAGATTTATAGGCATTTTACTAGAGCACACAAACGGAGCTTTACCATTATGGTTATCTCCAAGACAAGTCAGAGTTATATCATTTACAGATAGAAATGATAAGGCAACTGAAAAACTAGCTCAAGAACTAAAAGAATTAATCCCATCAATAAGAATAGATACTGATACTCGTTCAGACACAGTTCAATCAAAGATCAGAGATGCAGAAATGCTAAAAGTAAATTATACATTAGTTGTAGGAGATAAAGAAGAAGAAAATGATACTCTAGCTATAAGACCTAGAGGTGGAAAACCGCAATTTAATGTAAATAAAGATAAATTTGTAAAACAGTTAAAAGAAGAATTATCCAAAAGACTATAATTATAACACAAATACCCAATATCTATCTTTACGCTCTTCAAGTGAATAAAAACTTAAAGTCTTGTTATTTGGCAAAACAAATGTTCTTTTTAAATAAGGATCTAAATCAATCCTTTCAAGACCTAAGACATCACAAAATGCCCTCTGTATTTCAGAGTATGATCTATAACCACTAGACCACCACCCTAACAACCTTCTTTTTAGTACAGGAATTTCTCTTCTAGTTATCAAAGGTTCATCTTCCACAATAATACCATGAAAATAGTATTATTAAACTTAATTTATTATAACCCATTTATACATTAATTATTCAATCATCTCTATCTTGAGATCTACAGTATTCTCCAACAGATTTTATTGCGTTCCTTATTCTTCTACAAACTTCCTCCATTTTCAATCCAAGTAATTCAGAAATTTCTTTATAATCTACGCCATTAAGCGCAAGAGAAAGAGCTTCACCGCGACGACGAGGAATCAGGGGTAATACTCTTCTTACTTTTTCAAATTCTTCCCGTTCAATAATTTTATCTAATGTATTAGGAGCCTCTACATAACAAATCAAACTTGGATTTTTTAATGATTTTAATCTTTTCGCATTGCGGAAGTAATCCATACAAGAATTAGTAAAAATAACATATGCGAGTCCTCGTAAAGTTCTAGGTATTAATTTACCATCTCTGGCAAGAACAAGTAATTTATAAGCAGTATCTTGAAAAAAGTCTTGAGCTACATCTAAAGAAAGATTATATCTCATACGACCCAAATTAACTAGGAGTCGTTCCAAATAGACTAATGACTCAGCTAAATCAGTATCTTTTTCTTCAATAGTTTCATCAAAACGAACCATGACTTAAAAATTATAAATTTACTTTTAAAACTATCTCCTGTGGTAAAAATTGGCGACATATTTATATATCAATTATTCAATAACTAAATATCAAGAGGCTCATAATGAAAATTCAACCATACGTCCAAAAACTTCAAACATCTGAAAAATATAAAAAGTTTATAAAAGAAAACGCAGAATCATTTCTAGTCGCAGGATTCTTTGTTTTAGATTATGAGGCTGGGATGAATGTACATCAAATAGATTATTATGTACCATCGAAAAGACAAGTTGCAGCATTTAATTTAGACGGGGAAGTCGAAGTTCGTCTTTTAGATATGATGCATAAAGAAAAAAAACCTGAAAAATTAGATATTAGAACAAAAGTAGATCTTGACGCATTAAAAGGAATTCTTGAAGATGAGATGAAGAACAGAAATATAACTGAAACTATAAAAAAATGTGTTGCAGTTATTCAGATGGTAGATGGCAAAAAATTATGGGTATTAAATTGTGTCCTTTCAGGCATGGAAATATTAAAAGCCCATGTAGATGATGAATCAAGAACAGTTTTAAAAATGGAAAAATCTTCAATGCTTGACTATGTAAAAAAAATGCCTGCTATGCCTCAACAAAGTCCTAAAGCAAATAAAGAAACTCTTCAAAAACAAATTGAGCAATTAAATAAATTAAAAGAACAATTAGAGAATGAAAAAGCCCAATTAGATAAGCAAGGAAAGTCTAGTGAAAACGTAGAATAATTATTTATTTCTCAATGACCAAAGTTGTTTTGTGTAACCCCTTTGTTCACAATCAGACTCCTTAAACCCAAGACTATTCCTAACATCTATAATTTTATTTCTAGCAACATTAACCTCTTTAATAGAACACAGAACTTCCAATTCTAAAAACCAACCTAATTTCTTAACATAATTCAGTTCTATATTTACCCCACTCTTAGTCTTATAAAGTTCAGTAGTTTTTTCCTTATGAAGCCACTTTCTAAAACCAAAGTCTTTAATCAAATCAAAAAAACCATCAATATCAGATATCTGGAACTGGACTTCTTTTTTTGCATGAATACAATTAGATAAGTTAATTCTTTTCTTAAAATTAACCTCTCTAATTTTTCCCATATCTCTAACACGAAGGCTCTTTTCAGGATACTGAAAATATTCTAATGTATAATAATCATCTTTTTTATTTTGTTTTTTAACAAACTTAGCAATTTTTTTTATTCTATTTCTAACGCTATACAAATCTTTTTTTTCAAATGGTATTTTAGTTTCAACTTCTATCCAGCTCATCATAACCTCAATTAATTCTAGTTCTTTGTCTTTTTAAATTAAGGCACATAAGTATCACAAATAACTTGTTGTCTTGTAGGATTACAAATAGTATCTGATTTTCCTACAACTGCACTAACAGTTACAGACAAAGGAGTGTAATCAAGATTCCTAACTGCAGCTTCAACAGAGTTGTATTCAACTAACCTAGAGTAATTTGTATCAATATTAATATCTAGTATGTCTAGTTCAACTGGACTCTCAACATGCAAATTGCCAATATCATCTGTAACTGAAAATCTCAAATCATTAATATCTTTACCACCCGGAAATCTTTCAACATTAATAAGAATTCCATCACCAGTAGTACCAGGTAATCCGATACTCTGAAGAAATTCTCTTGTGAAAATAAGACAATTATTTACTTCTAAATCTATCCCAAAACATAAAGAAGAATCTCCAGAAGTGTTTTTATTAACATTTCCAAGGTAAGCTCTTAAAAATATAGATGTCCCTACAACAGCAATAAGAATAAGAATAATATAAGCAACAACAGAACCAACGCCATTTCTTTTCATACTAATCATCTAACTATTGTTATAGACCCTCCAGTATTAGGATTAACTTGACAACAAACAGTTTTATTTCCAGGAGGTAATATTCCATTTATTAATTGACGAGTAATTGGATTAATTGGATAAGATTGATCCATTCCATTATAACACTCACTGTAATTAACAGGGTGTTGACAACAATTCCCAGCCCTATTACTATTAGAATATGTTCCTCCAGTATATGTATTATTAGACACATTTCCAAGTGGAGGGGTCATAGTTACAGAAGGACATCTTACAGAGTTGGATGCAATAGGGCAGACATCTTTATTTTTTCCAATTAAAGCAGCAACACGTAATAAATGAGGTTCTCCCGCCTGAACAGGTATAGCATCATAAGGATCTGTAAATTGTAAACTCTGTAATTCTCCCAACCCAATTGCATTTAAATTTCTATCATAAGTACCCTTTCCCCCAAGCCAATTTTCAAATATAAATCTTAGACCTGTTACATTTCCTTGTCCAACACTTCTTTTAACAAGAACATTTGCTTCATAATAACCGCCTCCAATTTGATAATTACATGCCCCATAAGTCTGACAGTTCATAAGTTCAAGATTAACTGTCAAGCAATCAGGATCAACAATTTCACTAGAAGCGTTTTCTATATTTTTTGAAATAAATGCCCAAAGTAACGCTACTCCTATAATTGCCCCAAGAGTTATTAGTGCAACAGAAACAACAGAACTAATACCTCCCCGATCAATCATCAATAAAAATATAATTCCATTATTTATAAACAATACCTCGCCATATCCATAACTATATATAATCTCAAATGACGTTAATTTAAGTTATAAGACAAATAAGGCTTTGAAAATCGCATATTTCTTTATAATCAAAGCTAAATGAATAATCGTAGAAATAGTTTTTGGAACAAAGCAGACACAACAAGAAGTTGTTCGTGTGGTAGAACTCTAAAACAAAAGAAAAGAGTTAACTATCCATTCGGTAGAAATTCACAACCCATAGTAACAAAATTCTACAAATGCGACACTTGTCAGAAAAATCTAAAACCCTTAGTTAGGGAAAGTAAAAAATTAGTATAAAAAATAAAATAAAAAATAAATAGTAATTAACTAACAATCAATAGGTTGTGTAGTTATCTGACACAATTGTCCACCACTAACAACGACTGTATTAACACTTATAGCGTCAAATGTTGAAGAAGTTGTACCTACAACTGTCAATGTACTAAGCTCAGATAAAGTAGTGTCACTAGCAACAGGAGTTGTTACAACTTTTTGAGTCTCTTCATTAGCATTTTCAAATACAAGATCTACAGAATCAAATTCTCCGGCTCCCGGGTTACGTTTCACTACGACATTCCATTGACCTTCAGTACTGCCAGGTACACAACTAATCGGCTCCACACTAACTGTAAAACAATCAGCTTGAATTCCAGCAGCGCCCTTATCAATTGTTGGTTTTACAACAGACCATATAACAGCAATTCCGACAATTACCAGAAGTACTATGAGGACATTAGCGACAACTTCACTCACTCCTTTTTTTGAATTAAACATTCTCATAAACCTCCTTTACAGTTAAGACAATATCAAGGACTTTATAAATTATTCGCCCAAATCAGGGGTGTGAAAACCAATATTCAGCAATCTCTTCATGAACTCTGTCAAACTTTACAAACCCAAACCTTTCAAACTGAACAACCGTTCCAGACTTTATTTTAGCGCCAGCAGGCTCTACAAAACCTGCAATCCAATTCCCATCAGGCATCAATATTCGAGTTTTTACTGCTCCAGATGAAACCCAGTTTATTTTAGGTATCTTCTTATTATCTATAGAAGTAATTTCAGTTCTCTCTCCTATTTTTACATTAAATAAATGTAAAAGTCTAACTTCATTTCCACGATTTTTATCAAAGTCTTTTCCAGAAATTGCAATATCATCACTAACTAAAACCTCTCTAGTATCTTCAGGTCTATCTGGATGATTGGGTACAATAATTCTATCTACCCCATTCATTTCAGAAGCAGAGATATTCAGCTTCTTAGGGTCCTCAACAAAAGAATAACGTAAAGTTTCTGAATCAATCATCTGACGATTTATTGCATAAAGAACATCAATAGGCACAATAATATCTTGTTTATTCAAACCAATTCTTTTAACAAACTCTCGTATAGCTTCAGGTTTTATTCCTCTTCTAGCTAAACTCTGAACGCTCCAAGTTCTAGGATCATCCCATCCGCTAAACTCTCCAGAACTAACTTCTTTAGCAGCTTTTGATTTAGAGATTTTAGCACCAACACCTTCAAGCCTAATAACTCCAACGTGAATTAAAATAGGGTGCTTCCACTTAAATAAATCCCAAATATATTTTTCCATATCACTCTCAATCATTAATTCATTTCCTCTTATTATATGTGTAATTCCAAGCAAATGATCATCTACTGCCCAGCACATTTCAAGAGTTGGCCAGACTCTATACTTCGTTCCTACTCTAGGATGAGGTCTATCCGCAATTCTAAAAAGTACTCTGTCCCTAAAAGCAGGATTAGGATGTTGCATATCCGTTTTAATTCGTAAAACTGCTTCTCCTTCTTTAACTTTAGAATTGAACAATTCTTTCCATCTAGAATGTTGAATTCCAGTGGGATATTGTCTGCAAGAACATTCTTTTCCTTCGGCTCTATTTTGCCTTAATAATTCAGCCTTGCAGTAGCAAACATAAGCTTTATTCATTTCAATTAATTTTTCAGCATATTCATAATAAATCTCGAGCCTATCTGATTTAAAATAAGTCTTTTTATAATTAATTCCAAGCCATTTAAATGCATCAGGAATTAAATCATAAGCCTCCTTCACAATAGGTTTTTCAACACTTCCTATAGTATCATCCATAACAAGAAGCAAATCCCCGTTATATTTTTCAGCATATAATGCATTAAGCAAGTAAGTCTTAGTATTTCCTATATGCAATGCTCCAGATGGAAAAGGCGCAAGTCTCAAGACCATTTTTTTACCAATATCTGAAGGTGGTAATTCAGGAAGTTCATAATCTTCAGTTTTATCAGTTTTCTTAACTAAATCTTTAACACTATCAAATAATTTAGCCCTATTTTTCTCATTTAATAAATTAACATCATCAACAGTTTTGTTAACAATCTTCATAACAAGAGGGATTTCCTTCTTATCCAAACCATGCTGAAACAGTTTTGTTAAGACTCTTGAAGCATCTGCCTTGCCATGTTCCATGGCATTTTGTAATGCATATGCCAGTATTTCCCTAGAAAAATCTTTCATTAAAATTACAAATTAATTGTATATTTAAAATTACCTTCTATAATCAATATAAGCAAGATGTTTATCAGAATCCTCTGATTCTGAAATGATTTCAAGATTACTAATTTCATCCCTCTTACCTGCAGAAGAAGATAGAGATCCATATAGACCAATTCCAAGGCTCAAAAGAATAATGGACAAATCAATCAAATAATTATTTCTAGAAGATTCATGCACAGGAACATATTGTCCGCGTAACATAATCAACAAAGAACTATTTAATATATAAACTATTCTAAAGGAGCTCCAGAAAATGAGCTATTATTTGCTTTTCCAGGAATTTCTCCTCCAAGAGATGCTGGCAGACCACTAAACCCTCCCCCATAAACTGAATGGTGTATCTCTGGGTTAATAGGGCCTAGTCCACCAAAGTAACCTCCATCATTCATTATTGCGCTATTCCAGTAAGCAGACCCAGCATTACCCATTGAACCTTCAGCATACACTGGAGCAGTCAATCCAGAAAGAGATTCAGCAACAGGCGTCTTAGTCATTCCTAACCCACCTTGACGTGAAAACCAGTCTCCTGTTTCTATTGCCTTTTTAGCCTTTCTAAAATTTTCCCCCCATTCCTGATTGTTAAGAATTTCATCAATAGGAACGTTACCCATTCCAGCAGGCAATTCAGCATCTTCAAACCCTAAGTTATCAGCAATATGCATATGCTTAACATGTTTAGAGATTGTTTTAGCCTGATTCAAAACATCTTGTCGATTATAACCCCATTTCTGAATTGAATTAATATGTCCAACGTCCCAAGTTGCTCCAATAATTTTTTCAGCTGTCTTTTTTGCCTCATCTTTAGAAAGACCCAATCCACCATTTTTTGTAGGAGCACTAGCTTTTTCAATAAATTTCCTTTGAGTTTCTTCAACAAGTTCAGCAATTTCATCAGCCCTGGTTAATCCAGACATTCCAGCAGGAGGATTTTCAATACTAATTATTCCAGGAGCAAATCCATGTTTTTTAGCATTTTGATAAGCATGTATTGCAACATTAGAAAAAGTATCAGACCCTTTATCAACGGCAAATTTTCGAAGTGGCTTAAACAACTCAGGTTTAATCCCCTCGCTACCTAGCAGTCTCGTACCTTCCGAAATTTTATCTTGTAAATCAACAAAATTATAATCTTTATTGAATCTATCCCATGCACCCATTAACTCTTTCTTATAATTTCCAAGTTTAGCCAAAGCCTTTCCATTATCTTTTTCTTTATTTCTCAAAGCTTCACCATAAGCCTCACTATACAAATCTTTAAGCTGGTCATAAGATTCTCTGACGAAAAAATCAGCATTTTGTAAACCTGAAACTCCATTATTAATTAAAGAAGCAACCTGCGGATTTTTCTGCCTTATTTCTTCAAGATCTTTTTTATATCTTTCATAATCTTTGCTATAAACCTTATAACCCTCAAAAAGACTCTCTGAATATTCAGGTGCAATTTCTTTTATCTTTGAATTATTTTCTTTCACATTAGTTAGATTCTCAATAACTTCTCTATTCACCCGAGTATTATTAACATAAACAGATTCTATTTGTTTTTTCCACTGCTCCTTATTAAATTCATCAAGAGTTTTTTTCATTTCATAGTCTTCTTTTTTGCCATCATCAAAATAATCTTTTTTTGGAATAGGCAAATTTCCAATCTGTCCAGAACGCTCATTATAAACAGCCATCTGAACTGTCTTTTCTCTACGATCATTCTTATCATCAACAACAATAATTTTTCTTTCAACTTCAGGTAATCCATTATTAGAGTGAAATGTCATTACTATTCCCTTCTCTTTATCATCTGAATTCATCTGCTGTGCCAATTCAACAGCAGCCTTCATCTGTTTTTCAGCTTCAACTCTCTGATCTTCAGACCAATTACCTCTAGAAAATCCAGTAGACTCAACAAGAGGTCCATGAAAAGTTAAATCAACACCAGTCAGTTTTCTAAGTCTGTCTATTTCTTTCCAATGCTGTTTAGGAATGGAAGCTAAATGTTTCATAGGCCCTGCCCCACTTAACCCAAGACCTGAAACCTCGATAGTCTGAGCACCAGTATTCAATTTATCAGAAACTTTTTTCAACTGATTGGCAGTCAACGGATCAGTAGGATATGCAATATCTTTCACAGAAGGGTGATAAGCTTTAGCACCTAAGAAACCACCATATGGTTTCTCAAAAGGATAACTAGAACCATTTTCAGGATAAAAAGTCTCGTAACTTGCCATCTCCCCTCTATATAATGATTAATTCAGAATATATAAACCTTTAAAGGTCTCGTCTTCTATCTTTTTTCTGTTGATCTTGTTCACGCTCGCCAACATAGGTTCTACCAGGATTTATCTCTCCTCTTGATTGTTGTTGTTCCACCTTATTATTTTGAAAAGTTCTATCTTGTTCAAAATTTCTTTCTCCAAAGTTTCTAGTGCCACTATCTGTTGCCTCAGCAGAACCAACAGGTTTGTAATTATTACCTTGATAAGAATTATTTCCCCCTCCAACATAAGATGGTCTGAAATCAATCTCATCTCTATCTTTTTTAGCAACTCTAACTGACCTTTCTTCAGGAGTACTTTGAGAACCTTCAGTAGCATCTAAAGTTGAAGTTTTGTTAAATCTTCTTACAGAAACCGAAGAGAAATCATTTCCTGCTTCTTCAAATTCTTCTTCATCAAACTCATCATCTATAGACTCAACTTTTTTTGGAATTTCTTTAATGGGAGATTCAATTTTCTTTATTTCTTTTATTTTTGACATATTTATTTAGATTAAGGATAGTTAAATATTTTCCTATTGAGCATCATATGGATTAGCATGTGAAGGCATACCATGTGCTTTCTTATAAGTATCAAATATAGTAAAACAAGATTCTCTTGCACTTAATGCAGTTTGAGAACGCACAACCTTTTCATATTCATTATCAGGATCTACACCTTTAGTTAAATCTGCTTTTTCTTTGTCTTTTTTCTTAATTCTAAAAGCAGAAAAGAAAGCTTTCAGACCAAAATCATCTCCTGAACCTTTCTTTCTTTTTTCATCTTCTTCTTTCTTTTTCTTATCCTCTTCTTCTATTTCCGATTCTTCTTTTCCTTCGGTTAATGCCCTAATCTCTTTCTCAATCTGTTTCAAACTATCATCAGTTACACCTTGAACAAGTTTCAAAACACTATTAAGATCGTCTTTCTCAAGCTCATCTTTTAAAACCTTAAGCTCTTGTTCATTTAGAGCATAACTAGTAAATTTAACTTCAGTCTTTCCACCAAAAGACCAATCTCCTCTTTGGGATATTCTTTGTGGTATACCTCTAAAACTTAATTCTAAAATTAGAACTTTATTATACTTCCTATCAAACTTAATTTTTTTAAATAAATCTGGAAGCAATCCAGCATCAACATCATCTTTAATATCGTAAGGTGAATTTGCAATTAACTGCAATTCTAAAATCATTGTGTTAAAAGCAGTAACAAGAGCAGGATTTTTACTTTCTATGTTTTGTGCAAGTTTTTGTGCAGCAATTAAGTAAGGTTTAACCCACCTTGCATACATCTTAAGCATATTTACTTGAGATTTTAAGTAATTTCTTTCTATTTCATATCTCTGTTTAAGAGATGTATGAGACTCATCTATCCACATAAAGAATTCCTGAGCTCTCTGTTGTAAGATTCTTTTTACTCTCTCATTTAAATCAATACCTTCTCCTTTCGCATTCTGTAATTTATCATTTACTACAGACATAAAAGCATCACGAAGTGTCACAAAGTCTAATTCCCCTGAAGATAAAGCGTTAATACTTCCTCTGCCCTTACGAATATCTACATTATCCAGCCAAATCTGTTTTAAGGAAAGCAACTGTTTATTTTTATCATCTTTGCTAGATTTTTCATCCATATAAACCTTGTAAGGTTTCAACCTTAACCTAAACTCTTTCAGATCATAGACTAAATTAAGAACAGATTTCAAAACGGTATTTACATTTCCCATTGTTCGTGAAGCTTCCTGTTGCATTTGAGTAGCCTTTCCCTGTAGTTCTGAGAAATGTCCAGATCCTGGAGAAGAGATAAAATTATCAGTTATCTTGTTTATTTCTCCACCTGCATATATGGCCTTAAGAAAATCTAGTAACCAAAAATAAATTGGTTCTAAACCTTCTGCAGGAGAATCATAAGTAAGGCTATGTTCTTCTTTTGGAGATTTCAGACCCCATAAATTTAAAGCATCAGCTTTAGCATCATCATAATTATAAGCAGGAAGGCTACTAGATTTAATTGGTTTAACTTCCTTCATTACTTTATCAGAAGAATAACCTTCTCGCTTAACAAGTTCCCTTACAATCTTAACTAAATCTATAGTCTTTCCATTCTCTCCTTCTTTAGTTTTCTCACAATAAATCTCGGGACTAATAGCTGCAATTAACTTATGAATATCAACCATCTTCTTTTAATTACAAATAGAATCTATTTATTTAAAGGTGTTGGAGTATATTTATATAAGATAAAACGCTAAAAAGAAGATGTTCAAAAAAAGAGAAAGTATAGAGATTTTAGATATTCCAGAATTGCATAGAAAAAAATTAATCAAATTACCAGAAGTACAAAAAGAAGAGTCTACAAAAATAACAAATGACGGTTTTTTTGATCTTTCACAAATTACTCCTCAAAACAACAATATTTCTGAAGTAACTCAAAAAAATGAAGAAATAAAAACTCAAGAAACTAACCAGTTAACAAACTTCTTGACAGATTTTGCTTCAATAGGAACATCAAACCCAACACAAAATGTCCAAAAAGAAACAAAAACAGAAGACAGCTCTGAAGTAAAAGACTTAAAATGGAGAATAGAAAATCTAGAGTTTAAATTAGAGCAATTAATAGAAAAAGTAAACTCAATAAATGAATAATTACACCTCCGGAGTAATGTTTAAATAATGCTTTATCATTAAAACGTCGAGAGGAAGATGAATAAAGAAAAAATACCTAGCAAGCCTGTTAAAAAGAATTATTCTAAATTCAGAACAGACAAAGATATTGCAATGGACTTTGCGACAAAAGTTCAAAGAAAATTTGACCATTTAATTAAAGCAACAGTTCTATTTGGTTCACAAGTTTCAGGAGAAATAAAACCAGGTTCTGATATAGATATTGTAATAATTTTAGATGATGCATCAATAAATTGGGACATGGAATTAACTGCATGGTACAGAGAAGAGCTGTCAAAATTAATTACAGAACAAAACTATTCTAGAGACTTACATGTAAACACAATTAGATTGACGACATGGTGGCGCGATTTATTGCACGGAGACCCAGTAGTACTAAACATAGTGAGGCAAGGTCAAGTCCTAATTGATATAGGAGGATTCTTCAATCCAATAAAATCATTAATGATTCAAGGTAAGATACACTCAACTCCTGAAGCAGTTTATGCCGCGTTACAAAGATCTCCTTATCATTTAACGAGAAGCAAAATGTCTATGCTAAACGCAGTAGAAGGAGTTTATTGGTGCATGGTAGAAGCAGCCCAAGCAGCTTTAATCACTTTGGGAAAATTACCTCCTTCACCAGAACATATAACTAAAATGTTACATGAAAATTTTGTTGAAACAGGAGTCTTAAAGTCAGAATTTGTAAAATGGTACCATAACATACACATTTTACACAAACAAATAGCTCACGGCGAAATAAAAATGGTAAAAGCACAAGAAATAGAGACATCCCAAATAAGAGCAGAAGAATTTATGAAAAAAATGGTTGAAATTATAGACAAATTAATAGAAGCTCGTAAAGATCAAAAATAAAGATTGATAAAAAATTAAGCTGCTTTCTTCTTAGCGCGTTCTTTCTCTTTTTCAACACTATATTGAGCAACAGCTATTCCAAGACCATAAGCTTCAGCAGGTCTATCTTTATCTTTTGTAGCATCATATCCTGCCATAGCATATCCTCTTAAAAGATCATCTTCTAAAGCATCGAAAGCCCTTATTTTATTAATAGCATCAGTTTGCACAGCACTCTTAGCAATGTTAAGATTATTTCTTAATACCCATGCAATAGAACCCTTTAGAGAGTTAGATTTGGCTCCATTGATAAGATCTTCATTATATTTATTAGCAACTTCATTCAAAGCATTTTCATCAGTAAGTATTTGTTGTGCATTGTAAGCATCTTTATGTGCTTTAATTACATCAGTAAGACCAAATGGTAACGAGAAAGGTTTCTTACTCATTAAATATTGTCTTAAAGTTTTACCTCCAATACCATCAATAGCTTCACGTACATCAGATTGCACTTCAGTCACAACTCCACTAAAGACTTCTCCCAAATAAGCTTCAAGCCTTTCTCCTTGTCTAGCGGAAGTCATGTCTGCAGAATAAGCCTGTAAATGTTCCCATCTTTCAACATCCTTAGGATTTTTTGATTTATCAAGACCTTGCATCTTAGCAATTTCTAAAGCAGCATTTAAACCCCTAACCTTAGTAAATTTATCTCTGAAAGCCTCAGCTACCATTGCACCATTACCTGCTTTTATGATTGTTTCCAATGTCATAAAAACAATATAAGTTCGTACTATTTAAATCTTTCTATTTTGTTCACACTATATAGTAACAACTATTCAGCAGACTCAATTTGACCCTGAGGCTCAAGCATCTTTCTAACAGCAGGATTATTCTCAACTTCACCAAACACAATAGCATCAAATAATATATCCTGCTGTACTTCATAAGGTATCTCTGAAACTTCCATTTTTTCACTAGATAACTCAATAATCTCTTCTTCAACTTTTTTAGAAGCAAAATCCTCCGAACTCAAAGACATAGAGTCATTCAACGCTGGTATCTCACTAGAAGCCCCCTTTCCAGGATTATAATCTCCCTCTTCAACACCCCAACTTTCTATATGTTTCATAACATCATTATGAGCTATGGCAGGTTCAACATGCTCAGAAGCTTGAAGCATAGGCCTTATAGTCTGCAAACCAATCCCTTGAGAAGGCGCATGGTGAACTGGAGTATCAATTCCATGAGAGATTCTCTTTATCTTTACAGTTCTTTCTACATCATTAAACTTCTCATGAACTTTAGTCTTAGTATTTTCGATCTCATTAATCAAAAGAGAAACAGCATGTGCGGCATCAGCATTTACTGAAATACTGTCTATCCCCTCTGAAATTAAAAACTTGACCATCTCAGGCTTACTTCCAGCCTGTCCACAAATAGATGTTTCAACACCATATTTCTTACAACGTCTTATAACATAAGAAATAGAATTAAGTATAGCAGGATTAAGCTCATTATACAAATTCTGAACATCTTCATTATTTCTATCTAGCGCTAAGGTATACTGAGTTAAGTCATTAGTTCCAAAGCTAACAAAGTTAATCCCTTCTTCACAAAGGTCATTTATTATTTGAACAGCAGCTGGTGTTTCAACCATGATTCCTAGTTTAACATTACTCGGAAATTTAACTTTAGAAGCAATTCTTTTGGCAGACTTCACTTCATCAACAGAGATTATCTGAGGAAACATCACACCAAATATTTTTTTACTATATTCGTCAGCAAGCTCTTTAATAGCCATGAATTCAGCTTCAAGTAAATCTTCATTCTTTAAACTAAATCTTATTCCGTGATCTCCTAACATCGGATTCATCTCTATAGTTTCAGGAGCACCTTCCAAATTTCTATATTCATCACTTCTAATATCTGAAGTTCTAATCCACATTTCATCAAAATGTTTTGCTATTTTCTTAAGACCAGAGTGTATAGTTGAAACATACTCATTCAGTTTATTCTTTTTGACAAACCAAACTGGATGTTTACCAGAAGTAGCAATTAAAGTCTCCAATCTAATCAAACCTACACCAGTAACACCAGATAAAGCAGCACGTTCTGCATAATCTGGCAAATCAACTATTGTTTTTATCTTTGTCTTTTTAGTTGGAACTATCTGTTTAATTTCCACCTTTTTTTCAAAAGTCTTTCCGTCAAATATACGACCAGTAAATCCATCAACAGTAACTAATTGTCCATCCTTAAGTCTTTCAGTAGAATTGCGAGTTCCAACAACCGCAGGAATTCCCATCTCACGAGAAATAATAGCTGCATGTGATGTTGCTCCACCTTCATCCGTAATTATTGCTGAAGCCCTTGCCATTGCAACAACCATATCAGGATTAGTCATCTTAGTTACGAGAATAGACCCTTTACTAACTTTAGAAAGCTCATCAAGAGAATGAACTATTTTAACTATTCCAGATGCAACTCCAGGAGAAGCAGCTAAACCAGAAAGTAAAACATTACCTTCTATTTCTTGATTACTTTCATGAACTTTGGTAGTAATGGGTCTTGATTGCACAATATAGACGCCATCTCTATCTATAGCAAACTCAATATCTTGAGGTTTACCATAATGCTCTTCAAGTTTCAGACCATATTGACCTAGAATCTTAAGCTCATGACCTGTCAAAACTTCCCTATTACTTATTTCATGACTTAATTTTACTTCTTCGGTTTTTCCTGAAGAGCTTCTTGTTAAAGCTATTTTTTTATCTGATATTTTATGATCTACCAAATCAAGCTTGGAATTCATCACATAATGATCTGGAGAAATCATCCCAGAGACTATCCCCTCTCCTAAACCAAAAACAGCTTCAATAACAATATTTCCATCGTTCTTCAAAGGATTTTTAGAAAACATAACACCAGATTTTTGCGAATCAATCATTCTTTGAACTACAACAGCTAAATATCCTTTTTCAGTTGCAAACCCTTTCTTTTTACGATAATAAATTGCTCTAGCAGTAAACAAAGAGGCAAAACATTTTTTTACAGACTCAATTAAAGAATCAGCCCCTTTAACATTTAAGAAAGTCTCTTGTTGCCCTGCAAAACTAGCATCTGCTAAATCTTCCATCGTAGCACTAGAACGAACTGCAACAAATGGAGGTTCATGAGAGTTCTTCAATATTGATAGGGCTCCATCAGTCATCCCTTTATGTTTGATTCTTTCCCTCTCAACATCTAAAACTTGATATGCTTCAGCAATATCATTTCTCATTTCATGAGACATAGGAGCATCGACTATCAATCCTCTAATCTTTTTAGCAGTAGACTCAAGTTGTTTTGTATCATCAACATCAATTGAATTTACAAGATTAATTATCTGATTTCTAAGTCCAGATTTTTCGATAAAATAATCATAAGCCTGTGCAGTTACAATAAATCCAGGAGGCACAGGAAATTTATTGTTATACATCTCCGCTAAACTTGCACCTTTACCACCAGCAATGGAAATATCCTTATTACTCAATTCGGAAAACCATTTAACAAATCCTTTATTAGCATCACCCATAAAGAAAGAAAACACAATCAGTTAATAAATATTACTTCAATTCAAGCTGATCTTTTATTATGATGTCATAATCTTCAACAACATTAAATAGGTTATGTTTTCTCTGTAGAAAGCTTAGTTTTAACGAATTCAATAATATTTTTCTTAAATCTATCCAAATCTTTCTTCATAAAACTACCACCAGATGCATTAGGATGTCCAGCACCCATTGCATTTTCAAGTCCTTTAACTCCATATCCAAGCATTTCATTCATAAAGTAGATAAGTTTATCAGCATTATTACGAACAGAGACTTTTAGCCTATCAGTTCCATTAATTTCAGAAAAAGTAATTATTGTAGAACCCCTATGTCTGACAGAGAGTATTGTAGACATTTTTGAACCCATAGAAAATCGAGATTTAAATAAATAAAAATACAAATGATTATCAAAATGTCTTTCAGCATTTTTCTCAAAATCTTGTAAACACCTCTCCATTTCAGAAGAAACTTCAGAATGAATATTGTCAATAACCTCAAAATCTTTCTTTAGTAAAATATCGTAAGCTTTTAAAGAATCTTTTGAATAATAAATCACTAAAGAACTTGTCTTATTTACAACATTAAATATTTCTGAATTCTCAACATTCTTTGCATCAAAATCAGGGTAATGTTTCTGTATAAATTTCAAGTTCTCATCACCCTTATAAGAAAACTCTGAAATAGCAGTAACACAAGCTAACCAAGTCCATTTACTATAATCTATTATTCCTTCGCCAAATCTATAAATAACTAGCCCAGTACAATCATGACCATCTGTTTTAATCACATTCTCATCCATTATTAATTTAAGATTAACAGGGTGATGATCTATAAAACAAACATTAAAATTTTTTCTAAATTTTTCAAATTCATCTATCATCTCCATATCAACATTCAAATCAAGAACAAAAACCCTCTTTATTTCAATTTTGTTAAATCTTTCAGCAAGTTTGTCAAGAGCCCCAGTGGTATAAGAGATAAAATTAATATCTGCTTTAATTATGGGATACTTCTTTTTCAATATCTCAACCATAAAAATAGCAGAAGTCATACCATCAAGACAATTAGCATGTGAAACTATTCCAACCATTTCTTCATCTTTCAAGCTATCTAAGAAATTAAAGAAATTTCTTTTATGTTTTTCAAAATCCTGCATTAATCAAAACAATAAAAGCTATATAAAATCCTTTCTAAAATGAAACACCTTTGAGTTCCTCATAATTATTGAGAAACAGGAGTAGGAGAATGAGCCTTATCTTCAACTTTATCAAACAAAACACGAGTTCTACAAGGCAACTTTGCCTTAGCCATAGAAATTATTTCTCGAGCTACCTTAACGGTAGATTCAGAATCACAAGCAACCATAAATAATTCCTGACCTCCCAAAACACGAGCAGCTCTGCCCTCAATAATACCAAATGACTGTTTCATACCAGTAGATAAACGGTCTGCTCCAGCCCCAGCAGCTGCTTTATTATTTCTCAAAATGTGATGTGGGTGTATCTTAACCCAAAGATAAAATTTACCAGCTAATCTTGTCTCAAGATTCTTAGTCAAAACCATTCTTCCAGCTTCAATTGCTAAATCTTTAATAACAATCATCTCATCTGAAATAAGTCTTAAAATAAAAGGTAACTTTCCTTCAACAAAAGCCTTCTGATTCCCAATATTATATTTAACAACTTTATTTGGAGGAACAACTTTAATGTAAGACTTTGATTTTGCTTTAGAAACACGAGTATAAGGTCTATTGTGTTTTTTAGAATATGAAAGGGATTTACGAACAGCCATGTTAAATTTTATCCTCGAAAATGAAATTCAATTCACTGTTATATTGTGAGTGAAGGCGAGCAGTGTGAGTTAAATAAATCATTTTATTTTACTTCCACATCTGTTGTTACAGCTTGTCCAGGCAATCCAGTTTCAAAAATAGCTCTAACAAGACCTTTATTTCCATGAGCATCACTTATCTTTCCATGAATTGCTTTTCCAGCTGTACTCTTCCAAATAACCTGTTTTCCAACAAGTTTTTTAGCATCATCACGAGAATTAAACCCTAAGTCTAGTAAGTAGTGTCTTTCATGAATCCTGTGTCTGCTTCTTCTAAACTGCACTATAATTCCTTTCATCTTTTTACGATAGAAAATAGGGTTTTTAAAGCTTGCTTGTAAGAGCCCTAACGTTGATATTTTCTTTTATCAAATACATTGGATGCAATTTCTTCTCCAAGAAAAGACCCAATATAAGGTAATGTAGGTACTCGATCTTTCCACATAGCATATGAAACACCAGTAAAACCAGCAATAGAAATCCCCCAAGAAACAGGATCTTCAAAAAAAGGACTATCTATAAAACCATTAATTGCTAAATATGAAAGACTCTTTATTAAAAAGATAGGGACAAAAAAACCCAAAACACACCCAATAGTTCTTCCAGCCACTGAAATAACCTTATCTTCAAGCTTAGATTCGATACCCATACAAAAAAACAAGATACATTATTTTTAAAGCTTTAGATCAAATTTTTAAAAAGACATATTACTATAAAATAAGAGATTATAATCCTATGTTGTCGTGATTTTGCAACAAATCACAGTAAAATCTCAAAATCTCCAAGTTCTTTACTTAAGGCAGAAAGTACAGAAGAAGAAATTTTAACCTGAGTTTTATCATTCTTATGAGTTACTAAGGCTTTCTCCAAAGCAATACTATCGCTCAACTTGAAAGAATTACCGACTATCTGCATCACACGACCAGATTCAATAAAGAAATTTCCAGAACCAGTCAAAACAAGTTCTCCTTTTTTATCTCCAAAGACAACTTCAACAACTTCTTTTTCCTCAAGAAGCAAATCAGCTCTCTGTGTATAATCAAGCAATTCTTTAATCAATTCAATTGCATCTCTACGAAGAGCACCCATTTCCAAAGAAGTAATTTTTCCAGATTTAACCCTAGATTTCATAGCAACAATTTCTTTCAAAGGCTTGGCAAATCTAGGTTGCAATTTACCCTTGGCAATCAGTTCATTATTTACATCCTTAACAAGAGCATCAACACTCTTATCACCAAATATTTTCTTAAGTAAATCAAAAACCTCTTTATAGCTACGATCAGCATCATGAACAATCAATCTAGCTTCTAGTTTTTTCCTTATTTCTTGAAGTTTCTTATCATATTTTTTAGACTCTTCAAGTAGCTCATCAACTTCTTTTCCAGGAATAGTTTTCAAAGTTCCATGTTCATAATCTTTATACAATTTAATAACTCTTTCAAGGAACTTCAATTCATTTACAGACATTATTTTTTCCGTATCGACTAAAACTTTCTTAACATCTGCAACCATATGTTTTGGAGCAGGAGGAGCATGACCTGCAAGCATCACAAGAGCTTGCGTAGGAGTTACGACTCCCCAATAAATATCAACCATCGCATCAATTAATCTTCTAGTGACAAGAGACTCATTTTGCTCTCCATATTTCATAAATTTATCGACCGCCTCAGGAGATGGCTTAACTTTACCCATCTGGAGTAATAATTTCCAAGGCAAGAATGTACCCCTGTCATACATTGGTACACCATCACGAATAAAGGTAAACATTACAGGATTTGCATCTTTAACATTATCCCAGAAATCAGTCAACAAATAGACTTGAACATTTAAAACATTTTTAGTTCCAGATAAAGCAGTTGCTTCACGAATATAATCATGAATCATTCCCCTAAGTTTTTCAAGCAACTGTAACCGAGGCATTCTTTTTACATCAGTATCATCAATAATAACAAAAGTATCTACATCACTTGTTTTATCAGCAGTACCTCTAACAAGACTCCCACCAACAACATAACTAGCAACATATTTTTCAAACTTACGTAAAACCAAAGTCTTATGGATATTAGCAAGTCTCATTGAACCAAGCAAACCTTTATCATGCAATGGGAAACTGGAAGCAATAGCATCAACAAATTCAAATTTGCTATCTAAACCATAATTCCACAAATCAACTTCAGTTTTTATGTGAACCCATAACTCTTGTTTTGATTCCTTAACCAACTTCAAAATCTCAGGTTTAATCTTCTTAGGAATATTCTTAAATTCATCTTCGGGAATAAGCATAACCATGTGAATAGGCTTTTTAGCAATTTCTTCAGGAAGCAAACCTTCATCTTCTTCAAACAACTTGAAAGCAGGCGCAGGCAAGATACTCAAAAAAGTAGTAAATGGAAACTTCTTAACTAATTTTTTCTTAAAATCCTCAAAACTTTCCTTGAGTTTCTCATTCTTAGCTAAATTCTCATCAGAAATTTGAGGCATAGAACCAGGAATATTCCCAGGTGGAACATAAGTATTAGTAGAAGACATAGCATCACTCAGGCCATGAGATTTCTTTTCCTGCATATCAACAAAAAGCATTAATGCTATTTAAGGCTTACCAAAAGCGTTAATAAAGCTTAATCTCTTTAATAAAAAGGAAAAAGAAAAGATGCCACAAGCAGTTACACACGTTTTAATACCTATAATTTTATTATCAATATTTAGACACATCTATCAAAAAAGAACTAATAAAAAATTCCCATTACAATACGTCTTAATAGGAGGTCTAGCAGGAGTAATTCCAGATTTAGATATTCCTTTATTCTGGATAATGCATTACTTCGGCTACAGCCTAGAACAAATCCATCGAACTTTTTTACACACAATTTTCATCCCGCTAATTTTTTTAGCACTGGCATTTATATCAAAATATACAATAAAAAAGAAAATTGGCAGAAATAAACTTTCAATTCCAGTGATCTTAATTTTATTTGCATTTGGCAGCACAATACACCTTATCCTAGACTCAACTTTGGCAGGATATATAACTCCATTATATCCATTTTCAGAAACAAAGTTTGGAACAGGTTTTCCATTCAGCATCTTACCCGAACATCTAGCAATATTTTTCTTAGCAACTTTAGATGGAGTTCTATTTATATTATGGATTTTATATCTAGAAATAAAACACAAAATATCGGATTTTATATGAATATATTATTTCTATGCAAAGCAAATATGTTCAGAAGCCAAATGGCAGAAGCATGGTGCAACCTTCTGTCTAAAAACAAAGTAAAAAGTGCAGCATTAATAGCACATGAAGGGAAATTATCTTGGTTAGTTATAGATTCTAGTAAAGAATTTGGATTAGATCTATCAAATCATATATCTAAAGACGTAACCAAATCAATGATTCAAAAAGCAGATCTTATCATAATTATGAACAAAAATTTACGTGAACATTTTGAGAAATATAAAAAGTTGCTAAAGAAAAATGCTTTAGTTGAAATGTGGGAAATTCAAGATATAGTAGCAAAAGATACAGACAATGATATTTATCCTGAATTTGTTAAAACTTGTAAAATTATAGGGGAAAAAGTAAAATCTTTAGTTAAAAGATATGGATGAAGAAATAGACTCTAATTATGTTTGTGAAGCTCGTGGTTATCAATCACTAAATTCTTCTATTGCTTTTATACTATCCAAAATTACTTGGTGTAAATAATATTGTCTTAAAGGTTAAATTCTTTGTTATATGAATTACATTGCTCTCAATTTATCTTTGTATTCATGAAAAGAAATTTCAGCTGGTCTTATATCTAGTACTTCTTTAAGTCTTGAAGCAATACACCCAAGCTGAGAACCTGCTTCAAAAGGACCCTCTACAAGCCCTAATCTAACAGCTTCTTTTAAATCTTGAAAACTCTTTCCTTCTTTGTAACCTGCAACCTTCTCTAGACTGTTTGCATCTATTCCTTCAAAAAAAATCCTCTCGACAAGAGCAACGTAATATCGATGATTCTCCATTGATGTTTATTTAATTAATATGTTTTTAATAATTTGTGTAATCTGACTGTATATTACTATATGGCCCGTGGAAGAATCGGACTTCCGCCTTCTCGGTGTATAAATGCTCTTCTTATAATGGCCCCACGCAGACTCGAACTGCGAATTACTCGGCTTTTAGTGTCTTCATTTCTTCCAACAGATGTAAACGAGTCGTTTGAACCCTTAGACTATGGGGCCATACTTACGATTTTATTTTACTTATTATAAACGTTTCTACCTGTTCTTTTTTTGGTACTTTTCCAGTTCTTAGAAACTCTTTATATTTGTAATTATTCTTAAAATTTGAGAATCCTATTTTATCATAAAAATCTTTTACTTTCTCTTTTGTATAAATCATAATTCCTTTGTTGTATACTCCATGCTTTATTTCTAACATCTTTAACCCTTGACTTACAGAATCTATTAAAGACTTTATTGTAATGGATAAATGAATCATTATTTTTGAATTTGGGTGTGAAGATAAACTTCCATCTGTATCCATTAATCCCCTTATACAAGACGCCACGGCTTCTTTATTAGCCATAATATAACCAGGAATTACTGGATTTGAGCCATATTTTACTCCTATTGGAAATCCGCATTTGTTTAGATATTCTGCTACTTTCTTACTATAAATTAAGCACCTTATCACCCTTTCTCTTTTATTAGTATAAATTTTTGGATAAAATCCAAAGAGATTATTAATTAGATTATTCAAAAAATTGTTATAATAAAAATAGTCCACTATTTTATCTCCTGTAATAGATGTAGCTTTTTTATCTGAAAATATGCACCCATCTCCTAATAATACTCCATACAATTCTGCAAAATGAGGATTTTCTTTATCTGGAAAAGTTACTTCTTTTATTTGTAACTTCTGACCCCAGAAAGGTTCAGTTCTTTTAATATCTAATTTAGTAATATCAACATCTGCTAATTTTATTAATTTATTAAACTTTGATGATGCAATTGTTCTATTAGGTATTAACCAATCATGAATTACTGCTTGCAGGTTAATTTCTAGTTTAGAGGCTAGTTGCTTCCAAGTTAGATTATTCTTTATCTTAGCTGAATTAAGAATTTCTTTTAAAGATCTCTTATCTAATAGTATTCTTTCTTCTATAAACCTACCGTCAGTTGTTCTTTTCATTTCTTTTAATAATGCTCTTTTATTTATATTTATTCATACTACTAGACTAATATTATGATTAGAATAAAGCTTTATAAAACCTTTCTGTCCACTAACAAATAAGCGCGGGTAGTATAGTGGTTAGTATACGACGTTGCCACTTTTTCCCTTTAGTAAGAAGAGAAAGCAAAGACGTTGTGGCCCGGGTTCAATTCCCGGCCCGCGCATACCTCCATCATGGCTCCTTTCATGTGAACTCGCCTTATTGTCCGAACCTTTCATTAAAAAAAATATAAACTCTTTTAATCTAAACTTCTTTAGAAAGATTCCATAGAAAGTCAAATTGCTTTCTAAAAGTATTAAACACTTCTTCATTCTTGATTACCACCCCAAGAGGCTCTCCTGAATAGACTATTATAGCAACTTGATCCTCAAACAGCATAATCTCAGTTACCTGAATTAATTGTCGAGGCAGTTTCTTACGTTCGCTAAGAGCTTTAGTTATTCCAACTGTATTCTTAAAATCTGCATTAAAAAGGAGATGTTCTTTTATTTTACGATTTTTTCTTAACTGATTAAAATGCGTCCAGTAGGTTTCGCCTAATATTTCTACAGAAGCGTTACTTACTCCAATTATCCAAAACTCTTTACTGGATAACATATCTTGCAATATTTTCTTTACGCCTTGAATTCCTCTAAATAAGAATGTTTCCTGTTCAGTCTTACTAGTTGAAAGTATTGAATTGATCTCTGGGATAAGATTTGTTGCAGATTTTATTTCTTCTTCTAGATTCTTCTTTTTTGTTTCCAAAAAATCAATAATGCTTTCTGGTTTCTCGGCAATGAATTTTCTCTTTGTTCCTTCAACCACATAAGAAACAAGCCCTTTATCAATCAGTTTTTCAAGATTATCATATATTATATTTCTATGAACCCCTACAGACTTTACTAATTCGGAAGCTGTAGCTTGTCCTTTCTTAAGTAGGCCAAAATACACCTTGGCTTCATTTTTATTCAACCCTAGTTTCTCTAAATCTGCAATGTGCATATCTTTAGATTAATTATTTCTATTTAAATCTATCTTATGCTGTCACAACTTATTGCAACATTCTATTAAATAGCCTTGTTTTTCAAACTACTTTATAGGGATAATAAGAACAATGGAAAACAAAGATAACTCGGAATTTGAATTTGGAGAAAGCAAACATAGATGGAATGATTGGTTTCCATTAGCTAGCGAACTTCATTCGACCTTTGTTCATTTTAAAGGCCATTCTTTGGTAGTAGGGGAAGCAAAAGATTTGATTAGAAAATGGATTTCAGAACCACGATATTCAGAAAGTAGAACACCACTTTGGAGTATAATCACAAGATCTTATTTGAGAGATTATGGAATTGACTTGCAAACAATAACAAAAGTTGATTTTGAAAATAAACTTGGAGATTTAGTTAGAAGAGGTCTGAAGTTTGAAGTTGTTAAAAGTCTAGATGATTTAGCTGTTGAGGTAAATAGATCTACAAAAGATGCAGTAGATGGAAAAGGACCATTTGAGTGGAGAAAATATGCTGAAGCTTGTAAGATAGCAGGACACTTAATATATGGACCTAATGCAGAAGTATTTGCAGATAAGATAGTAATTCCTGAACAGTTTTAGTTCCCATCAGGATGCGCGAAGTGTATTGAACACGGCCCGCGCATACCCCTCTTCGTATCCTTTCATGCGCACCCAATTAATCCACAGTTATTGCTCTGGAGAAACATAATGATTTGGGTGCACTGCTGGTAGTGTTTCAAGATGTGCTTTCTCATCTGCACTTAAACATGCGTATTGAGCAAAACGCTCGATATAACCTTCTCTTTTTGTCTCCAATGTCAAAACACTTCTGCGTAATTTAGGGTAAGGTGGATCAGTAGAAATTAATTTCGCAATAGTTCTAAAACTCACTTTAAGAGCCATAGCTAATTCTCTATTTCTTGGTCTTACCTGTTTAGCAAAATCCCTAATTGCTCCGAATACATCAAGATATTTATTTTGATCATATTTAAAGCCAGAACGTGTAATTTTACCTCTTAAAGCCCTTTCTCTATCAATCTGGCTGGCAGGTAAAATATGCGCTTCTCCATTTTGTAAAGAAGTTAAGATCTGTTCCAAATCCCCTACTAACATATTTGCATCTCTACTTGACTTGGTACCCCTTATACGTTCCACTAAGGCTTCTGTTATTCTTTTTGGATAAAATTCAGAAACATATCTTAGATAGTGTTCTTTTGCATGTTCCCAAGCTTGATCGTTTGCCATAGAAAAAAGTCAAAAGAAAGGTATATAAAGATAATGTGTAACTAATAGTTACCTATGATTGAACCTACTCAACTACGTGCATTAGGTATCTCAGAAAATGAAGCAGTTATACTTGCAGAGATCATACAAAATTCTTCATGTACTGCAACAGAACTCATTGAATCGACAGGGATGAACCGTAAAGTAGTCTATGATGGACTTAAGAGACTTGCACATAAAGCTCTTATTAATTCATTAAAAAGTGGCAAGGAGCGTAAATACTCTTTTGGAGGAGAACCAAGTATAAGAGCACTTATAGAAAGAGAAAAACAATCTATGGAAATAAGAGCAAAAGAAATGCTTGCAATAACTCAGGCAATAAAAAAAATTCAAGTTGAAGAACCAGTAGAAGTAACTACCTTTAGTGGTACGCAAGGGGTGAGGGTTACCCTAAACAAGCTATTAGAATTAAACTCAGATTATGTTGCATTTGGTGGCCCATTAGAATCAGAAGCAATAATGACTGAAACTTTTTGGCTTAATTTTCAGCAAAAACAAAAAGATATGAATATTAAAATAAAATTGCTTTTCAATAATTCTCTAAAGAAATGGATTGGAAAAATAGATAACTCTAATATAAATATTAAATTTCTAAAGGAAGTCGAACCTTTAGCAGAAACAATTATATGTAAAGATCATGTATTCCTTATTATATGGACAGCAAACCCATCAGGAACAATTATAATAAATAAAGCTCTAGCAAAATCATATACTCAAATTTTTGATATGTTATGGGAACGTGCTTCAAAATAAATAGCTCACTTAAATTCAAACACGGACCCAAATTAGTAAGAGCCATGGAGTTACAGAGAGCCTAATTTTGGGCTGTTTCTCCCGCGTACGTAACGAATTCTAAATTATTTAATTGTGGGCTACAACCCTTGCCGCACTCTGGGCTCACTTGGCATTTTCATGGGATTTATTTCTTTTCTCTTAATATTTTTATTATATTAGATACATAAAGATTAAATAGACTCAATTTTCATATTTTTTATGAAAAAAGCAAGATTACAAATGGGAGATTTGCCTTACCCTCAATATATGGGTGAAGCACCAGATACTACCAATGATGGAAACATTAGATGGATAGGTGTTAAAGCATATGGGCTATCGGGTAAAGTAGAAGACTTCTTGTGGTGGAGAAATTTCAAAGTAGGCAACCTAAATGATGAAAGAGCAAGACATGAAGCAGCAGCATTTATAGCAAGATTAAAAATTGGGATGAATACTGATTCAGCTTTTGGCCGTGCCTTAGATCTAAGTAATTGTGATCAAGCTACTGGAAGGGTTGCCGCATCTAATGAGCGTGGATTATATGGAGTATATGTTGAAGCAGAAAAGAGACCATTATTTAATTTTATGACTATGATGAATGGTCTTGAAACTGAAGAAGCATTTAGAAGAAAAGACTCTAAGGAATTTGAGAGAATTTACTTACAAGCAAAAACAGTTCTCCCTTATAGTAAATAATTATAATTTTGCTAATCACTTAGACTTTTTATATGGAAGCTTCTTTGGGCCTTTTGGTTCTGGTTGAGCTTTTGTAAAATCTGGAATAATGAAGACTTCTCCTCTAACTTGACTTTGATCAGTATAAGTTACATCTCTACCAGATACTACACTGGCAACCAAATTTAGTCTTCTATGGCCTAACTCTTTTCCTTCAACCCCAAAAACTTTGTCTCCTTCTGTTCCATGATATTCAACTGCAATTAATGTTCCAGGTAAAAATGCCATAACACCATATGCTCCACCCTCTACTCCAACTTTTACATAGTCGGGAGTATTTTTATTTCCTCTTACAACTTGTAAATCTGTTACTTTTTTACCATTTAGCATTCTCTCAGAAATCTCTCTAATTGGCGAACTACTATTGGTTCTGTGAACTTTTAATTTAGGATCTCTCTTAACTAAAGCGATTCCTAAACTGTCGCTTTCTTTTTGTTCAGTTCCAAAATAATGTCTTTCTTCCATCGAACCAATACATGTTCCTATGTAACCTGGTCTCTCAAACCTAAAAGTTAGTCTTGTTCCTTGACTTGTTTCAAAATTAGCCCAATGTTCTGTGTACCACGTTGGATGAAATGTTCTTACAGTTTCTTGTGTAACATCATGAGTAATTCTTTCTAAATCGGATTTTTGAGCTAATCTATAATCTTCATTAGCCATATTAATTAGAAGATAATCCTGATCTTAATTTCATTGCTGTAGCAACATCACCATAAACTACAAATGTTAGATTATTCATTTTTGTTTTAGCACCGTATTGATCCATAAATCTTCCTATACCTGCTCCAAGCTTAGAAATTGCTTCTTGGGGAGTTTTTTCTACTACTCCTGCCATTACACCCATTCTTATAGTTGGGATAAGGATTTTTCCATAATTTTGGCTGTGTGCAGCTTCAAGTCCAGCATAGACTACTTCATCTAGCGGACTTCTTAAATCATCTACTACAAATACTACATCTCTAAATCCAATTTTTCTATCAGGTCTAGCTCCACCTTTTGCAATTATTGTTTGTAAATTTTGTAAAGGCATAGCTTTTGAAGCTTGTGAATGATAATGATCTCCAGCTACTCTTTGTATAGCCCCATCAATTCCGCCAAACCACATACCACCAGAATTAATCGCAGTAATTAAAGCATCAGCTGGTATTTTAGTTATATCTCCATCCACAACATACAAACCAGTTTTACCGATTTTCTTTACCAACCCATCCATAATTACTTTTCTCCAACGATTACATCTTTCTTTTCAAAAGGCTGGAAGTTTCCTCTTCTTGTTTTTACAATTTTTTTCCAACCATTAGATCTCATATTGCTTTGTAAAATATCACTATTTGGCACTTCTCTCTTAACATCATCAAGGCTCATAAGTTTCCCAAAATAATGCATTCCAGAACGATTTCTCGGTTCTCCAACAAGAATCTCTCCATCTTGAGCAACATATTCTTGTCTGTCAAAAAATGCATAACCAAATGCTTCTCTTGGTGTTTGAACTACTGATGGATCTCTTGCTTCAACTTCTTGAGCAGAACTTTCACTAAAGAAGCTTCCTAGATAAAGGAATTCTACATAATGCTTTAATGTTTCTTTTGCCATAATTTTAAAGCTAAATTTAAGTATTTAAATGTTTGTATGGTTGTTCTTATTTAGTAACAACTTAAGTAAGAGCCAAAGAGAGCCCTTTGAGGCGCTCTGGGAGACATAGAGATACAGAGACCTACTTTTTTCAATAAATCTCAAATTTAGCGTCGTAAACGCAATTCTCCACCCGCCGAGATCGGGTGGCTTATTCTAGCCATTTTTCTATGGCTTTTTCTGCTTCTGTTCTCTGGGGAGAAATATTTAAATATCTCAATTACAATAGCATTACCATGGTAATGGATACAATTCAAGTAAGATTAGGACATGGCTTGGTAAAAAAGATTGACGCACTAGTAGACACTGGCGTTTATTCTAGTAGATCAGATGTACTAAGAGATGCTGTAAGAAGGTTAGTGTTGGATAAACTAATAGGCTTAATTTCCGATGAAGGAGATTCTGTTGTTCAAGCTAAGAATTTGAGAAAAAAGTTATCAAAAGAAAAATTTGATTTAAATGAGATAAATAAGTTAGCTGAATGACTCTTCTGGTTTTGAAACGTTTACATGTTTTTTTGCGAAAATGATTAAATCTTCATCGCGTGTAATTAATTGTAGATTCAGTCTTTTTGCTATTGCAATATGCAAGTAATCGTAAAAACTTAGAGTTTCATTTTCTTTCTCCCATTTCCTTGCTAAATCATAATCTCTAGGATCTGTTTTTATAATTTCAATGAAATCAGATTCTTTAAAAAATTGGTTAACTAACTGAAATCTCTCTTTGAGAGTATAATATAATTCTTTAAGAACAATTGTAGATATAACTATTTTCTCTTGTTTATCCTCAATTTTTTCAATGAAATCTTTTGCAAGTTTCCAATATTGTACGCCACTTTTTGGATTAACTTCTTTCTTTAACAAATTTAACCAAATACATGTATCAAGATAGTATTTCTTTCCCACATAAGTTAAACATTTAATAATTATAAATAACTTTCTCTTTCGTCTCGACAAGATATATAAATCCTAAGTGTCTTTAAGAATTAACAAAATTAAGAACATACTCGATGCTCATCGGATTAGACAAAACTTCCTAGTGCACGGCCCGCGCATGGTACCATTATGCGATTTCTAAGAGTAATAAATTGGCTGAAAAAGATAAGCTAGTTAAGATTAATTAAATGCTATTTTGCGCTATAAGTTACAAAATGTTTACATATAGCTACAAAATAGGTTTATTAATAATAGATATCAATACTAAAATGTATTAAAACTTACAAAATATGTAAGAAATAATACCAAATAGCAATATTTATAAACTCTAAAACCTTAAGTATATTATGGTAACTAAGTATGATGCTTTTGAAATAATTTACAAAAATAGGGCATTGCTTAAACCGATTGAGGTAGTTAAGAAGCTCAATAAAGATGAAAGGGAATATCATATAATTCATAGATACTTAAGAGAGTTAGCAAATGAAAATTTATTAGTCAAAAAGAAAGACGGATTTCAAGCAGAGATATCAGAAAAAACGGACCTCTTGTATAATCTAATTCTTTATTGCATAAAAAATGGAATAAATTATAATCTTATTTTAGATAAAAACTTTGCGCAATTTATAAGCCAGTCTATACAAAGAGAAGAAATTAGTTCTAAGAGCATTAAATTGAATCCTAGAACTATAAAAAAGTATGTCGAGATTTTAGACCGTTATGGTTTAATATTGATAATTTCTGAAAAACCATTAAGGGCTAAATTATTCTATAATGTCCTTCTTAACAATTTGCTTGTTTATTTTGGGTATAAACACTCTGTAGTTAATGAAAACTCCAGAAATTACATTAGGGAAATAAAAAAAGAGTTAGAATCCTTTCGAAAGCTAAAGAAGAAAGATGAAGCAAAATATAGAAAGATAGTGAACGAATTTGAGATATCCTTTATTTATCATAGCTTATCTCTAGAGGGAAACCCAATAACCCTTCCAGATACGATTAAAATATTAAAAGAAAATTTAGTTCCTGCGAATCTAAAAATAAAGGACGTTGATGAAGTTAAAAATTATCAAGAAGCTATGTTTCAAATGCTAAAAGACACAAATGAAAGAAAGCCACTAAGCATACAATCAGTCTTAGATTATCATAGAATTGCAATGAGACATCAAACATACCTTGCAGGAAGCATTAGAACAATTTCTGTACATATCAAAGGCAATCCAGATTTTAAGACAACCAATGCTGAAAAAATTAAAGAAGAACTGGATAAGTTATTTGATAGATACAACGAATTCATCAAAAGAAAAAATGTGCCTTTAGAAGAAATATTAAAATTCGCCGTTTATTTTCACAATGAGTTTCAGCACATTCATCCATTCATAGATGGAAACAGCAGAACAACCAGATTAATCACATTTCACTTGCTTCAATCCTTAGACATTCCCATTATTGATATTCCATTTGGCTTGCTTGATGAATATTTAAGCTCCACGAAAGGCTCAAAGAACAGAGAGGATAGTAAGTTATATCAAAATCTTCAAAAGATAATTTTGTTTAATCTCAAGAAGATAAATAAGAGATTAGCTTGACTAAAAGGTTCGTGACAAGTGGTTGGTGCGCATGCAATTCATCCAATCCACGCCTTACCATAAAGTATATAAAGTATTAATTTCTTACTTTCTTACATGGAAATAACTAAAGTCAGTTCAAAAGGTCAAGTAGTAATACCTTCAAAAATAAGGGAAATGTTGGGTCTAGTGGAAGGCTCAACTGTAGCTTTAGAAGTAATTAATGATATGGCTGTAATAAAAAAGTTAGATGTGGATCTAGTAAGTCAGTTTAAGAACAGCTTGTCTGATGTTAAGGCTGGTAGAATAAGAAGAGTAGCTTAATTATTTGATAATCTCTTTTTCATATTATGTATACATATATACAGAGACTGACTCTTTTTAGCAAAATCGTGAATTTAACGTCGACATTCCATTTCCCCACCAGCGAAAATCGGGTGGCTTATTCCAGCCATTTTTCTATAGCTTTTTCTGCTATGTTCTCTTGGTGCCCATTAACGATAACTTTAAATATCAATTGATACTAGAAAATATCAGATGAAAATAAAAGATATCAAACAAGCAATTAAGGAGTATTTCTTTGTTAATCCTGCTTCTAAGCTTAGAGTCAGAGAAATTGAAAGAACATTAAAACTTTCTCTGCCTTCTGTTATTAGGTACTGCAAAGAATTAGAGCAAGATGGTATTTTAACAATAAACAAAACTGGAAGTGTTATTTTCTATACTGCAACCAGAAACGAAACCTACTTTTTAGAAAAAAAGCTTTACAATATCAAGCAATTATATGATTCTGGGTTAATAGGTTATCTTAAAGTAGAATTAAGCAACCCAGTAATTGTTCTTTTCGGCTCTTATGCAAAAGGAGAAGACACAGAAAATAGCGATGTTGATTTGTATATAGAAACGCCATCAAAAAAACAAATAAATATTGAAAAATTCAGTAAATTATTACATCGAAAAATCCAATTATTTCAGAATAAAAATCTAAAAGAAATGACAAACCCGCACCTAGCAAATAATATTATAAACGGTATAACTCTAAATAACCATATTGAGGTCTTCAAATGAAAGAAACAAACTGGAATGATTGTTTAATAAATAAAACAGCAAAAAGCATAACTCCTGACATAAACCGAGCAAAGTCACTTATAGAAACTGCAAAAGAAAGAATAAGTCTTATCAAAGAAATAAATCAAAAGAACTGCAATTTTGTATTTGAAGATTATTACACATCTTTATTGGAGCTTTTGCAAGCAATAACTTTCAAAAAAGGATTTAATATCATAAACCATATATGCTTAGGTTTTTATCTAAGAGATATCCTAAAAAGAGAAGATTTATACTTTCTATTTGATGACCTAAGATTTAAGAGAAACTCTCTCACTTATTACGGAAGTAGAATGGATTATGAAACAGCAAAGCAAGCCATAGAAAAATGTAAAAGGCTGATTAATGAGTTGGAATGAAATCTATAATAATAGAAGCCCAGATTGAAGATTTCGCTTAGATATATGTTATGAAATTGTATTAGGGTCTACAAGTGTGAAAAACCCTCTGGAAATACCACAGGACCCTAATGCCTCTGCCGCACATACCACAAGATATTTAAGCTCTGAATGGGTCTAATTTTTAATAAACTCCATGGAATCTTCACGGACCCCATGATTTTTTTAATTATATTAATTTACTAACCAAAAGTCTTATATAACCTTAATTCCTCATAATATTAACATAATCCCGGGTGATCTTACGGTTGCCCGATGTTTCTTAACCGCAAGATATTTAATAGGTCGAAGGTCTTGATTTATTATCTACCCACTAGGTTTGCACTGCAACCCTAGTTTTTTGTTTTATTATAGCCGTGATTGAATACTATGAATGAATCTAAAGAGGAATATTTTGTTTTAAGCGAAAGACTTGAAATAGTTAGATGGGCCATTAGTGGAGATTGTGATGACATTGATTGTGATAGATATCTTTACAAGGATCTTTTAAGGAAAAAGTATAAGCCTGTTTTAGAACATAATTTTTCTTGTATTAACAAACTGAAAAGAGAGGAAAAAGCTCTTTTAAGAATCCTTAGTGATAAAAGGTATAAAAAGTCCCGTTATGAAACCTGTCAGGTCTGTAAAAACTACGCTGATAAGTTAGATGAAAAAAATGAAATTGTTTGTTTTGCTAAAGAACTAGGTGATAGAAAAGGTTCAGAAATAAAAACCTTTTTTGTACATAAAAGATGTTACAAGAAAGTTAAATCTCCTAAAGGGTGGAATAAACTAATATAAAAAGGTTTAAATAATATCAATTGATAATATTATCATTAGATACATGGAAACTCAAGAATTAAAGAAAATGAAATTTAACTTAAATGAAATTATAACGAGAAGTCCTAGACTAGACACCGTAGTTATGGTAGAACATTTTATCAAAGAGTATAGTGGAGAATATAAAAAAACAGAATTGTTCAATAAACTCCCTAAAAAGATGATGTGGGGAACATTTAATGTAATTTTACAATATTTATGGGATAACAATAAAATAGGGATAGATAAAAATGATTATGTTGTTTATATCTGGAATCCTGAATTAGTAGAGAAACTTAAAAATAGAAAAGCATATTAAACTTTATGTTGGTTAAACCTGCTAAAGAGCTTAAATTTATAGAGCAAGATATAGAAGATAATTTTCTTTCTTTACCAAATAATAGTCTTATAAAAAAAGGAATTCAAAGAGCTATTACCAAGCTAAAAGAAAATGTTTTTGCAGGAGAAAATATTCGTAAAGAGCGAATACCTAAAGAATATATTCAAAAATATTTGATAGATAATTTATGGTGGTATCCACTGCCTGATGCATGGAGATTAGTTTATTCTATTGCAACAAGTAAATCAGAAGTATTGGTTACAATTATTGAATATTTTGATCATAAAAATTATGCTAAAAGATTTGGTTACAAATCTTAATTAGGTGCGCATGAAAGAATATCCGTAGGACCCAGTACGGCCCTTGAGCAACTTTCACGTGATATGGGGCAATTAATTAGAAACCTTCTTCACCAATACTTCTTAAAATTCTTTTGATTTCGTCAATTACTTTTTGCTGATCTTTCTTATTAGACATTCTTACAAATTTGATTAATAAATCATTTAATTCTTCTTTTTGAAGGACCTTTATTTTGAAACCATTGGTTATGAAATAGAATCTGTAGTTGTCACGCTTGAGCTCTTTAATCACCATTCCACTTACTTGGCCTACAACTTGGCCTTTATGTGGATTTTGTTCTAATTCTCTAAATGACTCGAATATTTCTGTTGATTGTTTCTTAAAAATTTTATATATTTCTTCTTCTAGTTTTTTTGTAACTATTACTTTTGCCATCTTTTTTTAGAATTCTCTATGGCTTCATCTATCGAAATTGTATCTTCTTCATCCATTAATAAGTCTTGTAATTGTCTTTTCTTAGCACTAGCTATTAATTTTGCAAGTATTTGAGAATAAGTTTCTCCTTTATTTCCAAATTCTTTTATTTGATCTTTTATTTCATTACTTAGGGCAATTGTTGTATTTTCCATATTATAATCGTTATAATAATTATAATGGCTATAATATATAAATCTTCGTATTTCAATATAGTTTGTGTTGGTGAATGTGTATCAAGTTCGGACAGTACATAATTAATCTAATTTAATGAAATGTTTAGTCAATTATATAGTCTCCAAAAGTCAACTCCACTCGTAAAACTAACATCTTTATTAATCTCATAAGCATAAACAAAATATGAATAAATTCATAGGTTATGGGAGCTTATTAAGCCATTCTTCATTAAAAGAAACAATAAAAGACAAAAAATTTACTCCGATAATTGTTAAAGGTTACAAAAGAATATTCAATCTAAAAATAAGAAATAATGGAAAAACAGATATTCTAAATCTAATAAAAGATAAAAGAGCTCGTTCAATAGAGTCTTGTTCAAAATAAACAAAAAAGAATTGATAAAAATAAAAAAAAGAGAAGATGAGTATAGTTTAGAAGAAGTAGAAGTCTATGATTTTAAAACAGAGAAAAGACTAGGAAATGGACTAGTTGCAATAGATTACCTAGTAAATTTAGATAACACTAGAAAGAAGCCAAATAAACATTATTTAGAGTTATGCAGGAAATCAGCATATAAAATAGGTAAAGAATTTGGAAAAGTCTGGGATGAAACAACATACACTTCAAATGGTAAGAAAATTAGTGATTGGTTAAAGAGAAGATAAAATACTTTTTTAGAGAGATCCAAGCATCTTAAACATACCATCTAGACATTTACGACTACCTTCAATAGCATTTCTTCTTGTATAAAATAGTGCCTTTGAATCTCCAATAAAACTAACTCTGTCTTCATTAAAAAACCATAACTTATATCCATGTCTCTTAGATCCATTCATAAATTCATATAAAGTGACTCTAAAAAAACTATTTTCTAGTAATTGTCCATTTGTTACTGTTTCATTATCCTCACCCATCTGAATATATTTTCCGATATTCGCATGATCTATTTCCATTCCACGATCCATTGACATGACTTTAAAGTGACAGTATTTAAGGCTTTTGAATACTTCAAACTTAAATAACAAAAAACATTAACTAAAACATGGATTTCCAAAAAAAGTTGCGCGTTTTAGATCCAGCAGTAAAAAAGAACATTACAAAATTAATCAAAGAAATAGAAAAAAATATAGACTACTTATATGAAATAGCAACAATAGATGAAAAAACAGGTGTATATAACAATAAATTTTTTAAAACAATTTCAGAAATGGAATTAGACAAGACAAAAAGAGGAATCGGTCCATTAAGCCTTTTAATAATAGACTTGGATAATTTCAAAAAGTTAAATGATAAATATGGACATTTAATAGGAGACAAGATATTACATCGTTTAGGTTTTGTATTAAAAGAGAATACAAGAAAATATGATATTGTATCTCGATTTGGAGGAGAAGAATTTATTATCCTTCTTCCAAATACAACCTTAAAGAGAGCAAAGGTAGTATGCGAACGTTTAAGAAAAAAAGTTCAAGATGACTCTGAAATGAGTAAATACTCTGTAACTATGTCAGGAGGCTTAACTGAATATAGAAAAGGAGATAGTGTAAAAAGAATGCAAATTAGAGCAGATAAAGCAGTTTACAAAGCAAAAATATTAGGAAAAAACAGATTAGAGATATTATAGAGAACTATGTTGTATTCTTGATTTAACCCCAAGACCGAAAAAAGAAAGTCCTAAAACCAGTCCTAAAATTCCAAGAAAACCAGTAGTAGAAGTATTAGATCTACAATCAACATATTTTTGAACTTTAGGATTTAAAAATAGTAAATGTTCTCTTTGACGCTCCAAATCATCTTCATGTCGAAGAAGATAACCCTTAACATTTTCTATATCTCCAGAATATGAATCTAATTTACTCAAGGCAAGTCTAGCTTCTCTAAAATCATTTATATCATAAGTTAGACCATCATAACTATCAATCGTCTGTCTTAATCCTGGTTCTTCACTAAGAAAGTATCTGTTAGCACTATTAAATACAACTGGAGAAGATCCAAAAACAAGAAAAGAAACGCCAAGAACATCAAAAGTAACACTTTTTTTCTTATTATCCATTTAAAAAAAACCAATATCTAACTTATAAAGATTTGTATTTATTTTCAATAAAATCTAAAATTTCTTTATGGACCAAATAAGCATATTTATCAATCAAAAACATATGATAAGATTCAGGAATTGTTATAATTTTCTTATATTTGGAAGCAGATTTTGAGATAATATAATTTGAGCTTTCAGGATCAACAAGATGATCTTTATCAACCTGCATAACAAGAAGCGGTTTTTTTATTTTAGGAAGAGATTTTTTAGTCAAAGACAATAGTTTTAACAATTGAGAGAGGCTTCTTAGAGGCATCGACTGATAAGACCAAGCTTTTTCAGTCATCAATTTCTTAGCAAAGGGAGTTTTATATTTCTTAGCCTGAAATAGTTTTATTCTTCTAAGGATTGGAAAGAAGACAAAACGTCTCACTTTATCTCTTCTAAAGAACATTGGTGTACCAAGAGTAACCACACCTTTAATTTTTGGAGAATATTGAGCACATATAAGAGCAAGATTGCCTCCAAAAGAGTTTCCAATTAGATAAATTTCATTATAATCTTGCGCAAGCATTGAAATCTGCTCTTCAACAGATTCAACCCAATGGTAATAAGACATAACAGCAAGCCTTTCTGGGCTTGTCCCATGACCTGGAAGCAAAGGAGCATAAGAACTCATACCATTTTTAGCAAGATAATTTGAAAGATCTCTAAATTCTTTAGGGCTACTTGTAAAACCATGCAATAACAAAGCAACCTTCTGACCAGGAACTTTTTTAAAAAATGGTTTTGCCTCTGAAACAATAGGCACTGGACCTCTAACACGACGTTTAATTAAAAAGAAGCGAATTCCTTGAAAAGCTCTAAGTAAAGCAAGTAAACCTACAATATATTCCCACATATAATTAATAAATTCAATGGATATATAAACCAAGTTTTCTAATAAAATATATGAGAAAGATGGCAAAAAAAGCAGAAAAAAAGACCATTAAAAAGACACACCCTAAAATAATCTTAACAGCTCTAGCAGCATTAGCATTTGTAATTTTAGCTTTTTGGAACTGGCTATTTATTTTTCCAGCAGTGTTTTTATGGTGGATAAATAAAAAAGAAATAAAGAAACACTTTGGAGTCTAAAATGAAGCTAGGAAGATATAAGCATTACAAAGGAAACTTCTATGAAGTCATAGCCTTAGCAAAACACAGCGAGACATTAGAAGAACTAGTCGTTTACAAAGCATTATATGACTCAAAAGATTTCGGAAATAATGCTGTGTGGGTAAGACCAATAAAAATGTTTGAAGAAAGTCTAGATTTTGAAGGTAAAATTGTAAAAAGATTTACTTTTATAGAATCATCTTAATTTAATCCATTCCATCATAAGCATTAGGTCTACTCATAGAATTAACTTTGGATCCAGAAGAAGCCAATACATCATCTATTCTCAAAATCATTGTAGCAACTTCAGATGAAGAAGCAACAGCAAGTAATTTTACTCGAACAGGTTCGACAATTCCTGCAGCAAGACAATCTTCAACTCGATTTACAAATAAGTTTATCCCATCTCTAGAAGCACCAGACTCATGCCTCTGTTTAAGTTCAGTCATTATATTTACTGGATCTAATCCAGCATTTTCAGCAAGGGTTTCAGGAACATATTCCATAGCACTAGCAAATTCTTCAACTGCAAGTTGCTCTCTACCCCCAAGAGTCTTAGCGTACTGCCTAAGTCTCTTAGCAAGCTCCATCTCCACTGCTCCGCCTCCAGAAACAACTCTCCCATCCTTTACAGCAGAAGAAACATCTCCAAGACCATCCTTCACAGCTCTCTCAACCTCGTCCAAAACATGATCTGTGCTCCCACATAATAAAATAGTAACTGCTTTTGGATTTTTACATTCACGAACATAAGTCATCGTATTATCTCCTTTCTTAATCTGCTCAACAATCATCGCAAAACCGAGATCTTCTTTACGTATTTCTTGCAAACTAGACACAATTCTCCCAGAAGTTGCCATAGATAATTTTTCCATATCGGACTTTGCAACTCTTCTATAAGCCATTATTCCAGCCTTAGATAAAAAATATTGAGCCACATCATCAATACCTTTCTGACAAAAGACTACTTTAGCACTAGAATTAATTATCTTAGAAGTCATATCCCTTAAAGCAAGTTCTTCAGAAGCAATAAATTGCTGAAGTTGTTCTGGAGTAGAAACTGAAATTTTTGTTTCAGTTTCAGGACTTCTCAATTCCAATGGAAAGTCAATCATTAAAATAGAAGCATTCTCAATTCTGCGAGGCATAAATTCATTAGCAACCTCTTTATCTAAAACAATTCCATTAATTAATTCGCTGTCTTCAATAGAGCTTCCTTTCTGCTTTACAATCTTAATAAAATCCATATTAATATCTTTACCAGAAGCAATCTGATCAACTCCTGTAACAATTAAATCTGCTAAATGCTCTCGATTACTTTCAGCACCTTTTCCAGTCATTGCAGTCATTGCTATTTGCTTCAAAATATGTCTATCACTAACTGGAACTGAAATCTCATTCAAAATAGATTTAGCTTTATCAGCAGCCAATCTATAACCTTTAATTATCACAGTAGGATGTATCTTTTTATCAAGTAACTTCTCAGCGTTCTCAAGCAGTCTACCAGCAAGCATCACAACAGTAGTTGTCCCATCTCCAACCTCATTTTCTTGAGTCTTAGCTATCTCCGCAATCATTTTAGCTGCAGGATGATCTAATTGTATCTCTTCAAGTATTGTAACTCCATCATTAGTAACAATAATATTCCCAGCAGAATCAACTAACATTTTATCCATTCCCTTTGGTCCAAGAGTAGTTTTAACAATATCAGCAATTATTTTAGCGGCGAGTATGTTATTGCGTTGAGCATCTTTTCCAAGAGTTCTAGAGACATTTTCAGGAAGAATATATACTGGTTGTTTATCAGCCATGTTAAACTCCTTCAAGTATATGTTTTAAAGATTATTGTGATATCAAAGTGTCTGAAAACCACACCCTTTAGGGTGTGAACACTTTGAGCATCCAAAAATCGAGCACCAATCAAACCACACACTTTAGTGTGTGGTGGTGCATCGATTTTTTGATTTTCAAGCAACCCAAAGTCCAAGATGGAAAGATTTATAGGCAAGAAAACTCTTTAAACTCAACATTTTTAAGAGAGATTATGGATAATAGTAGACAAGAAACAATAGCAGTTTATGAAAGAGGTTTAAATAGAGATTTAACGATATTAAAAGAACTACCATCATGGCATGCCGAAGTAAGGATTCAAAGAGCAAGATATTTTATAGGTTTAGATGGTATTAAAGAAACTGATCAAGATGCAAGAAGACTATATGAAACCATAAAAAAAATAGAACTAGGGCAGTTATAAGGTTGAGAGAATCGCCAATAAAAGTTAATTTTAAATATCATAATAGTCAATTAAACACATGAAAAGAACATTCTGGATAGGTCTAGCAGTTATAGGTCTAGTAGTTTTAATAATTTATTTAACATCTTCGAAATCAAGTCAATACGATGAATTCACTCAATGCGTCACAGACAGTGGTACAAAAATGTATGGAGCATATTGGTGTCCTCACTGTCAGGCTCAAAAGAAGCTATTTGGAAGCAGTTGGGATTTAGTTAACTATGTTGAATGTGCAACCCCTGGAAGTAATCAACAAACAACAGCTTGTAATACTGCAGGAATAAAAAGCTATCCAACATGGGTGTTTGCAGACGGCAAGTCAATTTCAGGAGAACTTTCATTGCAACAATTAAGCACCTTCACAAGCTGTGAGTTACCAGCAGAGTAAAAAATAATTTTATAAACTAAGAATTTTCTTATCCCATAAGGGCTTATGGTTCAATGGTAGAATGTTCGGCTGGCAGTCGAAAGATTCGAGTTCGATTCTCGATAGGTCCAAATTTCTTATAGGAAGGTTTAAAATTCAGTTTTACATAATTGATTTATGGTTAAGAAAGAATATAGTCAAGAAGGACATCTTTGGGACCTTATTTCCTCATTAGTTCTTATAATTGCATTCGCCCTTGTATCTATATCTGAATACATAGAAGAAAGAATTTTTAGTGCAATAGCCTTTGCAGTTATATCCATAATCTATTTAGTCCATTTTATTATAATCAATAAAAATAGAAAGAGTTAACTGTATATGTTTTTATACAGTCGCGATAGGTCCATCTATCTCTTAATATTATCTGCAAACTGTTCACGAATAACAAAACTGTCTAAAACGTCTGATGCAAAATCATCCCTCTTATAATTTAAAGCCTTCAATCCTCTTAAACAATTTTCTCTCCAATCATGTTCATCCGTAGAAAAATATTCAGGCAATGATCTGTAAATTCTACTCTGTGTTCTAGTGGACATTTTAATTCTCAGTTGTTTCAGCTGCAAAATGAGTCCTATTTGACAAAACATGTTCTCTCTTTCCATCATGCTCAAAAGAAACACTAGCAGCAGCAAGCTCAAAACTACCTACAATATTTATCTTTGAATAAATTATATATGAAAACATTCTTTCTTCCCCTGCATTCATTTGAGAAATATCCCATTCTATTTTTCTAGCATGTTCATCAATCCTATGAGGAGGAATCCCAAATTTATTAAACAATTTAGCATGCCCTGGTATCCTATCAGAAATTATTACATTTTTAATATTTCCCCTAGATTTAACTCTTAAATTAACCTTAAGTGCAAGCTCTCCACCTTTAGTTCTAACTAAAGAAACTCCTTTGTAAATAGATAGCTTCTTAGTCGCTACAAATTTGACGAACAAACCAACCACAACAACAAGTAAAATAATTATAAATGGAAAAGTGTAATTAGTTGTTATAATCACTGTATAAGACTCTCCAACCCCTATCTCTTTCTCCCAAGAATAATCTACAAATATGCCATTACGTTCACTGGTAGTTGGTCTATCAGAATAAACTGTAAACAATCTTGTCAGTATATTTCTTCTAATCTCTATCAAAGCAACAGCAGGAACATTACCTTCATTAGATTTTGTTATATTTGTCTTTTTAACTATAAATCCACTAGTAGATTCATAAAAAGAGATACCGCTAGCTTCAAGATACATTATAGGCAAAGTATTTGATGATTTTATATTATTAATCTCATAAATAACTTCTACTTCATAATCTCCTGCAGAAATTTTATCCTCGAGAGTTATTGGAATAGAAAAAATCTTATCTTCTTTTCTGTTTAAATCAAAAGTTTCAGAGAACTCAAAAAAATTAGATTTAACAACTATTTTCAAACCAGGAATTTCAACATTTTCCTTATTCTTAACTATCATTTGGACTTCAGTAGCATTCAAAGGAATGTCATCTATAGAAACCATTACAGCATCTTTAACATCAAACAATCTAATAGCTAAAGCTTCTTTGAAAAATCCAGTATTTTCCCCTTTGATTTGGTATTCAAAAGCATATATTCCTCTTTTATCCCTAAGAATCTCTCTAAAAGGAACAGCTGTAACATCAAGAATGATTGTTTCTCCATTATTTATTCTAAAAGGTTCTTTAGGATACATTCCAACGCTTACAAGAGAGTAAATTTGAAAATAATCAGAATCGTCATTGTTAGTTATTTGTAGCTTAAAAGTAGCGTTAGTTTTGTCAAGTTCAGTAATTATTATCTCATCTTTTTCAAGAATATTAACCTCAAGATCTGCAGCACTAACAACTGAAGTTAACAAAATAATTGAGAAAAATACAAATAATCTTAAATTCATTACTTCGTTGATGACTTTTTCTATTTAAAGATTATTATAACTTAACTACTTCTTTCCAGTTAACTCAAGAAGAGCTTTCATCTCTTCCTTGAAGTCCTGAACCACTTTTTCAACACCATCTTTCATCTGGTCAGTCCTAGATGGAATAACAAATTTATTATAAATTTCTTTAAAGAATTTTGTAGTGGCAGATTTATTCCATTCATTTTTATAGTCTTTAATCAAACTACCCTTTAATTCTATGCCCAATTCCATAAATTTATTCATTTTCTTTTTTTTACCATCTATTTCAACTTCAACATCCTCCATGCCTAGAATTCTCCACTTAAGATCAATTTCCATCTTGAAATAATCCGTAACTTGTTTTGAAGCCTTCCAAACAACTTCAACATCTTTAGAAGAACCTTTAACCTTCTCAGTGTATTGCTCTTCAACAATCCCAAAGCCCTCCTGTTTCATCCAATCATGAGCATAAGAATAAATATCACTAAATTTCCCATATCCAGAATACTTGATTTTCTCCTTAAGAATTACATCTTTTTCAGCCATGCTTTTATTAAACCTAACAAAGTTTCTATATAAACTTTGTTCTTATGATTACTAAAGATTATACTCTCCGATTAATTTTCAAAATGCTACAAGATCAAATTCTCTAATTTATCCTATTAGATGGAGGGTGTGATAAATATCTTTGTAGGCGTTCTTTTGACATAAATACCACTTGAAGATCAGTAAGATCTATTCCAATAACAGTACTGAGTGCTTCAGCATATTCACGAAAAGGTATAATCATAATTTCGTCAATTTGACGTGTTACTAATTCCAGTGGAGATATATCCGGTTTTTCCCACCAACGATCATTTTCATATCTTTGCATGACATCCATAGTACCATCTACATCTCTTTGGCAAGGATCTTCATTTCTCATCCTTTCCCTAATATGCTTTCTTGCATAAGCTTCATCTATTTGAGGTGTTATCTTAACCATAAAAATTCATAATTTGACCCTAATTAAACATTTGTGGTATTCTCACAATACCATTAAATTTATATAGAAACAAGATAATAAGAAGTTATGATTGCAGAAATGTTAAATAAAATAGGCCTTTCAGAAGGTGAAATAAGGGTATATTCCGCTTTACTAGATAACGGCAGTTCTCCAGTAAATATAATACATGAAAAAACTGGAATAGAAAGAAGGAATATTTATGATATTCTAAATAAACTAATAGAAAAGGGGCTTGTATCTTATGTTTACGAAAATAAAAGAAGACTATTTCAAATAAGTTCTCCAGATAAAATAATTAGTTATATGGAAGAAAAGAAAGACAATCTAGAAAAAACAACACAAGAAATAAAGAAAAATATTCCCTTACTAATGGATAAGTTTAAACTTAAAAGACCTTCTATAGGAGCAGAAATCTTTAGGGGATATGAAGGAGTAAAAGCAATATTGGAAGATATGTTGAACTATAATAAAATATACTGGATTGGTTCAGGAAGATATATTCCAAAGAAATTTCCTAACTTCTTTGAAAATTGGAATAAAAGAAGAATACAAAAGAAAGTAATGCTATCTAACCTGCTTAGATATGAATTAAAAGGAGAAACAAAACAAATGTCTCTAGAAGAAATGAGATTCTTACCAAAAGAATTTAGCGCTAATCCAATAGTAATATGTATATATGGGGATAAAGTAGTTAATTTTCTTTTTGGAAAAGATATTTTTGCATTTCTTATTGAAAGTAAAGAACTAGCACACAATTATCTAATATACCACAAATATTTATTAGATAATGTTGCTAGTAAGTAAAATGAAACCAATTATAATAATAGAACATTTAGAAACAAAAGTCTGGCCATGGTGTCTAATAGAGTATCAAAGCATATCTAAGATATTAAAGAGATCAAACCTTTGGTTCACAAACATAAAAGAAAATAAGTCTAAATTAAAAAAATTAGGAAAAATATTCAAAAAGTCTGTAATAAATATCAATTTAGAAGATATATGTGTACTAGACCCAGATGCTAAAAAGACACTTAGCCCAAAAGAAGCAAAAAAATTCAAGTATTTTATAATTGGGGGCATATTAGGAGACTATCCTCCAAAAAAAAGAACAAAAATAGAATTAACAAGAAAACTAAAGAAAACACAAGCAAGAAATATTGGTAAAAAACAGTTTAGCACAGATAACGCAGTATATGTTCTAAAGAAAATAATAGATGGTACTCCATTAATCAAAATGAAATTTCAAAATAAAATTATAATTCCGATAAACAAAATAGAGTCAATAGAGTTACCCTATTATTATCCTTTAATTAACAATAAACCAAGAATAAGTAAAAACCTTCTCAGATATTTAAAGAATAAGAAAGAATTCTAGTAACAATTCTTACAGATAAAACCTCTTCCACCTGCATCAGCATCCATAAATCTTTTATTTTTGAAGGCTTTACATTTAACACAAACTCTTCCGCATTGCCTGCATATTTTTCTTTTAGTAACAGAACATATATTTCTCAAACAAGTTTCACAAGATATTTGATTACAATCTTCGCATCTTGCCCCACAATTTCGACATACAAGATGGTTTCCATTACAGATAATTATTTCATTAAGAGAATTTTTACATAAATCACACAAAGGTAAATCAATTTTATTTTTTAATGGGTCAAACTTAATTACAACAAGTCGAGTTACATTTTCAGACTTAAAGAAAGTCTCAATAGAATAAACAGGATAATCTATAATCGTTGTGGTTATCAGTTTAGTATTCAATCGTAAAGCATGTTTTTTTTGCTCATTCTGGACAAATAAATCTCTTTCAGCAACAAATTGTATCTTCTGTCTTTCCAGCTCAATAGGATCTTTTGATTTAAGAGAACCAGCGTTTACCTTAGCAATCTGCTCATCAATTTCCTTAACTTGCTGATCATGATATATATTTATCCGATTTATTTCCTTAGAAAGACTAACATCAAGAACAGAAGCAATTTTAGAAGTTCTTTCATTAACTAAACCTTTAATATTTTCTTTAGCAGTAGAATAATAATCTCTTAATTCTGTTATCTCAATATCTTTCTTATTTGTGTTAGAAACAGTAAATTTACTCAAATCAGGATTTACAACTAAACCTTCATCAACATATAATTCATTAATTAACTTTTCTTCTTCGTTAAGATATTTGTAAGTAGTCTGAAAAGTAAATTTAAACATAAAATTATGTGTTGTATTAGCAGTTGCCTTAACAACAGAGCAATTTAGAAGTTTCAAATTATCTTTAATAAAAGAATCTACATGCAGTTTATAGTTTAATGAAGTTAAAACAGCATCACCAGAATTATCTAAATAAGCTCTCATCATTTTCAGTAAATAGCTTTCAGGAGCAACCAATTCTCCTGAAATAGATTTATCAAAAACAAGTTTGTAAGGCTCATTTTTACCATAAAATTTCTGGAACTTTGGAGGGACATCCTTCACTTCTAAATAATCTCCAGAATCAGAAACACTAGCTCCTAATTCCCTAAAAAACTGCAAACTAAATGCCTTAAGCTGGTTGTCCATCTAAAGCCTCCGTAGTTGCATTTTTAGCCTCATTATAGTCATCTATACCTTTCTGAATTAACTTGCTTATTCCTTTAACATCTTGCGCAAATATTTCCAAATTATTTTTAGAGTCTATAAATGAATTCATCAACATCTCTTCTATCTTGCTCAATCCAGATTTTCCAGGACTATCAAGACCAAGATTAAATAAAATAGTTGGTAATTCACCAATAACAAGACCAATACAACACATTTTATTGATTATGAGATCAACAACATGTTCCTCCATAGTATCTTTAGTTGCTAAACTATATATTTTCATATCTCTTTTCTGACCTATTCTGTCGAGTCTTCCAATTCTCTGTTCAACAGACATTGGATTCCAAGGTAAATCATAATTGATCAAAACATTGCAAAATTGAAAGTTTAAGCCTTCAGCACCAGTCTCAGTACTTATCATCAATTGTGCGTCTTTTTTGAATGCTTCAATCTTTTCAGTCTTCTCTTGACGAGTTAATCCTCCAGTAAACTCCACTATTTTAAGGTTATAAGGCTCTAGCTTCTCTATTATATATTTCAAAGTAGTAGGATGCTTAGTATAGAGTAAAATCTTAGCATCTCTATCTTCTTTTAAAACTTTATCAATTATCTCAATCAACTTTTCAATTTTAGAGTCTTTAGTTAATTTAGAGTAGGCATCTATGATATCTTGAGCAATCTGTCTAGTTTGAGAATGATATTTCTCACTTTCAGCAATCTTAGTCAAAGATTCAACAGCAGACCTTGATGAACTAGTAACTTTAGGCAAAATTGCATAAATAATCAATTTTCCACGCAATTCTTCTCCATTAGCAGAAAAATATTTTGTTTTTAACAGATCACAAATAGAATCATAAATCTTCTTTTCCTCAAGAGTTAAATGAACTATTTCAATTTTAGGAATTCTTTTCTTATATTCTATCCCAGTCTCTTCACGCTTTCTTCGAACCATAACTTCCTGAAGTCTTCTCCTAAGTTCCAAAGGATTCAAAGGACGTCTTTTATTTCCCCTTAACAAAAATTTTTCCCTAAACTCTTGAATAGTTCCCAAATGACCTCGTCTAAGCAAATGAAGCAGATTATAAAGCTCAATTAAATCATTTTGAAAAGGAGTAGCTGTCAACAAAAGAAATCTCTTTTTCTGCATCCTATCAACAAATTTCCATCTTGTAGTATTTCTCTGTTTAAGCTTGTGAGCTTCATCAACAACAAGTAAATCCCAAGGTATTTCATGAGCAATCTGATGCCTAAATTTGCCTGCCTCCTTATCAAAAATCTTCACCTTGTCAATAGAAGCAATAACTAAATCAGCAGTATTCCAGTCGCTCTCTGATTCAATTATTTTAAAATTCAGGTTAAACTTCTCATTTAACTCAGCAACCCATTGATCTACAAGTGAAGGCGGAGTTAAAATCAAAACTTTATTTACAAAACCCCTAACAAGACACTCTTTGATTACCATTCCAGTAGTAATTGTTTTTCCAAGTCCAACCTCATCAGCAAGCAATGCAGAACCATTCATTTCCTTCAATATATGCAAAGCCCCATCTGTCTGATGTTTCAGCTTGTAAGTCAAATTGTCTTTAATCATGTCATAAGAAACTAATCCCTTAAACTCCGTATTCTTCTCTAATATGATAGCATCTACCTTTAGCTTAGCAGAATCAGCAGAACCAAACTTTCTCTGTTCAACTTTTTCAAGAACAAGAGAATCATCATCAGAAAAAGATTCATCTATGATTATAGCCATTTAACACCTCAGGAAAAGAAATCGGAATAAGTACTTTTTAAGGATAAGTGTAGTGGAATGAAGATTAGTTATCCAGTAGAAGACCTTCCATTAATGTCAGAAATTCTTTAGCCCTACCCAAAGATGTTTTAGCCTTAGACTCTTTGATGTTTTCAGTAGTTTCATATTGAAAAGTTGCCCTTTTTATTTTTTCATTTTCATAATTACTAAGATAATTATCGCTTATAGTCAAAGCTTCTTCTTTTCCCAATTCATACTCAGTTAAAACATGATTCTTTATTTTATGTCTAGCTTGAACAATTAGAGATTCATTAACAACTTGGTGAGCTATTTCTTCACCAATTTTATATCCTAATTTGTAAAGATATGCTCTAGCTATATAGAACATTGAATAATAACTTGTTACAACGACCCAAAGAGAAGAGATTTTATTTTGGAAAATATGGTTTGCGACAGCAAGACTTTCTCTAGCATTTCTTACATAAGTATCATAAATTATATTTTGAATCTGGAAAACTTTCTTTATTTTACCATCTTCAAGATAATGTTTAAAGTTATTTTCAGCTTCTTTTATTCTTTTTTCATCCATTTTGCTATTATATTGTAATAGTTCTCTGTTCCGTATAAGATGATATTTTTATTGATAATTTCATGTCCAAGATTATTCTGTTTTTTTTCAATCATTGAAACAAACTGCTCTGTACTAAATTCATGAATTTCCAAAGGCAAGGCTAATAACCTTAATTTATCACACAAAACATTTAACTTCTGAGTATTATCACAAATAATACATAAATCAATATCTGAATTAAGACTATTTATTCCCTTAGCATGGGATCCAAAAATAAGAGCAATAAGAAAAGGGTAATTTAATTCTTCAATATAATTTCTTAAAACTTTTAATTTAGGATTCTTTAGAAGAAACTCTTCAGTTCTCTTCTTTTCAACATTAAATATCTCTTGATTTGGAAAAAGATTTATGCTTATAAGATTTGTATTTCCTAGGTGTTCTTTAAATATAATTCCTTGTGATTGAAGTTCATTAACTAAATTGTAAGTGTTCTTATAATCTAATATAATTGCTCCAGAAACCTGCATAGTAGACTTAGGCACTTTATTCTCTATTAAATACTTGATCAATTTTTCCTTTGGCTTAATCTTGATTTTAGTTATCTTAAACTTTACCATAAGATTATGGTATATTTACCATATTTAAGCCTTTCTGATTCTAAAAAAGTTTGATCATACTAAAAAGATAAACAAAAATAAAGAGGTTTCAATTCAATAAGTTTCATCCCAAAAATATCTTTGTATCATTTGCTTGCCATTATAACATCTTTTACACCGAGTAATTCGCAGTTCGAGTCTGCATTGGACCATATTATATTGTTTCTATTAAGTA
>JBBSXO010000003.1:0-214948 GCA_038045705.1 Nanobdellota archaeon
CTACCGTTAAACTCTTTTAGATCTCTAACTAATTTGTCTAAAGAGGCTAGAATTTCTTGATGTCTTCTAGTTAACCTATCTAGAGCAGGTTTACATCTTGCTACTTCTTCAGCATCAAGTTTTGCAAGTATAGGTAAATAAGTATCCAATTCAGTTTGTTCCGTAGTAGTATATCCTCTTTGCATGCGAATGTCTAAAAGAACATGATATCTTTCCCAGTTTACATTCTCCTGTTTTGTCATTGAAAGAAACGATTAAAACCGTTTAAAAACCTTTTTAAGTGACATTCAGCACCTCTTAATATGATGATTCGCCAACCAATCATAACTGTAGCAGGTCATGTAGACCATGGAAAAACTAGCCTCTTAGATTGTTTTAGAAATAGTTCTGTTCAAGAAAAAGAAGCTGGAGGTATTACCCAAAAAATCTCATTCACAAAATATCCATTTGACCAAATAAAGAAGGTCTGTCCATTAATTGACAAAGCAGGAATTGACTTGAAAATCCCAGGATTCTTATTTATAGATACCCCTGGACACGCTGCCTTCACAAATCTAAGACAAAGAGGTGGTTCTCTAGCAGACATAGCAATTCTTGTAGTAGATATAAAAGAAGGAATACAGCCTCAAACGGCAGAAGTAATTCAAATTTTAAAGGCAAACAAAACACCTTTTGTTATTGCTTTAAATAAAGTAGATAAATTATCTGGGTGGAGAAAAGAAGATACAATAAAGAAATCTTTGGAAAATTTGCCAGCTCATACAAAAAGTGAGTTTGAAATATCTTTTGGGACTTTCCAATCATCTTTACAAGCACATGGTTTTGAAAGCGATTTATTCTATGAGGTATCTGATTTTACAAAAAAGATAGCGGTAGTTCCATGTTCTGCAAGAACAAAAGAAGGTATTCCAGAAATTCTTCTAGTGTTATGCGGTTTATCTCAAAAATTTCTAACAGAAAAACTGAAGCTATCAAAAGAGGCAAAGGGAATTCTCTTAGAAGTAAAGAAAGAACGTTCGATGGAAACAGCAGAAGCAATTCTATATGATGGTTCATTAAAAGAAGGAGACCAAATCGGAATAGCAACTCTAAATGGTGAACTAATAGTCACTAAAATAAGATCTATAGAAGAAGTTATACAATTAAGCAATAAATTTAAAGCAACAAAGGAAGTTTTTGCAACAACTGGGATAAGGATACAGTTGACAAATAAAGAAAACATACTTTCTGGAATGCCTTTTCAAAAAATAGAAGATAATGAGTCTGAATTAAGAGAAAAGTTTGCAAAAGAATTCAAAAACACAATACATATCGATAAGGAAGGTATAATAGCAAAGGCAGATTCTCTAGGTAGTTTAGAAGCACTGTTAACACTATTAAAACAAGCAAATATTCTAGTAGTTAAAGCATCAATAGGAGAAATAGGAAAATCAGATATTGTAGTAGCAAAGGCAAACTTGGAACTAAACCCTCTAAATGCTATAATTTTAGGATTTAATGTAGAAAAAGAAACAGACATTCAACATGATAACAATATAAAAATATTGACAAATCAAGTAGTTTACAAATTAATTGAAGATCTTCAAAAATGGAGAGCAGATAAACAAGCTAAAATAGAAAAAGAAAGAATGATGGAGCTAGCTTCAATATGTAAGTTAGAGATATTGCATAAATATCAATTCAGAAACTCAAATCCTGCAATATTTGGGGTAAAAGTCTTAGCAGGTAAATTAAAGAAAAATATCCAATTAATAGATGAAACTGATGAACAAATAGCAAGAGTAAAAGCTATCCAAGAAGAAAAAGAATCTGTAGAAGAAGCATTTGAAGGTAAAGAGTTGGCAATGTCTCTTCCAGGAACAAATTTTGAACGCCAACTCGCAGATAAAAGGTATCTTTATTCACAGATAGGTGAAAGTCAATTCAAAACTTTCAAAAAAAACAAAGACCTCTTATCCGAAACAGAAATAAAAGCACTCATGGAAATAGCAGAAATTAAGAGAAAAAAGAAGTCAGATTGGGGCAAGTAACTATTTTAATTATAAGTTATGATTAACAAAAAGGTACTGGACCTTCTGCCTCTCCACCGCAAAATGGTATAGGACCGTCACATTCATCATCAATTATTTTCTTAACAGGCACAGACTCTCGTGGAATATAAGGGACTACCACAGACCCACTTCTTGGATGAGATAAACCAAATCTTTGACCATCTCCCATAAGATGTAATTGCAATTCTATTCCCTCTAATTTTACAGGAGACTTAGATTCATTTTCATACCATAATAAGTTATTTAGCCCTACTGGTCCTATTATTATACCATTTGAAAGTCCGCTAAATCTAAAGTCGAAAGCCTTACCCCTCTCAGAAATAGTATTGTGAACTCTTTCCACTTTAACAGGTTGCCTTGTAGTTGCTTCAGCTAATTCATAAAGCAAATCTTTTCTAGTTAAACTAAATAATTTATGAGTCCATCTTCCTTGTACTTGTAAAAGATAACTTGGAACCAATTCAAATCTATTTTTTCCAACCCAGTAACCCGTACATTCATCAGGTAAATATAGCATGACCATAAAAAAGCCCAGAACATAAGGTATATAAATATTTAGGACAATTATCTATGGTAATTATATGGCAATATCTATAAAGTTCGTTTTAGTCTAATTCATATAAAGACTTTAGAAAACCTATGAACTTCTGGAGAGGTCCTTTAGGAAAAAGAAAGCAATATAAGTAGTAAAGCCCTAATTACTACATGCAATTAATTCTAATACTGTCAATTATAGGCATTGTAATAACAAGATACATCTCAATAGCACATATTCTAAAGAAAAAAGTAATTTGCCCAATAAACAGTAAAAGTTGCAATATAGTTTTAGATAGCAAATATTCAAGAACTTTAGGAATAAAAAACGAGTTTATTGGTTTAACCTATTATATTGCAGTCATAACTGCTATTTTCATAATACCTTCAACAAACATATTATTGGTAACAAAACTAATGTCAATTCTAGCAACAACATATTCAATAATATTATTAGTCATCCAAATAAGAGTAATAAAAAACTACTGTTCTTGGTGCATAACTACTGCAATAATCAATGTTATGTTATGTTTATTGATTATAAGCATTTAATCAATTTTAGACCTTCTTAATAAATTAGCATTTGTAACAACACTTATTGATGATAAAGCCATCGCTATTTCAGCTATAATTGGGTGCAACAATCCCAAAACAGCAAGAGGAATAGCCACAATATTATAAGCAAATGCCCAAAACAAATTTTGCTTAATTTTTCTAAAAGTTGCCTTGCTCAAATTAATAGCTTGAACAACTCCTAGTAAAGAACCATTAGCAAGAACAATATCTCCAGATTCAATTGCAATGTCAGTACCTGTTCCCATTGCAATTCCTACATTACTTTGTTTTAATGCTGGAGCGTCATTTATACCATCACCAATAAAAACAACCATTCCATCTTTTTGCAGTTCCTCTACTTTCTTAGCCTTATCTTCAGGAAGAACATTTGCAATTACCTCTTTAATTCCAACTTGCTCCGCAATGGCTTTTGCAGTCTTTTCATTGTCTCCTGTAAGCATTACTGTTCTGTACCCTTGAGAATTAAGTTTTGCAATTGCTTCTACAGATTCTTCCTTAACTGCATCAGCAACAGCAATTAACCCAATAACTTTCTTGCCTTCAGCAATAATCATAACTGTTTTTCCAAGAGTTTCATATTTCTCAATTTCTATTTCAAAATCAGAATAATTTATTCTTCTATCATTCATTAAAGCTCTATTTCCAACAACAAATTCCTTATTTTCAATTTTTCCAATAATTCCCTTTCCCCTAACTATCGAGAAAGAAGTAACCTTAAGATATTTACTAAGTCCTGCTTTAGAAACTATAGCATGAGCAATAGGATGTTCACTTAACTTCTCAAGTGAAGCAACAACTTGAAGTAAATAACTTTCCTTAACTTTAGAAAATATATCTGTAACTTCAGGTTTTCCTTTAGTTATTGTTCCTGTTTTATCAAAAACAATAGTCTTTATTTCTTTCATTGTTTGAATAGCTTCTCCTTTTCTTATCAAAATTCCACGTTTAGCGCCCATTCCAGAACCAACCATCAGAGCAGTTGGCGTAGCGAGACCCAATGCACAAGGACAAGCAATAACCAATACTGCTACTCCAACTCCTATGGCCTTGCTCAAATTTCCAAAAAGTAACCACCAATTAACAAATGTCAAAATAGAAAGAACAAGAATAATTGGTACAAAAACAGAAGTTATTTTATCAGCCAATTTTTGAATAGGTATCTTAGAACTCTGAGTCTCTTCAACTAAATTGATTATATGTGCTAAAAAAGTATCTTTTCCGATTTTAGTCGCTTTAACATAAAGAATACCATCTTGATTTATTGTAGCACCTATTACATTACTCCCTTTTAATTTATCAATAGGTAAACTCTCTCCAGTAACCATTGACTCATCAACAGAACTTCCCCCTTTAACAACTACACCATCAGTAGGTATCTTTTCTCCAGGTTTAACAATCATTACATCTCCTATAACAACCTCTTCAATAGATATCTCAATCTCCTTACTATTTCTAATAACAATAGATTTCTTAGCACCGAGTTCAAGTAATTTTTTTATCTCAGAACTTGCTCTTCCTCTAGCTTTTGATTCAACATATTTTCCAGTTGTAAAAAAAGCCATAATCATAGCAGAAACACCTGAATAGTCAGTAACAAACCCAGTAAATGAAAATATTCCTGTCAAATAAGCGACCAAAGTACCCAGTGCAATAAGTGAATCCATATTGAAATAAAAAGTAAATAGTCCTTGCAAACCAGATTTAATAGTATCAAACCCAAAAATAAAAAGAACTGGAAAACCTAAAATTAAAGTAATAATTATAGAATAAGGCATCTCAACAATCGCATACCCAAAGAGTCTCTCAGAAAGCATCAACAAAGCAATAGGAATAGTAAAAACCCATGACCAAATTAATTTTCTTTTCCAGCTAACTACTTCATGGTCCTCAATCGGTTTTTCCTGATGACTTTCATTCATTCTACTTTCACAACCTTATAACCCACTTTAGCAACAGCTTTCTTTATTTCCTCAATATCGACGCCATCTTCAACTTCAACAGTTCCTTTTTTTAACATAATAGAAACAGAGACTTCCTTTACACCAGAAACTTTTTTCAAACTTCTTTCTATATTAGATGCACAAGAGGCGCAATGCATTCCTTCAATACTTAATTTTAGTTTCTTCATTTGAATAATTCCTTAAATCCTTTTGGTAACCCTCTTAGGTAAAGCAAAGCAAGAGGAACACCCAAATTTGCCCACCTCTCTACAAAGTCCCAAATTGGATCTCCTGCAATTGGTCTTGCAAGACCAGTTAAAAATGCCCAAAGAGACGCCCATATCAACATCAATCTAAATGGATAAATTAAAGCAAGAATTGCAATTAATATATCTACAATTCCTATCCCAATCATTAAATTATTTGCCAAATCACCTGTTATTCCTGTAAATGCAGTTAGCATCTCAAGAAAACGAGGTTTTAGTTGAAGAGCAAACACTCCGTGCCCAAAGAACTCTCCAAACATGGCTATTCTCAAAATCCATTCTATTTTATTATTGTTTTTCATTTTATTGATTTAATTTAATTGCATCTTTAACAATATCAATGTTACAGCTTTTATGTTTCATACACCAAACTTCACATTCATCAGCAGTTAATCTATCTCTATAAATCCAGCCACATCTAAGACATTTGTAAAGTATCTCTCCTTCAATATTAGTTTCTTCCGACATTGCGCCTCCCATCATTTTGCAATTGTTTAACAATCCAAACTAATAATACTATAAAAACGACCAAAGATAAAATCATGAATAAAAACCCAAATATTGGGAAGTAACACCATATTCCTCCAATTTGGGAGCACAGATAAGAATTTCCATAACCCATCATCCCCATCATACCATAACCTCCAAAGCTCATCATACTAAATCCACTAAATAAGACAATAACTAATATAATCAAGACAATAACTAAACCATTATCTTGTTTTTTATTTTTCATTCTACAATCAACACTCCTGTTCCCATACCCATACTGCAAGCAAATGTGTATCTCCCAATTATGGTCGGAGTAAATTCAACATAATCTTCAGGAGTTTTAAGGTGTTTACGTATTCCAAAATCATTTATGGTAAAATCACGTAAACAACCAACAACACTTGAATCAAGATAAATCCTAACTGGAATTCCAGCCTGAACCTTAACAGTATTTGGAGAATAGTTATAATCTTTTAAACTCAAAACAACCTCTTGCACTCCATCTATAACTGGAGCAGTATAAACTTCTTCACTAACTGAATTTCCTTTCACCATAATAAAGCCAAAAGCAACAGCAAGCACAATTATCCCTATCAAATAAATTGAGTTTTTCATTGTAATAGTAAACTCCTTGGTCCAAATACTGAAATCCATATAGTTAAAGTAGTTAGTAAAAAACTCAAAACTATATTAAAGAAATTATCTTCATATTTTCTATCAGCACCTTTAGTTTCTCTGAAGATCATAAAATTCAATCCGATTAAAATAACAGAAGAGATAACAAAAACTATAACTCCAGCAATCTTCAAATTATCATTAAACATCATTATAGCAGTCATTGCTCCCATCAACCCACCCATAAAACCAGACATCATGCCTTCCATTATTCCCATGATACCACAACATTTTCCAGACCAAACTCCAAGAGAGATACCTACAAGCATCCCCCAAACACTCCCATAAAACATTCCATTAGTAGCCCCAACATAAAATCCAGCCAAAAACCCTGAAATCATTCCAAGAGTCATACCAATCATCATTCCGCTCATACAAGGAAATTCTTTGTAAGGTCTAATATGTTTCAAAGTAGAAACAATCAAAGAATAACTAAGAATTGCAAAGAATATGTAAAAACCATATTTAGGCATAAAATCTTCAACATATCTAAGTCTAATAAAATAAGCAAAGAGAAAAACAGAAAAAGATACAATAAGGGAAATAAATACACTTTTAACAAAACTATCATTTCTGTTAGTCATAAACTTACTAAATTCTTTGAAAGTCATAAAATCATATAACTTTTCTAATATAAAAGCCCTTTTGTGAAACTAGTTTCACAAAGAAAGTTATATAAATATCATATTGCGAAACAATATATGAAACGTGAAATTTCAGAGCCACATTATAGTTTTGATCAGATTCTTGGAATTTGTAGAGGACTTGATGATCCAGTCAATACAACTATTTCGAGCATAAGAACACATGCGGCTAATACGGGACTTGCCAAAGAAATTCAAAGAACTCAAACACTAACTGGATCTGTCCGCCATTTAGTCAAGGAAACTGATGTCTTTTATATTATTAGAGATTTAGCCGGAGAAAGAGAACCAGAAATTGAAGTCACAGATATAAGATCTACTGCCTCTAGGTTAGGCTACAGAAAATAAAAAGTATCTTAAATACAATAAAAACTCATTTAGCAATATTTAAAAGTGAAATATAGAACTAAATATATGGAAAACAAGAACGTAGGCTATATTCTCTTAGGAGTATCAATTATAATCATATTAATAATATTTATGTTCAAAACAGCTCTAACTGGTTTTGTAGACTCGAGTTGTACAATAGCTCATGGAGGCAATTATTGCCCAATGTATGATACAATAACTCAACAAACATATCTTGCTCTAGCAATAGTAGGGATTCTAATAATAGTCTCTATAGTTCTCATATTATCAAAACAAAGCGAAAAAATAATAATAAAAACAAAAACTATAGAAAAAAAGCAAGAGAAAAAGAAGATAAATACAAAAGAATTAAACAAAGAAGAGAAAATAGTTCTTAAACTAATAATGGAGAATAAGACAATCTTTCAAGCAGATTTAATAGAAAAAACAAATTTTAGTAAAGCAAAGATAACAAGAATAATAGACCGATTAGAAGGCAAAGGAATAGTAGAGAGAAAAAGACGAGGGATGACAAATATTGTTGTCCTGAAGGGATAAAAACTACTATCTACAACATTTAAAAACCCACAACTACAAGAAAAACAATGGTATTCAAATTAAACATATCCGATAAGGGAAAGGCTTGGAAAGTTGAATCGAGTGCAGAATCTCTTATTGGAAAAAAGATAAATGAAGAATTAGATGGGTCAGATTTATCAGAATCTTTATCAGGTTACACTTTAAAAATCACAGGTGGAACAGATAGTTCTGGATTCCCTCATAAATCAGATGTACAAGGATCCGAATTAAAAAGAGTAATTCTAACTAAAGGGTGGGGAATGCATAAAAAACCAAGAAGAGCTGGAAAAAAGAAATTACAAACATTCAAAGGTCTTAGACTAAGAAAAACAGTAAGAGGAACTCAGATTTCAGAAAAAAGCGCCCAAATTAATATGATAGTTATAAAACACGGTTCAAAATCATTGCAAGAATTATTCCCTGATCAAAACAAACCAAAAGAAAAAGTAGAAGTAGCTCCGGCGCAATAATGGTTCTAAAAATCTAATAATTGAATTTACAATTATACCTAACAGCATTTAAAAACCTAAGAATTTCTAAACATTTATGCAAGAACTTGAAACATTAAATGTAATAATTGCTGGTCATATCGATCATGGTAAAACCACTTTATTATACAAATTAAGTGGGAAATGGACAGACACACATTCTGAAGAATTAAAGAGGGGAATCACAATCAAGTTAGGTTATGCAGATATAACTATATCAAAAGATAATGAGTATAATATAGAAAATAAGGGAAAACAAGAAAGGTATGTTACTTTCATTGATGCTCCTGGACACGAAATGTTAATGGCTACAATGTTATCTGGAGCTGCAATAGTAGATGCAGCAATTCTTGTAGTGGCAGTAAATGAAGGAATCAAACCTCAAACTAGAGAACATTTAATGGCTCTACAAGCAAAAGACATCAAAAATATAATTATAGTTCAAAATAAAATTGACTTAATAAATAAAGAAAAAGCAATCGAAAATTATAATATGATAAAAAAAGAGTTCAAAGGAACAATTGCTGAAAATGCGATAATAATTCCTGTATCTTCTCAACAAGAAATAAACATAGAAAGAATTTACGAAGCATTATGTGAAATTAAAGTTCCTGAAAGAAATCTTAAAGATAAACCTTTATTTCTAGTAGCAAGAAGTTTTGATATAAATAAACCAGGAACAAAACCAAATGATCTGCATGGAGCGGTAATGGGTGGAACTCTAAAATCTGGAAAACTAAAGGTTGGAGATACAATAGAGATAAAACCTGGAATAATGATGAAAGAAGCAAATCAAATAAAATATAAAACAATCAAAACAAAAATAGTTTCTTTATACAAAGGTTCAAGCAAGACAAATGAGATAACTCCTGGGGGAAATACTGCAATAGAAACAGAACTAGATATGTCAATAGGAAAAACAGACACATTATCTGGTTGCGTAGTCTCAACAGAAAACAACTTACCTGAAATAAATAATAAAATTGTAATAAAACACCACTTATTTAAAGAATATGTTGGGGGAATCCAAATACCACCATTAAAGCCAGGAGAAACATTAATGCTTTCAATAAATACTTCTGTAACGGTAGGCATAATTTCAAAACTAGGAAAAGAAGAAGCTGAAATTTCATTAAAAATTCCAATAGTGCCTTTCAAAAACGACAAAGTAGGAATAGCAAGAAATATTAACAATCACTGGAGGCTAATAGGTCACGGAGAAATAGTAAGATAACTCTATGAGTAGTTATATACAGAGAACAAATGGTCCTTGCGCAATTATTGCAGGAGCAGGGACTGGAAAAACAAGAAGCATAATAGAAAAGCTGAAATATATTATAGAAAATAAAATCTATCCAATAGAAAAAGTAGTTTGTTTAACTTTCTCAAATGAGGCAGTTAATAACTTAATAGAAAGAATAATTCCCTATATTAAAAGCAAAGAGCCAATAATAAGAACATTCCACTCTTTTTGTGCAGATCTATTAAGAGAACATGGTGAAAAAATAGGAATCAAAAAAAATTTTAGAATAATAACCCCAGATGAAGGTAAAATACTTTTACATAAATATTTCAAAGTAGTCCCAATATTATGTAATAAATATATAGATAAAATAGGAATGTTAAAAGACTTAGGAAAAAGTATAACTAATTTTGAAAAAAATTCAAGAAATTCAGAAGATATTGCTAAACTATCAAAGGAACTTGAAGAAATCAATTTTAAAATAAATACGAGTCACATAAACAAAATATCAAAATTTGATCTAGAAAAAATAAAAGAAGAAAGTGATACAATTGAAAAAGAAATAAAAGACGCAAAATTTATACAGACTTGGAAGTCTTATGAAAAGATAAAACTAGCAAATAATGGTCTAGATTATTCAGATCTACACAATAAAGCTTTAGAACTTTTAACAGAAAATCATGAAATTGCAGATGATTTTGAATATGTAATAGTTGATGAGTTTCAAGATACAAACAAAATACAATGTTCTCTTCTTGATAAGATAGCTAAAAAAAGAAATATTACAGTAGTAGGTGATTTGAATCAATCAATATATCGTTTCAGAGGAGCATATGAAGATAATTTTAAATATTTTAGAGAGATAATGAATCTAAAGAAAGAAGACATATTCAGGTTAGACAAATCATATAGATCGACTAACAATATCCTAGATATGGCTCATGAATTAATTCAAAATAATTATAAAAATAAAGAAGATTGTTTTAATGTAAAAAATGCTCACAATATCGAAGGCGAGAAAACAAAGATATATGAATTAAAAAATAGCAAGGAAGAGGTAAGAAAAATAATAGAAATAATAAAGGAAGAAATATCAAAAAACACTCCTTTAAAACAAATATGTGTAATATTCAGAACACATCAACAATCATCAATGTTAAAAAAACAATTAGAATATGAAAACATCCCTTACACAAGCATAAATAAGGATTCTTTATTAAAAGATCAAAAAATAAGACTTGTAAGATCATATCTAACGATAGTAGAAAAAATATCAAGTAAATCTAAAGGTGGAGAGTCTTCAATATGGGAAATAGTAAATCAATCAATAAAAGATACTAAAGACAATTTTAATATCACTCAAGAAATAAAAAAATGGAAGGATAAAAAAGAATTAATTTGTGAGGAATTCATAAATCATGAATTTGATTTATCAGAAAATGGAAAAATCCAGATAAACTTAATAAAATATATAATAAATTCAATTATAGAAAACTCAAAGCTAAAATCAGAAGAATTGATAAAAAAATCTTATGAGCTACTAGGAATAGGAGAAAAAGATTCAGTCCCATCACTTGAAAAATTCCACAAATTCGTAAAAGAATTACCAGAAAACGAAGCAGGAGATTTATCTGGATTAATATATCATTTAAACACAATAGATTCACTTGGCATAAACATTGAAGCACCTGAATTAGTAAAAGATGGTATAAAAATAATGACTAACCATTCAACAAAGGGTCTTGAGTATGATGTAGTCATAATGTCTTCAATAGTTCAAAAAAAGTTCCCAATTGAAAGAATAGATAAAAAAGACTCATTCAATGAAGAGACTGATAGTCTTGAGTCTCAAATATCAGAAGAAAGAAGATTATGTTATGTTGGTTTTACAAGAGCAAAAAAAAGACTTTATCTCACATTCGCAAAAGAATATGGACAAAGAAAATACGAACCAAGTCAATTCCTAAATGAAATAAGTTACATAGATAATAAATCAATACAATTTATAAAAGATGATTCTGAATCTTATCAAACTCCTGATATAAATATCACACCAATAATTGAAATTAATGATGGGTATGTTTCTTTCTCACCTTCTTCCTTACAAATATTTGATGAATGCGAAAAGAGATACGAAATGAAATATATATACAACATGCCAGACCCAACACCTCAATCATGGGAAGCAATAACTCTAGGAACATTTATACACAAAGTGCTAGATAAAGCTGTAAAGAATAAATGCAAATCATTAAAGGAAATTGAAGATATCGCAAAAATAATACAAATATCTGAATACAAAGAGCTCAATATTAATGAATCAATGCTAATGATAAAAGTATTCTTCGAAAGAAACAAAAAAATGTATGATGAAAACTCAATGACTGAAAAAAGTCTAAGAATAAAAATAGAGGGTTTAACATTTACAGGTTTTGCAGATAGAATAGACATTTCAGAAAACGGAGAAGTTACTATAGTAGATTACAAAACTGGAAAATATGATATAAAACCTAGGTATAGAAATTGGCAATTAGGCATTTATGCAATGGCTTCTAAAGAAGAACTAGGAAAACCAAAGAGACTTATTTTAGATATGTTACAAAAAGAAACACCTCTTGAGTTTGAATTAGATGACCAAGGAATAGCAAAAGAGATTCATAGTGCAAGAACATATTTTAATCTAAATGAAGTAAAAAAAGAGATAGTAGAAACAGCTAAAAAAATAATGATTGCCAGAAAAACAGGTTTCAGATTTTGCCAGGTGGAAAAGAACTGCCAATTCTGTGAAGATCTAATGAAAAAATAAATACTATCTTACATCAAGATTATTCATTTTTTGGTAAGTTTTCTTACATTTTTCAACAGCAGCATAACCCATAGCAAAGGCTAAACTTGCGGATAAGTTATCTTCCCACACAGGTTGTACTCCAAATATAGAATATACTGAATTTGATATGTCTGCAACATAGGCTATACCCATTCCAAGTAAAAGTTTATCTAAAAAGTTGCGAGGTGCATGAGTAGGCATGTAATTTCTATCAGGATTAGCTAAAATAGATCCAGCTATTAAACCCACTCCAAATTGTAATCCTATATTGAGTGGTACCAAGTTAACTTCTAAAAGTTCAATTAAATTCATATAAAAAGCTCAAAATTTTGAGTTTATAAAACTACCTTAAATCTTCTGGCACTCTATAATCTACCCATTCTACATTCTTATTTTCAATTGCTTCTTTAACAGACTTCTCAGTTCCAGAAAGTTTAGATTTCCCACTCTTGACTTCAACAAAACTAACTCCTGTTACATTTTTTTCATCAAGCCCATGAAACACTATAAAATCAACTGGCTTTCCTATAAATTTGCATTCAGTAGGCTTGAAAGGAAAATTAGGCAAATAAGGAGCAAGTTGTTCTGAAAAATTCCCAGCAAGAACAGCCCTAGATCTAGAAATAGCATCTTGTCTGTGAAAATCAATTTGACTTTCCCAATATCTATTACGTTTCCAAGAAGCAAGAGCATGTCCAATTAAGTAACCAATAATTACTGCAACAAGAACAATAATTATTGTTATTATATCTAAGACCATAAGATAAGCAGATAATAAAGGTTAATAAAATCAGTTATTTTAAATTATAGATTAAATATTTTATAGTAATGGTTGCGTTCAATACCTTTCAGGCAGGTTACTGTGAAATGTATGCTAAACCAAAACAATTTTGCTAATTGCTTCTTTTATTTCCTTTATCTCTTTTGTTGCTGTAACCCAAACTCTGCTTAAGCTGGCTTCAAAATAAGAATGTATAATAAAATTTCTATAGTTTGACACTTTAGACCAAGGAACATGTTTATTTTTTTCCTTTAAAGATCTAGGAATATTGTTGCTTGCCTCGCCAATTATTTCAAGTCTTCTTATGATAGCATCTTGAAGCATTACATTTTTACTAAATGACTCTTCAGAAATTCCTTGAACATATTTTTCTATCTGAATTATACAATCTTTTATGTCTTGAATGTATAGCTTATAATCTCTTTTCATAACACTCTTACTTCATCCTTTAAAATGGATTTCTTTAATTCTTTTCTTATAGTGGAATATTCTACCAAGTCCACCTTTCTTTTAAGACGTTTCTCTAGCAAAATTTTAAGGCTTATTAGTGAAGAAAAACCTTTTCCATCATTCATCTCTATTAGTATATCTACATCACTTCCCTTTTTTTCATCACCTCTAGCATAACTTCCAAATATGCCTGCCTTTGTAACATTGTACTCTTGAAGTAATGGAACTATCTTTTCTTTTAGCTCTTGTAAGGATTTTTTCATATTTTTATAGAAGATTAGAAGTTTTTAACACTTTTGAATACTAGAAAAAAGTTAAGCTAATATACGCAGTTCAAGAATCAAACTTTAACTTCTTCATCAGCAACTAAAACAACATCTGCAATCTTATCACTTTCTTTAAGCTTAACAACTCTAACTCCCTGAGTAGCCCTTCCCATTTCCCTCATTTCATCCATTGAAATTCTAACAACCATTCCCTGTTTTGTCGTTGCGATAATTGAAGAGTCTTCAGTAACAGGTAAAGATCTCACAACACTACCATTTTTATCTTCAGTTCTTATATTAATAACACCCTTACCACCTCTTCCAGTCAAGCGGTAATCTTCTAGAGCACTTCTTTTACCATATCCTTTATCAGTAACGCTCAAGATAGAAGTCTTTTGTGCATCCTTCATTGGAACAGGAACTAAAGAAACAACTTCGTCTTTTGAATTCAGTTCTATCCCCTTAACTCCATAACTAGCACGACCCATTTGTCTAACTTCATCCGCATTGAAACGTATAGCTTTCCCATCACTTGTAGTTAGTAAAACTTCCTGTTTATCACTAACACGCATAACACTAATTAAAATATCGCTCCCATCAACAGGCATGTTCATTACACGCACACCAGTACTCCTAGGCTTAGCAACATCACTCACAGCTATCTTCTTTACTATCCCTAGTTTAGTTACAAACATCAAGTATCCTTTGTCAAAATCTGAAACAGAAAGTACATTAGCGATAGTTTCATCACGTAAATCCAAAACATTCACAAGTGCCTTTCCCTTGCTCTGGCGTTCGCTCGCAGGAACATCATTTGCCTTAAGCCAATATAACCTTCCCCTAGAAGTAAAGAATAGCAAATGATCATGAGTAGAACATGTAATCAAGCGAGTTACAAAGTCTTCTTCCTTTAAGTCAGCACCAGTAACGCCAACTCCACCCCTTTTTTGTTCCTTGTAAACTTTAACATCTACTCGTTTAATATAACCTGAATTAGTGATCATAACAACAACATCTTTCTTCTCAACAAGATCATGTTCTGTAATTTCATCAACATTACGTATTAATTTAGTTCTTCTATCATCTCCAAATTTAGATTTTATTTCATTAATTTCTTTCTTAATTACTTTTAATATTTCTTTTTCATCTCCTAAAATACTCTTAAGTTCAGTAATCAATTCTTTCAGTTTCTTTTCTTCATCTCTAAGTTTATCAGCTTCAAGATGAGTTAATTGCTGTAATCTTATCTCAAGTACTGCTTTAGCTTGTCTATCTGTCATGCTAAATTTCTTCATGAGTCCTTCATGAGCAGCTTTTGTATCTTCAGATTTTCTTATTAATGCAACGACGGCATCAATATCTTTGAGAGCTAGTAAAAGTCCCAAAACAAGTTCAAGGCGTTCTTGTGCCTTGTTTAAATCAAATTCACTTCTTCTTCGAACAACAAGTTGACGATATTTGATATATTCTGTTATAATATCTAGTAAATTCAAAACTCTAGGTTGCTTGCCAACTAGAGCAAGCAAGTTAGCATCGAAACTAGTTTGGATATTAGTCATTTTATACAATTGATTCATTGTAAATTTAGGCTCGACACCTTTTTTCAATTCAATGACAATTCTTACTTTGCCTCTTGCAGACTCATCTCTTAAATCTGAGATATCTGGAAGTTTTTTTTCAGTCGCAAGCTGAGCAATATTCTTTACGAGTTCAGCTTTATTTACCATATAAGGTATCTCTGTAATGATAATTGAAGTTTTTCCTTTTTTATCCTCTTCAATTTCGCTTCTAGCACGAATAATTATTTTACCTTTACCATTTCTATACATTTCTTTAATTCCTGGGCCGGTAATTAAACCGCCAGTAGGAAAATCAGGTCCCTTAACAATCCCAATCAAATCTTCAACAGTTGCATTTGGATTTTCTATAATATGAATAACTGCATCAGAAATTTCAGTTAAATTATGAGGTGGAATATTTGTTGCCATACCAACAGCAATACCAGTTGCACCATTAAGCAAAAGGTTAGGCAATTTAGCAGGAAGTGTTTCAGGTTCCTTCAAATCATTAGAAAAGTTAGGTCTCATCTTTACAGTATCTTTTTCAATATCTGCAAGTAACTCTTCTGATATTTTACTTAGTTTTGCCTCGGTGTAACGATCTGCTGCCGGAGAATCTCCATCCATGTTTCCAAAATTACCTTGCCCATGCACCAAAGGATAACGCAGAGAAAAGTCCTGAGCCATACGCACCAAAGAATCATAAATTGCCAGATTACCATGAGGGTGATAATTACCCATTGTCTCTCCTACAATTTTAGCACATTTACGAGTAGGTTTACTATAATCTAAACCCATAACATTCATAGCATATAATATTCTTCTATGTACGGGCTTAAGTCCATCTTCAACAGAAGGCAATGCTCTATCAACTATAACGGACATTGCATAATCAATGAATGCCTGTTCCATCTCTTCAACAATTTCGACTCCAAAAACTCCTTTCTCTTCTCCTATTTGTTCTTTCTCACGACGTTTCTGTTCAGCCTTCAGTACTTCTTCTTCAATAGCATCTTCTTTCTTATTATCTTCTTCAGCCATTTCCAACCCCCTCAATTTGTTTATTAGACTCAGGTAAGTTTTCTACTTCAACATTATTTTCTTCATGTGAATAAGTAACAGCTAAATCTAAGTCTGATGCAAGTGGAAACTGAATATTTGTTTTATGTTCTTTCAATTCCATTAAGTGAGCAATCATTTCATCTATTTCATCTTCGCTCAAAGTCACATCAATTACTTCTATCTCTTCATGTTCTTCTACCATTTTAAATATCAATTTGCGCCTCCGACGCTCTTTCTGCAATAAACTGCTTTCGGTGCTCAACCTCATCACCCATCAGTTTAGAGAATACTTCATCAGCTTTTACTCCATCCTCAATTTTTACTCTCTTTAACATTCGAGTTTTAGGATTCATAGTAGTGTCCCATAACTGATCAGCATTCATTTCTCCAAGACCCTTAAATCTTTGAACATCCACATTACCACCAAGTTTAGAAATCAGTTCTTTTAATTCTTTATCTGAATAGACATAATGATCTCCACGCTTACGTACTCTGTATAAAGGAGATACTGCAATGTAAATATGCCCATTCTCAATTAGTTTTGGAGTGAATCTAAAAAAGAAAGTAAGCAAAAGTGTTCTAATGTGTGCTCCATCCACATCAGCGTCAGTCATAATAATTATTTTAGAATATCTTAATTTAGAAATATCAAACTGCTCATTTATTCCTGCTCCTGTAGCCGTAATCATATTTGTAATTTCTTCATTTGATAAAACCTTAACTGGCTGAGCTTTCTCAACATTCAAAATCTTACCCTTTAAAGGTAATATTGCTTGAAATTCTTTATTACGTGCTTGTTTGCTACTGCCAGCCGCAGAATCTCCTTCCACAAGGTAAAGTTCAGTTTCTTCAGTCTTATTAGAAGAACAATCTGCAAGTTTGCCAGGAAGACCTCCAACTGAAAACGCATTCTTTCTACGAATCAATTCTTTAGCTTTCTTAGCAGCATTACGCGCCCTTTGTCCTTCAATTGCTTTATCGACAATTTTACGAGCAACTTGAGGGTTCTCTTCAAAAAACTCAGTCATTGCAAGCATAGAAACGCTATCAACTATTCCCTTAACATCGCTATTGCCTAACTTTGTCTTCGTCTGTCCTTCAAATTGTGGTTCTGGAACTTTAACGGAAATTATAGCAGTCAAACCTTCACGAACATCATCGCCTGTAACATTTCCATCCTTAAGCAGTTTACTCTTATTCCCATAATCATTTATTGCGCGAGTTAGTGCCGTCTTAAATCCTACAACATGAGTCCCGCCCTCAATAGTATTAATTGTATTAACGAAACTCAAAACGTTTTCCTGATAACCATCATTATATTGAACTGCACACTCCACAAACATTTTATCTTGTTCTTTCATGAAATAAACAGGTTTAAGATGAATTGGTTGTCTTGTCCTATTAACCCATTTCACAAAATCAATGAGACCACCCTCATAACTAAAAATCTCTTTCTTATTAGTTATCTTATCAGTTAAACTGATTTTTACACCTTTGTTCAAGAATGCAATTTCTCTAAATCTAGTTTCTAAAACAGAAAAATCAAACTTAGTTGTTGAAAATATAGTTTCATCAGGAGTAAAAGTAACTGAAGTCCCTGTCTGTTTTTTATCACAATCTCCAACGGTCTTCAATTTATAGATTGGTTTACCAATTTCATATTCTTGCTGATATATTTTACCATCTCTCTTAATTACAACCTTGAAACTCTTAGATAAAGCTGCAACGACGCTTATACCAACTCCGTGAAGTCCTCCTGAAATCTTATAACTCCCCTTATCGAACTTTCCTCCAGCGTGCAATTTAGTGATTACAACTTCGACAGTAGGAATTTTATAAACTGGATGAGGGTCAACAGGAATCCCACGACCATTATCTTCAACAGTTACGCTACCATCAGCATTAAGGGTAATGTCAATGTCGGTACAATAACCAGCCATAGCCTCATCAACAGAGTTATCTACTATTTCATCAACAAGTTTATGTAGGCCATATTTGCTCGTGCTACCAATATACATACTTGGTCTATGTCTTACTCCTTCCAAACCTTCCAGTACCTTAATATTTTCTCCAGAGTAATTTTTTGCTTCTTTTTCAGATGCCATTTTCTTCTCCTATTTTATATTTCATGCTACTCAAAAGGTAAGGCTTAATTATTTTAACTAATTTTTTAGTATCATCTTGTTTAAACCTTAAATAATAATATTTACCATCTCTAAAACCAATTGTTGGATCTAGTCCAAATTTGTTATTAAAAAACTTTTTCATTAAATTATGCTCTTCTAAAGAATAAGCATTGGTGCATAAAATAATATAACCTTGAGTTCTGCTATAACTCCCATCATCACATACCCATACTGCCAAGGAAGATGGATTTAACTGGTCTAAAATTTCTTGAGTTATAATCTTTCTTCCATTTTTGTAAAATAAATTTCTATAATAATTAAAAGCAGGATGAGTATTTGTTGCAAAGTCCATAGCTTCGATAATGTGATCCTTAACTTTTCTTTTTACTTCTCTAAATTCACTTATCTTAAAATTCTTTAAAATATCATGTTTCCATTGCGCATATAGTCTTTGCTTTGTCGAATGAGTAAATCTAAAGCAACTATTTTTTTCTCTCTGCCTTACACTAGCATCTCCCAATAAACTCCCCAATACTAAGTCATGCTCCTCCTGAGTTAACAAAATTCTAGGATTATTAGCTAAATCAAAATTCCATTTTTTAACAGATTCATATAATTTTCTTGCACTTAAAAAGTTAATATCATTTAGTTCAGCAAATTTCATTAATTCTCTATCAGTTCTTATTCTAGATAGAGCATTTGCTTTGCTTTTATGGATATTAGGAAAGAAAGATAAAATGCGGGCTTCTTCAACTGCATGTTGTAAGACATAAGGTTTGACATGAATTTCTTGAGATAAAATAAATATATCTCCATGTTTCTTAACTTTCCTCCTAAGTTCAATTATATCAAACTTTTTACGTATCTCTCCTAAATTATCTAAAACCTTGATATTTTCACCCGTATAACCTTTTTCACTCATACAAGTCAAAATAGAAAAACACCTTTATAAACCTTTATGCATAAAATTAATCATTTATCGACGATAAAATAGTCAAATAAAATTTAGAAAAAACATCACTTTTTTACAGCTTTATGCACATTTCTATAAGCTTCTGTCCAACTAACTCTCTTTCTATCTCTCTTAAGTTTCAGATGACTTTTGTGACACTTTGAGCTACAATAATAATTAGTGCTTCCATCATTCTTTAATAAATAAGTTCCCATGAAATCCTCTTGTTCCCTTCCACAGAAAGTACATTTTGCCAAACTCATGTTTAAGAATGGGCTCCTTTTGTAGCACCTTTAACACGACGTGCCTCAATTTCAGTTTCTCTTAATGTAATTAAATCTCCAATTCTTACAGGTCCTTTAACATTTCGCCTCATTTCTTTACCGTTATTCCTACCTTCTAAAATTTTACATTCAACTTGAGTTATCTCTCCCCTAGCACCAGTTCTTAAAATCAATTTTTGAATAACTGCTTTCGCAGGAGTCTCATTAGAAAGTTTACCTGGAGAACTAGACGGAGACTGATTTGTATTTTCCTTAACTGGTCTAAGTTTGTTTCCACCCATTTTTACTTGCCTCTTGAGTTATGTAATATCTGTATTTCTTTATCTGCTTCACCAGCATCAATTATTGCAACAGCACTTGTAGAAACAGGAATTCCAACAGCAACACCTAGTTTTTGCTTAGAGTCCACTTCAAAGCAAGGAATATTTTTCTCTTTAGAAAGAACTGCAAGATGAGCAACAATTTCCTTAGGACTTACATCAGCAGCATAAAATACAGCTTTAGCAACTCCTCTTTCAATTGCTTTAGTAACTTCGTTAGTTCCCTTATCGACCTTTCCAGTCTTTCTTGCCTTTTCTATTATATTGTAGTAGTCCATTTTCTAAAACCAACAGTAAAGAGTAAGCCTCATTAGTCATTGGCTAAAAAAGCTCGAATTGAGTCTTTATAAATCTTACTCTATAAGATAAAATTATGCTTGCAGATATCAGTCAACTTTGCATAACCTTTGTCATTCTATAAATTACTGTTACAGTCAACCTCCTCTAAAATTACCTTTTCAGGCGCCATTATTTGATAGTCAGGTCCAGTAATTTCAACCATAAAGTTCATAGTAATATGTGTAAGATTAATTTCATTGTCCATGTTATAATCCTTGCATAAATAATTCAAGTAATAAGACCTATAAATCTCATAATTTCTATCCCACATATTCATTAAATACTTTCTCCATCTTTCATGGGTGTATAAATTAGCAACATGATGAGGTTTCTCGAATGTAACAACTTGATCAGTCAACAAATCAATATGATCACCATTAGCAAGTTCACCATCAATAACATACCATCCATCTTCTTTGAGTGGAAATGGTGAAAACATATTCCAATATTGATCTATTCTCAGCTTTTGAGCAATAACCTCCCATTTATCGGGTACAGCATTACTTTTGCCAAGTGTCTGAATATTCCATAATAGTATGTAAATTATAAAGAAAAATGCAATCAAATTAAAAACTACTTTCTTCCAATTTATTTTAATATTATCTAATTCGTAATAATAAAGCTTTTTATCTCTTAGAAAATTAAGTTTATTTGATATTTTATCCCAAAATGCCGAAGGTAAAAATAAGATAAAAGCAACAATCCCTACAAATGGAAAATGTCCTAAATTAAGAAATAGAGCCATTCCAATCAAAGTTGCAAGGAAAGCGAACGTAGTTGCTATTCTAATTTGTTTAAAGAAAAATGGCACAAATAAAAGAATTGGACCAATAAGTTCAAGAAAATAAACAAAATGAGTCATACCAAACATTAAATCAGGATAATTAAGCAGAAACTTTCCTAAATGTGTAGCAAATTGATCAAGTTGTAGAGCATAATAAATTGCAGTACCATTAGGAAACCATTCATTGCCAGTTTTAAGCAAAGCAGAAAAGAAATAAACAAAGGCTACTTGTAAAAGAATTCCTGCAGTTCCAAAAGACACAACATTTTTGTTATTACCATCTTTAACTTTTCCTCGTATTGCATCAAGAGAATATCTTAAATTAAGAGGTAAGAACATAGCCCAAAATAATAATACTCTTAACATTATATCTCCACCTTGTAATATTGTAGGATTACGTGAATGAAGAGATATCAATAAAAACCACGAAACAATTGTAGCTAATCTAGTCTTATAACCTAATAATAATAAAATTGCGAATAAGCCTGCAATCATAAACAAAATAGACTGGAACAAAAAACCACCACTTATAATATGTATTGATACCCACCCAGTATCTGCAAATATCGAATTATAAAAATCAAGAGGTAAAACTCCATAATCTGTATAGTGGGCAACTAATGCAAAACTTCTAACAATTAAATCAAAAATCAAAATTAACGCCAAACAAATTCTAAAGATAGAAAGAGCACGAGCATCTATACCAAAAACATTTTTAACACCATCTTCAATTCTTTTAATCATCGTCGGAAATAGCAAGAAAAAGTAGTAATTAAACTTATTTAATTTCTACCAAAAAGTCTCTTAAAAAACCTTATCAAAGCATTATCTATCTTAGCATCCTCTCCAGCAATAACAGCCCCCCCACCAGTACTTCCACCACTGTCTCCACCACTTGTCGACCCCCCACTATCTCCACCAGAAGTTGAGCCACTCGTAGAACCGCCAGAATCTCCTGATGTTGAGCCCCCTGTATACGACCCCCCACTAGTATAGGAACCACTATCTCCTCCCGTATATGAACCACCAGTATAACTTCCTCCAGTATAAGAACCGCCTGTGTAGCTACCCCCAGTATAACCAGAACCAGTTGTTGTTCCACTATATGATCCTCCACTAGTATAACCGGAACCAGTGTATGAACCACCTGTGTAAGATCCACCAGTATATGATCCCCCAGAAGAAGGATAAGCAGCAGCATAAGCAGCTGCATCAGCTGCAGCACTATAACCTTCAGGACCATAATTCCCTCCACTATAGGTATTTGTTGCAGGATCATAAGTTCCATAACCTCCCGGATATGAGTTATAAGGTGTTCCCCCTACAGGGCCAGTATAAGATCCACTATAAGGAGCAACCCCTCCAGGATAAGCTCCACCGGGCCACCCTGCTGCAGCTGCAGCAGGATTATAACCACCATAACCTGAAGCTCCAGGACCCATGGAACCACCCATTGAAGCACCATATTCTTCAGCAGTAACAGTACTTCCGTCAGGTCTAACACCATTATACATCCCATCAGGTCTCACATGCCAAATAATTCCATTACCAGTACCATCGACGATTGTAGAGGGTCTTGCAACATAAGCTCCTTGTTGACCAGCGTAAGAACCAAATGTAGCTGCACCACCATAGTAACCATTGTAATTTCCACCAGCAACATAACTTCCATATCCAGCATATCCAGATCTACCACTAGATGAAGGAGTAGCAGGACTTAAACTTGGAGAGCCATCCACGGGAGCAGTTGGAGAAGGAGCAACACTTCCATCTATTTTCCAAGAACCATCAGCATTTTTTACCCAAGTGTTTCCATTCATGTCTTCTTGCTTTTCTTTACCCTCTTCAACTCGATATTTCGGATCAAATTTTTGATAATTATCATATTGAGTATAAGTTCCGCTGGGATTGTAAACATAATAAGAATTAGAGTAAGTATTTTGTCTTACTTCAGTAGGAGCTGTACTTCCTTCACTGGTAGTGTAATATCCCCCATATTTATAGTCGCCACAGCCAACACATTCACCTGTTTTCATATTCCATGATTTGCTTCCATCACTAGCAGCCCACATGCCTGTTGCAGCATCAAATCCCCAAGGTTTTCCAGTGGCATCAACTACGCCCTCGACATAAGGTTTAACTTGTCCCCTATAATCCGTATATGTTCCATCTGGAGCTACATAACCATAAGCACTTGGTGGAGGTGCAAAAACATTCCCACTAGAAGATTGCCAAGTTCCATCAGAAGAGTCCCAAGACCAAATTATGCCTTTAGCATCAGTATAACTGCCAGCATTTTCATGACCAACAGGACCATCTACAAAAGAACGCTGTACTACAACGCCATTAGTAGATTCTTTCCAAACACCATCTCCTTCATAATGCCATTTAGAGCCATCAGCAACAGAATAAACATATTCGTCGTTTGTCGCATCATAATTGTAAACATCATCATGATAAAGAGTTCCTTCAGAAGGGGTAAATACTTGTCCGCTCTCTCCATTTACTAAAGAGGTCTCCCAAGTTGGATCATAGTCCCATTGAGTGACAAGTCCTGTATTATCTGTATAAGTAACTGAAATAGGACCTACTAATCCAACTCCATCTCCTTCAAAAATATAAGTTCCTTCAGCATAAGGCAAAGCAACTTCTTCATGGTTTGCAATAACTGTTTCTACTGTCTCTGCCTCTGTTTCAGAAGCAGTTTCTTCGGTGGCTGAATCACTAGATTCTACATTTGCCTCATAACCTGTTGTCGAGAAAATATACTCTACAATTGTTCCATCAGCAGCTTCTGACCTATAATTATAAACTTCATTTCCTCTTTCAAAATCAGCTGTTGTAGCAAAACCAACAGGGTATTCCTGAGTATAACTTACACCAGATCTTGTAGTTACAACATAATTATTCTCCCCGTAAGTATAAATATAACCAGTAGCAGGATCAGAGTAAGGAACACTATGAGCATATGCTCCTGCCCAAACATAATTCTCATTCCATTCTCCATCTCTATATCCTCTAATAACTCCGTCTTCTCCAACTTCAATTCTTCCAAGAGGAACAGCATCTGTATTCTCTCCTTCAGTTTGTTCAGTTTCTGTAGTAATCATTCCAGGACCAAAAAAGTCCTCTGCTTGTCCATAAACAGCATTCCATTCTTGTGCCCATCTTTCACCAACTGCCCTTTCTAAATCATTACCAGTTAACCCATCAGCAGTTAATTCAGCTCTCCATTGTTCCATCACTCCATTTCCATATAATTGTTGTCCGAGAAGTCTTGCATTTTCTGCTCTTACATTTTCAGCACGTAAAGCAACTAATCTTTCAGGATCATCAGCATACTCTTGCACAAGAGAATCATAATCTTCAATCAATTCCTCTGCAATTAATTGCTCTCTTTCTGTTTCAGCGACCAATTCTTCTGGAGTGAATGGCTCTGTATAAGCTAAAACATCTTCATCAACATTACTAACCTCAGCGCCATCTGCAATTAATTCAGCGTTCTCTAAAAGAGATTCACTTTCTTGCAAGTGACCAAATCCTTCTAGACTAAGCTCGGCTTCTTCAGCATGTAAACATTCAGTAGCATGCCTGTGAGCGGTATTCAATAATTCTCTTATTGCTTCTGCTCTTTCTGTATCTCCTTCTGCCTCTAGTTGATTAGCTTCTTCTTGCAATTGTATGATCTGATCTCTAACTTCTGCAATGGTTTGAGTATTAGCTATAGCCTGCATTCTTGCTTGTAAAGTTGGGTCATTGCTAAATGCGTAATCTTGAAAAGTATTTCCAACTTCAAATGTTGAAGCATCACTGTTTTCAGCCACACCTTCAATAACTTCAATTCTTCTGCCCTCTACACCTGCATTTACATCTGCGACAGACAGTTGGATATCATTAAGTAAATCTAAAGTTTCAGCCTCATCTATTACACCATTAGCAATCTGTTCATCTAATGCAATTTCAAGAATATCAACATATTCGCTATAAGTCAAAGCCGTTTCAAATTCACCTGCTAATTCAATAGCAACAGAGTCAAAATTGTCAAGAGTAACTCCTTCAACACTAACTTCTTCAACTTCTAAATCTGCTTCAATACCTGCTAATTCTTCAGCCATTCCATTCAATGCATCTTGTGCAGCTTCTATATCTCCATCTTCAATACAAATACCTGCTTCGTGATAATATTCTTCAGGAGTATGAGTGAAATCTAGAAAATCATACCAATCTTGGGGAGTTATTCCTGCAACATCCTCGCTAAAAACTATTTCACTAGTAGAATCAACTCCAGACAAATCTTCAGTTTCAGGAGCATCTTGTGCATAAACACTAACACCAAAAAAACTAAAGAAGATTAATGATATTAAAAAAATAGAACTTACCCTCGAGAAAATCAATTTATTTCCCATCACCTATCAATACAAGAATAATTTCCAACTATTTAAATCTTATTTCCATTTAACATTAACCATATCAGTTCTCTCGCGAGCATTAATCTCAACATCTTCTGGTTTCTTTTTAATCCCAGAATTAAATAAAATCTCACCAGTAAAAGCGATCATTCCCCCATTATCAACGAGAAATTCTTTAGCAGGACAAAATAATCTGGCTCCACGAGATTCACACATTAATCTACACATTTCTTGCAAACGCAGATTACAAGCAACTCCTCCACCTAAAACAAGTTCATTTTTACCAGTATGAGCAAGAGCTCTTTCAGCTGCTTCAACAAGCATTGCAAAAGCAGTTTCTTGCATTGAAAATGCTAAATCTTCAACACTATGACCTTTATCATAAAGTTGTTTCATTTTTGTTTGCATGCCAGAAAAAGAAACATCCATTCCCTTAATGGAATAAGGTAGCTCAATATATTTACCATTCTTAGCCTTTCCTTCAAGAACAGGACCAGCAGGAAAAGGAACACCTACATACCTTCCAAATGTATCTATAAAATTTCCAACTCCCAAATCAAGAGTCTCCCCAAAAACTCTATATTTTCCAGAAGAATAAGCTATAACTTGAGTATTAGCTCCAGAAGCATATAGTAAAACAGGGTCTTTAGCTCCAACACTCTGACCAATCTCGAGATGGGCAATACAATGATTTACGGGAACAAGTTGCACACCTAATCCAATAGCTTTTTCTTTAGCAAAATTCAATCCAGCATATAAACAAGGAGCAAGTCCAGGAGCATTTGAAATAGCAATTGCCTCTATATCTGGATCAGAACATCCTGCTTTAGATAAAGCTTCTTCCCAAATTTGTTGGGCTACAAGTTTATGGTGTTCTGCACTTTTATTAGGAATTATGCCACCTTCAGAAGGCTTATACATATCTTTAACATTAGCAAGAACATTTCCTTTAGAAACAACACCCACTCCAAAAGTATGAGCAGTAGTTTCAATACCAACTATCATAAAATTACCAGTAAAAAATTCTATTTAAATATAATTACTTAAATAAAAAAATAAACAAAACAAAAATAACCAAACTAAAACGTCAAACTATCGACGTTTCTTCTTTCTCCCACCACGAGACATTTTAGCTTCACAAACATTGCCCTGTGCATCAACATAGTATAAGTAACCGTGTTGGCGCTTAACAATATTCTTCGCAATAATTTTTCCCATAAACACCTCCGACAATCCAAAAATCAACCTAATATTTAAATGTTTGTATTTATCGACGGTAAAACGAACTCCAAAAATAAACTAGCGACGATAATATTTTGCCAAAGTTTTAGTACTAACAAATTTCTTTACAAGAGGAAAATTAGAATTATTAAGTGGAATTTCTACAATTCTATAAAATTTTCTCTTTTGAGAAATAGAAAAAGTAAATGGTCTGACAATTTTAAAGCCAATAACTTTATTTTTTTCATCAAGCCATAAAGTCAAAAATGGGAAAAATACAAATAATGATGTTAAATTACCTTGCCAAGTCACTGCTCTTGAAAAATCAAAGAGCAAAATGCTAGTATCTTTAGTTCTAAAAGTCAAACCTAAACCTCTGCTAAAAAAACCAGTTTGCCTAACGCTGAATTCAATTTTCCGCCCATTAAAGGAAACGACAAGTCTCATAAATATCAAATATCTTTCATCTCTGATTTTATCTTAGACATTTTACTAAGCTTATCTGAAACCTTATCAGACCTACCCTGCAACTCTTTTTTATGCTCCTGGAGTTTTGCCTCTTTTTCAGAGAGACTTGCAAGAAGTTTCTGCATTGCAAGTTCTTTCTGTCTACTTTCAGAAATACTCGAAGAAGTTTTCTCTATAGATTTCTTTAAAGAGTCTCTTTCCTTACTAAGAGAACTTATCTCACTCTCAAGATCTTTAATTGCACCAGAAAGAGCAGAACCTTTTTTAACCACCATTTTATCAATCAACCAACGATAAATCTATTTATAAACGTTTCTTTAATTGGTTCGAAAGTTTATCTATTTCACTAATAGCCGAATCAAAAGAGTTTTTTGAGATATATCTTGAAGAATAAGCTCTATGTAAAACATCTTTTTGAGCTTCTAATTTACGTAATCCTTTAGCAGCATCGCTAAACTGAGTTTTTTTAATATATTCGATTTCTGATCTCCAGTTCTTAGTTTGCCTAACTGATCTGTTGTACCATAAATAACTAATAAGCATTATAAAAGAAAGCAAAAATATGAATATGCTCATGTAAATTCTAAAAGAATATTTATTAGTTTCAGGTGGACTCAAAAGCAGATTATTAGAAAGTGAAATCTGATATAAATCTAGTCCAAAAGAATTTCCACTTTTAGCAGAAGCAACCATCAAGACTTCATCATGACCATTTGTTCCAAGATTAAAGAAATGTTCAAATGAAGCTTGTCTTGAAACAGAAACAACTTCTTCAGAGTAACTTAAAAGATCTCCCTCTAAAGAATAAATCGAAAATGCTAAAGCAATACCATTAGATCCAGGATTATTGTAATTAAGCTTGTAAACATCGATAATTGGAGAAAGAATAGTCTCTCCAGAAATAACTGAAATATCAGAATTAGCATCAAAATCAATCGAAACATCATATACCATTTCAGAACTTCTAGACTCCAGTCCAATAACTACTGGAATGTTTTGAACAATTTCGCTTTCTTTTGAAATAATTAATGTATCAAAATAAACACCCTTCTCTAACGCACCATTATCCACAATTAAGTTAAAAGAACCAAATTCCTCCTGAGCAACCTCTACAAAGGCAGTTTCAAGTTTAACAGCAGGAGAATTATCTCTCAAATTAGCAGTGTAACTTCCAGATTCACCAGAATTAAAAAAACTTACTGGAAAAACAGCACTTCCACGAGCGGTTATAATCTCAACAGTATGAGGTGTCTCTAAACTGCTGACAAAAGACAATGCAAAAAAGATAAAAAATAAAAATAGAGTTTTCATTTAATATTTCCTACCAATTTAAATTGTTTTTTATTATTATGTTTAAAGAATAAAACTGCAAGAAAACAAACAATTAATGCTATGATCATAGCTCCAACAGCTACCCACGTTTGAGGCGTTATCAAAGAATCTGATATCTTAAAATGAGCTGTTGATGTAGCAAATCCTCCTATATACACTAGTTCAACACCTAGTATATAATCTCCAGGCTCAAGTCCTAGCGTTGAAAATCTCTTACTGTAACTTTTAGCTCCTCGAACATAAAATGTCTCAGATTCTGTATAACGTACATTTCCGTCAAAATCTTTTATAATATAATTCATAGTAACATCAACACCAGTTTCACCACCGACTTCTAAAAGTTCTATTAATGCAGGAAGTCTCTGGCCTGCCCTAAGAATACGATATAAATCAGGAACGGTTATTGTCGCATCAAATAAAACTCCTTCGCTAACAACATTTAGTAAAACCAGAACTTCTTTTGTAATTCCCTGATAAGTTAATATAATCTTTCCAGCATAAACGCCTGGTTCAGGAGCATTTATTGTAAATCTAAGAGGAGCCTTTTGACCAGGTGTTAAAGAAATCAAATCTGTGTTAAAATAAATATAATTATCAATCCCAGTTACACTCACAGTAATATCAATAGCAGTAGAGCCAGTATTCTCTAAAATTAACTCATTAGTTTCACTTTCTCCAGAGATAATCTTAATATTAAAACTCTCTTCACTTACTTTAAAATTAGGAGTTGATGAATAACCTCCACTTCCTCCGTCTGACCCTGACCCAGATCCACCTCCAGATCCAGTAGATGAACATGAACCACAATCACTAGAACAAGAAGAACAAGTTTCAGCGCCATTACACAGTGCATCGCCACACTCTGCCTCAGAACCTTCTACAGTAATGCCAACACTAGCTTCAGAAGATGAATGTGCTACTAGTTTAGAATTATAATCATAAACATAAATTCCTATAGAGAAAAACAAACTAAAAAAAGCTAATATTCCAGAAATAACTAAAATAAAAAATAAAGATTTCTTGATCTCCACCATATATATCAAAAGAAATATAGTATTAAATATGTTCGTAATATGTAATAAAACATCAAGTTAAGCGCATTAATTTGATATTAACATCACCAGTGTAATTTCCTAAAAGCTCAAGAGAATTTGCTGAAACAGTAAAGTAAAATTTAGAAGTGTGATAAGGTTCAACAATTAATGGTTCATAAGTAATTATCTTTTTTATAGAACCATCAAATTTAGGTTCAACTCTAACAGAAAAAGGATAAGAATTATTTACCAAAATAGATCTAGTTGAACTACCCCCGAGAACAATGCTCCCAAAAGTTAAAGCAGTAGAATTAACGTCAAACCCAGCTACGTCTTGCGTAACAAAAGCAGTAGTTTGAAAAGAAAACTCTGAAATAGGAGTTATATAATAAAAATAGATAAAAAGAGTCATAACTAAAACAATCAAAGAAATAAAGAATGCAAGCACCAATAAATTTTTCATCTTCTCTTATTCCTGAAAAAGAGTCTTTTTAAAATGAAGTATAGAACAATAAAGAAGATAATAGCAACAATTGCAGAAACAGAGTAAATAATTAGACTATAATCCTTACCTACAAAAAGACTTCCATAAATGAAAGTAGATTGACCATGATAGCTTGCATTAAGAAATAAATTATATTTTCCTTCTAAATTATCAGTATCAAGATAACTTTCAATCACTTTCTCTTCCCAAGGTTCCAAATCTATAGAAGGAGTTCTAAAAACCATACTATAAATATCATTTGTTAAATTAACATCCACATAAGCTCCTAAGACTTTAGAGTTCCACTTATTTTCCAATGTAACATAAAATTTCTGTATTCCACCTCCAAGAACATAGTTTGTAAAATTAGTTATATTTACAAATAAGGAACCAACTCTAAAAGATTTGTTAACCTCTCGAGTAATACCTTCATAAGAAACTCTAGCACGACCTATATAATTTCCAGGAACAATACCAGTAGTATCTAAATATTTTCTAAAGTATCTCTCGCCAAAGATAGGAATATTTACTGGAGTAAACTCAATCTTTTTTACAGCATTTCCATCACCAGATACAAAATCAACAAAAACACTTTCTATATTAAGAGGATTATCCCCTCTATTAATAACATGAAGCTCAACAGGTATATTTTCATCTACATTTCCATCTGGAATACTTAAAGATAAATCTCCATAATATCCAGGATAAGGCACAAAAGTCTTTACAGTAGAACCAACCTCAACAACTGTATTAATAAATGAACTTTCAGAAGGTCTCTCTTTAACACTCACGCTAATTGTGCTAGTACCAGGTTTATCAAAATCTGTAGGAAATTTTATAGTTAAAATAAAAACTCCATTACCCTTAACAGAATCAACATTAAGAGAAGAATAATCTGCTAGGTCCCCACCTCTAATACCAACATCATATGTTGAGTATTCCACAGCATCTAAAACATAAAATGTAATATTGACTTCTTGTCCTGGAACAAAGTCTATATTTTTTATTGCAGGAGATATCCCTAATGCAGAAACATAAGAAATTGAGAAAATAAACAATAAAACTAAAGCAGATTTTCCAACCATCATCATTAAAAAACAAACTCTATTTTAAATACTTTTTCAGAATTTAAGCTGCAAAGGCAGTCGCGGTAATAGTATCCCCAAGAGCTCCAGTCAAAGAGTCTGAAGGAATCGTCAAATTAAAGTCTATACGAACAACATCCCTATCATCGAGAAACTGAAAGTAATTGCAGAATAATGCAGTACTAGTATTAACAATATAGAAGAAATCAGTCTGTAAAGCGCCAGTACCCCCACTCGCATTTCTACAACTTCCAGATTCAAAACTAGTCACATTCCATCTATACCCTGGACCAGTACCTCCAATCATCTGTGCAGCCGTCTTTGTACCACTCAAATTAAGCGTAACATTTACATTACCTAAATTTTCAATCCTTAAACCACCAGCGTTCTGTAAAGTCCAATTACCATTAGTCACATTACTTGTAGCAAATGTATTTAGACCAGCAGAACTTTGACCAGCATTAACTCTTCCACTTCCCCAGTTAATTTGAGAAGTTGTAAAGTTAATTGTAACAGTAGATTCAACAGTCAAATTAGCTTCTCCAATACTTGTAGCATGTCCTGATATTGTGCTAAACAATGTTCTAGCAGAAAGGTAAAATACAGCAACAGAGAACAATGAAATCACAAAAACAAAAACAGCAAAGATAACAATTATCTTAGAGTTTCCTTCAACCACCATAATCCGCTCCATTTTCAAAACCATTCCCTTCAACAACTAGACCAACATTTCCAGCATTTGAGGAATAAGAAATTTTATTAAGATAATTATCTGAATTTATATTATAAATCATCAAATTAAAAACAACTGAAGTAACAGACAAAACTAAAGTAATCATAAGAAGAACAACCACCACTCTTTTCAAACTAGCCATAGCTAACAAAATAAGCCATTATATTTAAACGTTTCTTATTTTTTCTTAATTTTTCTCCTTAAGAACAGAAACCACGTCAAATTGAGCAAAACAAGAACCGCAACTGCTATAATCAGTACTGTTACAAGAGAATCACTTTGCTTCGTATTCGCAGATTTTATAACATAACCTACCCCTATTACTGAAATATCATTTTCAGAAACATCTAAAGTAAGATCCTTTTGAATAGAACTTTGTCCAAAATTAATAAATGCTTTTGCATCATAATTACCAACACGAACACCTTCAGTATCCCAGAAAGAAACAAGTAACTTACTCGAAAATGAATCTATTTTATAGGTTGCAGATTTAAAATCAGCCATTATTTCTCCATCTTGATTAAACACTTGCATAGATATATAAGCATCTTCGATAGGAGAGTTAAGACTATTCTCAACTAAGAATTCAAATTTAGCTATTTCCCCAAGGCTAAAATCATTTACTTCAACACTTTTAAGTTCTAAACTATCTTTGCCAACAGAAAATTCCTTCTCTAAAGTCAGAGTAGATTCATCATACAAAACAGTAGCAAATGCCCTATATCTTCCAAAGGGTATCGATGTAGTATCCCATTCAACAGCAAGTTCTTTTCTCTCACCACTTAAAACTTCAATTTCCTGCGTCGAAAGAGAGATAACTTTTTCATTTAAAGGCGTATAAATATCTATCACTGCTCTTGCTCTGACAATATCAAGTTTACCTTTACTAACTAAGGGCATAACAAATGCTATCTTACCACTATTAGTTGTGCTTACACTCAAAGCAGATTCAGCATATTTACCTGGATAAGGCACGTCAACTAATATCTTAGTCGCGATTCCAACAATAGAACCAATATAGGTTGGAGAAGATGAAGAAGATGTATCCGGAACTTCAGTTACAACAATATCAGCATAATGAGCCCCAGGAGAAAGTCCAGAGGGAATTTTTACAGAATATTTTATAGTTACACTAGGAGTTTCAGGAGTAAGAGTAACATAATACTGCGAAAGAGCAACACTTTGGCTCAATTCTCCCTCTGGAAGTATAACTAAATTAACCCTTTTATTTTCAGAATTAATTATATCAAACGAAAAAGTTTGTTCAGTTCCAGGTTCGTAACCAAGAATCTTCTGAGCAGGAGTTATTCCAAAAGCAGAAGAAATAGGAAAGACAATAAAAAATAAAATAAAAAATAAAATAAATTTATTCATTTTCTACCCCCGTATAAGCAATTGAAGAATTGATAAGTGAACCAGTTTCATAAACATCAACTTGTAATGTTGAGTCACCTAAATTAAAAACACCAATTGTTCCATCTTCAAGCGCCCTAAATTGCAAAACAACTGTTAATTCTAAATTAATCTCACGAATCTCACCTTTCAATCCATCAAAAAATTTTATAAAATATTTGCCTTCTTTCAGACTAATAGTTTCATTAATAAATATAGTTTCAGGGGAATTAAATCTGGAATTATCATCTATAAGAATATAATCTACAGAAGGTAAAACAAAAAGAAGTGTTTCATATTCCGAAGTCAAAGGAGAAATTACCAAAGGAGGAGTATATCCAACAAGAAAAAATATTGCAGATAAAAATCCAAATAAAAGTATAGCATCAACAATTAACAGTTTTTTATAGTCCATTTTAATAAGTATCTCCGCTACCTAATTCTATTGTAAAAGTTATAGTTGAGGATTTAACGCCGGGACCATCAGACGAAGGAACAGTTACATTAATATCAACTTCAACACTATCCGTTGTATCAGCATACTTCAAGTCTACAAGATCTGAAATGTCATCAGCAACTAACGGAATATTGCTATATCCTATAATTGTTTCAGTCCAATTAAATGATCCATTTTCAGAAATTCCATTAGTAGTAACATTATCAAATTTAAATTTATAATTATCTGTAGGATTAGTTACACTTTGCCAAAGACTAGTTCCTTCAACATCAATATCATTTAAAACATTACCTTCATTTATTAAAATAAATGGTTTAGGAAAATTATCCGAAGTATCATTATTCTTCAAATATCCCAAATTTCCAAATTCTATCAAACTTATATTCATAACTATGTTAATATACGCCTGTACTTTCAAATTAAATGGATCAGAATATGAACCAAAAGAACCATCTGAAGCAGAAACACTCCATCTGTAAGAGTCTAAATTATCAAAAAGGCAATTAAGTGGATTTCCTAAATCTAAAAGAGTAAAGGATAAGGAATTTCCAAACTCATAACCAGTACCACCATTATAATTAGAGTCAACGCAAGTAGACTGCGCAATTAATGAGATATTAACTGTATAATTCTTAATAGCATCTCCATCATCATCGCTAGCAACCCATGTAAAGTTTTGATTTGTACGATTAATTGTTGAAGACCCATTAGCTGGCGCAATTAAACTAACATTAGGTAAAGAATTCAAAATAGTTAAATTACTAGAATTTACATTAAAATTGTTAAGAGGATCATATATTGTCAACCCAACAGACCAATTATGTCCTTTAGTTGTATTTCCATCATCAAGAGTGGCAATAAATGTAGTCCCATTAGAATAACTTAAATTATAAGCTTGAGTAAGATGAAGAATACTATTATTATACCATCTTACTGTAACATTCATAGTATCGTTATTTAAGTCGAGTAATGTTGTTCGGACATTCAAATCTTCCAAAGTTCTATTCAGTCCAAGAGTAGAATTCAGAATTAGAGCAGTTCCATTGTAAGGAATGTTATTAATTCTAAACGTTCTTGTCTGACTTGTTGCAATATTTTGAGTAGTATCGGCACAAGTTACATTCCATCCATGAGTCCCACTAGAAAAACCAACAACACTAAGATTAACCATACTACCAGAAGGAGAATTAATGTTTGATGAATTTACTAAATTATCTATTGTCAAATTACAAGACATTGTAGAAGAATGATCATCTGTAGCCGTCCAATTAAATGATAAGCTACTCCCAAAACTAAAATTGGAATCGTTCAAAGGTTGATTTAAAGCAATTGATGGTGGGCTATCTTGTTCAAAAGTTATTGTATAATAAGGTGCATATGTACCATTAGCACCACTGCCTAAAGCCCTAAGACTCCATAAATAGGATTCACTAAAACATGAAACTGAAACAGATATTGAATGCTGGCTAACTGCACCTAAAGATTCTATGTTTTGTCCATTATATTGAGAATCTTCACAAAGACTGTTTATGGAAAGATTAAACTGCAAACCAGTAATTTCATCAAGATCATCGTCACTATGAGCAAAATAAAATGTCTGGTCACTTGTATTATAACTTAAAGAGTCATTAGCTGGAGATATTAAAGTAACATTAGGTAAAGAATTCAAGATAGTTAAATTACTAGAATTTACATTAAAATTATTAAGAGAGTCATATATTGTCAACCCAACAGACCAATTATGTCCTTTAGTTGTATTTCCATCATCAAGAGTGGCAATAAATGTAGTCCCATTAGAATAACTTAAATTATAAGCTTGAGTAAGATGAAGAATACTATTATTATACCATCTTACTGTAACATTCATTGTATTGTTGTCTAAATCAAGTAATGTTGTTCGAACATTCAAATCTTCCAAAGTTCTATTTAATCCAAGGGTAGAATTCAGAATTAAAGCAGTCCCATTATAAGGGGCAGAGTCTCCACTAATAACTGTAACATTATAATTTATCAAACTTTGTGAATAGTTTTGAGTCTGAGCGTAAGAAACAGTGATATTGTAAATTCCAATTCCACTAAATGAAGTTAAATTGCTTACTTCAGTAGGTCGTTGATTAATGAGTGTCCCATTGTTATATAATTGAAGATTTCCTCCAGGATCTCCCAAAATTAAAGTTCCATTCAATAAAATACTCCCTCCACTAGAAATCGTAATATTTGATTGGGTTCCATTCAAAGTTAAATTTAATTGACTAGTATTTCTAGCAATAACATAATTTCTAGTTCCAGAAATATTATATGTAGAACCAGGTCCATAAGACCACCAGTAATAAGAGTATGTTCCTGCAGCAATATTAGCAATCGTAGAGTTAAACATGGTTGCAGATAAATTTGAGACACTCCTATTAGTTCCATTAAATTCAAAACCAGCGGTACCATTTGAGTCAGTTATAGTTATATTAAAAGCATAAACCGCATTATTGACATAAGCAGAATTATTTAGAATGGTTTCATTAAATAAACCAAACACAGGTGTGAATGGACAATTACCATCCCATAAAGTACCGTTAAGCCAATAAGTCTTTGTTATAGACTTATCTGAAGAATTTGTATATGTTATTACCCATGTTTCATTACATAAAGACATCCCAGTAGCAGGATTCTTACCAACAGCATAATATAAAGCAGGAGCAGTATTAGCAAAAGATTCAACAATAAAGTTTTGAGTTACCATAGTTCCAGAACCATTGTAAGCAACAGCAACAATATCTCCAGCAGACTGATTAAAATAAGCAACTACAAAATTATCTGAATTTGTGCTTTTATTAAACACTGTTGCAATAGACAGCCTAGAAGAAGATCCTACTGCAGTATCTACATCAGTAGCAGATAGAATAGAATTTCCTGCGAGATCATTTATCGCAATAGTAATATCCTGTTCACCCTGATCATACCAAGCTAACACATATTTATCATTATCAATTGTAGCACTAGCAACCTGCGCAGCAGTTCCAACAGCACTATCTATAGCAGTATCAGTAACAACTTCCGTTCCTGCATGATCAACTAAGTGATATATCGCATCATCATCACCTCCAGCATCATAATCTACAGCAACAAGGCTAGTAGCATTTACAACATCACAATCAGCTCTATCTTGTAATCCACCTTCTGGAACTACTGCAGCATTGACATCTGTTTCAGTTCCAATAAGAGTACCAGTTTGTGCATCAAATCTTATCATATCTAAGTCTCCTTCAGTTGAGTCTACATAACAATAAGCAATTAAAGTTGTATTAAATGCAGTCAAAGCAATCTCATGTAATGCAGTACCTATAGAACCATCGGTAGTTACAGGACTGAAATAATAAGTTCCATCAGTTTTAAAACCAGCTCTCCACTCAGCAGAAGTATTTGTCCAGCCAATTACAAAAAAAGTAGAGTTGATGCTAGCTACAGCAACTCTTGTTACGTTATTAGTCCTGTTATAACCATCACCACTTCCAGTAGCAATAGTTACTGGTTGTAAGATAGTTGTACCATCAGTATTCATTATTTGAAACTGAACAGTATTACCAGTTCTATTTAGATAAGTCATTACGTAACTTTCAGAAGTTAATGGAGCTAAACCAACATCTCCAAGAAAACCATTCAATGCAGTAGACGGATCTATAATATGATCAAATTCAACCTCCCCGCCTGTAACAAGCAAATCAAAAGTATCTTGATTTCTATCTCCAAGATTGTTCAAATATATTTTATTATATTCATTTTCAGTTAAATTATAAAATCGCGCAAGAGATTCATTTGAGTCTTTCTCAAAAACATTTATAATAATATCAGATATATTTGTACCATTAGTTGCACGAGAATAAATAGTAATATCATTGATAGATGTTAAATTGGTTTCAAAAGTCACCCTTACATAATGTCCATCAGGAATAGATTCACTCCAAATGTTATCTAATTCTCTGGTTTCATTATAAATATTTGAAATAAAACCATAAGTTTCATTAAGGTGTTGAGCATCAATTATAACAATTATATTAAAAGTTTGATTACTTAAATGAGGAGCAATCCATTGAATATAATCATAATTTCCATCATTATTAGAGTCATTTATAGAAAAGACTTCCAAGATAGAATTATTTTCTACCCATTCTATGACAATGGAAGAAGAATCTTTTAATTCAAGATTATCAGAAAGATTTGTAAAAACAAGAACATTTTCATAATGCACATCAGCAGGACTTGAAACATGTAATGTTTTTTGAGTAAAATCTAATATGTTTTCTTTAACAGCAGGAGCATCAGTATAATATTCCACTTCAACCCCCAAATCAGATTGTTGAAGCTCAATAGAAATTTCTTGAACATCAACTCCTAATTCTTCAACAACATTCCCCGTAATACTGAAAAATTTAAGTATTTTAGAGAAGAAAGAATCAAGATTTGCATCTTTCTCCGCGCTAATATCAGCAGTAACTTCCCCATTTATTCCAACAAATAAGTTTGAGATAGAAGTTTCAGCAATGCCAGAGATTTCATGAGACTCATTTAAATCAGAAGTTATTTTATTAATTGTGATATTCTCTGCACTAGCTGGTACCTCAATAGTCAAATTTAAACTATCGTTTAATTCCAAAGAAACTGTCTTAGTCCATCTAACTGGTTGTCCAATAACTGCTGTAAATTGTTTTGTTTTAACATCAACTGAAGTTTCATTAAAAAATGTTTTATTTATCTCAGTCATATTTTCAATAATTGTCTCATTTGTCAAAGTTTGATTAATAATAGATTCATTTAATATTGCGATATCCAAATCAGACTCGATAACTTCAGCTTCAAATAATTCTTCATTTAAAATAGTTATATCTTCAGAAGCTTCGACAATGACATTTCCTTGATAAATCAAGGAGATAGTTAATTTATCTTCTTTATCCGCAATCAATTCAAGAGCACCCATATCAATAATTATTTCTTCACTTTCATCAGAAATATAATCTTCTCCAAATCCTTCTCTCTCTATATAATAATCAGTAGATACAATTAATTCATCATTCTTTATTTTAAATTCAACATCCTCGTCATTTAAAGAGTTCCCATCATAAGAAACACTTCCTTCAATAAGAGAAGCAGTTTCGCTATCAGACAGAACATAAGAAAATGCATTTTCTTTAGAAGTCTGACCATTTATAATTTTCAGATCTGAAATAGCATCTCCAGTTATAATTGAATCAGAAGATTCTAAAGAGCTTTCTTCGGTAGACTCAGTACTTTCAGCCTCAGTCTCAGGTTCTTCAGGACTACTTTCACTAGTTGATCCATCACCAGTTTGTTGAATTTCCTCATTTGTTTGTTCTTCAGGAATAATCTCAGACTCGTCAGAATTAAATGATTCAGAGCCTACATTCTCTTCAATCTTAATTATAGAAAAATCAAAATCAACAAACGGATATTCAATTACCTTTCCTGGGACTCCATAACCTTCACCACTTCCAGATAAAGAAACACCTTCTGCATAGAATTCTCCGTAAACAAGTTCATCAGAAACTAATTCAGATAAATTAAATATTTTCGAAGTATTTCCGTAAGCAACTAAAACTAAAGAGTTAGATGGAATAAGTTCTCCATGAAATAAATCAAATCTAAGCACACCATTAATTGACTCACCAAAATTATAATTCTTATCTATATCCAGAGATACATTCCCAGTAAAACTAAATGAAAAAAAGTAAAATGCCAAAAAAATAATTGCAAATATCAAAAAGCCTTTTAGTAAAATTTTATCATTATTTCTCAAACCAGAACCTAAATAAGTAGTTACAACTTTGCCATTAATACGTCTAGTCTCATAATAATAAGGACCAAACCTCTTACCATTTTTATAAGTATATTTTTTGTGTACCACTTTTTATAAAAAAGAGTTCTCTTACACCTCTTTTTATATAATGATTTAGAAAATAATCTTTATAAGCATTTCCAAGTAAGAATAAAGGTTCTCTTACAAGATTTTTTGCTTAAATTCAAGATTCCTATGCAATTTATCTATATTTTCTTCACAAACAAAATCATGTTGCCTAAATCCACCACCAAAGGTTTTAGGAATATGGAGGAGTTCATGTATTATTACCTTATCCTGATTAATCTTATTCAATTTATCAAACTTTTCAAGAAACTCTATTGTATAAAAAGCATTAGTTTTCATCCCTTTCTGCATAACTTTACCTATAGTGTGGCAACGAGCAATAGTTCTTTTAGTACTACTTCCAAAACTTCTTAAACATTCAACTCTCTCAAGATTAATATGATCCATCTTAAGAGCGTTAACTATCTCAACAAGCCTCTCTTTCAAATCAGGAGCATAATCATATTTCATATCATCACTAACCAAGAAAGAGAATATGTCATTTTTAAAAGCTATTATCTTAAACTTTTATCTCAATAATCTTTTTTCTACTTTTAGGATTTTTAATGTGAATATCTACAAATAAAACATTAAATTTTTTGGCAAGCATCTTAATCACTATAATATTAGCCCTACCATCTAAAGCTCTTTCTTTTGTATAAATCAAATAAGTTCCATCACTACACTCCTCGATGCCATTTTTTAATGATCCGGGTTTAACTTTAACATAGATTATCATCTAGTCATTATCTCCAAACCATCAAGATTCTTAATAATATAATCCTTCCCAACAGCTTGTTTTGTTTTCAAATTTATTGCCTTGACAAACTTATCCCCTATATCACTATGAAGGCGATAAGCGAAATCAAGAGCAGTTGAGTCTGGAGGCATTAAAAAACAATCGGGTAAGACATTTCCCTTGCTGTCTTCCATTTTAGCACCAGCTGGAAAAACAGCGATATATTTTAATAAATCAAAAACAATATAATTCAAAACATTCTGCACACCGGTAGAACCAAATTCAACCATAACTTTTCTAATCATTTCAAGAGCAGATTTTTGAGGATCATTCAAATTCCCAAGAATAGTGAAGTCTTTTTCACCGGGAATATATTTAATTATTCCAATCTTATCTGCTTGACGCAAACTCAATTCACCATCGGCAAAGCAAGGAACCAATGGATGGCTAAATTTATTTTTTATTTTATTAAAATTAGAGATACCATTAGGTCTATCAACTTTATTAGCAGCAATAATCATAGGTTTAGTATAAATCCTCAAAGCGCGAGCAAACTTGAATAAATCATCATCACTCCAGACAGATGGCTTTCTAATATCAAATTTTTCTTTAATTACTACATGATTAATATCATCTTCTGTAACCTTCAAACCAGAAAACTGTTTAGCAACAGTCTTAGCAAATTGTCCCTTTTGCATTTCCATACTTTTCATAAGTGTTACCCAGGCTCTTTTTAAAACTCCTAGATACCATAAATCTAACTCTCTTTCAATAATTTCTATATCTTTGGAAGGATCATAATTATCTGTCTGTTTTCCTTCAGCATCTGTTTCTCCAGACATATCAACTACATGAATAAAAGCATCAACTCCCGCTAAATCATCAAGAAACTGGTTTCCTAAACCTTTTCCAAGAGAAGCTCCTTCTACTAAACCAGCAACATCAAACAAATCAATTGGTACAAATCTCCAACCATCACGAACATATCCTTGTCTTGGATTCGAAACCTTCCCAAAATCAGCAGCTAAATCATGAATCTTAACATATGCCATTCCATGATTTGGTTTAATAGTTGCGAAAGGATAATTTGCAATAAGAACATCCTGCAACGTAGATGCCTTAAAGAAAGTTGACTTGCCTACGTTAGGCTTTCCAAGTAATCCTATAATCATAAAACAATCATAAAATCTAGTATTTTAATTGTTTCCTATCAGACAACTTCAATTTTAATAGAACTCTTAAGTATATTTATAAGTAAGTTATTCTCATAGACATAATGAAAAACAAGATAATTATTTTACCAGCATTAGCAATTTTAATGCTATTTGTAATAATGGGAGTAGCATCAGCTTGTTCATGTATATATCTAGAGGATACACAAGCAAGAATCGAGAATGCAGACTATGTATTCACAGGAAAGATATCTGAGATAAGATTATCAGGTTCAGAATATAATAAAGAACAGGAAGCTACAATTAGAATAACGCAATATTGGAAACCATCAAGTTTCCCAGAATCAGTAAATCTCATATTTTATTCCACAAGAGATACAGGAGCTAACTGTGGATATAATTTTGAAGAAGGAAAAGAATACCTTATTTATGCAAGTTTAGACGCTGAAACAGGTAAAATCTCAACAAACTCTTGCATGGGAAATTTATTACTAGAAGAATCAAAAGATGAAATAAACGAGCTTAATGACTTAATTGAACCAGTTTCAAGACCAGGAACGAATGATGGAAAAGTAGAGCCTATTCAAAAAAGTGTCTTTTCAAGATTAATTGATTGGATAAAGAGTCTATTTTCTTAATTCTAGTAAACCGAAACATTAAAAAGAACTATTTATGATTTGATACTATCGAGCCCATAGCTCAGCCCGGTTAGAGCACTGCTCTTATATGATTGTGCTTCACAAGAAGCATAAGTTCAAGCTATAAAGCTAACAGCTAAGAACAGCAGGGGTCCCAGGTTCAAATCCTGGTGGGCTCATTAAAAACAGTATTTGAACACAACAATCATTTTAAACGAAAAACATTAACTCAAAACATGGGAGATGGAAGACCTAGACCTTTAAAAGGAGGAATGTTTGCATTTGCATATTCTTTTCTTTCAAGTGTGAGATATTTAGTAAATGAGGATTATCAAATTCCTCATAGATCCAATCCAGATTTACATAAATCATTAGAAAGAGCTTTGGAAGAAGCACCACAAGATCTCAAAGAGATGTTTCATTTCAGAGGTAGCGTGTTTAGTATGTCTGAAGAGTTAGATGATTTAATAACCATAGGCCAAGATGCAATGCTTATAGAAACAGCAGATAGAGGCTATAAAATAACATTTTCTAGATGGAATGCAAAAGATATATTAAAAGAAAGTAGATATGATAAGGAACAAATAGGAGCAATCCAATCCCTTGCAAAAAGATTTGTAGAAAATTTAGCACAACCAAGAACTAATTAAAAGGACTAAAACCTTTTTTCAACAAATTTTCAATTGGTAAAAATAGAGGTTTAGGTAATTGATTCCAACTAAACCATTTCCATTCTTCACATTTTTCAGGCTCCATAATTCTAACCTCGCCACTAACATAATCACCAATCAAAAACAAAGTGATGTAATGTTTTCCTTCAGAAATATGCAAGTCATTAGTAAATGTTGCAAATTTTAAATTCTCAATATTAATTCCAGCTTCCTCTAGAATCTCACGTTTAGCACATTCCTCAACTTCTTCATTAAATTCTAAGTGTCCTCCAGGAAAAGACCAAGTTCCATTACCATGTAAGCTTTTGCGCTTACCTAGAAGAACCTTGCCGTCTTTAACGACTATTGCGGCAACTCCAACTTTAGGCCCATTATCAATCATTTCTTACAAACTACCAAAGCATACTCATTACCTTGATCAACAATTATTTTAGGATTAGAAAAATACATTTTACAAAATTCTTCAAACTCCTTAGAATAATATTTGTAAAGAGCAGCAACCACAAACTCATCACCTGCTTTAAAATCAACTTTCTTTCCATCAATATTTTTAGTAAACTCATTCTTTAATTTATAGACAAATTCTATACGAGAATTTCCAAACCTAACATCAAACTCAAAATCTCCTTCACTAAAGCCAAGACCAAACATTAAATGCTTTAACCAATCATGAAAAGCAGGGTTTTTGTATTTATGAATATCCACAAGTCTATCTCCAACTCGAATACCATTTCCTATAATAAGAACATCTCCTTTAGACAGATCTCTTTCAAGTTCAAATAAATATTCATTAATATCGAAACAAGCTATTACACCACCAAGTAAGACAACAACATTTTTTAGATAATTATCAGATTTTAATTTTTTAGCAATTGGTCTCAATGCTCGCCCATCTCCAGAAGAAAGAAATGGTTTACATTCTTTCAAATTAGAAAATCCAGCCTTATTAACATTAGAAACAGCAAGGTCAAGCAAATATTGAGAAGAATTTAAAGGACAATACCTAATATTCACATTACCAGAAGTAATAGAATTAAATTCTTTAATAAACTCAACAACTTTAAGTCCGTCACCACAATAAATATCTATTAAGTTAAAATTTTCATTCCCAACATCTTCCGCAATGAGTCTTGCCTGTTTCTTAATCATTTCAACTTCCATATCAAAAAACTGCTTGCTATAAATAGGATTTTTAGAAAATTTTAAAAAACCTTTTGCTAAATCATCAGTTAGACCAAGATATTGTAACTCTGTCAATTCCCAAGATTTATTCCCATTAGATCTAGAAAAACCATTTTTGAGAAAACCCTGTAACAAAACATCGTGCAACCATAAGTTTGCTTCAGACTTTGTAACAGTCATAAATCTTCTGAGAATACATCCTTTTTATGTTTTACTATGGATATTTCACTGTACATTGATGAACAGCAAAAACGTTTAAAAATTGCATTCGATAACAATTTTTAAGCCTATTAACGTCAGTTAATAATGTTTAAAAGGCATCTTTAACAATAAAAAAGATAAGCCCTTGTAGTCTAGTGGTCAAGGACGCGGCCCTTTCGCGGCCGAAACCCGGGTTCAAATCCCGGCAGGGGCATACCGACTTTAGCTCACATCCCTCCTAAAGTCGAAGGATATAATCCTTCTCGACAAACTTTATTAGTGTTCGCCACAAACGGACATGAACATACACAACTTAAAGAGACGATATGAAAGAATACAAAAGAGACTACGAGAATTACCTCTTCTAGAAAACAATAGACAAAATGTATAAATACTCCTAAACTTTTTATAAGTATGAAGTGGTGGTTAGTTATTATTTTACTTATTGTTCTTTTCTTTGCTCTATTCTTTACTTTTAATCCGCTCTCAAAAAATGTTGGAACTGACGAATCTGTTAGTGGTCAATTGAACAGCAATCAATCTGCCATTGAGAATAATAATGAATTTATTGCTGAAAATTCTACTAATACAAATGATACTTTAAATAACGAAGAAGCGGTTTCTAACGGTATTTGTCCTTTAGATAATTTGTTTTCACATAATGTTATATGTGAATGCCCTGATGAATATACAAAAATTGGTTGGAGTTTGGGTGGAAGATGGTCTAATGGAACTTATGGTTGGTATTATTGTGATATAAACAAAGATTGGCAGGAATTTGAAAGATGTAATTCCGAAACAGATTGCACACACCCTTATGTTTGTATAGCTCGTCATAGTTATAAAAATGATTTTAGGTGTTCACCTCCATTATATAGAGATACCTTAGGATCACGATGTGATCTTAATGGTGTTTGTGGCACGGCTTAAATCAAATCAAAATGCCATTGGAGCCTCAAGTGCAACAATAAATACATTACTCTTATTCTACCTGCGTCTTACAAAGATTTATAAGTAAGGAATTTCTTACTTTACAATGGAAGTTAAAATAATAAAAGTCACAGATAAGGGTCAGATCTCTTTGCCTATTAGTATGCGTCAATCTTTGGGAATTAATCAAGGAGATGATTTAATAGTGACTAGAGCAGATGACTGTGTAATAATAAAGAAAGTGAAAAAAGAGGATTTTAGAGATTTGCTAAAACTTTCAGAGCTTTCTCTCAAAGAAATCTGGGATAACAAAGAAGACGATATTTGGAATGATTATTTAAAACCAGAGAAGTCTAAAAAATGAACGTTAAACAACAAGATTTAGTTTTAGTTCCTTATCCATTCACTAATCTCAAAGAGGAAAAAGTAAGGCCAGCAGTCATTCTTTCTAATGAGTCTTATAATAAACAATCAAAAGATTGCATTGCACTACCTTTAACATCAGTAATTAATGAAAATCCATTTTCTATTCTTATTTCACAAAATGATATGCAAGATGGAAACTTAATCAAACAGAGCAGTATCCGTACCGATAAAATTTTTAGTGTTCAGAAAAACTTAATTCGAATGCGAATAGGTTCCCTAAAGAAATCAGTATTTGATAAAGTCAGAGATGAATTATTTAGAATAATCCAATAAAAATAAATCCCACCATTATGCCAAGTGAGCACAGAGACCGGCAGGGGCATTTACCTATTTCTTTCGAGTAACCACAATCATAGGACGTAAACGCAAATCATTCTTTGACTTAATATATTCACCTTTGAAATCGAACCATACCTTGCTAAAAGTACTCAAAGAAATCTTCTTATAATGTGCATCTTCAGGATCAATAAAATATACATTTAATTTATCAATGCCAACAACAACGGAATAATGTCCCTCATTTTCATAAAACCAGTTAATTATAACTGGAATCTTTTTAATTACAACAAATTCACGCAATTGAGCTAAATTAGAATTTTCTATGTATTTTACATTAAACCCGTAATGTTTTGCTGCATTAACCATATCAAACGGGCTAGTTCCAACATTAGTATCATTAACAATAGTACCTGCTACCTTAGCAATTTCTTTCTCATCAATTTCTTTTCCATAATAATCAAAGACCATCTTTAAACAAAAAGGTCCACAATAAGAAGGAGTTTGACGCATAGGTTTGACATTTAACATAAAGTAAAAAACATTCAATAGTTTAAAAATTATACTAGATCTTTAACTTTCCTATGGTAAATAAATCCTAAAATTAAACCAAAAAACATACCAGATAAATGTGCAAGATTTGCAACATTACTTGGAACAAACAACCCTATCAAATCTCCTGCTGCCCATATTATTCCAGCAATAAAAAGGGGCATGGGAAATCCAAATGCCCAAACAAACATCAAAGGGCGAATAGCAACTAAAGCACCGATAACTCCAAAAATAGCTCCACTAGCCCCAAGAGAAGAATTATAAAAATTAACAGAAACAATATTAGCGAGCAACCCAGTAACGAAAAATACCATCAAGAATCTTTTACTTCCAAGAAATCTCTCAAGCATACTGCCAAAAAAAGCAAGAGCAAAAGTGTTGTAAAGCAAATGGGCAAATCCTCCATGTAAAAATATAGCTGTCAAAAACCTCCAGATCTCAATATAAGAATCAGAATTAAGTAAAAATAAATCAGTAAAACTATCAAACATAAGTTGCATCAAAAAAACCAAAAGCATCCATCCACAAAGTTTTAGAGCGTAAAAGCGAAATCTATCTTTTCTAGCCATTATAAACAAAAAACCTTAAACTTTATAAACCATTCAAAACTTGAATAAATATGAATACACAAACCACGAGGTTTATTCATTGTCGCTAATGTAAGCAAACCTAGTTCTAACATTTTCTCACAAAAACAATATTCACAGTCTTTATATATCAGATATAAAGAAGAATTAAATATGGCGGATGTTGTGTAATGGTAGCATACCGGCTTGTGGCGCCGTTGGAGTGGGTCCGATTCCCACCTTCCGCTTTGAAATAAAATGATATACCAACCAGAAACAGTAAAGGGATTTGAAGATTATCTTCCTCCAGAATCTCAAAAAAGAGAGAAAATAAAAGAGATAGCTAAGAAATATTTCAAGCTCTATGGGTTTTTACCAGTTGAAACCCCATCAATAGAATTCGATGAATTGATGCGAACAGATGGAATAGGAGAAGAAGATGAAGCTGTTAGAGATAGATTCAGATTAAAAGACAGAGCAAATAGAAATCTAGGTCTAAGATATGAGTTTACATTCCAGTTAGCAAGAATTTTCAAACAAAATCCAAATATTAAACTTCCATTCAAAAAATACCAAATTGGAGAGAACTTTAGAGACGAACCAATAAGAACAGGTAGAACTCGCCAGTTTACTCAATGTGACATCGACATAATAGGAGATTCTTCGATAAATGCCGATGCAGAATGTATAGCCGTAGTTTCAGATATATTAAAAGAATTAAGAATAGAAAATGTAGAAATCCAAATTAATAATAGGAAATTAGTAGACGAAATAATAAAATCTGTTCAAATATCTGAAAAACAAGCAGTACTAAGGGAAATAGATAAAATAGATAAAATAGGAGAAGATCAAGTAAAGATGAATCTTAAAAAATATGCAGATTCAAATCAAATTCTAAGCCTTTTCAAATTGATGGATAAAGACACTTCATTCTTTAAAGACAATATGTTTGATGGAGCTCAAGAATTAATAGATTTAACTCAAAAATGCAAAGAATATGGAATAACTGCAAAATTCAATCCAAAACTAATGAGAGGTTTCAATTATTACACTGGAAATGTCTTTGAATTATTAATGGGAAAAACTGCTATTTTAGGAGGTGGAAGATATGATAAACTAGTAGGCAAATATGTAAACAAAGAAATCCCAGCTGTCGGAATTTCATTTAGCATAGAAGCAATAACAGGTCTATGTCCAAAAGAAATTAACCAACTAGAAATAGAAAACACCAAAGCAGTAATAATTTCTATAGATAAAGACAAAGAAGCAATTAAACTAGCACAATCTCTAAGAAAAAACAATATAAGTTGTATAATAAATTCAAATGGTCCTGGAAAAGCACTAGAATATGCAAATTCATATCAAATTCAATATGCTATATTTGTAGGCAAAGAAGAAATATCAAAGAAGAAATTTAAGTTAAGAGACATGAAATCAGGAGAAGAGTCTATATTAGCAGAAAAGTCAATTATCTCAAAATTGAAAGATTAATCTCTTCTCATCAATTCTTCATATTCTTTTGAAAATCTAAAATCTAAACAAGACATTAGTTGATTAGCAGATGTCCTCCCTAATCCTTTTGCAGCTTGTACAAATAATCCTTTAATTAAATGATCTACTTCATCTGGTAAAAATCGAGCCGTAACTTTAGTTTCAATACCCTTTTGAGTAGGATGTTGGACAAAAACAAGTTCTTTATCTACATTAGTATATATTCCATAAAGAGCTCCCCAATTAGTATTAAGAAAATGGTTAGGAATATTCTCTCCCTTAGTAATATCATCTTCATTAATGGACATTAAATCTGTTCTTGTGAAATATCTCTGTACTGGAAAATCAAAATCTCCATAATTTCTAGTAGCTGTTCCCATGTTTTGTCCCAAGCTTCTAGCTAATTCAACTACTTCTTTATAATTGTCTTTTAGAGATTGAGATGGTAATTTATGATGTTCAATCCATTTTAATAGTGCAACTAAAAGATGAGGTTCAGTTGAATGGTATGCAATAACCTTGTTTAAATCAGATTCAGGTATAGGTCTATAAGAAACTCTATTTCCTATAGGGTCTGTTGTTTCGTAAGGAGTTACATCGGTTTGAAATATCCTTAAATCACTATTGGTGTCTCCGGTAATTTGACTGATAACAAATTTTCCATCCCCTCTTTTAGTCTGCCAAGTGTATCCTTCTCTCAGAACTCCCTCGTTTACTGTCTCATCAATAAGAGCTGCAACAGAACCAGTTAAATCTGTTAAATTATCAAATCTAAACTTCTTATAATCCCATAATTCATCTCCATTTAGAACTTGAGAAGCTGGATAACCTAAAATCCCAAGTATATCTTCAATTTCTACTTGTTCAATATATTCTTTGCCAGATCTTTTTATTTTCCAAGGGTGTTTATCTCTATTTTTATAGACTTCATCTATTCCATCTTGAAAACATGATCTTTCTTTAGGAGGAAGAGTCTTAAATAAACCTCTGTCGCCCATCTCTTTAACAACAGAACGAATTTCATCATCATCAATAAAAAAATGCCCAAAGTCCAATCTGCCACCAGAATTTTTAAGTCTAATTTTTTCAGCTATTCCACTTATTTCTAATTTAGATCTGGCTTCAGGATAAAGAGTATAACCAAAAGACCTCATAAAAGAACACAATCAGTTCCATATTAAAAGATTGTTGCATTAAACTTTCTCTTCTATGACAGCCAATCTCTTAATTAAATTTCTCAAGAAACAACTTCTTAATTTTATCAAATCTTTTTGAATCTTTGAAAATTATAACATCACAATAGTTAGAAGTGAAAATAATGTAAATATCTTCATCATTCCCAAAAAATTTAAATTCTTTATCTTTAAAATAGTTGATACCACTTAAATGAGATTCACTAGATCCACACCAATCATCTAAGTCTTGACTCTCTAAACCACTAATATTTTGATTTATAGATTTTAAAACATTATGCAACGTCTTGATAACATCATCTGTAAGCTTGATCTTCATCCAAAGCGATCTTTTAGAATCAAACAAACTAGTAATTTTTATACCCATATAAAAATAAAACAATTGAATTATATAAATTAAACTATATTTTTTTCTATTTTAGCCTCAACTTCATTTTCCTCTTCTAATAATTCCATCTCATTTTTTAAACGCTCTAGTAGATCCTTGTTTTTTTCTTCATAAATTTCCTTCAATAAAATCCATATCTCTTCAAAATGTCCTTCTTGTTCTAACCAGACTTTCTGCTGATTATCTAAATGTAAAAGAGATACAAATGTAAGTAATCTTTCTTCAGGATCTAGAGAAGATAATTCAGAAAAAGCAACTCTTTCATCACTCTTAGAAAAAATATTTTTAAGTTTCGAATATATTCCTTTTATCTTATCTTGCAAATTAAAGAGTTTTTTAGGAATAGGAAGATAAGCATCTATTTCATGTTGTTTCAAAATAAGAGCCTTCTTTTCACGTCTACTTTCAGTATTCATAGCCTTACTCAAAGCTAAAATAAGCTCTTGCAATGAAACTTTCTTATGCCTAGGAAGAGGAGTTCTAGGAATTAATTCAGGTATATCTTCATCAAGTTCTATTCTTTCTTGAGTATAAGTTTTTTCTTCTTTTTTCCCATATAAAATATCATCAAGAGATTGTAAATCTTTACTCAATAAAATCTCTGATTTGAGTCTTAAAAGAAGAGAAGCAGCAAGTAAAACCTTAGAAGAAACAAAGAAATTAGCTTCTTCCAACTCGCGAACCTTCAGAATATACTTATTAGCCAATATACTCAAGTTTATATCCCAAGGGTCAAGTTGTTCAGAGTTAATAAGATCATAAATAATAGTCTGCCAGCTTAATCTATTATCGAAAAGCAAATCATGTATCTGATCCTGTCCGACTTTCTCCTTAACTTCAGCCATAATAACAACACAACATAAGATTAAATAAACTTATAGTTCTAAATTGAAACCAGTTGATTGTGTCGTAACTATATAATAAGAACATAATCGAAAGATTTAAATAGTAGTCTAAGTTCGCTTAATTATCATCACCTCTTTTTCCCAGGAGGAGACGTCATGGCCATCTTCTTGAAGGTCTTGATCTCTCCTCTATGGGTTTATTTAATGTCGAATAAACCACAAATTCTAAAATAATGATTTCATAGTAACAACGAAAGAAAGACTTAAATATCAATAAATTTGCTCATTTTTATGGAAGTATTAGAATATCAGGGAAGAAATGTCTATACAAGTTCATACTTAGATATTCAAGTGAAAGATCTGGATTCTTCAGAAGCTACAACAGGTAGAATAGAAGATGCTTATTTTTTTGAACTTGGGATGAATAGATCTGTACAAATAGAATTTAATAGAAAAAAAGTAGAAAATGGCAGTTCAGGGTTAATGATTAGAGTTAAAGGGACATTGGGAACAGCAACAGTCTCAATTGTAGGGTTGCAAAGAATAGTAGATTTTATGTGTGATTTTGATTGTATTGGTAAGGACTTATCAACATTAAAAGGAAGAGAAGTTAGAAAATATGATAGCATGAGACTACTAGCGGGAATTTCTAAAGTTTAATTCCATAACCAGCACTTCTATTTGACAAAATCATTCACACTATTATGAGCATACATTTAATCTAACCCAATAGATTTAACAAAAATAGAAGATAAAAAATCACTTGCTATTAAACTCAGTATACTTACACTTTCCACAGTGAAGACGATTTAATCCTCCACCCATGAATACTCCAGGACCACATCTTGGACAAAACTTAGCCTCTCTCTTAACCGAGTCTCCAGTTACTTTATACATCTTATACTTAGTACTAGTTGGCTTATTCTTATGAGGCTTCTTTCCCTCGCCTGCTTTTCCAGCCATTTTACTTAGCACCCTCTTTCTTCACTTTAGGCTTAGGTTCAATAGATTGTAAGTTTTCAGCAGAATCATAAACGCTAGCTTTTATAACAAACTCAGAGCTTCCAAAACTACCCTTAACAGATTTTATAGCAACGCAATCCACAGTTTTATTAAAATGTTTAGCAACATCTTCTTTTACAGAGTTATATCCAGGGTTTGAAGAATAAGATTTTACCGCAATAATATCATGCCTGTGTAAAAGTGAATTATAAGTGTTTAATGTAAATTTCATCTTAATCTTAGAGCAAAAACTCCTTTTCCTTTTATACCTAAATTTTTTGCTATCTCAGAGTTTTCAGGATCTATAATTGTAATTTTCCCTTTAAAGCTATCAACACTTTCAGTATGTTGGCAACTAGGACAACTAGAGCCTTCATAAATCATCTTACAATTCTTACAAGCTTTTTCTTTACCCATTATTCCTTCTTCTCCTTCTTAGATTTCTTCCCACTTCTTTCAACATTTTCAGCTTTCTTAGCTAAAGCAACAGCTCTCTTTTTAGCCTCATCAAGCCATTCTACCTTACCAAGACCAGGTTGTCTCATAGTAAGGCCTATCTTAGGCTCACCAGCCTTATAACTAATAGCAACAATCCTAGCTAAACAAGAATCTCCAACATTCAAAGAACGCTTAGTAACTTTTCCTTGTAAATTACCAGTCTTACTTAAGGAAACAAAATCTTCCATCGTCTGTGAAATATGAATCATCCCTTGAGTCGGACCTATCTGCATAAATGCTCCAAAATTAGTAATTTCTTTTATTACACCAGGGATAAGCTCATGTAATTCAGGTCTCCAAACTAAAACAGTAAATAATGATTTATAATAAGCAGCACCATCGCCAGGAATAATTATACCTTCTCCAACATTATTAACGCCTATTACAGAAATAACAAATCCAAGTTCCTTATGCATTGTTTTAACATAAGACTCTTCAAGTTGTTCTGCAACAGCATCTTTAGTAGCTAAACCAAAATGTCTAGGTTCTACACGAACATGATCTTCAACTTCGACAACATAAAACATAAGTGTGTGAGAAAAACATGCTTTTTAAAGGTTTTTCTTATATTTAAGCACCAGCTTCAACACCAACTCTATTTTGTGCTTTAAATATAACTATTCTTTTAGGAACTTTCTTCTTTATTCCATTATCCAAAGTTGCAATAAAAATTCCCTCTTGACCTCTTTTTATTAAAAAATCATCAATTTTACCCTCGCCAAGAGTAGTTTTTTTTATCTTAGCTTTTTCAAATAATTCAAAAGCAACATCAATTGCAAGCCTGTCATCTCGAGAAGATCTATTACTTATTCTCAAATCTTTCATCTCCTGTAAAACCTCTCTTGGGACAACTGGTGTAAAGCCTTGTTCATGAAGCTGACTAAGAAAATCTATTCTATCTCTAACACAAGAAATAATAAAACTACTATCCAACAATACCTGCATACATAAATCAAGTAAAAATACTATATAATGTTTGCTATACGCTATCCAATATAATTTGAATTAATTGCAAAAAATATTTACCAATTAACAAAAGTTATATACTTATTTCTATTTGAAAGACAATGGAAGAGGTGACTCATGTAATAGACGTTCTTACTAGAGCAAGATACGCACTGGAACAAGAAGATACAAAACAGCTAAGAGAACTTTCAGATAAAACTATTCATTCTGCTTCAGTATATCAACATACAGATTATATTCTAGTTGCAACTATAATTTACACATTAAGTAAAATAGTAGAAAGAAAAGACAAAATAGGTATAAAAAACTGGAATAATTTCATAAAGGGTGTAAGCAACTTAATAGTTTTAGCAATATCCTCTGCGCAAAGAAATAAGCACTCTCAGTTTATTATATTTTTAACCAAAATAAAACATTATATGGAAAACATTTCAGAGGATATGAAACCATTAATAGAAGAGCTCCTAAGAAAAGCATCTATAAACAAAGCATCAAAAGTATATGAACATGGAATTTCTCTAGCAAAGACAACAAAGCTTTTAGGAGTCAATCCGTGGGAGCTATCAGAATATATAGGAGAAAAAGAAAATCCTCAAATCAAACTAAATAAAACCATAGATGCAAAAGAGAGAATGCGAATGGCAATGGATTTCTTTAAATGATAAAAAAAGTTTTAATATTAGATGCAGGGCCAATAATAAATTTATCCATGAATGGATTATTAGAGATATTCGAAAAAGTATATCTAAGTGGAATAACAATAGTAATCACAAATTATGTCTATCAAGAAGTTGTAGATCACCCAAGCCATATTCCAAGATTTGAATTAGGAGCATTAAGAATAAAAGAATTAGTAGAAAAGGGAGTAATAAAATTTGCAACAGACATAGGATTAGCCCAGATGGAAATAGAAAGCGAAACTCAGCGTTGGCTTAAAATAGCAAATTCTTCAATAAAGTCAGATAATCATTTTATTGAAATAGTAAGTATAGCCGAAATATCTTGTATAGCTGTTAGTTCTCTACTAAACAAAAAGAGGATTGAAAATATAATAGGCATAGATGAAAGAACAACAAGAGTCTTATTTGAGAAACCAGAAAATCTAAGAGACTTAATGGCAAGCAAATTGCATAGAAATATAACTCTCTATACAAAAGACTTAGAAAATACAAAACAATTTAGATTTATCAGATCAAGTGAATTAGTATTTATGGCATACAAAAAAAAGATTATAGAAATAAACGACAAACACGCATTAGAAGCTCTTCTTTACGCAACAAAGTTCAAAGGATGTGCAATCTCCTGGGAAGAAATCGAACAATTAAAGAAGATGTAAATGGGCCCGGAGGGAATCGAACCCCCATCCTTCGGGTACTCCGCAAAATCGCTGGAGCCGAAGATTCTAAAACCATTAAACTACGGACCCTAATCTATAACTTCTGGAATCCTTCTCAATTCGTCAGAAGTTAATACATAAATTGTATTTTCACCAATTAAAAACTTATCTTTTGATGGTTTTTTCCTAGAATTAAGGAAATAATAAAACTTTATAAACAATAAACACGAATATAATACATGTCAAAAAAGAAGGTTGATCATACAGTGATCAAAACAGTAGTCAAACATCATCATACTCAAACTAGACCTCGTAATGCTCATATTAAACGCCATCATCCTCAAGTAAGTCATAACCACATTTCTAAAGAAACTTTAGAAGAACAAACAATACACAGCTTAGTAGAACTACAAAAAGTCCATGTAAACTTATCTGAAAAATTTGAGAAGCTTACAACACAAATAGAAAATCTTCTAGCTCTTTTTGAACTAGCTGCAAGAAATTTTGTAAAACAACCAAATATGCAAAACACAGAAAAAGATAAAGAATTCTTGGATAAAATAGATAAACTTTTAGACCAAAATAAACTCCTAGCTAAAGGACTTTCACTAATGGAAGAAAAGATGAGAGAAAGAGTTTACGGTGTAAATCAAACAAATCAAGGAATAAGACCACCATTCAGACCACAAAATCAACAAATGCAACCCAGTCAAACATCAGAATTAGAAGAGATATGATGAACAGAGATATAGCAGAGTTATTCTTAATCAATTTTACCAAAAGCCTAATAGAAATTAAAGCACCTCTAATTACTCAATTAAAAAGTCAAGAGATAAATGATAGTTCTATGCAAATGTCCATTCTAAAATCTGAAAATATCCCAAAAATAGAAAAAAACGAGATTAGCAAATTTAACATATTACCATTTAGTAAAGTCCAGCAAATTGATATTCCAAAAAATCAAAAACATAACATACAATATCAAAGCCAGAGTAAAATTTCAGCAACAGATAAACTAAATAGTTTGATAAAAGATCATTATGTTAATGAAATAGAATGTGTGGGTGTGAATAGCCCATTAATAGTAAAAAAATCAGGGCTGACTCAAAACACCCAAATAAATTTATCAATAGATGAGATATATGAGATAATAGCAGAATTCTCACAAAAAACAAGAATACCTGTCATAAATGGAAGAATAAAAGCAGCATTAAATGATTTAATAATAACTGCTGTCCTTTCAGAAACTTTAGGTCCAAGGTTTATAATACAAAAAATGAAAGGAATAATTATTTAAAATACCATTCTTCTAACTGTAAAAAATTAAATCACAAAACTCTGATGAGTTTGCTAGTGTTTTGGGAGTACAGTTGATAATCTCCAACATAATAACTTAACTCCAATCTAAAGATTGGAGATTTCAACTAGTATTCAAATTTTTCAACTTGTAAACCAAACTCTCATAATGTGGTGCAAGACGTTCTTTATCTTTAAGAATAAGTCTTTTATATTCTTCAACAATAACAGGCATTCTTGATCTTGCCAATTTTGGAGATTTTTTAACATCAATCAAAGCATGATGAATCATCTTTTCAACTCTTGAATAATTACTAAATATATTCATTGAGTGATTTGATTTAATCTTAGGAAGTGAGTCCTTATCATAAAATACTAAATTAATTTTATCATGTCCAATTTTCTCTTTTAATAATCTAAGATAGTTAAGAATATCTTGTTTAACATTTAAGTCATTAGGATAAATAGTAGCTAATTTATTATAATTTTCAATTGCACCAGCATAGTCTTTTTTATTTAATGCCTTCCTACCAAAGTAGATCAGTCTTTCATGATAAGGTGATAAAAAATCACCAAAGAGTAAAAATGAAACCAGCATCACAAAAAGAATTATCCATAAAACCCAAGGTATAGAATCAGTCCCATTAACAATTTCTTCAGCTTGCTGTGAAGACATCCCAGTAATATAAGATCCTCCAACCTCACCATAAAGCAAATTTTCTATAAAAAGAGATATTTTTTCTTCCAAATCATCATAATCTGGAGAACTTAAGAAATTCAAGGTTAAATGTCCATTCAACTTATAAACTACAGTCGCAACATAATTTCTTCTAGAACTATCCAAACTATTCTGGAAATGAATTGAAATAGGGCCATTTACATTAGATCTTGTCGGCAATTCAGGATCAACATTAATTACGTTAGGCCTACCACCACTTAGACCGTTAGGTCTTACGTAAACATCTGATTGACCTATATAACATAAATTCCCTGTTACGGCATTATAACCAAACCCTCCAAAGCTAGCAGGAGATAAACTCAAAGCAACAACATAACTGGGAGTTAAACAGGTATTAGAAAGTTGCAAACATAAAGGATCTCCCATACAACCAGTACCTCCAGACTGACCACCAGTCAAAATTCCTCCTGTACTGCCAACATTACTTCCAACACTCCCTCCACTTCCCCCACTTCCCCCACCACTTGTAGAAGAACCTTGAGTAATTGAGCCACCATTACCATCTCCATTGTTTAGACAATTTTCAAGATATTCTTCACAATTAGAACTGACTGCACAATCATAAATATAACGTGGACAATAAAGTGGTTGATTGGAACAAGAGGATATATCATCTAAACACTGATTTAATAAATTAGAATTTGGAGTGACATATAGATCAATAAAGCTTTGAAGTCGATCAGGAGAAATATAATTAGGAGCACAAAGAGCCAAAAACTCATCACAGTTTTGATTAATAGCACACTCATAGATTTGAGAATACTCCCCACAAGTATTTGGAATAGAAGATGAACAGGATGAAATTAAATTCCGACACTGAGAATTTAATAAATTAACAGGATATCTATTTAAAAAAGCTTGAAGTTGTGCTGAGGTTATCACCCCAGTCTGACCTTGACCAGCTCCACCATTAGAAATAACTTCTACTACCAAAGCGAAACTGCCTGTACTTCCTTCATCACATATCACTCGGTAATTTATAATATAAATCCCAACTTCATTACCAGATGTAACTGTCAAAACATAAACTCCAGACTGTCCAGATGCTAAAGAGTTAGATCCCACAGGAGAACTAAAACCTTGCCAACTTAACCAAGAAGCATAACTGCCAGCAGAAGATATCATACAATTATTAACTTGACCTAAACCATTATTAGTAGCAACCACTTGAAAAGATCTAGGTGCTCCACGTATTACCTCAATCCTCCCATGAGTTTCTAAATTCAAATTAAATTGTTCTTGATAAATTCCAGATATTGAAGTTCGAGAAGAATCTCCTAAACCTAAAGGGATCAAATTGGAAGAATATGACTGTAATAAATTTATAGAAGATTCTATTTCTTCTTCATGATCAATAATCCATAAAGCTTGTTCTGTTTGTTCTTCAAAACGTTCAGTTACAGTTTTAGTAAGAATATAATTTATGTCTCTTAATTGTTTTTCTATATAAGAAATATCCTTAACAATTGATTCTTGAGATTCACTAAGTATTGAAGAAGAATACTTGTCAAAAAAGACCGAAGATTTTCCATAAATCTCAAGAGCATTATTTTTTGCTAATTCTAAGTTATTTTTATACCTCAATAAATCAGATTCTGTAACTGAATTACTATTAATTATATTGTTTACTGTTGATGCATATTCTGAAATCTGAGAAACTTGACTAACAGCGTTATTTATCTGGCTAACCACTTCTTCTGGAGGAGTAACCGTAGAACCATATGAGTTTACTACACAATTCGAACATGGTATAACAGGATTGATAAACTCCCCTCCTCCATCACCACCTTCAGGTTCTTCACCACCATCACCACCACCACCAGATTCCTCATCATGACTAAATCCAGTTATACTTGAATAATACCAATCACCATAAAAAACAGAGAATACTGTAAGAATTAAAGCAATTGTTAAAAAAGAAATTGCATGCATATTAAAAAAATTACCATCACCTTTTTTACCAAACATAAAAAAACATATGAAAAATACTTATTAAATCTATTCCTGCCTAAGTTTAAATAAAGATTTTGACAGTAAAAGGCAATGAAGAAAACTATAGTTCTAAGCTTAGGTGGGAGCCTAATAGTACCAGAAAAAATAGACCCAATATGGTTAGATAAATTTAGGTCACTGATCATAAAGTCAAGAGATAAATACAAATTTATAATTGTCTGCGGCGGCGGATTTGTAGCAAGAGAATATATCACAATTCTTGAGAAAGAGCATAAAAGCAAAAAGCAACAGTCTCTAGCAGGAATAGCCGTTACAAGAATGAATGCAAGAATAATGATGCAACTTTTTGGAGATTGTGCTAACAAAGAGCTACCATTAAAGATGAATCAAATAAAGAATCTTTTAGTAAAAAATGATATAATTTTTTGTGGAGCCTTAAGATACGCACCAAATCAAACATCTGATAGTACTGCTGCAAAACTAGCAAATTACTTAAAAACAGAGTTCATAAACATAACAAATGTTTCAGGACTATATGATAAAAACCCTATGAAATATAAAAATGCAAAATTCATAGCTAATATCTCTTGGAAAGATTTTGAGAAAAGAGCAATATCAATGAAATACAAACCAGGACAGCATTTTGTTCTTGACCAGAAAGCTGCAAAAGTAATAAAAAAGAATAAAATAACAACATACATAATAGGAAAAGACATTGAAAATCTTGAAAATCTTCTAAAAGATAAAAGATTTATGGGAACCACAATAACAGGTTAAAAATGATAAATAATGAAAATATAGAAGAAGTAAAAAGACTATTAAAAAATAAAAAGGAAAATATAATAGTTGCGAAAGAAGATGAGTTTAATAGAAAAATCTTAGAACATGGAAATTTTAAAATTATTTTATCAATAGAAAAGGGAAACAGAAAAAACAATATAAGACAAACAAATAGTGGACTAAATCATATCTTAGCAAAAATAGCCAGCAAAAATAAAATAGCAATGGGTATAGATCTTAATGAAATAAAATATCTAGAACCAAAACAAAAAGCAGAAAGGTTGTCTAAAATAATTCAAAATATAAAAATATGCAGGAAATCCAATACAAAAATAGCGATTAAAACACAAAGTTTAGAAAAAGCAAGAGACTTAGTCATAGGCTTAGGAGCATCAACATCGCAGTCTAAAGAAGCAATAGTTTTTTAAGACTATTATATAATAAAAACATATGAACAAATTAATAGATTCCTTATCTCAAATTGAAAGGACAATAATTCCTTATTTAAATAACCCTTTAGATGAAATAGTTAAAAAATCAGGTTTAGACAAAACAACTGTTTTAAGAGCATTAGGCTTTCTGGAAAGTAAAGGGTTCTTAAAGATAGAACGAAAGAGCAAGAAAATTGTAGACTTAGCAGTTAATGGAATCCATTATAAAAAGAACCATCTTCCTGAAAGAAAGTTGATTATTCAAATAGAAGAAAATAACAATAAAGACTTAAATGAAATAAAAAGTCTATCAAAATTATCTGAAAATGAATTTAGAGCTGCTCTAGGAAATTTAAAGAAAAAAGCATTAATATCTCTCGAAAATGGAAAGTTAAAGATATCAGCATCTAAAGAAGAATGCTCAAGAAGATTTCAAGAAGAAATATTTTTAGAGAAATTACCGATCAATTTAGAAAATATTTCAGAACAGGATAAATCTGCATTAGAATCCTTAAAAAATAGAAAAAACATAATAGAAATTATAGAAAAAAAAGATATATCTTTTAGTCTAACTGAATCTGGAAAAGAAATAGCAGGCAAAAAGATAAGTCTTGACTTAATAGAAGAAGTAACTCCAGAATTAATAAAAACAGGAGTTGGAAATAAAAAATTTAGACGTTATGATTTTAATATAAAGATGCCATCTATATATGGCGGTAAAAAACATTTTGTCAATCAATCTATAGAGCAAGGAAAAAAAATATGGTTAGAGTTAGGTTTCAAAGAAATGAATGGAGATTATACTATAAATGGTTTTTGGAATTTTGATGCTTTATTTACTCCACAAGACCATCCAGTAAGAGAGATGCAAGATACATTTTTTATTAAAGGAGTTGAAGGAAAACTTCCAAACGAGAAGCTAGTATCTTCAGTTAAAAAAGCTCATGAAGAAGGCATAGATAACAGCAAGGGATGGAACTATAAATGGAATGAAAATGAAAGCAAAAAAGTTATGTTAAGGACACACACAACATGTTTATCTTCTAAAAAGTTATCAAATTTAAAAAAAGAGAATCTTCCAATAAAATTCTTCTCAGTAAATAAAGTTTTCAGAAACGAAACACTAGATTGGAAACATGGGTTTGAATTCAATCAGGCAGAAGGAATAGTTATTGATCAAAACGCTAATTTCAGAAATTTAATAGGTTATCTAAAAGAATTTGCAAAAAAGATGGGTTATGAAAAGATTAGAATTCAACCAAGTTATTTCCCCTATACAGAACCAAGTTTAGAAGGATCAATATGGAATAATGAAAGAAAAGAATGGGTAGAAGTTTTAGCTGCGGGAATATTCAGACCAGAAGTAACTGTTCCTCTTTTAGGCACGGCAATACCAGTACTAGCATGGGGCCCGGGTTTTGACAGATTAATGACTGAAGCTCATAAAATAAAAGATCTAAGGGAGTTATATAAAAACGATATAAATTATCTTAGAAACCATAACATCTTAATAAAATGACAAATATAATATTTTCAAGAAAAGAGTTTGAAAAACACATAAAGATTACTCCAGAAATACAAGAAAAAATAACTATGTTTGGAACACCACTTGAGAATATAAATGAAGAGGAGATAGAAATAGAAGTTTTGGCAAACAGACCAGATTTAATATCTCTTGATGGTTTTATTAGGTCTTTTAAAAGATTTTTAGGTAAGGAGTTTGGAATAAAAGAATATCTTATAAAAAAACCAGAGAGTAATTTCAAAGTTTATGTAGATAAATCTACAAAGGAAATAAGACCTTACGTATCTTGTGCAATCATAAAGAAAATAAATTTCAACGAAGTTAAATTAAGAGATTTAATAAATTTGCAGGAAAAATTAGCTACAACATTAGGAAGAAATAGAAAAAAAGCAGGGATCGGTATATATCCATTAGATAAAATAAATTTTCCATTAAAATATGAAGCTAGAGATCCAAAAGAAATAATTTTTAGACCTTTAGGGTATGATAAAGAAATTAATGCTAAAGATATTTTAATAATGCACCCAACAGGTAGAAAATATGAGCATCTCTTAAAAGAAAGTAAAAAATATCCTATATTTATAGATTCAAAAAAGAACATTATTTCAATGCCCCCTATAATAAACTCTGAAGATTCTGGCAAAATAGATGTAAAAACAAAAGATCTGTTTATAGAATGCACTGGATTTGATAAAAATATAGTTGAAAAAACATTAACAATAATAGCAACATCTTTAGCTGAAGCAGGAGGAATTATCCATCAAGTAGAAATAATAGGTGAAGATAACGGCATCTTTCCAAAATTAGAAAAACAAAAAACAAAAATATCAATAAATAATGTCAACAAACTATTAGGTATAAATTTAAACGAAAATCAGATGCAAAAACTAATTGAAAAAATGGGTCATAATTATAAAAAAGGCATAGTTGAAAGCCCTTCATGGAGAGTAGATATCTTACATGAAGTAGATATCATAGAAGATATAGCTATAGCTTATGGTTATGAAAATTTAGTTCCTGAAATGCCTAATATTTCAACGTCAGGAGAAGAATCTAAAGAAAGCATAGTAAAGAGAAAATTGTCTGAGATTTTATTAGGTCTAAACATGTTAGAAATATCAACATATCATCTAATAAAACCACAAGAAGTCGAAGATTATAACCTAAAAGAGTCACTTGAACTTTTAGATTCTAAGAATGAGTACAAATATCTTAGACCAAACCTTCTTGTTCCAATGTTGAGAATATTATCTGAAAATAAAGATTCAGAATATCCTCAAAAACTTTTTGAAATAGGCAGAATATTTAACAAAAACATCCAAAAAGAAAATGGAATAGAAGAAAGGGATAATCTGATACTAAGCATAATTCCTGCCAATGCAACAGAAATAAAGAAACATATAGATTATCTATTTAAAATGTTAAATCTAGATTACCAAATAAAAGAGTTAATAAAACCAGAGTTAATAGAAGGAAGAGCATGTTCTATCATATTAAACAATAATCACATAGGCTACTTTGGAGAGATCCACCCAAACATACTAAGAAGTCAAGGAATCAACATGCCTTTAGCCGTAGCGGAGATATCTTTAGAAGAAATTTATGACTTAATTAATTAAAATAATCCCTACTTATTTTATTTGGACTAGGAGTTTTCCTCTTTAAATTTTTCTCAAGAATTTTTATAATAGAAAGAACCTCATCTTTCTTTTTATTCCAAACATCAAATATCTTAGTTATTAATTTAGATTCATCATTTTCAGTAGAATGGACATCAAGCACATGAGATGCAATTTCTATTTCAACAAAAGAATTCAAAACAGAATCAATAATCTTTCTATCATCAGAACTTATTTCTTTAAGCAACATAAGTAATATGGGCGAAGCCTGTGAAGGGTTAATCATTACTTCAACTAACTTTAAATAATAAACAAATTTCTCAACCATGGTCCTTCTTATATCTCTAAGTAAATTACCCGAATCCCTTCTAATCCTGCCAATATCAAATGCGGAGTTCATTTCATCAAAAGCAGGAAGATCATACTTTTTCTGCAATAAAAGATATTTCTGTCTAAAGTCCTCAAGTTTCATAAAACCTATTAAAATAATCAATATAAAAATGCATCTACACAAGAAAACTTTAAAACACAACATTACAAAGTAAAATCATGCCTCCGTAGCTCAGCCGGTAGAGTGCGTCCTTGGTATCTTGCTACTCCACAGCAAGAGAGTAGAAAGAAAAGATAAGACAAACAGGACGAGGTCCCGGGTTCAATCCCCGGCGGAGGCTTATTTTAATCAATTCAACTAGTTGAATTGATTCTCACCGAGAAAATCCAGGAAAACGCATATGTCCTTCAGGTATAATTTTATAATGTTCTAATTTAACTATAATAGTTCTAATAAATAGCAATTCAAATAAAACTCCAAATAATATCGCCGACCAGAATCCCATCTGAATTACAGTATCATTCTTTATTTGAACACCAGTAATCATCAATCCAATAGCTCCAAGCATCAGTCCCAACATGTTCATGGTGTCTAATATATCTCCCATATTTTTGAGACCTAAATGACATATAAAAATATACTTGTTGTAGAAAGGTAAATAAACTTCTAAATCCTACAAATAATACATCACGAGACTAAACAGGTTCAAAGCCACTAGTGGGGTTCCTGAAAAGTTCAAAGCCAAATGGAGGCTTATTTTAATTAAATAGAGAATTAATTACATAAGCAATTGCAACACCTGTTGAGGTAACAAACTGACCGAGCATAACCTTGTCCATATATCCGAAATGAAATCCTTGATAGTCTTGGTTTCTTGTCTGTTTTATAATCGGCCAAGCTCTTATCCCATAATTCCAGAGACCATATAATGGTATAAAGTCTTTAGGATCCTTTCCAACTTTATTCTCTAAAGTCTTCCAATTTCTTGTTGTTTGGACCTGTAATCTTTCTTGATCTTCCATACTTTTCTATCTAACTTGCTTTTTTAAATCTTTCTTAATAGTTCGATAAAATAACAAGGTAAATAAAATACCAACTCCTAAAGACATCAGGTCCATACTACATTTAAGAACTTAAATTTAGTCAATTATCCCTATGGGAAATATCTTACATTTTGACAGATTTCCAGAGTTAGAAGAATTAAAAATAAAAATAAAAATAGAAACAGAATTAGAAAAGAAATTTAATCCAATACAAGTTTATTCCACAAGATCTATCCCAGGAGACAAAAGCTGTACTTATTCATGGTGGTATCTTGATAAAGAAGTGGCAGATCTAACAGGTTTAGCCAATGTCAAAGAAAATCTTAGAATAACCTTAAATCCATTATATAATACAAACCAATGGGACTTAGAACATACCTGTAGTCCTGATAGTACTAATCAGATAATGCAATATAGAAGAGATATAATTTTGAGAGATAAAAGAACGGCACAAGATATGTATGTAACAATTGAAGAAAAATTAAGCAATTCATTAGGAAATCCAATAAAAAGAGCTGATGATGTCTTAATATGGTATGTAAAAAGAATCAACCAGTTTCAGGAAGCCACTCATTCTTAACAACATAACTCGCAATAGATAAAGTTTTCTCAAATAAGTTAGCTATCCAAGAAGAATATTCAACAATAAAATGTTCTCTATTTTCAGATATACCTAGAGCAAGGTTCTGATTACTTACTATAAGCAAAGCACCTATTAAAAAAATCTTCATTAATATTAAAAATATTTTCATTTTTAAGATGAAATGTTAGTAACATTCCAATCAAGAGTCGCTTTTCCAGTAATAGAAGCAGTAGTTTTACCAAAATTCACAAGCCAAGAAGTATAAGCTTTAGCACCTGTAATGAATCCCTCAAAAGAATTAAGGTTTATCTGATTTGCATTAACAACTTTGAAGAAAGAGAACAGAACAAAAATAAGCAAAACCGCAATCAAATAAGTCCACCATCTTTCATATCTAAATGATGTAATCTTAAAAAATAGAAATACTGCAATAATTATCAACCCAATAAACACTAAATTCACCATTTTTATCAAAAAAGTAACATTTTGGTTGTATAAATATCTTACTAAATTAAAGGCAGGTAACAGAGGGGTTTTAGGGATCTCTCTGTTCCCCGCCTATGCCCCTGCCGGGATTTGAACCCGGGTTTCGGCCGTTCTCCACTATCGCTTACGCGACAGCCTGAGGACCATGCTGCTCTTGACGAGCACAGATATAGTCTCAGCGACATCACCTCGCATGCTGGTAAACCAGTTCGAGAGGGCCGTGTCCTTGACCACTAGACTACAAGGGCAACAATTAGGATTAAATGAGGCTCTTTAAAAAGTTAGCCATTAAATAGAAAGAAGTATAAAAATTCCAATAGCATTTCCAATATAGCTCATTAACATGAATCCATAATGATGAATTTTAGTAAACCCAGCAAGCATTGCAACTGCAAGTTCATCAGGCAATGGAGAAGCAATAATCAAAATAACTAAAACATAAACAAAAAAACTTCTAAATTTCTTAGGAACAATCATTCTAACACCAGTTGCAATATGTCTTATGAAAGAAGTATGTTTCAATTGTTTGAATTCATCATTAAAAGAGAGCCTCATAAAAGAAAATATCCCTAAATCAGCAATTAGAGCCCCAATAGCTCCAATTCCTGCAGCCAGATAAATATTGCTTGGATCCGATGCAAGAAGAAAACCAGTAGCAATTGGTGTAGTAAAACCAGCTGAAAAAAGTAAACCTGCTAAAAATATAGATAAGTAGAACAAATTATTCATACTTGCAATAAATCCAGATACAACAGACATCTGAAAAACAAAGTAAGCTAAAATTATAGCAATAACATATAGCGTAAGTTTAGGATATGTAAAAATAAAAAGCCTCTTCATAAAACCAAACAGTCTCAATAAATTATAAACTTAACTAAAATAGCCCCACCAACTACCAAACAAAAAGTTATTTATTAGGCTTTTTGATGGTTCTACTCTTAAAAAATGTTGTACTGCCTCCTACCACACTCATTTATATGCTCCAATTAGTTAAATTTTTTATGGAAAATAAAGTTATTATAAGAATAGATGATATTGGAAGGAAAAACTATTCTATAGTAATTAAACAAATGTTAGAAGAACTAAGCAAAAGAAAAATGCCATTTACTCTTGGAGTGATTGCTTCTGAACTTGAAGATGATAATAACTATATAGTTTCTTTAAAAGAGACTGTTGCGAAGAATAAATCTGAATTTGCTTTACATGGTTATTACCATAAAAAAGATGTAGATGGAAATCCTGAATTTAAAGAACTCTCCAAAGAAGATGCAAGTAAGTTGATTCATGCTGGTAAAACTATTATGCAAGAAAAGTTGGAGATAACGCCCATTACATTTATTCCACCGTGGAATGTTGCTTCTTACGGAACAAAAGAAGCCCTTATAGAAGAAAAATTTACTACATTCTCTGGAGATAAAGATGAATTTGAAAAATCTAAATTGTTTTTTATTGGTTATAACGTGGCTACTGCTAATTTTCAACCACATATATTAGTTACACTTACACAAATTAAAGAAGACTGTGAGAAAAGTTTTGAAAAGAGAGGATATTGTGTAATCATGATTCATCCTCAAGATTACTTAATTGATGATGTGGGAGACAAACATAAGCAAGATATTGATTCTGAAAAATATCAACAATTTATTCATCTTTTAGACTATTTGGAAGATAAAAAAAGACATTTCACAACATTTAGTGAAATGTCTAAGAAATTCTAAATAGCAGTATATGTTAAGGTTTACACTGAATAGCCAGTAGTTCGATTCTGATATCGCCTATATTTTGAAAAGATAATTTTATAATAATCATTTTCTTTGAAATAGTATGAATAAGAAAACACTTCATAAAAAGTGGTATTTTCGATTGCTTCAAATAATCTTTTTGGGCTTTTTCATATTCTTTATAATTGTAGGTTTTCGAGGTATTTTTTACGGAGATGGTGAGCCATTTGTTGGATTCATCTTTGCAGGCATTTTAGCTATCGTGTACTGGCTAATCATGAGAAATAAAGGTTCAATAGGTGGTTTCGTTTTTGGTGTAATACTTGGCCTTCTTTTATTATTTATAATATCTAAACTTAATCCGGGAGACGAAATAGCTGGAATAGTGATATTTACCCTATTAATAAGCGGATTATTTTTTGCTTTCATGGGATATTTAATTCAAAATAAATTTACAAAGAAGAAAATGAAAATGAAAAAATATACATGGAGAAATTGCATAGAATATCTTAAAGATAATCCTAATGGATATTGGTTTAAGAGAAAATTATATGGTTGGGGTTGGGTGCCTGTTAAGTGGCAAGGATGGCTTGTAGTATTTATATCTCTAGCCATTGGTATCACAGGCATTTATTTTTCAGAGCTTGATGATGCTCCTGGAGGAGTTATTATAAGCATACTACTTATGATTGCAATTATATTTGCTTTTGGTTATTGGAAAGGCGAGAAACCTAAATGGAGTTGGGGAATATAGGTAATCTTTAAGTTCTTAGAACATATAGGATGAATTATTTTACACCAAGTTAATTGCCAAGTAACTCTTAGTTTATTCGAAATAATGGTTTAAACCATTTCTAGACTACCTAACTTTTAGTTGGATAGCCCCACTCGGATTCGAACCGAGGTTTCAGCCGCCAGAGGGCTGCGAACTTGACCACTATTCGATGGGGCTATAAAACAATCCAACAAAATAGGTTTAAAACTATTCCGATTAAAAAAATTCTAAGAAAATCAAAAAAATACAATTAAAGTTAAATATTAGTTAGCTCAAAAAAGAAACATGGAAGAAAAAAAAGAGTTTCAAACACAAATTTTAACTGAAGAACAAGAAAAAAATGGAAAATTAAAAGCAACTGAAGAAGAAATAGATCAAATCTTAAGGATAGTAGCCCCAGGAACAAATTTCAGAAGTGCATTAGAAGGAGTAGTAAATGCAAAAAAGGGTGCATTGATAGTAGTAGAAATAGAAGGAATTTCTTCGGTTCTTGATGGTGGATTCAAAATAAATTCTAAGTTTAGCCCTCAAAAGATAGTAGAACTATCAAAAATGGACGGAGCAATTATTCTCTCAAAGGATATGAAAAGAATAACTCAAGCAAATGTAATGATCTATCCTGATAAGAAAATATCAACAAAAGAAACAGGAACAAGACACAAAACTGCAGAAAGAACTGCAAAAATGTTAGGCACCTTAGTAGCCACAGTTTCAGAAAGAAGAAGTGAAATGACTGCATATTACAAGAATTTTAGACATGTAATAAGAAACGTAAATGAAATATTAAGAAAAGTCAATGAACAAACTCAAATAATAGAAAAACAAAGAGAACTCTTTGATTTAAATGTCGAAAAACTGACTCAAATGGAACTAAGAAATTACCCTAATGTTCAACAAGCATCAGTAGTAGTTCAAAAAGGTAGATTAATAGAAAAAATGGCAAATGATGTAAAAGACTTCTTTTTAGAACTAGGTAATGAAGGGACAATAATAAAAACAAGATTAAAGGAACTAACATCTAATGTAGAAAAAGAAGTAAATCTTGTGATAAAAGATTATACTAAAGTAGACTTAAAGAAATCTAGAATTCTTATAAACAGCTTAACTTATGAGGAGATTCTAGATCCAGAAAATATAATTAAATCATTAGCATATGGTGAAAATATAAAAGTAGATAAAATAAGAGGCTGGAGAGTTTTATCAAAAACCTCCTTAGAAGAGTCGGATATTGCAATGTTAACTAAAGAATTAGCCAGTTTAGGAAAAACAATTTACTCAAACCTAAATTCTTACAAAGCAATAATAGGTGAAGAAAAAGCAAACATCTTCAAACAAGAAGTAGATGAGATAAAAAGAGCTTATTTCACATAAATAAGCTTGAAAGTTTTATAGAACTTAGCCCATAAATTTTGAGTTTTAAGCAGGTAAACTTTTAAAAACCCAAAATAACAAAAGATAACATGAAAAGATCATCAAGACGTTGGAAGAAAAAAGGTCAAATGCGTTGGAAATGGCAACGCAAGCGTCTTAAGAAGGAAAAACGCAAGAGAAAGATGCGTAAAAGCAAGTAATTAATTTTTAACTAGATTTATATCCAAGCATAAAAAATAAGCTACTTAAACGATTCACATATCTGTATACATCTGCTCTCAACTTATCTTCCCTTAACAATTTAACAATAAATGTCTCTAATTCACGACATCGTACACGACATTCATTAAACAAAATGCTTTTCTGATTAGTAAACCTGACAAATTTATTTGGTGGCTCACCAAGTGAATTAATATAATTTTCAAGATTTTTTAAATCAGATTCAGTAATTGGAGCATTTAAACACTCTTCAGAACAATTAGCAATTTCTCCAGAGGCCTGCCATAGTTTTTGTTGGACAATCCTTAAAAAATCAGAGTGTTCAACAGATAAAAACAAAGCCATATCAATCGCACTCTGCAAGCTGTCTATCTTACCATTAACCAATATAATCAAATCATCTTTAGCAAGAGGATTACCAGCATAATCTTTAGTAAAGCCATTATCCCCATCAGAAGTATAAACTTTAACCACAAAAAAGAGAATAAATGTAAGTAATAAACATTTTGTCACCACAATGATTATATATGAAAATTATCAGGTGAGATGAGTTAAATTTAATACAAAAAAGAGAAAATGAGTCAAAGTGAAATCTGGACAGAAAAATACAGACCATCTGTATTCGATATGATGGTAGGTCAACAAGAAATAGTAAAAAGAGCTAATGCCTTGGTTCAGGCAATGAATATTCCCCACATAATGTTTGCAGGCCCATCAGGCACAGGAAAATCAACATTAGCTTTAATTATAGTAAAAGAACTATTCAAGGATAAATGGAAAGAAAACTATTTAGAATTAAACGCTTCTGATGAAAGGGGAATAGATGTAGTTAGACAAAAAGTAAAAGACTTTGCAAGAACAAAATCAATAGGGGTAGTACCATTCAAAGTAATTTTTCTAGATGAAGCTGATGCTCTAACACAAGAAGCACAACAAGCACTAAGAAGAACAATGGAGAACTACACAAATACTTGTAGATTTATCATGTCTTGCAATTACTCAAGTAAAATCATAGATCCAATTCAGTCTCGTTGTGTTGTTTTCAGATTTAAACTTCTAGAAAAAAAGGACATAATTGAGGTAATAAAAAGAATATCTGAAAAAGAAAAAATAAAGATAACAGAAGAAGCTCTAGAAACTCTATATGAAATGTCAGAAGGAGATTGCAGAAGAGCAATAAATCTTCTACAAGCGACAGCATCAATAGCATTAGATATAAATGCAGAAATCGTAAAAATGATTGCTTCATCCACAAAGCCAACTAATGTAAAAATAGTTTTAGACTATGCATTAGCAGGAGATTTTCTAAACGCAAGAGAAAAGCTCCTTGAAATAATGTTAAAAGACAGTGTAGGTGGAACAGATATAATAAAAGCAATTCAAAAAGAAATTTGGACATTACAAATAGAACCACAAACAAAGGTAAAATTAACTGAAAAAACAGGAGAAGCAGAGTTCAGAATAGTTGAAGGTAGTGATGAATTTGTACAACTTCAGGCTCTTCTAGCTTCTTTTGTCTTAGCAGGATCTAAAGAAGAAATTTAATTGATAATGAAAAAATTATATCAATGAAAGAGAACCAAAATGATTAAATCAAACTTCGCTGAAAAATATAGACCAAGTTTACTTCAAGAAATAGTTGGTCAAGAACAAGCAATACAAGATGCCCAAAAGTTTATTAAAGAATTTCCTAAAAAAAAGGGTCTAATTCTACACGGTCAATCAGGAACTGGAAAGACAACATTAGTTCATGCGATATCTAAAGAACTAAATCTAGATATCTTTGAGTTAAATTCTTCAGATCTAAGAAACAGATTAAAATTAGAAGAAATTCTAAAACCTGCTTCAGAACAGCATAGTTTATTCAAATCGGGTAAAATTCTTCTAATGGATGAAGTTGATGGAGTTACAGGCACAGATATCGGAGGAGTTCCAGAGTTAATCAGAATTCTAGAAAAAACCGCACATCCAATAATAATGACTGGAAATGATATATGGGATTCAAAATTTTCTGAATTAAGACCTAAATGTAAATTAGTGGAGATGAAACCACTTTCAGTAGATAACATAGTGAAAGTTCTTCAGAGTATATTAAAAAAAGAGAATATAAATGAAAATATTCACTATCTAAAACAAATAGCAATAAAGTCACAAGGAGATTTAAGAGCAGCAGTTAATGACTTACAAACTTACGTTCTAAGTGATCAAACAAATGTAAATTTCTTAGAAGAAAGAAGCAAACAAGACACAATATTTAACATACTAAAGAAATTATTCCAAGAACGTTCAGACCACCTAAACCTATTTGACACTACAAAGATGTCATTAGATGAAATACTCTTATGGATTGAAGAAAATATCCCAAGAGAATACAAAGGCAAAGCCTTAGCAAAAGCATATTTAGCATTAGCAAAAGCAGACATTTTCAGAGGAAGAATATACCGTCAACAATTCTGGCGTTTTTTAGTATATCAAAACATATTCCAGTCTGCAGGTATAAGCTATGCAAAAGATAAGCCCAAAGCAACATTCACTAAATACGAACGCCCACAGAGAATCCTAAAAATCTGGTTAAACAACAGAATAACTGCGAAAAAGAAAACAATTTCACAAAAATATGCCCGTTACGTTCACTGTAGCACAAGCAGAGCAATGCAAGACTTTCAAATCATAAAAAAAATAATAGCAAGCAAACCAGAAATAGCAAATAACCTCAATTTGTCAGATGAAGAAATGGATTTTATTAGAAAGTAAGATCATTTTCTAGCAAATAAAATTGCTTCCATATGTCTTCTAAATATTCTTTTAATATCTTTAAAACCAATCCCATTCATTAAGTGGATAGCTTCGTTTTCTCTCATAACAACATCTGGTTGGTTATCCTCTAAATAATGACTAGTCCATTCTCTTTTTATGTCAGGCCTACCCATGTAGTCATAAACATCAAATTGTTTTAATTGCCATTCAAGACTTTTTCTATGCATATTTGGATTGGAGAAAGCATACTTATCTCCATTTACAAATAAACCTTCTTTACCTAAAACCCTATAGATTTCGGCCAAAACTCGTGCCCTATAAGATGAATCAAAATTATGCAAAGTGAATGCAGAATAGATTACATCAAAATGTCTAGGGGGACATCTGCTCAAAAAAGGTAATGCATCCGCAAGAACTAAATCAACTTTGCCATCAAAAATAGAATCTTTTAAATTATGCCTAGCTTGTTTAACCATAATATCTTCATTGTCTATTGCTGTAACATGCATTGAAGGATTCTGGGATAAAACAAAAGAAGTAGTGTAACCAGATCCAAAACCTACTTCTAAAGCTGTTCTGGCTGTAGGATAATGAGTTTTTATTGCCTTTGCTAAACCTCTTTGTATACTATCAAAATGGGGACAAGCCAGTTTAAACAATTCATATTCTTCTCCCAATTTACCATGAAATCTTTTTGCCATATTCTTAGAAAGTAAGTTTAATTCCTATAACGGGTGTTGCATTTTTGAATAGTTCTTCATCAAACTCTCCAAAAGACCTACCTTGTACAAACAAATTAGCTGTGTCTCCTACTCTAAAGTCCAATTCTCCCTCGACATAAAATTTATTTATATCAGTATAATTATTAACTAATAGCTGAGCACTTATTCTATCAGTTATTTGTTGTGTAGTAAATAATCCAAGTTTGGGGCCATTCTCTCCAGATGTTTCAAATGGAAAAGCTCTCAAAGACAAATAATTACCCGCCAATAAGCTTGTATCATATTTTACTCCAACCCTCACTAAGTCCTCATTATCACTACCGCCATTATACTCAGTAGCTAAACTCAAACCATCTAATTTTGAGGATAAACCCCCTAAAGAGTAATCAATTCTTGCCTCACCATAGAAAGTGTCTAAATCAGTGCTATTCTCAGGAGCATAAAAGTCTACAAAACTGTATAAGTTAACTCTGTTTCCAAAATTATTTCCACCTTCTAACCTAACGGTTGAACTTTTAGAGTCTAATTTATATGCTGGTTGAACATTCAGCCAACCTTTAGATTCGGTCCCCTTACATCCAAATGTTGCAACTCCAAGTAGTGTAGCTAATAGCCCACCCCTCATTCGGTTATTTGTTTTTGCTTCCATATTGTCACTTTATAGTAATTTCTAAAATAGTGTTTATTTAAAGATTAACACACCACAGCTGGTAGGTAGATAAGAAAGATTTTTATACAATAAAAATATTAGATGATATGGATCTTTCAACATTAAGAGAAGCAGGTCTTACTAATGGAGAAATCAAGGTTTATACCTCATTGCTTAAATTAGGCTCAGTAACAAGCGGACCGTTGATTAAAGAATCTCATATTTCTCGTTCTATTATATATGAAATCCTAAATAAATTAATAGAAAAGGGTTTGGTCTCGTATGTAATAAAAGATAAAACCAAACATTACCAAGCTTCAGATCCTAAAGCAATTGAAGGATATATAGAAGAAAGAATAAAATCTTTAAATAAAAACAAGTCGGAAATAGAAGGAATTCTGCCTTACTTGCTTTCTTTAAAAAATTCTGCTAAGGGTTCAACAGTTCAAGCATATGAAGGGTTTAAAGGCATCCAAATAGCTCATGAAAATTTATATGAAAGGCTGAAAAAAGGTGATGAATATTATTATTTAGGTATTTTTTCTTTCCAAAAAGAAGAACAGCACTCATATTGGCAAAGAGATCATCTAAGAAGAATAAAAGCAGGTATTAAATGCAGACTTCTTTTTAATAATGATACTGACAAAAGCGTCTTAAAGAATCGTAATGGGTACAAAGGCTGTGAGGCAAGATATATGCCATCAGACATTAAAACTCCAGCTTGGGTGGGTGGATATAAAGATGTAACTTTCATTGGGCTTCAAACCGACGAACCCATAGCCATAGAAATTGTTAATCAACCAATAGCAGATTCCTTTAAAGCCTACTTTGAAGAGTTTTGGAAAAAATCAAAAAAATTTAAATGAACTACCCAACCAACCCAAAGGGTCGGGTATAACGATCAAATTACAACAGTATAAAGTAAAACTTAAATAGTACACAAACAACATCATTTGTATACAAAATGACTTTAATATCAACTAGAATACCCGAAGATATAGAAAAAGACCTCAAATGGTACGCACAAAAAGAAAGAATAGGTATATCTATGGCCATGCGAAAAGTACTCGACAAGGGTTTGCAGGACATCAAAATTGAATATGCTTTAGAGTTATACAAAAAAGGAAGAGTAAGTCTATGGAAAGCAGCGGAAATCGCAGGAATTTCATTATGGGAAATAATAGATATTGTAAAAGAGAGAAAGATACCAAGACAATACACTCAAGAAGATACTGAAAAAGACATAAAGGCAACCTTAAAGGAATAATATGCTAGCTGTTTCTGATTCAAGTTCATTAATTTATCTTTCAAAAATCAAAAAAATAAAGTTGCTTAAAGAACTATTCAAAAAAATATATGTTCCTAAAGAAGTCTATAGTGAAACAATAACTGAAGGAGCAAAGAAAAGCGAGAGCGATATTTTTCTCATTGAAGAGCTAATAAAAGAAGAATTTATAGAAGTAAAAGAAGTAAAAAATAGATTAGACATTAAAAGTTTGCACTTAGGGGAATTAAAAGCAATATCCCTATGTCAAGAATTAGGAATAAAGAACTTATTAATTGATGACAAGGATGGTTATAGTGCTACAGAAATATTGGGATTAAATCCATTGAGAACTACAAGTATATTGCTCATTTTATTAGATAAAGAAATAATAAGCTTAATGGACTATGAAAATAGCCTTAAAGAACTAATCAAGAACGAATTCTTCATAGAAGATAAGTTATATGATATATTAATTATGGCTGGAAGAAACAAAAATCATAAAACTCTGATGGGTTTGTTAGTAGTTTTGGGATTACCGTTGATAATCTCCAGCATACTAGCTATAACCTAAAGACTAGAGATTTCAACTAGTATTAAGAGCTAAACAACTCATTTACTCTATTCCAATTAATCAAGTTCCACCAAGCCTCAATAAATTCAGATCTTCTATTCTGGTATTTCAAATAATATGAATGTTCCCACACATCAATCACAAGAACAGGCTTCTTACCAACACTCAAAGGAGAGTCTTGATCTTTAGTAGTCATTATCTCTAATTTACCATCCGACAAAACAAGCCAACAATAACCCGAACCAAAAAGAGTAGTTGCTTTCTCAGTAAATTGTTTCTTAAATTCATCAAAACTACCAAAATCTCTATTTATCTTCTCAATAATCTTACCTTTGAGGTGATTATCCTTCGAAACTGGACCCATTACTTCCCAAAAAATATTATGATTAACAAAACCACCTCCAAAATTACGAACAGCATTTCGTATGTCTTCTGGGATAACTTTCAAATTAGCTACAAGTTCTTCAACTGTTTTATCAAATAGTTCAGGATGCTTCTCAAGTGCAACATTCAATTTATCGCAATAAGTTTGGTGATGTTTGGAATAATGTATCTCAACAGTCTTAGCATCCATATAAGGCTCTAATGCATCAAAGGCATAAGGCAATTTAGGAAGTACATGTTTCTTCATATAAAGTTGCAGTAAATACTCTTTATAAGAATTTGTAGTCAAATAAAAATTACTTAACAAACTCTACATTCTCTAAGTCTTTGAACTGATTATCTCCAGTTAGAAATTTTATATTAAGATCTTTTGCTATTACATATCCAAGACAGTCAACGTAAGACAAGTTATTCTTTTTATGTTTTAACCTAAAATTCGTTGCTTCCTTTATCCAGTCAAACTTTAAATTAATACAAAAAGCCCTTATAATATTGAAAAAATCATCTATGCCTGTATCCGTACCTTTATTTTTTAAGCTGTAATATGCTTCATATAGATTAAAATAAGTTGTAACAGTTACCACATCTTGATACTTAGAATAATTAATGCTCCCCTTAAAGATTTCTATTAATGCATAGCTATCAAAAAAATAGTTCATTTTTTTGCCCATTTTCTTTTTTCTGCTTCAAATTCTTCCCTTCTTATTTCATCCTTCATTTTTTGAGCATCGATTTTAGAGCCCTTGCCTATCCCAAATAGCTCTTTTAAAGTGTGTCTTTTTTTTATAACAATATCTACTTCCTCATCTTCCTGCAAGTTTTCCCTTATAACAACCTCTTTAGGTATAACTATACCAAGTGAATTTCCCCATATTTTTATTTTAGCTTTTGTTTGCAATTCCACGTCTAATTAATAATTATACTATTATATAAAACTTTCTCTTAAAAAATCTAATCAACCCCATAACCTATTTAATCACATCAATCATAAAATAATTATGTCTTACGATATAATCTTAGGCAGAGACGCCTCAGATAAAAAGAAGTTTGGTACTGCAGGCCTTATACATATAGGAAAAGGTTATGTCACAATGGGGAACTATACCTCAATGTCAAATAATATTTACTTAGATGTAGCAAGATCTCATGTAATTCTAGTGGCTGGCAAACGTGGAAGTGGCAAAAGTTATTCGATAGGAGTAATCACAGAAGAAATAGCAAATCTACCACAAGAACTTGCTAGAAACATAGCACCAATAATCTTCGATACAATGGGAATTTTCTGGACAATGAAATTCAAAAACGAAAAAGACAAAGATATTCTAAACGAATGGAACTTAGAAGCAAAAGAATCTCCAATAAAAGTATTTGCTCCAATAGGTAAAATTGAAGAGTATAAAGAAAAGGGAATCCCTGTAGATGAATCATTCGCCTTAAAAGCCAGCGAACTAGAAGCAGAAGACTGGATAATTACTTTCAATTTATTAATGACATCTCAAGAAGGTGTTCTAATAACTAACACAATATCCAAACTAAAACAAGAAACAGATAGCTTCACAATTCAAGATATAATAAAACAAGTAACACACACCCATAATGTAAGTCAAGAAACAAAAAATGTAGCAAGTTCATTATTCCAGGCAGCAGAAAGCTGGGGCATATTCTCAAAGTCAAATGAAGGAACAAAAATTACAGACTTGGTAAATGCAGGAAAGACAACAATTATAGATTTATCAGTTTACAGTTCTATAGGTTCTTTCAATGTTAGAGGTCTAGTAATAGGTTTAGTAAGTAAAAAATTATTCAATGAAAGAATAAACGCTAGAAAAAAGGAAGAAATTCAGTCAATTCAACACGGAATAGATTATATGTCTTATAATCCAACAAGAGAAAATCCTCTAATTTGGCTCTTTATAGACGAGGCTCATGAGTTCTTGAAAAAAAATGAAAAAACGCCAGCAACAGATGCATTAGTACAAATTTTAAGAGAAGGACGTCAGCCTGGTATTTCACTAGTTCTAGCAACCCAGCAACCAGGACAAATACACAATGACGTAATGACTCAATCAGATATAGTCATCTCGCACAGAGTCACATCTAAGCCAGATATTGAAGCTCTAAATCAAATAATGCAATCTTACCTATTAGAAAGCATCAAATCCTCAATGGACAAATTACCATCAAGCAAGGGTTCAGCAATAATTCTAGATGACAATTCTGAAAGAATCTATCCAATGAGAATGCGTCCAAGACTCACATGGCATGGGGGAGAGTCTCCATCAGCAGTGAAGGGTCAGTCCTCTTTATAGAAAAATTTAAATATTAGTTATACTGTTTATACGTATGATAGAAGTAAGAACAAAATTAAAAAAATGGGGAAACTCATTCGGAGTAGTTGTACCTATAAGTTCAGCTGAAAAGGAAGGAGCAAAGGAAGGAGATGAAGTAATAGTTTTGATGAAAAAAGAAAAGGGGAATGTGTTAAGAGAGACTTTCGGCACCTCAAAGTCAAAAAAATCAGTAAAGGAATTGATGAAAGAAATTGATGAGGAATTAGATTTTGGTTAGATATTTTTTTGATTCTTATGCAATTATGGAAATAATTGAGGGAAACTCGAATTACGAAATTTACTTAGACTCCGAAATTGTAATAAATAACTTTAATTTCGCGGAATTATGCTATGGGTGGTTCAGAAATAAAGAGAAAAATGTTGAAATTTATATCAAAAAATATTCAAAGCATATAGTATCTGTTAACCCAGATTGGATTGAAGAAGCCATGAAGTTCAGAGCGGAGTGGAAAGATAGAAAAGTGTCTGTTCCAGACTGCATAGGATACATTATGGCTAAAAAACTTGGAATACTTTTTCTAACAGGAGACAAAGAATTCAAAGACTTAGATAATGTAGAATTTGTAAAGTAACCAATAGTAAGCTTTTTAAACCACTTTTTGATAGTAACATCATGACAAAATTACCATTGGTTATTGGAGTGGGAGGTCTTCTTGAACAAGGAGAATCTGGAAGAATCCAAGAAATGCTACAGGCAATGAAAGATAAAGGTTGTATAGTTTATGCCCCAAGATTTGGTACAATCTGTAAAGATGGTAATACTATAATTTGTCCAGTAAATGGAAATTGGATTGAGGATATAGGTAGAGTAGTGAGAGAAGCTCTTTCAAATGAAAGAGTAGATCCTTATAGAATAGGATTTATTGCCTCTAGTTTAGGAGCTACTTTCTTAGATTATTTTTTAGCATCAGATACAAACCTACCTGATAAAATAAAACCTTATGTTTCAATAGTACCTTTTGCAAAGCCCCATCCAGGAATAAAGCCACATGTTCAAAGAATGATTGACGGAAAAGTAGATCTTGACGTAAGTTTCCCTCATGATAGAGAAAGAGGAGTAACTCGTATAATTCCATCACGTTGCCTAGAAACAGTGCTTGACATTGATGTTCCAAAAGCATTATCTATCGATAAAAAAAGCTATTCAATAAACCCCTTAACAATATTAGGTTCTAAAGATGATCGCTGTGACAATTCTGCAACAAAACAAAGACACCATATTCTTTCAGGCAAGCCAGAGAATCTTGTAGAATTGCCTGAATATGGTCATAGCATTCCTCAAGAAAAAGTTCAAGATAGAGTTTTAGAATTTATGTATGAGGGGTTAGGAATTAATTAACAATAATATCCGCCCTATACCTAAACTTCCTAGCACCAATATCGCCTGCTTTCACAATACGCAATATCTTAACCTTCTTCCCAGCTCTAAAGGCCTCATTAATTATCAGCTCATTCAATTTATCAACTTCATCCTCAAGATAAAATCCGTAATAATGAATTATTGTTCCTTTTTTTGTAACTCTAAAAGCAACATCCAAAAAGCTATCCTCAAGGTTAGGTCTAGTCATCAGAATTCTATCAAAATTACCACTAACCTTCTTACCCTTGCCAATAACTCTTCTTACATCTCCCTGAACAACATGAACTTTTCCAATTAATTTGTTACGTTTAACATTTTCCAAAGCATACTTGCTAGCATCTTTACCCAATTCAACACTATAAACCTCAGAAGCTTTAGAACTTTTACCAATTACAATGCTAAATGGACCTACCCCAGCAAACATAACTAAGACACGCTCTCCTTTCTTAATCATTTTAGAAACATTCTTCCTTTCCTCACTCAAACGAGGAGAAAAATAACAAGTCTCAACATTAAATCTAAACTCACAACCATTCTCTCGGTATAAAGCCTCTAATGTCTTCTCACCTGCAATAAACCTAGTCTTTAAAGTTCTAAGTCTTCCAGAAAACTTACCAACCTTCTCAAGAACAGTTGTAACGCTTTTATTCTTCTTTAAATAATCAACAGCAAATTTCTTTTTAAAATTAGCAGACTTACTTCTATCAAACTTAATTATGACAATATTTCCGACAACATCATACCCAATTTTATTCATATTGGAAAATTGGGGGGACTTCAAATTTCGATTTGATGGATATCCAATTCTCATTTTAAAATCTCCACAATTTGTTCATAAAAAGCTTCTGCATCTTCAATACATAATTTAGCCTCATCTTTGTCAGCAGAATAATCAAAACCATATAAAATTTCTTTCCTCTCACTCTGATGATTCAGAAAAGATTCCAATAAACCAGTAGATATTAAATTAGAATGTTTTTCTTTTAAATAAACATAAACAGCATAATGGCTTTTTTCCTGAATTCCATCCTTATACAGAAAAGCTCTTGCAATATGAAACATAGAGGTGTAAGCACTTAAAATGCTTTGCTCATAAAAACCAGATTTAAAGAGTTCGTTTGCTTCTTTTAACTTTTTTTCGGAAATAATGACAGATTGTTTAGATTTACCTAGATCAGCCCCAACTTTCCTAAGCTTCCTTTCCTCAAATAAATCCTTAACACTAACCATATCAATCAACCAAAGGTTTGTCTCCTATTAATGCTATTCCATCCTTGATAACATCTTGGTAAAATGCCTTGTTATTGAGAGCTTGCTTCTTCCACTCTGCCCATGTAAATATATATGCTTGTATTTCTTTGCCAATTTTCTCTTCAAATTTTCTAAAATCCATTTTTTTATTAACTGAAACAATCAGAATATCCAAATCACTCTTGGGATCATCTAATCCTTTAGCAACACTTCCAAAAACAATAAGGTTAGAGACACCACTTTCTTTAAAATAATCAATCATACCACTATTTTCAATTCCATTTAAAGAGAATATTATTTTCAACTGCCTAAATACAACACTTTCAAGATTTGACTTGAAACATCTTAAATTACCTCTTTTAATTTCATTAATCCATCTATTCCTCAAAAATAAGTTAAGAAACCTTTGTGCAGAATTAGGACTAATCTTTAAAACACGAGAAAATTCCCTTATATATATTTCATCATAAGGATTTTCAACAAACCACTTCAAAGCAATTAAGACAAGAACCTCTCCAGAATCAATGTTATATTTTTTCATACAGTTGTATGAAAAAATAACTATTTAAACTTTAGCAACAAACATAATCTACCATTCCATAAAAAAGTAAAAATAGATTCAGTTGTTAAAGTCCTTTTTGTAATTCAGTTGCCCTCTTTTCTAGTTTCTTAATTTGTTCTTTAGCTATATTTTCAGCCCTAGCCCCTCTATAATGTCCCGCATCCAAGAGTCTTTCAATTCTAGCAACTTCTTCACTAATGTTAGCAATAGCACTAACTAATTGCGATTTGTTGCCTTTTCTCATAGAGTTTAACTCTAACCAACGAGAAACCCATGTATCAAAGATGAAAGCATAAATTAAAGATCCAATCGCACCCCACAAATAAACTTCTGAATAAGCAGTCAACTCAGTAGTTGCCCACAAACCAAAATAAATAACTGCATAAAATACCCAAGCCATTTTACGTAACCACCCGTCCAAATCTTTAACAAAATACCAATATATCATAAAAGGAAGTATTCCAGCAATAGCAATAAACAAAACTTGATATTGTACTAGAATAGTTCCAATCCAAATATAATTCAAGTTTCTAACTCCTAGCAACCCAATGATTATAGCAACTAATCTCAATATACCCTTATGTTTGAAGCCTTGAAAGAAAGGTAAGTTTCCTAAAATAACTCCGACAATTATAGATATAAGAATAAACAATAATATCTTCTCAAAAAGAAGATATCCTGTCCAATCATTTCCACCGAGTAAAACTCTAAAGATAGGTTCTAAATTCTGAACAATAGAATCTATAACTTGTTCAGTCCCATACCAAAATCCACCACCATAGTATTGAGCAGATACAAAAGGAACTAACACCAAAACAAGGAAAAACAATCCAAACGCAACTTTACTCATAATCAAATAAAAACAAAAGAGGTTATAAAACTTATCTTAAGTTAAGTCCTCTATTTTCCTCACAATTTTTGCTTTTTGACGATCGTAAAAATTCTGGTCAGTTATAGCTCCGGTCCTATAATCCTCTTCTAATTGAATTAGTTCCCTTCTATAATGTGTCTTAGTTTTTTCATTTACCTCAGAATACATACTCTCAATTTTAATTTTATTAAGAGTCATATTAATAATATTATTACAGAAAAATGTGATTATGCAAGCGCCAGCACAAAGACCGTAGACCCAAGCAACTTTTGTTCCCAGATCATCAAGACGCGTCCAATACAAAAAGATAAAGACACATCCCGCAACAATCCAAGCAGCTCTTTGAAGAGTCTTACTTCCAATAGCACTATATACAAAATAAGTGTAAATAGCCAGAGGAAGAACACTTACTACTGCAATCCCTAAAGTATTATAAGGTAATAATATTGCATTTACCCATTCCGCAGAAATAAATCTAACACCTAAAAGAGACACAACAATCGAAACAAAACCAACTGTCGAACGATTATGTGTAAAAAGAGGCATTCTCCCAAGAATAATCCATATTACAGAAACAATTACTAAGAATAATAGAATCTTAGCAAAAAATATTTCACTATTGCCTGGTCCAACTTCAGGTCCAAGCAAAAAAACAAAAAGAGGTTCAATTAAATTACCATATAGGCCAGAAAAAAAATCTCGCGTTCTAGGAAAAACATCTGATTGAGCACTAACAAAAAAACTGAACGCAACAGTAAAAAACAAAGATAACGAAAGCAACCGCCTCATCAGGAGTCAACTCAGACAATCTTTATAAAGATAATTATTTGTTTCAAAATTCATTTTTTGTTATCCTCTTCTACGTCATATGCTTTAAGTTCTTCTTTTTGAAGTTTATGCAACAACTTAGCACGAGATGCAACAATCCTTCCTTCCTGTTTAATTTGACTTAATTCTCCTTTGAATATTGCTTCCCTTATTGCAGGAATAAAGAAAAACATGAATATTCCTCCAATAATAGCACCAAAATAAGGAATATGACTTGCAGAAAAGAATGGCTCAGATCCACTTAAAGTCATATATAATAAAAATCCAAAATAATACAAAGCATAAAACATCCATAAAACTCTTCCAACTAAAGCACTCTGTATTCTAACAGTAAATATCAAAATGATCAAAAGAGGAATAATAGTTAGTATAGCACTACCCAAAGCTCCATAATTAGTAAGAACTGCAGAAAGAAGATCATCAGGAGTCAAAACAACAGATAAGACTGTCACAATTGCAGTCATCCCAATAGTAAAATACCACTTTCGTTTAAAGACTACATCCACAGTAGTGTATAAAACCATAAACAAAAGAATACTAAACAAGAATTTAGTGGCAATCTCACGAGTACTAAATAAGAAAGAAAGAGTATTGGTGAACCAATTACCTAGATCGCTAAAAAATGGAATAGTCTCAGAAGTTTGAGCAGAAACTAAAGGGAATAATAAAATTAAACTCAAAACATTTTTAAATTTTTTAAAGAGCATTCTAACTCCTTAAGAAAGTTTTCTACTTCCAAGCTTAGCTTCGTCAACTCCAAGTTCTATAGAGGCACGTTGCCTATCAAACGCCATTTGAAGCCTACGCTCTTGAAGATATTTTCTAGCTTCGGATCCATCACCACCAAGCTTCCCCTTAAAAATTCTATATTCTAATTCTTCTCCTTTCCAAATCATGCCTGCAGCTAAAAGACAACCAACAAAATAAACTAAAGAATACCAAGTCTTCGAATCTTCAAGATTCGACCCATATAGATTATAAATTCCTAAGATAAGAAAAGAAAGAACAAAAAGAGCCCATAATGCACGTCTAAAGAATACATTTCTTATTGTAGCATGAACAAAAGTAAACATGAAAATGAAAGGTATAGCCGTAATTATAACAAGCCCTAAAGCAGAATAAGGATTAACCGCGAGCCTAAGAATTTCTGGAGGAATCAACATAACTGAAAGTGTAGTAATTATCAAAGAAAGAATAGTTCTAGTAAACACATCCCTTTTAGCAAATAAAGGGATTACATTTATTATAGACCCAATAACCATAAAGACAAGTATGAAGAACAAAACAGTAATCGTCAAGTTATCGTTATTTCTATAATCCGTTAATCTAAGGAAGAATTCTTTAGCATCGGCAGTTATGCTTCTAAAAAATTCATTAATTGAATTAGTAGAAGATTGCTGAGCTGAAATTAATGGAGAAGCAATCAGAACCAATACAAGAAAGATAGAAAACAATTGAAAAGCACGATTAAACCTCACCATGAATACCAAAGAAATAAGAACTTTATAAATCTTATTGAATCGATTTATACAATTACTAAAGTTTAAATCAAATAAATAACTGAATTATATATGGAATCAAAGAAAGTATTATTAATAATATTAATTATAGTCTTATTTTCAGTTTTGACAGGAGTAAAAGCAGCGCTAGAAGATACTGAAAAACAAATTGAAGATAATACTGGAAAACTAGAAGATGTCGCTGATAACATAAGGAAAGTAAACAATAAAGATTTTAGAAATGAATTAATCGCAAAAGAAAGTCTATACTTCTTAAATAAAACAAGTCCGGGAAGAGCAATAATAAAAGCAAATGATTGGATAAAAAAAGTCAATCCATTCTGGAATCTTGTTCTAGGGGTTAATTATTCTTTTTCATGGGGTTTTTGGATATCATTTCTGATTTGGTTAATCCTTTTCTTTCTAATTCTACCACCTACTAAAATTTTCTTTAAAAATAATATTTATTCAATATTAAGTTCATTTGCAATTACTTCACTTATCGGACTAGCAGGAATTATTAGAGAAACAGTTAATTTATTAGGAATAATTATAACAAATAAAATATCTGCCGGAATAGTCTTAATAATTTCAATAGGATTAGTAGTTTTATCTGAAAAAACCAAGAAATTATGGAAAGGACTCAAAGAAAAGGAAGCAAAGAAACAACAAGAAAGAGATAGAGAAGTTCTTAGAATAGAAGCTGAAAACATTAAGAATCAAACAAATAAGAAAAAAGACAACTGAACAAGCATACCCAGATAAGCTAACAGTATCTTAAAACAAACTCCTCAACTCTTTCTTCGTCTTAAACTTATTTAATCTATCTTCATTCAATCTCTTCAAAACCTCACGACCTTTTTCAGTTTTCACAAGATTTTTGTAAAATTCATCTGCCTTGATAAACTGCGAATCAATCAAATCTGCTTGTCCCTTGCTCCAGACTTCATCAGAATTTAATTTCATAAACTCAGCCCAATATTTTATTGACCAAATTCTGCTTCTGAAGTTTCTGGTTTTATCATTATTGACAGGAAAATCAACAAATATATTTTTAGGATCTACTTTTGCAACCATTTCCACATCTCCTGCACTTTAAACAAATTAACATAATAAATAAGTTTTTTCATGTTAAGTCCATCTCTGAAATAAGTATAAAGATGTTTTGCATCTTCAAAGTCCTTATCAGAACTTATTTCTTCAAAATCTCCTTTTGAAATAAGAGAAAGTTTGTAAGCTATCTGCAGTTCCAAAGGAGAAATATAGAGATTAGTTGTATCCTTATCCAATACAACCTTTAATTTTCCATTAAGTGCTTCTTTCTGGATATCGTTTATTATTTTTTTAAATTCCATATGAGGTACTGGCATACCTGCTCTGGAAAAAGCAATTGAATGATAATCAAGCATACTAAATGCATCCTTTGAAATAGAAGTATTAATACATTCAAAATTGTTTTTTTCAAGCTCAACAAAAATTTCATCAAATTTTTCAAAATTCATCTCAGGAACTAACAAATCAACATCTTCAGAAGCTCTCGTTCTTCCAAGCAAAATAGATACATATCCAGAAACAATAACATAATCCGTAAATTTCTCTAATATTTTAACAAATTCTAAAGTAAATTTGTCAAGCTCATTTAAGACCTTTCTTGTATAAATTTCTTTTTTTTGAGCATTATAATCCATCAAATCTCAAAATGAAATAACTATATATCAATTTCTATACTAAAACAAACTCATCTGCCCTTTCTTAGAATGAAGCTCACGAAGTTTAACAAGCTGATTCTCAACTCTCTCAGCAGAGAACTCATGCCTTTCAACAAGTATCTCCTTAATCTTATTTTCATCAAATTTGGGAAATACAACTTTGTGCTTTGAAACATTCGGTTTCTTAAAAATTTCAAATATCTCTCTCCAGTTAAATCCTAAATCTCCATGTCTCTCAATAACTTCTTCAAAAATAGAGACAGGATGTATCTTCTGTTTAACTAATGCAAGTGCCTTTTTAGGACCTATTCCCTTAACACCTCCAGGATTAAAGTCAGTTCCAACTAAAATAGCTAAACAAATAAGCTGATCCCCTGTAATTCCAAGTTGATTAATTACATTTTCAAATTCAATCATTTCAGGAGCAATATAAACAAAGCCAGAAACAGTCTTTCTCTTACGAGATAAAGTCAAATTTTGAATTAATCTTGTTCCTCCAACAACTAAAGCATCATAATCTTGAGAAGCAACAGCATAAGCATATCCATTTTTTACAAGTTCAGAGGCTTGCATTTCTCCCTCTCCAGGAGCTTGATAAACTGAGACACCCATCGCTTCAAGTAATTCTTTACTTTCAGCAATCATTTTATCATCAAGTCTTGAAAAACCACGAGCATATTTCGACATTCCTTCTACATCTTCTTCTTCGACAGCAGATTCATATTTTTCAGTAGCCAAATCTTTAGCAATTTGTCTAATTTCATGAGTTTTTCCTTTGAGAATATGATATTCACCATCAAAAACATAAATAAGATTAAGACCTTCAACAAGCAATGCTATATTTCTATAAAACAATCCAGATAAATGACTAGTAACATTTCCAAGTGAATCCATTAAAGGTGTTCCATCAGGTTGCCTAACACTAGACAGAAACTGATAAATTGCATTGAAAGCATCTACTGCAATAGTCTTACCCTTCAAATCTTTAAAAGCTACTTCCTTTCGAGAAACTAAATTACCAATTTGTAAACCCATAAAATAGCTTAATACAATGAGTTAATAAAAATTAAGGTACTTCATAATTTAGTCTGAAGCATATCCTCTTGTTTGATTTTCCTGATGATAATCTATAACATGTTTTCTAACTAGACAATACAAACGAATACATTCTTTATCAGAACTGCGAGGAGGAATTTTAAAAGGCATACTTTCAATTTGGGAAAGTCTACTTCTAGCCAGACTACCTGTAACTTCAGTATCTCCAAAACCTAAAACAGCTTGAACCACATATTCATTAGGATCATCAAATGCAAATTCACTATAATCCTCTAAACGATTTAAAGAACGAACCACTTTCATAGTCTTTCTCTTAACTCTCCTAGAAAGTCCGTTACCCGGATCTTCGGTAAAATTTTCACCAAAAGCTTCTCTATCTAACAGATTTAATCCTATTTCCTTTCTTTTCATCAAATATCCAATAAGTTTAGTTTTATAAATTTTACTATAAAGTAATAACATCAATCTATGTTCTAGGACGAAGAAAATCATTTTTAATCTTCTCTCGAGTTTCTAAAAGAAAAGTCAAAAGATCTTCCTGAGTCATTCTATTCAAACCATCATAATTTCCAGTGTAACCAGCGTCTCTAATTCTTTCAATTTGTTTAATAATATCCCTTTTACGAAAATGCCCATCATCGTCTTTATCAAGTTCTCCAAAAGCTAATCTATAAACTGTTCTCAAATAAGTATTGTTATTAATACGACTCATCAATAAATTTACAAATCATCTCTTTTAAACAATACCATTATATTAAGATCCAACGATTAGATTAAAAACCTCTTATATTTAAGAAAATAATGAAAGCTCACATAGTAAGCATATCATCAACAAATAGGGATGATAAAACTTATATACAGATTTTTGGACGTCTAGAAAATCAAAAGTCATTTGCAACAATAATTCCATTCACACCTTATTTCTACATAAGAGAACAAGATTTATCAAAAGCAAAAAATGTTCTAGAAAAAGCAAAAGTCGAAGAAACAAAGCTAGTAAATAAAGAAAAAGAAAAAGTTGTCAAAATCAGCCATGAAAACAAAACTGAACTAACCAAAATAGTAAAAGCAATTCATCAAAAAGAATTAAACACTTATGAGTCAGATTTAAGCCCAACTTTAAGATATTTAATAGATAATGATATTTACAGCACAATAGAAATCACTGGAGAAACAGAGCCTTCTGAAAAAGTAGATGTAATCTTTAAAGACACAAAAATCCAACCATCAAAGGCAAATATACCTTTAAAAGTAATATCCTTAGATATAGAAACCAACAAGAAAAATGGAGATTTATTTTGTATAGGTCTTTATAGTCATGAATACGAAAAAAGTTTTATATTAAGTAATGAACAAGTAAAAAATGCAATAATTTGCAAAACAGAAGAAGAAGTATTGAGAAAATTCAAGTCAGAGATAGAAAGATTTGATCCAGACATAATCACTGGATGGCATGTAATTGATTTTGATTTAAACTATTTAAAAAAGAAGTTTGAAGAACATAACATTTCATTTGATTTAGGAAGAACAAATGAAAATGCAAGAATAAAAATAGAAAGCAATTTTTTCAGGAGTTCAACAATAAACATTCCAGGAAGACAGGTTCTAGATGGTTTAAACCTAATAAAAGACCCATTCATTAAAGAGGCACCTTCTATAAAAAATAAAGAATTTGAATCCTATACATTAGAAGACGTTTCTCAAGCAATGCTTGGAGAAGGAAAACTCATAAGTGGAAAAGATAGACATGATGAAATAAATATATTATATGAAAAAGACAAAGAAAAACTAGTAAAATACAATATTCAAGATTGTAAATTAGCTTATAATATTCTAACAAAAACAAAAATACTTGATTTAGCAATTGAAAGAACTATGCTTACAGGACTCCCTTTAAACAAACTAACTGGATCCATCATTGCTTTTGATTCATTGTATCTTAGAGAAGCAAGAAAAAGAGGGTTTGTTTCGCCGACCCTACACTATACAAAAAAAGAAGAGAGAATAAAGGGAGGTTATGTAATGGAACCAAAACCTGGAATTTACGAAAATGTAATAGTTTTGGACTTCAAATCTCTATATCCTTCGATAATTAAGACTTTTAACATAGACCCCATATCAATGTTAGAAAAAAAAGAAAAAAATTCCATAGAATCACCAAACAAAGCTTATTTTAAAAATGAAAATGGAATCTTGCCAGATATAATTGAAAAGTTACATAATGAAAGAGAGAGAGCAAAAAAAGAGTCAAGAGAATTATCAAGTTATGCAATAAAAATAATAATGAATTCTTTTTTTGGAGTTTTAGCATCTCCTAACTGCAGATATTTCAGTTTAAATATGGCAAATGCAATAACTCATTTTGGTCAAGAAATAATAAGACTAACTGCAAAAAAGATAGAAGAAAAAGGTTTAGATATAATATATTCAGATACCGATTCGATTTTTGTGAGATTAAAATCTAAAAAATATCAAGTAGAAACAGGTGATATAATTCAAAAGTACATAAATGATTTTTATAATAATTATATAAAAGAAAAATATGATAGAAAATCATATCTTGAACTAGAATTCAAAAAATATTACAAAGCATTTATGCTTCCAAAAGTCAGAAATGCTAAAATTGAAACAGGTTCCAAAAAAAGGTATGCTGGACTTGTAGAGACAAATGGAAAAGAATCCTTAGAAGTAGTTGGTCTAGAAGCAATAAGAGGAGACTGGACCGAAGCGGCAAAAGACTTTCAACTTGAGCTACTAAATAAAATATTCCATAAAGAAGATCCAATACAATTTATAAAAGAATATATTAAAAAGATAAATCAAGGAAAAATAGACTCAAAGTTAATTTATAGAAAATCTATAAGAAAAAATCTAGACCAATATACCAAAACAACACCCCCACACGTTAAAGCAGCGAGACTTTTAGATAGTATGGAGTCAAACATAGTTGAGTATTATATAACTGAAAATGGTCCAGAACCAATACAAAAACTTAAACATAAAATAGACTATGAACATTATATAGAAAAACAAATAACTCCTATTGCAAACACTATCCTGCATTTCTTCAATACATCAGTCGAAAATATAACTAATTTAAAACAAAAAAAACTATTTTAAATTGCTATCTAAGGTTGCTAATCAATCCAGATTTAGAAACAGGAATTTTAGACAGGACATTAGGTGATGTTAATTTATTAGAAAGTTTCTTATCATGAATAGTCCTTAATATCAGGATTAAAAGAATTAAGATCATGATAGAAATAACTGAAATAAGCAACCAATAGACTATATTTTTTAGAGAAGTATTAGAACTCGATTGGTCTCCGCCTATTTGTATTCCCCCAGTAGTTCCAGAAGTAGAATTAAATGAATTATTAGAACCAGTGGATCCTCCCGTCGATCCAGAAGAGCTTCCACTGCTAGAACCACTACCCGAACCAGATCCACTTCCAGAACTAGAACCTGAACCCGTAGTTGACCCAGTAGTATTAACAACTCTAAAGTTCACAAAGCCAGTTATCCTAGTTCCATTAGAGAAATTAGCATATGCAATAAATGTATAATTTCCTAAAGCAAGCTGACTTTGAGAATAAGTAAAGTCTAAATTATTTGTGGTGTTCATTGTAGTATTAGTACTTCCATTATTCAAACTGAATTTAACGCTCCCATTTACACTAAGATCCACATCAAATGTAACAGGAAATGAAGTTCCATAAGAATATTGATCATTACTATCTGGTTCATTAATAGTCATAGTTTGAGATGATTGTTGAGGTTGTGTTTGAACAGTCAGATTGCCAAATGTATAATTAGTCCATCCAGTAACATTAAACATAATAGTCCCATTACTAAAATTAATAATACTACAAATATTTGAAAGACAAGGAACACCATCACGATAAATAGTTTGGTTAGTAATATTAATCGGTAAACCGGAAAAAGTAATCAAGGCAGACCTATTTAATCCAGGGTTTAAATTAGATTTAATCTCGGCATAATTAGGATTAACTCTTATATGATCGCTCAAATTACTTCCAGAAGTGGATAACAGATTATTAAAGTTTATTTTAGTAAAGTTATTGATATCAGTATAAATTAAATGGGTATTATTGAATCTATAAGAACCAATTGAGCTATTTTTTATTATAATAATATCATTTGTATATGTCGGAAAGTAAGGATCATTAAACTCTAAATCATAATATATTTGACTACCATTAATAACATTTAATTGATTAATCTCAAAAAGACCTGTAACAAAGCCAATTATACCATTTTGATGAGGATTTATTATATCTGTCTTTGTAATATAATTAGATTCACCTCCAACGGAGAATATTCCCACATAAATAGGTTCTAAAAATGAACTATTTTCAATTGTGTTCTGGCTCGAATACCATAGTGTCAATGAATAATTAGTCAATTCAATAAAATTACGATTAAGATAATTATTCTGACTAGAAAGCAAATAAATTCCTTTAGAATTCAAAGAACTAGGATTTACAATTGAATTTTCAACGACTACAGTATAATTAGAATTATCAAGATATATTCCATAAAGAGAATTAAATATTGAGTTACTAACGATCACACTATTCAAACTATTCTTCAAATTTATAGCGCTTTCAATAACATTAGAAATATAATTACCGTTTATTATAACTTGATTTCCAGTAGATATAATGGCATTACGAAGAATAGATTGAGAAGTACCACTTATGTTAAATCCAGTAACTGTAACACCTAGTCCAGTAATATTAATAGCATTAAAAACCAATCCATTTTCACCAATTATATTATTTAAATTCCCATTTACAAGAATATTAGTACCATTTATGAGAAGACAAGCTCCAAAAGTGTTTTGAGCAAATGAAGTTGTACTAAGGGTCTGATTAACAAAATAATAAGCATTGTTTTGACTCAAAACACCACAAGAGCTAACGTTTATCGCATTTACTGGAAAAGGCTGTAAAAGTAAATCTTGGTATTCTATTCTAAAAAGTAAAACTAAAATCAAAAGAGAAACCATGCAAATAACAAGCATAGGCAAACTGTAGTACAAAGGTACTCTTGATAAAAAGTATTTTTTTTGAATCATAAAATTAGTCAATCCTCACTTTATGCAAAAAGCAATTCAATTTATAAACATTGTCGGCGCAGTTCGGCGCTTCGCGCCTCACCCTCACAGAGACAATTTTTTTAGTATATCAAAAAGCAAAAAATCAAATTTCAAGAATCACACCTTCTCTTCCAACATTAAAGACTCTTGTCTTTCCAATTTTATCTTCCATCCCAAAAGTCTCATGGATATGCCCATGCAAAAGCAAATCAGGCTTAAATTTTTTTACTGCCTTTGTAATCGAATCGCTTCCCTTAAAACCAGTTGCCTCTGAAATTCCACCAGAGGGATGCATGTGAGTAAGCATAACTTTTTTTTCAATCCCTTTAAGTCCTGAATGAGCCTTCTCTAATGTATTAAGTAATTCACGTTCAGAAATTCCAGATCTAGGACCAAGAGCAGTTGAAGCACTTCCAGCACCAAAAAACCCGACCCCTCCATAAACTGCACTATATCCATGAATATTAGTAACCCCATAAAGTTGAGCAAGAAAATCAGTTGTTGCAAATGAATCCCAGTTTCCAGGTAACAACAAAACTTTTTGGTTCTTATCTTTAAATGGCTTAATTAAGTCCTTACTCTCTCCAAATCCAGTCAAATCTCCACATAAAACAACTAAATCTACATTTTCTTTTTCAGCGCGCAAAGCTAATTTTTTAGTAAGTCTACTATCTCCATGTAAATCAGATGCAGCAAGTATCTTTATCTTCTTATTCACAAAAGACAATAAATTCAATAGAATATAAAATCTCCTAAGTAAGGTTCCTTAAAAAAAGTGAAACGTAATAACTACTAAATAAGATAACAATCTAGCAGAAAGACTTAAAAGCGATATACTGGTTGGAATATAGAGGTTGTAAAAGATATATCATAAAATGACACAAAAACCAAAAGATAGTTTTGACGTTTTCTTCAGAAGAAAACCAGCCCTAATGCTAGTTTCACTTAAAAAATTAACAAGAGCAAGATATGGTTCTATTTTAGCTAAAGAAGTTGATTGTACATATAGCCATGCAGTTAAAATTTTACAGATGTTAGAAAAGCTAGAATTAGTTGTATTTGAAAAGAAAGGAAGAATAAAATTAATCAAATTAACGAAGAGAGGAGAAGAAGTGGCAAATAGCATAGATAATATTAAGAGAATAATTTCTGATTAATCTTGTCAAAAATCAATCTGTATTATATTTTAAATCCAAACAAATTACGAAGGAGTTCTTACTGGATACAAAATGGCCCCGAGGGGATTTGAACCCCCGACACCCGGCTTAAAAGGCCGGTGCTCTAAACCAGGCTGAGCTACGAGGCCGTAGCTTTTCATACTCCACGGCGAGAAAGTCCGCAGGTCTTAAGCCGAGGAACTTCGCAACAAGAGAGGATGAAAATCTCTGATTTCCAAAACAAAAGACGATTTTTAAACGTTAGCAATATCAAAAAATTGATGCACCACAAACTAAAGTGTGTGTTTTTAATTGGTGCTAGATTTTTGGATGCTCACGATGTCAAGAGACATTGAGACACAAAAAGAATTATCTGTAAACTCTCCAAGTATGCTCACATTTTACACACTTGTAAAATTTAGTCTCTGGTTCATCAGAAGAACGTGTCTGCATTGTCCAAAAGTAAGCTTCTTTATATTTACAAGAAGGACATTTGATCTCAACAACAGGATAAGTATTCAAATCAGCCTCATTAACAACAGCAACTCTTTCAGGCACAGCCATTTTCTCAGAAGCCTGTAACTTCAGTTTTCCCTTGTGACGATAGCCACATTTAGCGCAAGAAGGAGCTTTATCGCCTTCAATAAGCAATATTCCCCCGCATTTTGAACAAAATTCCATAACACTCAAAAGTTAAGATTGGATAGGTTAAAAGTATATTAATGTTTCGGTTTCTAAAAGATTAATAGATTAAAGCACATTGTAAAGATTATTGCACCCCTATCTCGAGCATTACTTATTTCTTTAACAACTTCTTCTACCTTATTTACAGAACCCTCTCTGATCACTTGGTCTTGCAGCTTCAAAGAAAATTAGTTTTATCCATCCTAAACCAGGAACTCTGCCAATAGCCTTTCCAACAAATTGATCTTGTTCTATACTTAACTCTCCAGGTAACTGCGCAAAATTATTATCTCCTTTAGTGTCATAAGGATCCACTCTTACAATTCTATGAATCAAAGGATACCTATATTGTGAGTTAAATATTAAAATATCTCCCTTATCATAGCTTCCACGACCAGAAACTAGAACAATATCTCCCTTGTTTAATCCACTTTTAAATTTCAGATTACTAAAATCCTCTTTAGTTATTCCGTGCTCTTCATACCAGATTCCATTTCTTAACCACCAAGATTCAAAATCATCTTGATGATACATAGAACAACTTTCAACAACTACAAGTGGCAATGGTGTAGCGAAAGTCCAACTAAGAAATGGGAAAAAAATAAATTTTATCAAAATAAAAGCAAGAACTAAAGAAACTATCCAAGACTGCCAAGTATCTTTTTTAAGAAAGACCCAAAACTTTTTAAGACTACTAAAAATCTTATTCACGAAAGATAAAACAATCTCATATTTAAAAATCTATTTTACTTCAAAGATCATACAAATATTTAAATAGTATATCCCTATTAGGATATACATAAAAGATACACATGATAGATATATTTGACAACACAATACTTTGCAGGAAATGCGATAGAAAAATGGAAAAAACTATTGTAACTAAAAACGGATTAGAGCTTAGAGCAGTAGTATGTAAAAATTGTAAAGATCAAATAATTCACCCAGCAGACTTAAACAGTATGCAAAATTTTAACAGCTTAAAAGATAAGACTTACAATGTTAAGCTAAGAGTTATAGGAAATAGTCATGCAATAAGTATTCCCAAAGAAATAGTAGAATTTATACAACATCAAAAAAATCTTGAATTTGGTTTTCTAGATGCTAGAAGCGTTTCTAAAGAAGATAGTTTTAAAACACTTCAAAATCAAGAAAAAATGATGGATAACATGGTAAGACTATGCTTTGAAGACATGCACAAGCTAAGCCTAAGATTTGGACAAGAAAGGGAGGAAAATTGGTAAATGCCTGAACAACCAAAATTAATCAAATTAAAAGTTTTAGAAGCATTACAGGACGATGCCTATAAAGGAATTGCTAGAATAGACACTGAAGTAATGCGTGCTCTTGGTTTAAACAGAGGAGACATAGTTTCAATTCAAGGTGAAAGAGAAACAGTTGCAATAATAGACCGTTCATATCCTGCAGATATAGGAGAAGGAATAATAAGAATAGACGGTCTAACAAGAAAAAACGCTAAAACGGGAATAGGTGAAAAAGTTTCTATAAAAAAAGCTAACATAAAGGTAGCTAAAAAAGTAACTATAGCTCCTGCACAACAAGGTATAATGGTTCAAGGAGATCCAGAAGCATTCAAGTCAGGGCTTTTAGGAAGAGCAGTTGAAAAAGGAGATTTAGTTTCATTAGGTGGGACTCAAAGAAGAAGAGATTTAATGCAAGATATGCAAGAAGCATTTGAAGATTTAAATGATTTATTTAACAGAGGTTTAGGTGGGATGGGTTTCCAAAATATAAGATTTAAAATAGTGTCCACTAATCCAGCTCAAGCAGTAATAATAACTGAAGAAACAGAACTAGCAATACATCCAAAAGCAACAAATGTAGAAGAAGAAACAATACCTGAAGTAAACTACGAAGACATTGGAGGCTTAAGTGAAGAAATAAGAAAAATAAGAGAGATGGTAGAACTCCCGCTAAAACATCCAGAAGTATTTGATAGATTAGGGATAGAACCTCCAAAAGGAATTCTATTATATGGACCTCCTGGAACAGGTAAGACTCTTTTAGCAAAAGCAGTTGCAACCGAGTCAGAAGCTAATTTTATTTTACTTAATGGTCCTGAAATCATGTCAAAGTTTTATGGAGAGTCAGAAAAGAAAATAAGAGATTTATTTGAAGAAGCGGAAAAGAATGCACCATCCATAATTTTCGTTGATGAAATAGATGCAATAGCTCCTAAAAGAGAAGAAACTCAAGGAGAGGTAGAACGCAGAGTTGTTTCACAATTATTAACTATGATGGATGGTCTAAATTCAAGAGGCAAAGTAATAGTAATAGGTGCAACAAATAGAATTAACTCAATAGATCCTGCATTGAGACGTCCAGGAAGGTTTGACAGAGAATTAGAAATTTCAGTACCTGATAAAAAAGGTAGATTAAACATTCTAAAAATTCACACAAGAGCAATGCCTATGAAAAAAGATGTTAATTTAGAAGAACTAGCAGCAAAAACTCATGGATTTGTAGGCGCAGATTTGGAATCTTTGGCAAAAGAAGCTGCAATGTCAGTATTAAGAAAGGCTTTACCAGATTTAAATTTAGATGAAGATAAAGAAATTCCTCAAGAAGCTCTTGAGAAAATGATTATAGGAAAAGAAGACTTTGAAGCAGCCCTGAAAGTCGTTCGTCCTAGTGCTATGAGAGAAGTTTTAGTAGAAACTCCAAATGTAAAATGGGATGATATAGGTGGATTAAATAATATAAAACAAGAATTGCGAGAAGCAGTTGAATGGCCACTAAAACATAGAGAAAGTTTTGAAAGACTCGGAATTAGTCCTCCAAGAGGAATTCTATTATATGGACCTCCTGGAACAGGTAAGACTCTTTTAGCAAAAGCAGTTGCAAAAGAATCAGAAGCAAACTTCATCAATATCAAAGGTCCAAGTCTTTTAAGCATGTGGGTCGGTAAATCGGAAGAAGGAGTAAGAAAAGTATTTGAAAGAGCCAGACAAGTTTCTCCATGCGTAATTTTCTTTGATGAAATAGATGCATTAGCAGGAAAAAGAGGAATGGAAATGGGTTCAAAAGTAACTGAAAGAGTTCTAAATCAAATGCTTGCAGAAATGGATGGTATTGAAGATTTGAAGAATGTTGTAGTGATTGGAGCAACCAATCGTCCAGATATGTTAGATGCAGCGCTAATGAGACCAGGTAGATTCGATAGAATCCTTCTAGTAGATATTCCAGATCAAAAAAGCCGTGAAAAAATATTAGATATTCATACACAAAAGATGCCTATAGTTCCTACAAAAGAAGAAATAAAAGAAATAGAAAAATATTTCGGAAAAGAAGCAAGCTTCAATCACATATCAAACCCTCAAGATAACAAAAAAGATGAAATTGTAAATATACAAGACTTATCAGATAGAGATAAATTAATCCATTACTTAGTCAAAAAAACAGAAGGATTTGTTGGAGCAGACATTGAAAGTTTCGTAAGAGAAGCAGCAATAATAGCACTAAGGAAGAATATTCAAACAAAAATAGTAACAGTTACAGATTTTGATGAAGCTCTTGCAAAAGTAAAACCTTCTGTATCTGAAGACACAGCAAAACGTTATAAAAAAATAGAAGAACATTATTTGAAGAAGGCAAAGATTGGAGGCCTAGACCTCGGGCCATTGTATGCTAGTTAAGAATGCAAATCTTTATATAAAATATAAATTAAGTAATATTATAGTTAATATGGCTCAAAGAACAAGATATTCATGTAGATGGGCACTAGCACCTTTTCAACCGTTAGGATTAGATGAATGGAGAAATTCCCCTCCATCACAAAACCCAAGAGTTGAAAATGAACCAGAACGAAATGAAAGAGTACTACCTGTAGAAAAAATTAGATACGAAACAAGATTAATGACTTTTAAAGAACTTTTAATGATCCCATTTAGTGATACTTATGTTGATCCTAAGTATAGAAAATAATTTATTCCCTCGTAGTCACAAACTTCTCACCACTATCCAAAAGAAGAACTGTATGTTCAGCTTGTGCAACTTTTCCACCTGAAACTTCTACAAGTTGAGGATATTGATACAACACTCCTGCTTGTTCTAATTGTCTTAAAGCAAGCATACCACGGGTACCAAACTTTTTATGAACCCATCTAGAAGCAAATGGCAATGTTTTGTATTCATCTGCAATCCAATTCAAGACTTCACGAGCAAATCTGTCTCTAACAGGAACATCTGCATCTATTCTAAATATTCCTGACTTCCCACCATCACGAACCCTACCATGCCCATTAGTAGCAAATGGTTCTGTAGCATAAAGTCCTTCCTCAAGTTCATCTGTCTGGCCAGAATCATAATTAGGGACAGTCCAACCAGCATGAACCACAAATCTTTCAATACTATGTCCAGACAAGTTTGCAATTGAAGTAAATCCAAACTTAGAAATTGCTTCACTAATTTTGCCACCAATTTCAGTTAACTTCCTACCAACAGCAAATTCTGAAACAGAAGTATTAACAGCACTCTCTGCAGCCTCAATTAGTTTTTTATTAATTTCAGAATTATCAAGGTCAACACTAAAAGCTGTATCTGCAATATAGCCATCAACAGAAATTCCAATATCAACCTTCAAAAGACCGTGAGCAACAAAATCATCTCCAACAGAAGGAGTATAATGAGCAGCAATTTCATTTATACTCAAATTAACAGGAAAAGCAGGTTTTGCACCAATAATATGAATCTTATCATCGATAAGAGTGGCTATCTCAAATAAACTCTTTCCCTTAACAACTATCTCTCTAGCATATCTTCTCAATTCTTGAGCAATTTTACCTGCCTTCAAGATTTTATCAATAACAGTTTTATCCATAATTCAAATTAAAAATCGTCCTTTATAGAATTAACTCTTGCCAAGCCTTGCAAGTTAAAATAATATTTAACTCCCTCTTCTAATTCTTCTTTCTTTTGGAACAAAATTAATTAAATGTTTCCCATTCGAAATAGCACATCCAAAGGCATCATCTTCATGTTTAATAACATAAATTCCTCTTTCAACAGAAACATCTAAATTATGTCCAGTCATCCATTTTTCAAGTTGCTTTTCATCAATAGAAACAAAACCTTTAACAATTTGATCTTTCAAAAGCAAAGCACCATCAAAACCAAGACGCAAATATCCAAGTTCATGTTTGAATAAATACAAACCAAGAAATTCAATATTAGTTAGTCTATCAAGCGTATACAATTCATCAATTGTTAAATCTCCAGAAAAACCTCTTATTTTTTCCCTACCAGTTTCAAAAAGAATTTTAGGAATTTCAGTAACTCCAAATTTTTCATTAAGCTTCACTAATAATTCTTTTCTTTGTTTGGTATTGTAAAATTCAACTTTCATTTTTCACCTTTAAACCTAAAGTATTTATTAACAATATCTTTATGCGTAAAAGCTAAATCCATTTTTGCAATCTCTTTTCGTGAAAACCATCCATGCTCTGTAACTTCCCAATTTGTTTTTATTTTACCTATTGCTTTAACTTCAAAAACAAAAACATTTGCATGCAAATTCAATCTCTCAACAATTTCCTCATGAACAAAAAACAATTTAGTTTTCTCAGATTTTAGTCCAACTTCCTCCATTACCTCGCGTTTGACTGCATTTTCTGCTCTTTCCCATTTATTAATACCTCCTCCAGGCAAACACCATTTACCACCCTCGGCAAGTAAACCAGACCTTTTAGTCAGAAGTATCTTATTATTCTTAATAATAATTGCAGCAACAGCAGATTGAATTCCAAGTAAATGGATTATGAATCTTTTGATCATTTCACTTCCTCTAACAACTTAATCTTTGAAACAAAGAAACCTTCACTATTATTATCTTGCGGATAAATTCTGCAAGTCTTCTGCATCTCAGAACTATACTCTTGCCCTTCCCAAGAAACTACTCCAGATCTACATTTCAAAGGTAAATTAACAGTTTCAATTGAAACTGGAAAATTATTCAAAGCAAAATCCACAACTGATTCATTTTCTTCAGGAGAATGTGTACAAGTAGAATATACTAAAGTTCCTCCGACTTTCAAACATTTAATTGCATTTGCAATCAACTTCTTCTGCTCCCTAGAAAGTTTGTCTACTACTTTTATATTCCACATTAAAAACGCTTTAGCAGAACTTCGTAAAGTTCCTTCTCCAGAACAAGGAGCATCAAGCAATATTTTATCAAATTTAAAACCTTCTTTACCAAGCCTAGAGCATAATCCAACTCCATCATTTCTAACAATAACTGAATTCATAACTCCACAACGTTCTAAATTAGCAGCAAGTATTCTAAGTCTATCAAGCTTAACATCATTTGCAACTAAAGTCCCTGTATTTTCCATCTTTGCAGCAATTTGAGTAGTCTTGCTTCCTGGAGAAGCACAAACATCTAAAACTCTCTCTCCAGGTTTAACATCTAAAGCAATTACACTCATCATACTACAAACCTCTTGAATATAATAATATCCTAGTAAATGTTCTATCGCATTTCCAAGCTCTCCAGGTTTAAGTTCTTGATCAACAAGCATTATTTCAGGATATTTAGAGAACGGTCTAACAATTTTCCATCTTTTAGACAGTCTATCAAATAATTCATCGCAATTTATCTTCAAAGTGTTACATCTAATATAATTTAGAGGCTTCTCATGTATAATATTATTATATTTAGCAAAGTCTTCTGCATCAGTAAGCAGTTTTTTCATTCGCTCTTCAAAAAGAGCTTTCATTTCAGGTTTAGCCATAATAAGTCAAGGAAAAAGAGAGTTTTAAAGTCTATTCAATACCCATAGACCTATTAACAATATCAAAACCATCTCTATCTAAAGGATGAAGAGTATTACCGATTAAATTTCCTTGAACACGAGGATTAGTCATTAAAGGAATACTAGAATCAACTTCAATTTTAACAGATCCCTTAATAGTTTTATAGATCTCATCAGCGAACTTTCTGCTCATTGGAGTAGCAACTCTAAGGACATCAACAATTGTACCTTGAATTGATTTAGCAACACCACCATAAATTCTATCTATATGATAAAGAATAACAATAGGGGGACTTTGGGATGGAATTGCTTTAGAACCATATAAAGAAAGGTAGAGTCTCTCCATGCCTTGAGCATAACTTCTAACTATTTCGTCCATGCTTATCAATGGTTGAGGAGACACAACATAAATAGTATGGCTAGTATATATCTTTATCTAATTAAAGTAGAAAATCCTTTATTTCACTAACTTACAAATATACATCTCAAATTTTATTCATTCAATGGGTTGTAACAACCTTCCCATCCTCTCTTCTCAAGTACAGCAGAATCAATACTACAAGAACAGCTACTAGGTCCCTCCCAACGCTCACCAGTTATAGAATTGCACATTAATCTAATATCATCTGTACAAACTTGGTTTAAACAAACCTGAAAATCACTTCTATAAAAAAATAAAAAATATCCAGCAATTAAAATGAATATAACTACAATAGAGATAATGAGTTTTCTGTTCATCTAAATATAATAAGTTATATTCTTTAAAAATGTTATCAAAATCAGCAGCCCTGTGTTATCCGATTAATATTTCCTTTCGATAGATTAAATGATTCCTTCATTTTCAATAATATGCTTTCGTTCTTTTAAATTTAAATTATTCAAAACACAATCATCTAATCTTGGATGAAAAAGACCCTTATCTTTAAAGTCAATAATATTATCTACATTTAATATTATCTAATTACATCTTTTAGCAAGCAAATATATAAGTTCATTTTTAGGTGGTTGTTGTATTTTAATCACTCTTACCAAACTCTTACCATCTAGATAAGCCACATGTTGAGTTAAACCTGCATAAGTTTTCCCAAAGATAAAACCTAAATGCTATAGATCAATTAGAGAACTGACTGCCCTGGCAATGCAAATTATCAATAATTAAAAAACATTAAAAGGAAAAGCTATTAAAACAAATAAATATATTCTTACATGAAAAAAGTAGCTCGGTTCTTAATAATTATAATTATAGTATCTATTTTTATTGCAATAATTTCTTACAAGCAAATAACAATAGAATCTTCTAAAGTTCAATCAAGCCCAGAAAACATTATCTCTGAAGAGTCTAAAGAACAACCTATTGAAGAGAAAATATGGAATCAAAGAATCGAGTCTGCGTTAGCAACAGAAAACTGCATAACTCCTGAAAATAGAAAATTTGGAGATTTATATTACAATGGCCAATTAATAGATACACATTTTCATATTGCAAATATTCCAGACAGCACGCCATCAGAACAAGAGCAAGATTATTCAAATGAAGAAATGCCATTATTAGGGGTAAACACGAAAATAACAGACATCATATGCACATTAGAAAAAGAGGGAACTAAAAAAGTTTTTGCATTCTTCCCAGTATATAAAGAAGTCTCAGAACCAATGATTGAATTAGTAAAAAGAACAATGAAAGAGTATCCCGATAATTTTGTCCCGTTTATTATGGCTCCCGATCATGACGATTCAGTCGATGGTTTTCCAACAGTAGAATCTCAAATATTACAGAACATGCTTAATATAGAACAAGATCTTTTCAAAGGCTATGGAGAAATAGGTCTATATGCTCGCGGAGATCATGGAGGTCCTAAAGGATCACCAGAGCTTCCTCCAGACAGTCAAAGACTTCAAGAAATTTACCCAATAATTAGAGAGAATAATTTAATAATATATTTTCACCTAGGAGAAAATCAAGAAGATAGTTTTAAAAAAGTATTAGAACAAAATCCAGATATTAACTTTATTTGGCATGGAGATCAGTTAATCCCTTATGAAGATGGAAAACAAAATCTAAAATTAATTGATGAAATACTAACGAATTATCCAAATGCGTATTATGGTGTAGATGAATTATATGGAGATACTTGGATCCTAAAACCAGAAACAAAAAAAGAAGATTTTATCAAGCATTTTGATGATTATGAAATTCTTCTAAATGAAGATATTTCTACTTGGAAAGCATTTATAGAAAAACACCCCAACCAAGTCCTATGGGGAACAGATAGAGGCTGGAGTGCTCCATGGTCTGTTGATGAAGATGTTGGAATAATATTAACTAACTATGCAAGAGCATTCATAGCACGTTTAGATCCAGAAGTCCAAGAAAAATTTGCATATAAAAATGCAGAAAAACTGATTAATGGTAATATTTAATTATAATACTATTAAGAAATATTATCCAAAACTAGAAGAACTAGAGAACCCTTGAATAACCCAAACCCACAAATAGTTATATACCGTTATCTTATGAATTTTATATGGCAGTTGAAGCATTTCTTACACCATCAGAATCAAAAATAACAATAGAAAAACCGGTAAAACAAAAACCATCAACAAAAGAATTAACTAAAATAGAGAAACCAGGAAACATCCAAGATAAAGAAGAGCAAATACAAAAAGAAAAAAGACCAAGAACAAAAAAACCAAAAGCTTCAGCAAAAATAGAATCTCCTAATAAAGACATAATTCTAATTGTAACAGAAAAACCACAGGCAGCTCTAAAGATCGCAAGCGCATTATCAAGTTCAGCAAGAAAATACAATGAAAACAACATTCCATATTATGAGTTAGAAAGAGACAATAAGAGAATAATAGTTGCTTCAGCAGTAGGTCATTTATTCAATCTAACTTACGTTAAAGGACAATCAGGCTGGCCAATATTCAATTTAGAATGGATACCCTCTTACGAAAACAAAACGGCTTCATTCACAAAAGGATACTACATGCTTCTAAAAAAGTTAGGAAAAAGAGCAAAAGAAGTAATAATTGCTACAGACTATGATGTAGAAGGCGAATTAATTGGTTGGAATGTCCTCCGTTTCATCATAGGACAAAAAGATGCCAAAAGAATGAAGTATTCTACACTTACAAAACCAGAGTTAGAAAAATCATATGAGAACCCAATGAAAACATTGGATTGGGGTCAAGCATATGCTGGAGAAACAAGACATAAAATCGATTGGTTGTATGGTATAAATCTTTCAAGAGCCTTAATGTCTGCAATAAAAAAAGCAGGTTCTTTCAAAATTTTATCAATAGGTAGAGTTCAAGGACCTACTCTAAAAATCATAGTAGATAGAGATAAAGAAATAGAAATTTTCAAATCTCAACCTTATTGGCAGGTTTTTGCTAAGGTAAAAGATACAAATCTAAAGCACGTAAAAGATATTTTCAAAAAAGAAGAATTAGAAGATTTCAAAAACATAAAAGATGGATTTGCAGAGACAACTGAAAAAGAGGAAAATTATCCACCCCCTCATCCATTTGATCTAACAACATTACAAAGAGAAGCTTATTCACAACTAAGAATAAGTCCATCAAGAACACTACAATTAGCTCAGTCTCTCTACCTTGATGGAATAATCTCATACCCAAGAACATCATCTCAAAAAATACCAAAGGAAATAGAGCCAAAAAAAATAATCTCAAAGTTATCAAAACATTTTCATGAAACCAAATTAGCAATTAGGGATAATCCAATAGAAGGTGAAAAATCAGATCCTGCACACCCTTCCATATACCCTACAGGAGAATTCAAGAAATTAAGTGAAGAAGAAGAAAGATTATACAATCTAATTGTAAAAAGATTTCTAGCTTGTTTTGCGCAAGATGCAAAAGTAATTTCAAAGAGGATTCAACTAATTTCAGATAATCAGAAGAAGTTCACGAAAAATGGATTAACAATACAAGAAGCAGGATGGACAAAAGTATATCCTGCATCATTGGAAGAAGAACAAATCAATACCATTAATGGTCAAGTTAATGTGGATAAAATATCTTTTGAAGAAAAAGAAACTCAACCTCCAAAAAGATATACTCCTGCTTCTTTAATCACATTACTAGAAAAAAAGAATTTAGGGACAAAAGCAACAAGATCTGCAATAGTAGACACTTTGTTTGACAGAGGTTATCTAGATGGAAAAAGCATTCAAGCAACTCCATTAGGAGTAAAACTAATAGAGTCGTTAGAAAAATATTCTCCAATAATAATAGACGAAAACCTAACTCGCGATGTTGAAGAAAAAACAGAAGAAATACTAGACTCAAAATCTGGATGGCAAGAAAAAGAAGACAAAACAATAGAGCAAGTAGAAAGGCTAATTACAGATATCTCAAAAGAATTCAAAGCACATGAACAATCAATAGGAAATCAAATCTTATCAGGGGTAAAAGAATTAAGAGAACAACAAAAAGAACAAAACACAATAATGCCATGCCCTAAATGCAAAATAGGAAACTTGCAGATAAGATTCTCAAAAAAGAGCATGAAATCATTTGTAGGTTGTTCAAACTACCCAAACTGCAATGCAGTTTATCCTCTCCCTCAAGGATTAATAAAAAAGACAGATAAAAATTCAGAAAATGGTCTACCAATATTAATTGCATTAAGAAAAGGCAAGCGCCCATGGGAATTTGAGTTTAACCCTAATTGGAAACCAGATCCTAACTACAAAAAAGATAAGGAAAAAGAACAATCATAAATTCCTACCATTAGGTAGAAAAAAGTCTAAATAGTAAGTCTTACTCTAGAAAATATTAAAATAATAAAGCCAAATTCATATAGAATAACGAGAAAGACAGTTAATAAAAGTTTATTAGAAAACATCATCTGTAGAAAAACTTAAAACACATTAAACAATATAGAGTAAATGAAAAATAGTAAAGAGTTAGATGTCAAATACATTCTGAAAACTTATTGGAGTTTTGTTAAAAATTATAAATTGCTTATTTTAGGTGTAACAATTTCAGTATTATTAATTACCTTATCAAGCATAGGAGTGAGATATTTATTCAAGTACCTCTTAGATAACGGAGAATTATTTTCTAACGGGGAAATAACAATATCTATTTTTACAAATCTTATTCTCTTAGTTGCAATTCTGTGGGCGGTAGCAGTATTCATAGCCTGTACAGCCAGATGGTTTAGATCGCATTTTATAAACATACTAGAAGCAAAGTCAGTATTTAACTTAAAAAATTATTATTACAACCACATATTAACTCTTTCATACAAATTTCACACTACTCATAAAACAGGTTCTCTAATCTCACGATTATTAAGGGGTTCAAGCGCAATGGAAAGAATCTCAAATTTCGCATTTTACCAAACATTAGCAATTATCTTTGAAGTGGCATTATCAGGTACCGCTCTAATTCTTGTAAGTTGGAAAATAGGCTTAGTTATTGTATTAACAGCTATAATTTTCACAACATATAGCTATAATCTACAAAAAAGGCAAAGAGAATTAAAAGTAGTCGCGAATACTATAGAAGACATAGAAAAAGCATTTACCTCTGACACTTTAACAAATATAGATTCAATAAAATATTATGGTAAAGAAAATGTGATTATGAACAAATATTATTCTGCAACAGAAAAAACAAAAAATGCCTGGTTTAAAGAATCTCAACTTGATCGTTGGAGAAGCTCTATTGAAAGCTTGATTATGAATATTGGAGGGTTAATAGTTATAATTATAGCAACAATATCTTTCATGAAAGGAGATTCGACTATTGGTGTATTGTCATTCACTTGGATGTCCTATTGGGCCATAATAAGCAGTATGCAGACATTTATGGAAGGACTAAGAGGGTACAATAGAGCTGTTGCAGATTTCAAAGACTTATTTGAATATGGAAAAGTTCAAAACGACATCAAAGATAAAAAAGATGCAAAAGACTTAGAAATAAAAGAAGGAGTTATCGAATTTGATAATGTCAACTTTCAATACCACCAATCAGGCTTGTTCAAAGACTTCAACCTTAAAGTTCAAAAAAATCAAAAAGTAGCATTAGTAGGGCACTCAGGTTCAGGTAAATCTACTCTAGTAAAATTACTTTATAGATTATATGATTTGGATAATGGTCAAATAAAAATAGACAATATGAATATAAAAGATGTTAAACAAGAATCTTTACGTTCAGAATTAAGCATAGTTCCTCAAGAATGTGTTTTGTTTGATGATACAATATATAACAATATTTTATTTTCAAATCCAAAGGCATCTTACAAAGAAGTAATGCAGGCAATAAAATTTGCTCAATTAGATAAAGCAATAATAAATTTCCCTAATAAAGAGAAGACAATCGTAGGAGAGAGAGGAGTTAAACTTTCAGGTGGGGAGAAGCAAAGAGTATCTATAGCAAGAGCAATTTTAGCAAATAAGAAAGTCCTAGTATTAGATGAAGCAACTTCTTCATTGGATTCAAAAACAGAACATGAAATACAAAAGGATTTACAAAAACTAATGGAAGGAAGAACTTCAATAATTATAGCGCATAGATTATCAACAATAATGAATGCAGATTTAATAGTTGTTCTAAGCAAAGGAAAAATAGTTCAACAAGGAACACATAAACAATTAATTAGTAAATTAGGGATTTACAAAGAACTATGGAGCCTTCAAAAAGGCGGATATATTGAGTAATAGGTTCTATTTATTATAAAAAGTGTGTACAAATTTGCTATAATCTCCTTTTCCTAAAGCACCAGGTGTCAGACTGGTATCAGCAACATATACATTATATTTATCTACAAGTCCTTGAGCAATAAAATCCTTAAGTCTTCCAACTAAATTCAAAATATTCCCTTCTCTAATATTAACATTTCCATCTCTATCACAAAAAACAAATGAGTCTCCATCTCTTTCAACAAAATTAGGTCTAGACATTTTACTTCCCGCGTCTATTCCAAGCTCTTAGAGAAGGTCTAACTTTCAAAGCAGGACTATGTCCTCTTCTTGTTATCAATCCACGAGATTGCTTACCCGCAGATGTCAGACCGCGCTCAACTCTACCTCTGTGGTGTCCAGAGTAAATCCAACTCATAGTCTTATCATTTTTAATTTCAGGCATATGAGGATCAACCAAAATTACTTCAAAAAAATAATGTTTCCCATCCTTTCCAATCCAATAAGAATTCAAAACTTCAAGATTGTTAAAAAACTTAGTAGCCCTCATTTCCGCAACCCATCTATAACTCATCTTCAAGGTCTTCCTAATAGTTTGTTTTCTAGTTTTACGACCCTTAACACCATGTCTCTTCCTTGTTCTTCCACCCCTCATAACACGTATACGAGCAACAACAAAACCTTTTTTTGCCTTATATCCAAGAGATCTAGCTCTATCTAGTCTTAAAGGTTTATCAACAACCACTACTGCTTCTCCAGCACGCCAAGCAATCATTCTTTCACGCATAATTGCAGTATCAGGTTTCTTCCACGCCTCACGCATATAATGATACATACTTTGTGCCATGTTCAGAATTCTCTAATATTGCATGAGAAGTCATGCCAGTTTAATTCTGAATCATAAACAAACTTTGTTTGTGCCATTCTAGATTTTGTAAATCACCGTTTAAAAAGGCTTCTATTCAGTTCAAAAAAACAGATCCATTTACATTATAAATAAAGTTATTACCTATTATAATATCTCCTATAACATTAGAAATAGGAAGCGCAACAGCATGTTTTCCATCCAGTGTTCTGACATAAACCGAATTCTCTAGAATATTAGCTTGATATTCCAGTCCATTCAAATTACTAGGAAGACTAAATTGCCTTGAATAACCATTGGCAGATCCATGTGCCAAAACTATCTCATCCTGTACTGTAAGAGCAACTTCTTTAACTAGAGCAGAAAGAGCCTCTCGCTGAGTATCAGCTATCTTATTTTGAACAAAATAAAGCATACCCACAAATAGAAAAAGAACAGCAATAACGAGAATCACAAACTCAATAGCAGACTGACCTCTGTTTTTTTTAAAATTCACTGATTAATACCTCATTCTGTTGTGCTAAAATCTCTATTCTTTTTACACCATCAGTATGAGATACATTTCCAGATAATGGAACATTACTTGTAAAAGACATAGTAGTTATTCCAGAACTTGTAGATATGCTCACAACTATTTCATCAGGTGCTATTTCAAAACGAGTTATTCCAATAGGCAAATAGCCTGTAATTGTCAGTTTTGAAGGTTCGCCAGCATAAAAAACAGATTCTGCGCTAGAAATTATTTTGTTAGCAAGGTTAGAAACTTGAGAAACCTTTATCTGATCATTAGTTATTGAAGTATAAAAAAAAGCAACACCCAAAATTCCCAATACAAGAAAAACAACAAATCCAACAACTATCAAGTATTCAGTACTTATCTGTCCATTCTTTAACATAAAAGAAGAAAGCAGACAAGGTTTATAAAATAAGTGACCTATATCCAGATATGAGTAATAAAAGAGGAAGAGGCTTAAACATAGTTATATCTTTAATTATCTTGTTTGCTGTAATTCACGGAACAACACATATCATTCTTTTTGGAACAAGTTTGTCTTTAGTCAAAACTATCGGATTATCTGGTTTAGCAATAGGAGATACAAACACAGAAAATATTGAAAACTCAATAAAACAAAATGAAAAAATAACATTGCCATCAATTATGATAATAATAGCTGAATGGGTCTTAATTTTTTCACTTCTAACATTATCTTCTATAAAAAAACATGTAGCAGAATCTATGCAAAAATCAACACATATAGAATTAATCAAAAAAAAGAATAAGTCTGACACAGAAATAGATGTTTTATATGAAATGCTTAAGAAAAATAAAAGAATCGCTCTGTCAAGACTAGCAGAACTATTCAAAGTAGATAAAAAAGTGGTTGAAGAATGGGGAAAAATATTGGAAGAAAATGGTTACGTAGTAGTAGATTATCCAAGATTCGGAGAAATAGAACTAAGACTAAAAGATGAAGAAACACCTAAAGTATAAATCAAAAAGAAAGCCAGTTAGCAAACACAAACATAGCAAGAGCATTGTAAAAAGGATTAAAAATCATAGCAATAACTTTAAGATAAATAAAGAACATGATGAAAAAAAAGAAATTCATAAACCTCAGAAGCATGTTTTATTATTAAAAAGTAAATCCAAAAAAGAATCAAGCAATGAAACAAACTATGTTATAGAAGTAGATGGAGCAGAAGTTACTATAGATATAAAAAAACAAGATGATAATTATATTTACAGCATAAATTTACCAAAGTTTAACATTGGCACAGAATCACTTATAAAATATGTAAAAAATGAACTAATAACTAGCGCCACCATTAATCTTCAAGAAATGTCAGAACAAGAATCTTTTGTAAAAATGAAACAAAGATTCCTAGGAGAAATAAATTCTTTATTGAAAGAAAAGCTACCAAATATAGAACCAGAAACAGAAAAGACAATTGCAGGAATGCTTATGCAAGATATGTTGGGTCTTGGAGAAATAGAATTCTTAATTAACGACCCAAACTTAGAAGAGATAGTAATTCAATCTTCTAAAGAACCAATAAGAGTTTATTCTAAAAAATATGGTTGGTTAAAAACAAATATTTTCATACCAACAGAAGATAGCATAATTAACTATGCGAATATCATAGCTAGAAGAGTCGGTAGGCAAATCACAGTACTAGACCCTTTATTAGATGCTCACCTCTTAACTGGAGATCGTATAAATGCCGTTCTCTATCCCATAAACTCAAAAGGAAGCACAATAATAATAAGAAAATTTTCAAGAGATCCATATACAATAATAGATTTAATAAAAAATAAGACTTGCAATTTAGACATAGCTTCCCTTTTATGGCTCGCAGTAGAATATGAGATGAACATACTTGTTTCTGGGGGAACTGCGTCAGGAAAGACTTCTTTCTTAAATGCTTTTATGCCATTCATACCACCAAACCATAGAATAATTAGTATAGAAGATACAAGAGAATTAGTCTTACCAGACTTTCTTTATTGGAATCCATTAGTAACTAGGACTTCAAATTCTGAAGGAAAAGGAAAAGTAACGATGCTAGATTTATTAATTAACTCATTACGTATGAGGCCAGATAGAATTATCTTAGGAGAAATGAGAAAACATGAAGAAGCAATGGTTCTTTTTGAAGCAATGCACACAGGACACTCTGTTTATGCAACACTTCATGCAGACTCTGCTCCAGAGACAATATCTAGATTAACAAATCCTCCAATTGATATTCCAGCAAACTTACTCAAAGCAGTTAACCTCAATGTAGTAATGTTTAGAGATAGAAAAAAAGGAATAAGAAGAATATTACAAGTAGCAGAGTTTGATACAGAAGGAGATAGAGCAACAGCAAACATAATATACAGATGGGTCCCTGAAAAAGATCAAATAATTGAACATAGAGAGAGTATGAGATTTTTTGAAGACTTGAGTAGACATACAGGCCTCTCAGAAATAGAGATAAAGAAAGAGTTAGAAGAAAGAAAGAAGATATTAGATTGGTTAATAAAAAATAATTTGCGTTCAATTAAAGAAGTTGGAAATACTATAGAATTATTCTATCAAGACAAACCAAGTTTAACTGAAATAATGCGTAAAAATGATATTACCAAAATCAAAGAATGACATTTCATATACCTTTTACAATAGCATCATTGAATAGACTTAAAATAAAGTCTAAAAAATATTCAAAGATATTTTCAGTCAAAAAAGATTCAAAACTTAAAGATTATATCGATAAAGCAGAAGTGGAAATATCAAGAGAAGAATATCTTGGAATAGTGGTCAGAAGTTCATTAATGTTTTTCACAATAACTTACGTTTTTTTAAGTACTATAATCGCTTTATTAAATCAAGGAAATCCGTTTCTAGTACCTCTAATTCCAGCTTTATCAGTAGGAATATTTACATCTTTTAGTCAGATAAATTACCCAAAAATACTAGCTGATAAACAACAAAAAGGAATAGAAAGAAATCTTCTTCCTGCAATGGAAGATATATTGATACAATTAAGCTCGGGAGTGCCATTATTTACAATTTTGGTAAATGTTTCGTCATCTGGTTATGGTCAATTAAGCATAGAATTCAAAAAGGCAGTAAAAAAAATTAATGCAGGTTTACCTCAAATAGAAGTAATAGATGAAATGGGTAAAAAAAATCATTCTATACTATTTAGAAAAGCATTATGGCAAATAAGCAATGGAATGAAAGCAGGAAGCAATATAACTGAAGTAGTTAGAGATATTATTCACTCCCTAAACGAAGAACAATATTTGCAATTGCAAACATATGGAAATAAACTAAATCCATTAATAATGTTTTACATGCTGACTTCAATAATTTTACCTGCACTCGCCATAACGTTCCTTACAATAATCTCTTCAGTTGTAAATTTACCTGAAGCGACTACAATAGGTATGTTCGTAGGATTATATATAATGTCTGTGCTAGTACAAATAATGTTCCTTGGAGCAATAAGAACAGCTAAACCAAGTCTAATATAATGAAACCAAAAAAAAGAATAAACATTACTACAATACTTATCATTTCATTAGTCTTATCTCTATTAACATATTACCTAACTAATAGTGTCTTAAAATCTATAATAGTCTTAATTTCTACAGCAGTTATAATTTTCACATATATATCTACAAGGAAAAAATTAATAGAATCTCAAAAGATAAGAATGATGGAAATTGTTTTTCCAGATTTTTTACAACTAATTTCAAGTAACCTCAAAGCTGGAATCACTATAGATAAAGCAATAGTAATTAGCTCAAGAAAAGAGTTCTCTCCACTAGATGAGCAAATTAACCAGTTTGGTAGAGATATAGTAACTGGAAAACCTGTAGAGATAGCCATGAAAGAAATGTCTATAAGAATAAATTCAGAAAAAATAAGTAAAACAATAAACTTAATTATAACTGGTATGCGTTCAGGAGGAAATCTAGCTACATTACTTGAGCAAACATCTGCTAATTTAAAGGAAAGACAATATGTAGAAAAAAGAGCTGCTTCAAACATAATAATGTACATAATACTTATTTTATTTGCAGTAGGAATAGGAGCCCCAATATTATTTAGTCTTTCAACTGTTCTAGTAAGCGTACTAACTAAAATACTAGGAAATATTCCAGAAATTCAAACTTCTGTGGCAACACCATTTGCATTTACAAGCATAAATCTATCTTCAGCATTTATAACATATTTTGCAGTATTTTTTATAATAACAATAGATGTTCTTGGATCAATGGTAATCGGACTTGTTCAAAAAGGAGAAGAGAGAGAAGGACTAAAATATGCTATACCTCTGATAGCACTAAGTCTTACAATGTTCTTTTTATTGAAGATAGTATTAGCAAGTTATTTCTCAAGAATACTAGGCTAAGTTAAGTTTTTATAATCAAATCAACAATTCATGTATATGAAAAAGAGTGTGAAAAAAGAGATAAAGAAAAAGATCAAAAAACCAACTAAAAAAGTAAATAGAAAAGGTAAATATGACTGTATAAGAATATCAACTGGAATAAATGGATTTGATAAACTTATTGAAGGAGGACTTGAAAAAAATTCAACAAATCTAGTCGTAGGTGGACCAGGAAGTGGAAAAACAATTCTTGCCACACAATTTATAGTTGATGGTCTAAAAAATGGAGAAAGTTGTTTATATATAACATTTGAAGAAAGTAAACAATCTTTTTACCATAATATGAAAAGATTTTCATGGCAGTTAGAAGAATATGAAAAAAAAGGGCTTTTCACGTTTCTTAATTACACTCCTGGAAAAGTAAAAAGCATGTTAGAGGAAGGCGGAGGAATAATTGAAAGTATTATTATAAACAATAAAATATCAAGACTAGCCATAGATAGTATGACTTCTTTTACATTATTATTTGAAGATGAATTAGAAAAAAGGGAAGCTTCTTTAGATTTATTTAATATGATAAAGAAATGGAACTGCACATCATTAATTACATTTGAAGGTACTCCAGAAGGAGAACATAAAGTGTATAGAGCATTAGAATTTGAATCAGATTCAATAATCTTAATGCAGTTCATAAGAAAAATTGTTTCAAGAGAAAGATATATAGAAATTTTGAAGATGCGTGGAACAAATCACTCAAAAGGACTTTATAGATTCTCAATAACAAAAAAAGGAATAGAACTAAGCACAAATCCGATAAAGTCAATAAAAGAGGCTTAAATGAAAAGTAAAAAAGCCCAAGCATGGGGTTTTGATATGATAGTTGGTACTGGAATATTTATACTAGGAATAACAGCTTTTTTCCTATATACTGTAAATTATCCAACAGGGGAACAAGAAAAGCTAGATGACTTAATTTATGAAGGAAATATTATAGGGTCTAATCTATTATCTGAAGGCTTTCCAGCAGATTGGACAGTTTCAACAGTATCGAAAATAGGTTTGTTATCTGATAAGATAATAAATCAAAGTAAACTTGAAGAATTTAATACTTTAGCATCATCAGAATATGGAAGAACAAAAGCGATATTTGGAATAAAATACAATTATTTTATTAATTTTTCAGAACCAATACAAATATCTGGGTCAAACATAGAAGGCATAGGACTTACTTCAGAAAATAAGAACAACAACATAAAAGTATCAAGAGTTTCAATATATCAAAATAAACCAATCACTATAGATATACAAATATGGGACTAAAAAGCAAGAAAGGGATTTTTTTCAGCATAGATGCACTAATAGCATTAATGATAATTTTTATAGTAATTTTAGTAGCTATACCCAACATAAAACAAAACAAAATAGAATCAAAAATTGATGAAGATATTCTGATAGGGTTGTCATCAATAAGCGCAGAAGAATTTGATAATAATTATGTACGATCACTTATAACTTTAGGAATAATAACTGATCCAAACAAATCATTATTAGAACAAATAGGCAACTTTTATGTAACAAATAGAACAATAGCTTCAAATATAGCAGATGAATTCCTCTCAACAATAAAAACAAAAGATAATGTAGGAATATGGCTAGAAAATAATTTAGTATCTTCAAAAAACGCAACATCTATAGAAAGTGCAAGACAAATAGAAACATCAAGACAGATAATAAGTGGAGTTATGTTAGGTCAAAACATAACTGGTTACTCTGCAAGAGCTTTTCTATCAAGCAATATAAGAAACGCGTATAGCTATTTTGGAGGATATGTAGGTGATGGAAACATAACCCTTGTTTTAGATTATAATGGTACTATAAATGACGCTGAACTTGAACTTGCTTCAAACAAAGATTTTCAGTTATATATTAATGGAATATATGCTGGAAATCATACAAAATCTCCATCAGTAACAAGTCCATCAACTTATGATTTATCGAACCACCTAAATAAATTTGGAAGTGGAACAAATAATTTAGAATTCATTGCAAAAGATTTATACATTGCAGGAGGATTTCTAAAGGTAAAATATGAATCAATACCAACAACAACTCAAAAAAGGCAATATTTTCAAGGAATACAAGGTCTAATTAATTTATATGACGGTCTATTCATACCTGGAACGCCAACATCTATAGATGTAAATCTTGACTTGCAAAGCAATTTTACAACATTTCTAAACATTGGAAATGTAACTATATTCAATGGAACAACAAATGGTAGGCAGACTATAACCGTTCCAAATTCTCAATTATCCACTACTTTAAATTATAATCAACTTGCAAATAAAACTACTCCGATAAGATTAGGATTAAAAAATGTCTCTTTAATTTACTCAGGTCAAAGATTTGATATAATTTCAGTAGTTGATTTATCCGGAAGTATGGAAAATAACTGCCCAGGTGGGAGTGCAAATCCAGGAGAGACTCCTTGTAAAATAAATGACGCAAAAAATTCTACAGACGAATTAATAAATACAATTCTTAACATTTCAGGAAATAGAGTTGCTTTAGTTGGATTTGAAGATTATTCAAAAAAAGCAGACTTTCATAATTTATCAAATAATAGTCAAACACTAAGAAACATAGCAAATAATGTGTGGAATGCTGGCGGATCTACTTGTATTTGTTGTGGAATTCTAAAAGCAAATAGTTGTTTTGATGAGAAAATATTTTATGATGGATTCAATAATCAAACAGCTGGTACTGATCCAATAGGCTGGACAGTAAACCAAGGATCATCAATAATAGATATAACAACTCAAAGTTTAGAAGGAAATAGAGGATTAATGGTAGCAAGAACCACTTCTACTAATCCAGCATTACTGCACACATTTAATCCTCAACAAGATAAGATAAAAGTAGAATTTCTAGCTAGACACGATACAGGTACTGGTCGCCTTAGATTTGAATTGGAAGGATTAGATAATGCTCTAAATTACCAAGATTATGTTATAATTAAAATGTATGGAGGATTTATTAGAAACAATGACAATCAAGTGACTCCTTATATATTAAATAGAACATATAAAATTGGGATAGAAATAACACCTAATAGCAATTCTTATAGTTTATATATAAATGACACTCTTGTCAACTCTAACCTTCCCGTAATTTCAACATACAGCAATATAGCAAGATTAAGATTTTCTACAGAAAGCGCAACGATAAATTACAAGTTAGATGGAATCAACATATCATTAACAAAAAAACTTTGTGATAGTTCAATAAATCGCACACGAGAAATGATAGTTATGAGTGATGGAGAGCCAAACAGAGCGTGCGGTTTAGACCCATCCCCTGATTGGGATGGAGATGGCACAACCATAGGGGACCCTCAAGACCAAGCAATTCAAGCAGCTTGCATCGCAAAGACAAACTATAACATTACAGTTCATTCAATAGCTCTTGATATTAATAATGGTAGTTTAGCAGAACAAACAATGCAAGGAATTGCAGCGTGTGGAAATGGAGGATTTTATGCAAGTAATGTAACTCAATTAACTCAAATTTACAATCAGATAACTAGAAGCATATTAGCAGGTTACAGTGCACAAACATTTAACACAACAAACCCTCAACAATCAAGACTTTATCCAAATTCTTACATTTCTTTAAATTATCAAGAAACACAAGATTTATTTGGAATACCAATCACCATAGAAATCCCATTTTCTAATTCAATGAATGTTAATTTCAGTATTCCATCTGAATCAACACCCATATATATGACAGCAATATCTTATTCAGGAGACAAATGGACGAATAAAGTAGTATTAAACAACGAGACAGTCTACAATTTGAGTTTTTACGGTACAAACTACATAGAATTAGGAGATCCTTATGCAATAAGAATAGATCCTAATAAACTAAGAGAAAACAATTCACTATCAATTACAACTGCAACAAGTTCAGGAGGCAATGAAACATATTCTGCGAACAACAAAATAATTTACACTGTGCTCAAAAACATATCTGCATATTCTCCGATAAGTGCAAATAGAGACGGATGCAATTGGGAAGTTTATTTCGAGGATAATACAAACATAAGCATATTAATACCCCAAAACTATACGGGTGTTAACTCCTGCATATATTCTCCCATATCTATAATTTATGATTCTAATGATGCTATGCAAACAGCAGTATATAATTTATTTAGACAACTAGATTTAGATTTAGATGGAAGAATAGACTTCTTATTCCGTCAAAATGAAGTAACAATAGACACAACAGATATTCAAGGAATCCCATTCCCATGGTCAACGGAGATACAAATAAGAAGATGGGTATAAAAAACAGAAAAGGAATATTTTTCACCTTAATAGTTATAGCTGCAATATCGCTCTTTTTAATAAGTTATACATTCTACAGCAATTATGGTGAAAGAGGTAAAACTCATGATAGAATTAATACACTAAACACCTTTATATTTTCAATCGAAGAAAATTTAGAAAGGCAGATATTTATTTCAGGGTTCAGGTCACTTTTCGTAATGCAAACAGAATCAATTGAGCAAGGAGCCTATATTCAAAACGCAACATATTCATTAAATGAATTATTTTTCAATGGAAGTTACAACAATGTCGAACAACCTATAATGATTGGTGCAACTTTCTCAGATATACAAGATGAAATACAACAAAAAGCAAACAAGGTAAATGCATATATCACTTTAAACAATCCATCTATATCTCTAACTCAATCAGATCCATGGAACATAGATATTATTTTTAATGTCAACCTTGATGCACAAGATCAAGGAAGATTAGTAACATGGAATAAGACTCAAAGCTATATTTCAAAGATACCAATAAAAGATTTTGAAGATCCATTATATTTATTAAGCACTGGAGGGACAGTTACTAATAGGATAGAAAAGACCCCATTTGCAAATTTCTCAAATGGTTCTAGTTTAACAAATCTAAACAGTCACATAACAAACAGATATTATAAATCAAACAGTCAGGCTCCAAGTTATCTAAATAGATTACAAGGTTCTAACGCAGCTAGTGAATTTGGAATAGAATCATTAATACATATCCCACAATTATCTAATCAAGGAATAAATATTCAAGATAAAACTGTAGTGGACTACATTTATTTTTCAATATCTACCCCAATTTCATGTAGGATAACTGGAATGCCGTCATGGTTCAAAATAGATCAAGCACATTTAACAGATTACCAATTAAACGGTCTGGAACACAGCTGTAATTAATTGTTTGCTATTCTAGATAATTCGTCAAATCTTCCTTTTCTTTTTAATATCTTAAAAATCAAAATTGTAATTACTAATATTCCCAAGACAATTAAAACAATTATGCTCCAAAATACAAATCTTATTTCAAGATTAAATCCCTTGTCTATAGGTGTCTGTTGATTCTGCCCAGGACTAGAGTTTTTAGGAGGTGTAGACCCAGCATCAAGTTCATTATTGTCATTTCTATTACTACATCCCAAATCACCAGGATAATCTATTTCTAGATCATCATCATTGTCTATTCCATCAGAACACTCTGTAACCTCTACAAATCCTACACCAACTCCACCTCCACCACCGCCCCCTCCGTTTCCACCAGTATTTGTAGAACCCCCGCTTAAAGACTGGTTTAAAGACAAACTAATTACATAAAGACTTGCTGCAGGAACATTTAAACTATAATTAAAGTCACCAGAATATCGACCTAAAAGTTGAGGATTAACCTCATCCATTTTAGTTAAATAATAATTTGAGCCATAGTTTAAACCATAATCCATGAAGTTTATGGTAAAGTTCACTTGTTCTGTTTCATTCCACCAATTAACTAAAAGTAAACCAAAAGTTCCATCGTTAGCTTTCCACATAGAAGGCATAACCTTAGGTGCACCTGGATAATAATCATCAAAGAAAATGCTTGGAGAAGGAAAGCCATAATAACTATCTGTGCTAAATTCAGGAACTCTCATTCTTTCACCATATAATAAATATTTTTTAGCGAAAGAATAACTTCTAACATATTGTTTTATAAATGAAAAGAATTCGTAATCTCCTTCTAAAAGAGGGAATGTTAATAGCTCATTTATTTTTCCATTACTTACGCCAGGAAAAACTCCATAAGACATATACATTGCCTGAAAAAATCTATTAAAGTTTTGATTTGGATATATTGCAGAAACCTTAGGCCAAGTTTCAATAATTGAAGAAATTCCTACATAATCATGAAAAAGTGTAGAATATATCGGAATGTCATATATCGGTGGAGAAGATCCAGGAAAATTCCACTGAACAAACTCTAAATCGTCTATATAAAGCTCACTTGCATGTTCGCTTTCTAAAATCCATTTAGGATTTAATTCTGAAGCTCTCTGCCTAGACAAGTCAACTAGATTTTCTTCTCCACCATGCCACCAATTTCCTCCACCCTTTGGATGATCCCTCCTATTTGAGTAATCCAAAATAGGCTCAACAGCGCTCCAAACATCCCAATAAGCCCCATCAAAACCAACACCACTATAAGTTAGGTTATCGTCTCCAAAATCCAAATGATCTACCATTATATTTGCGACATAATTCTGCCAAAAGGTAGTATTTGGATCTATAGATGTAATAAGACGATCAGGAGAGTACACATTAACATTCTTGACCACATTCCCATTTTCATCAACTACAGCATAATATTCGATAGTTTGATTATATGAGGAGCTATTAACATCAAAGTTTACTTGAATGGTATATGGAATCACAATATCTCCATTCTCATGTGATTGTTTAACTAGTTCCATTACAGAAGAATGTATTGGCTTATAATCTGCAGGCCATCCTTCTTGAATACTAAAAGTAGTACCATTCTGCCATTCATAAATCTCAATCGTAGCATTTTCAAATTTAAACTCAGAGTTACACGAATAAAGAGGCATGTAAGGATCAGGACATTCATTAAAATAATTCTTAAAGTCTCTAGATTCATTTACACCATTAATATAATTCTGCCTAACTGCATTAGTAGAATTAGGCATAGAAAGAGAAAGTTTAAAATCCAAATCATGAAATACTGAAGAAATTCCCTCAGCATTCTCTAGTTTCCCCCTTTTTGCAAAGTTCTCAACAGACCATGACCTATAATATTTTGTAGCGTCATACCAATCCCCCTTAAGCATACCCATAACAACCGGGTAAGGAGAAGAGTAATCTATATCCGGAGTTAAATGATTTTCAGGAAATTGAACAACTGAAAATCCAGTACCCTGAGTTGAAATGTTCCATACAACATTTTTATAATATTCATAAGGATCTTTTGTTCCAAAATAAAATAAGTCTAGTGTGTCCATATCATAATATGCAGAGAACTGATAAGAATAGTAAAAGCTATTTGTAACCCCGGCATATAAAATTTCATTTAGGTCATTGTTTGAGGTAATTTCTCTAATTTTAGCGATTAAATCAACCCTGGGATTAACTACAAGACTACCCATTAACCAAGGTAAAATTACTGCTTCTCTAGATGGATCTGCAAAACCTAAAATATTGACCACCGGGTAAGTAACTTTGTAAATCGAATATTCGTCCATCTTAGTAGTCATATTTATCCAAAATTCAGCAATATTTTCTTCCATGCCCAAAACAATAGAAGCGGAAATATTCATCACTTGTGAAGAATCAAGACCTCTAACAGTAGCATTATCCCAATTCAAGATTAAGGTTGCTTTTCCAGGCTCTGGAGTTTCTGGCAACGCATAATAAGAAAACTGATAATTTAAATCGCTTAGCAAATATTCTCCTTTTACTAAATCCTTTTGTAAAGAAATCCTAATAAGCTCATCATTATTTGTTTGAAAAACTCTACCTGTTTCTAAATTTTTTAATTGGGATATAGAAACATTTCCACTGTTTGTCCCGTTAAAAGTAAACTCAACTTTAGAGTTACCTAAAACAACATAATCAAGTCCTTCTAAATAATATAATGAACTACCTAAATCTCCCCATTCGCCAGGAGACAGACTAGTAAAATTATTTAAATAATAAAACAAAATCCCAGCTGTAAAGATTATAAAAACCAAAATCATAATAAAAATAATCTCGAAATAACTCTTTTTTTTCATGAAATATCAAGACAATTATCTTTTATAAATATATTTTAAATAACATAAGAATGTTTATATAGTAATAGAAAGTTATACGAATGTAAAAAGGAGGTTTATCATGAGAAGAAAAGGACAAGCAGCTGTTGAATTCCTTATGACTTATGGATGGGCTATTTTAGCAGCAGTTATTGCTATTGGAGTTCTCGCATACTTTGGAGTTTTCAGCCCTGGTAAATATGTAACAGATTCTGCAATTGTTACCGCACCTTTCTACATAAACGCTCAAAACATTCAAGCGGATGTTAATGGAAGTTCCGGAATAGTAATGGAATTAAGGAATAACGGTGGAGAAGATCTCACAGTTACAAGCATTACAGTGGATGGAGCTACAGTAGATTGTACAACTGGAACAATTAGTACAGCAGTACTTCCAAGTACACCACAATCATTTACAATAGATTGTACGCCCGCATTAGTAACAGGTCAGACCTATAAGGGAGATATAACTATAAGTTATGTAAAATTTGGTAGCACAGTTGCATTAGCTTCAACAGGAACAATAGCTGGGAAAATAGTAGCTTAAACAAACATTTTATTTAATTTTATTTTTTATTTAATTTTAGAATGAGGAAAGTAATCCTCAATTAATCAGTTTTATAAACCTTTATTTTGTTCTGTTCTTGATCGTGTAGCTCAGCCCGGTAGAGCACTGCTCTGATACGGCAGGGGTCCCAGGTTCAAATCCTGGCACGATCATATAGACCATAATAATCTTTATATAATTAAAAAAGATCAATTAATATGAATGAAAGAGAAAGAACTGGCTGGGAAACAACAAAAAAAAGGACAGATGCAATAGGAGCATTATTGTTAGTTTCAGTCCTTACATTTGGCGATTCTGAAAGAGGAAACCATTATACACCTCCTAAAATAATTGAAAATAAAAAACCACAGGTAAGTCAAAAAGTAATAATAGAGCCTTCAGAACCCTACAGAGTAAGATTCACAGAAGATTACCCATTACCATTTTATAGATAATAATTAAACGAATTGAACAGTCATCTTTTTAAACGCATTTTCTCTCCCTCTTTCCCAATGAAACAAAAATCATTCAACCCCTGGCACGATGTATCTGTAGGAGATAAATCTCCTCAAATAGTTAATGCAATAATAGAAATTCCAAAAGATTCAAAACACAAATTTGAAATAGACAAAGAAACAGGAATGCTTAAACTAGATAGATTTCTTTTTAGTGCAGTTCATTATCCAGGAGACTACGGATTCCTTCCTCAAACTCTTTGGTATGATAATGATCCAATAGACATAATAATACTCACGCAAAGACCAGTGTATCCAATGACATTAGTAAGCGCCAGAATAATAGGTGTATTAAGAATGTTTGATGGAGATGAAAAAGATGACAAACTAATAGCGGTATATAATTCCGATCCAAGATATGAAGAAATTAAAGATGTAAAAGACATTCCAAAACATACAATAGCTGAATTGAAACATTTCTTTGAAACTTATAAAGAACTTCAAGGGAAAAAATGTAAAGTCTTAGAAATTCTAGGTAATGAAGACGCTTACAAAGATGTAGAAATAGCAAAAATAATGTATCAAGAAAAGTTCAGTAAATACAATTAATCGCAAATCAAAACCTTTAAAGAGCATCTATTTATTAAATGAATACGCGGGGATGCCGGAGTGGTCAAACGGGCTGGATTTAGGCTCCAGTGTGCTTAGTGCCTACCTAGGTTCGAATCCTAGTTCCCGCATATTTATTTCTATAATAAAGAATAAATAATATTGCTATTGGATAGAAAAACTCTTTCTCCCGTTGAATTAGCTACGGGTAAATGCAAGGTGATTTCCAACAAACCCATAGTAATTATAAGGAAAAAGATATTTAATCCATAGAATGTTATTTCGATTATGAAAAAGAACAATATGCTAGGAATTATAGGATTACTTCTCTTAATATTTTCTCAAATAAATGTTTTTTTAGATATACAACCATTTGAAAGATTTCATTTCATAATAATATGGATAGGTTATATTTTATTTGCAGATTATTTAGTCTTCAAAATAAAAGGAAAATCTTGGATCAATAATAGTTCTCTTGCAATTATAGGAATGTTTATTATTTCAATGCCTTTCTGGAAAATATTTGAGTATATCAATATTAGAGTTCACAATTGGGAATATATAGGGCTAGAATATTTTGGGGCATACCATGATCTATTTGCAGTCTTAGCTTTCTCAACAGTTATTCCTGCATTTTTCATTACTCTTTCATTTTTCACAAAAGATTTCAGTTCAAGTTTACCAAAAAACAAGATGAGTAAAGGAGCATTTGTATTCACAATTCTTTCAGGAATATTGATGTTCATAGGAATGACTCTTTTACCAAAATATCTTTTCGCATTAGAATGGATTTTCATTTTCTTAATAATAGACGGGATTAACTTCAGAAACAAAAAAGAAAGTGTACTTTACATGTTTAAAACAAAACAATGGAAACTAATAAACCAAATAATATTCTCTTCCTTAATAATGGGATTTCTATGGGAATTCTGGAATTACTGGGCAACAGTCAAATGGATATATATTATACCATTCTTTGATTTTGCATATATATTTGAAATGCCGATCCTAGGATATATAGGCTATATTCCATTTGGGTTTAGTATATTTGCATATTATCATTTCATAAAATCTGCATTCAGTAAAAATTAAAAATTCTTCCAATTACATTCAGAGATAACTTATATTTTTCCATTTACAACTTGAATACAACTTTAATCATCAATTGCATAGGGATCATTATCTAATTTCTTTGCATCTAATCAATTATAAAAATAAGTCTATTCTAACCCAAATTCCATAGTTAGCTTGTTATCTTTTATAGAATATTTCTTCAAAGGTAAACTAACTTGCAAGCTATTAAAATAAATCTTTTTTTTCCCTAACGCTTTTATTTCATAACCAGATTCAACCTTTGAAACAAAAATATCTTCAACAGTATCAACACCAGGAGTAGCTAACTCATAAACAACTTTATCACTTAATCTTCTGACTTCAGATTTAGCTTGTCCTCTAGGAAGATTAGCCATTCTATCTCGTTGTTCATCACTAATAACACGAGGCTTAGATTCTTGTTTATGAGTATGATTCTTAGGACCAATCTTAATTTGAATTCCATTAGGCAATTGAGTTATTTCCGGCTTTGAATCTCCAAAACCAACTTTATCAAGACTCAGATTTTTCATCTGACCCTCCATCATTTTCATCACATTGCTCAAAATAGAATTAAAAACAGAATCATTTAACCCCATTCCACCTCCACCAATTAAAGGAGCTCCAAAAACAGAATCATTCTTTCCAAGCATCCCAAATTCAGCCATATCTGAATCAGGATTACGTAAATCTAATCTACAATAAGGACAAAAACTATAATCTTCTTTTAGTTTACCCTCACATCTCTTACATTTACTTGACGAAAACATGTAAATAACAGTACTTCAAACCTTTTAAAAATGTTGGTATGTGAAAATCATTGTAAAGCAAGACCATTAGATATCCAAATTTTACTTCTTTCCAGCTTTATTAATTAAATGAGGTTGCCAATGAGCAAAACTCTTAAGCCATACAACTGTGGAGTTAATAGTCTTGCCAGGCTTTGTCGTATCGAGATGAAAAGCCTCAAATTTAGTCCTATAGCCTTCAGTCAATTTAGGCAAAAAGAACAATGCAGTAATTATCATAAGTATTGAAGAAATTATAAAAGTGAAAAACATAGAACTAATAAAATCAACAGAAATATATTGAACTATAATTCCACCAATAAAACTACCAAATAAAGTTCCCAAACCAATAAGCAAAGCACTATATGCAAAACAAAAACCTCTTTTTTGAGGTGAAGAAGCATTATAAGAAAAAGAAGTAGTACCTATTACAAATCCAGCATTAGCAAGTCCAGATACAATTCCAGGTATTAATATCAGAGCAATAGGGTTCTCAAAAAACATCCAAAGCAATGGGACAATAGGAAATAGAAAAGCTCCAAAATAAATCAATTTTAAATTACCATATTTATCAGAGAATTTTCCGGCAATAGGAGCAAAAAACAAATAAAATACAGTAGAACTTATCGAAACAATAGTATAAGTAAGGTAATTAAAATTCAAGTCCTCTAGCATTCTAACTGCAAAAAAAGGAGCAGACATCATCATCGCAAAATAAAAAAATGCCTGAAAAACTGCAAATTTTCCATAATTATCATATCTCTTTAAAAAAGAGATAAAAGAAAAATAAGATTGCTTTTTAACTCTAAAATAAGGATTGAATATCTTATTAGTATAATGAACCGAAGCAATTCTAAAAATCATAGCGAATGCAAATAGAAAAGCAAATCCAAGCAAAACATATCCTTTAGTTTTAAACAAATCAAGTAAAAATCCAGAAATAACTAATGTTACTAAACCAACAATTCCAATCAATCTATTCCTAGAAGCAAAAAACTTTCCTTTTTTTTCTTCAGGAACTAAATCACCAAGCCAAGAAAGCCATGAGACATAACCAGCTCCATAAATAAATGGAATAAGAATTCCCCATAAAGCAATCATTATCCAAGGTAAAACTAATGTAAGAGTTCCTTTCCACGCAAAATAAATTAAAGCTAAAACAGGAATTTGCAAGAATACTATCCATAATTTAGCATGCATCCAAAGTTTTTTACGAGAATGATTTTCCATAAGCTTGCTTCCCACAATTTCGCCATAAGGATCAAATAATCCATTAAGTGAAGTCATAAGTCCAATATGAAAACTATTTCCACCAGTAGCTAGAATAAGAGGTGTAAGAAAACCGCTAGACATATTCACACCAATAGATTGTGTATATCCTTCTTTTAGGCTAGCACGTAAAGCGTGTTCTTTAGAGTGTTTCAAATAGTCAGATTCATCTATAATCTCCTCACCCATAATATACCTTAGCAAAAAACATTAATAAACATTGTTAGTTCTTAACAAAATTCCGGACACTTTTCTCTAGCTCTTATTTTAAGGCGCTCCATTGTTCTATGCAATATATTCTTTACATTAGACAGAGAACATCTATACATTTGCGCTATTTTATTCCTATCAACACCATCAACTAAATGAAGACTAGTAATTTGTAAATGTTCTTCATTTACTGAAAAACCATTAAATATTACCTCGACAAGATCCCTATTATCTACATCTGAAAAATGATCTACTGAATCAGGAGGATGTTCAAAAAGATCATCCAATCCAAAATGATCTGGCCTATTAAAGTATCGACCTTTAGTTTTTTTAAGCAACCTCCAACCAGTTTGCCTTAGAGAAAGAGGTATTAAATTAGGATAAACGGGAATTTTTCTTTCAATTTGACCATATAAATTCAAGAAAGCTTCCTGTATGACATCTTCTGCAGTGTTGTAGTCTACACCTCTCCGAGCCAAGTAACCTATGAACCTTGCACGAGATTCATCAAAATGATCAGTCAATTCCTGAAGAGTTAAACTCTTCCCAGAATGTTCTTTCAAAGCAGAACAACCATTCATAGTAGGTAAAAATGACAAATGTATAAAAACATATGTGTTCAAATGAAAAATAGAAATTGCTTCCATCAACATATAATAAAACTAATTTCTATTGATTTACTAACCGAGTACATCTTGATATTTAGGTTCAGCAGAGACAACTCGAATTTCGTTTTCTAAAACTCTTTTAGCATACTCTTTTTCTTCCCCAACAGGAACTTTTACTGTTGCGATTTTAACAAATTCTACCCAATCACTTACAGTTCTGCAAGCTCCAGCTGGTGCTGGTTGCGTTTCAGGCCCTACATTATCAGTACAAAGTTGCCTCTCTTCTATTTCTAATCTATATTTGTCAAGGATTACTTCTGCTTGTTCCTTAGTACTATCTTCTGTAAATGAAAAAACAATATACCCTTGCTGAATATTAGGATTATCAAAGGTTTCTAACATTGTATTAATAGTTCCAGATCTTTCGCTTGATTCATCTTCTTGAGTAGAATAATTAATTGATAAAAGCGTAATTAATGCAACCAATGCAATTACTAAAATCCCTAAACCTATTTTTAGAAGTTTACTCATTTTATTATTAATTTTGATTTATTTATATATTCATCTAATATTAAAAATCTAAGATAAACTATAGATATAGTTTGGTGCGCATGAAATTAGTCAAAATTTATTTCTTCTTCAGTTTTTGGGATATTCTCTTCATGTTCTCTTACAATTTTATAGAGTGCAACTATCTCCTTATCTGTAAAAATCATATTAGTGATAGATTCGTTTAATATAAAATTCTTTTGGTTTTACATTTTACTAGAAATTTTGTACTTAATTTTTTCATATTCTATCTCACTATAATCCACTTTTTAACCAAATGTCAATTATCTTTTCTCTTGTTTCAACTTCGCTTAAACCCACATCTTAAAGAAGCTTAGAAACTATTTAAAACTAGTCCCAGAGAGCATAATTCGCGAGTCGCACTGAGAAGGCTACAAGAGCATTTTCCAGGGAGACTAATTTATTCAGGAACTACTATCTTGTCTACAAAGAATTCTGCTGGACCGTAGATTAAGTGTCCTGCTTTCTTGCAAGCGTCAGCATACTTTCTCCACTCAAACGGTCCTTTTCCATCTACCGCATCTTTTGCAGATCTATTTACATCAACTGCTAAGTCATCTATACTTTTAACGACTTCAAATCTTAGTCCTCTTTTAACTAAATCTCCAAGTTTATCTTCAAATTCAGCTTTTGTTATTGTTTGTAAGTCAATCCCATGATCTCCCAAATAAGATCTTATAATTAAACCAAAAAGAGGTGTTTTACTTTTGACATATTGTGGCTCTAAAGTCATTTTTCTTATCCAATCTTCTGTTTCCCTTATTACCAAAGGGTTACCTTTAAACATCATATAAGTACTATGAATGTAATTAGCTAACGGAAACCAATCATTCCATCTATGTTTGCTTTCTCCAAATTCATATTCGCTGTCTAACATAGTTCTCCCACAAAATAAGGCTATTTAAATTTAACTAATAAGTAGTTACATGTGCTTCCTCAAGACATTTGTCACCCCCTATCAAAATGATGAGTAACCAATTTATTCATAGGCTGTAAAAACAATTATTATTACCTTTTTGCTTCAGCCAATAATTCATCCATTAATCCATCACAAAGTTGAGTATAATAGTACTGATCAAAATGAACAACTGAATCATGAGAATGTATAACATCCCAAAATTTCTCTTTAATACTTATTAAAAAGTCTCTAAGATCTTTAGCATTTGTAAAGAACATCATAAGTGATAAATCCCATGTACCTATTTGTTCTATTAAAGAGTAAAAGCGTTCATCATTGTAGAGATATGTCAAAAAGTCTTCTTTTCTTTTATGAGATATATTTCTAAATTTTATCATTACGGTAGTGTATTGGTAATCAAGTAGATGGTAATTTAGACGAAGAATAAATTCTTTAATAATTCCAGCTTTAATTAGGTTTTTTATCCTATAGTTTACTGCATCTCTGGAAAGATTTAATTTTTTTCCTAGATCTGTAAGGGAGATGCGTGAATCTTCGTGTAGGTTTTTTAGTAGGATAATATCCTTTTCATCCAATTCAACTTCTTTCTTTTGTTTTGCATTAAATTCAGAGGTATAAGGGAAATTTAATTTAGATCCATATTCACTTTTCTTTTTCATATTTCTAATATATTTTTGGCTTTTATGTATAAAGTTTTTTACTGTAGCTACCATAAAATCATTAAGATATTCTTTAATTGGAGAAAGAATGCTCTCTAAGATTGAGTCGTAGTTTTCTTCATATAATGTTTCAAACATCAAAATTATCTCCCATTTCCCACCTGTTTCTATGACCCAATTAACATATTTGTTTTTTAAAAAGTCCTCGATAATTAGTTTCATTTTATCTTGAGATAAAGAATGAAATTGGAGGTATAGAACATATCTATGTGCTCCTAAAAGTTTTGGATCTATAACTGTGAAAACATCAGTTATTATCTTATTTTTCCTAAGATTATTATATCTATAATTGATTACCTCTGTACTGGTTCTTAATAAGTCAGCTATTTGAGATAAAGGAGTTCTACTATTAACTGTTAAGATATTAACAATTTCCCTATCTTTATTAGTTAACTCTATTTTTTTATGTTCTTCAGCAATTATTTCGCCAGTTTTCCTCATATATTATATAGTGCTAAATTAGCTTATATATTTTACGCATATTTCAAGAAAGTCTATAACTAATTTTAAATATAGCTAATTATCTCTAAATTTATGAGTAAAGGTAATTTTGACCAAGCATTAGAGTCAGCAAGGCAAGAGTTAGCAACTTTTGATCTAAATGCAGTTCATGCTTTAGGGTTATCGAAAGTTCATACAGATTTACTTGGGAGTCATACAGTTGTCACTTACCCTCCCTTAGACTCTTTATCCAAAGACATTGATTCAGACAGATTACTTCAAAAAGTTAAATTTGGACAAACAGTTAACGGCTATGCTCACGTTCCATGGTGTGAGTATCCATGCAAGTTTTGTCCGTATACCACATTAGGAATTAAAGGACAGGGTATAGAAAGAATGCCTGAGTATTTCCAAGCATTACAAAAAGAAGTTAAAATGTGGGCAGAAAAAATGAAAAGAGATTCATCTCAAATGGAATCTTTATATATTGGTGGAGGAACACCATTTGCAATTCCTACAAGTAAACTTGAATGGTTAGTTTCTATGCTTAGAACAGAAATTCCATTTACAAGTAATCCTGCAATATCAGTTGAAACAACACCATTTGCAGCATTGCAACCAGATGCAAGAGATAAGTTTGGAATATTAAGAGCAAATGGCGTTAACAGAATGAGTATGGGTGTCCAATCTTTTGATTTTCCAACTCTAAAAGATACTGCTAGAACATTTCAAGGGCATAAAGATGGAGACGAAGAAAAAGCAGTAAGAGTTCTTCTAGACTCGGAAATACCTCATATTAATATAGATATGATTCAAGATTTGCCAGAACAAGCTGGTTCTCCACTCGATCGTCTTCGTAATGATTTGGAAACAGTAGTAAGATTACAACCACATCATATTACATGGTACAATATGCGTCTGAGACCTGAAACAACTTATGCCAGAAGAGGCACTTCATTTAAATCTCCCGAAGAAGAAAGCTTACTCCACCGTCTAACAATTTGGAACTTTATGGAAGTAGCTGGATATCAGGTATTAGAAGGAGATAGATTCGCTAAAGGAAAAGAATACGAAGATAAATTTAGGAAAGCAAGAGGATCAGTAACGAAAGATCTTCTAGGAATGGGTGTATCTGCTTATTCGCATGTTAATGAAGTATTCTTCCAAAATCCAAGAGTAACTGGCAATAATGTTAGGTCAGATTCTAAATTAGCTACAGAACAATATGTTGAACGTCTAAGAAATGGAAATCATGCAATTACATTTGGTTTTCCAATAGATGCTTCTGAAAGGCTAGCAGCACTTTTTGCTCTAGGATTAAAGGCAGGAGTGGATCTTGAAGAAATTGAAAACGTAGCATTTGGTCAACCTGATTGTGGAGCATATATAAGACACGTAATTAATCCAAGCGCAGATAGGTATGTTCCAGCAGGATTGTTAGAAGTAAAAGATGGAAGAATAAGATTTACAAGATTAGGAAGGTTATTTGAGAATGAGATTTGTGCTTCATTTTATTCTCCAACAGTTGTTGCTGAAGCGAAAGCAAGAAGAGGAGAATTAGCTCCAGAACTAATGAGATTATATCAAAACTATGAAGGAACCAAGGCAATAGATAGAATGGTTATGGAACAAAAACCAACTTTATAGTAATTTTATTAAAATAATCAGTTACGCATGAAAGGATACGAAGAGGGGTATGCGCCGGTCGGGAATCGAACCCGACTCTTCGACTTGGGAAGCCGAAATCTTAACCGATGGACCACCGGCGCCTAAAGTTAGCAATGACAAGTCTTTTAAAAAGCTAATTACAAATTACAATATGAAAAAGAGCACAAAGAAAAATTGGAAAAGGTTCTTCAAATATCTTTGGCTTGTAATCTGGAACATAATAAAAATCCCTTATTACATAGTAAAATTAATTTCAAAAACTCAAGATAAATTAGAACAAAAAGAAATTAAACAGATAGTAGAAAAAAAGAGGGATTCAGTAAAAGCCATTTACCAAGATTTCAAAATATTAAATACACAGAACGGAAATTACAAAGAATATGAAAAATATATCTCGAGTGATAAAAGCAAGATAGGAATAATTCTAGGTGCTAGAGGCACAGGTAAAACAGCAATTGGAATTAAAATATTAGAAAACATTTACGCAAAGAGCAAAAGAAAGTTATATGCTATAGGTTTCAAAAAAGAAGACATGCCTTCATGGATTGAAGTAATAGAAAGCATAGAAGAAATAAATAATAATTCAACAGTCCTAATTGATGAAGGAGGAGTTTTATTCAGTTCAAGAAATGCAATGACTAAACCCAACAAACTTCTTAGCCAGTTAATTCTCATTGCAAGGCATAAAAATCTTAACATCTTATTTATTTCTCAAAACTCATCAAACTTAGATGTAAACATACTAAGACAAGCAGACCATTTGATACTAAAGCCAACTTCCTTACTACAGGAAGACTTTGAAAGAAAAAAAATAAAAGAGATATATGAAGAACAACAAGAAAACTTCAAAAAATATCAAAATATTAAAGGATACACATATATCTATTCAGAAGAGTTCAGAGGATTCATAGCCAACCCATTACCATCATTTTGGAGTACAAATATCAGCAAGAGCTTCAGATAAGGTTTTAATATCAAATAATTATTCTATAATTATGACAAAAGAAACATTCTATATTACAACCCCTATATACTATCCAAATGATATTCCACATTTGGGTCATGCATACACAACTATAGCAGCAGATGTAATGGCCAGATGGAATAAACTTCTTGGAAAAAATGTATTCTTTCTAACAGGTACAGATGAACACGGTAAAAAATTAGCAGACACAGCTACAAAAAATAAACAGAAACCAAAAGAATTTATAGATAAATTAATACCAGAATTCAAAAAAGATTGGAAAAGCCTAAACATAGAATATGATAGATTCATAAGAACAACAGACAAAGATCATGAGGATACAGTTCAGAAAATATTGCAAAAACTAGATGACAACGGAGATATTTACTTAGGAGAATATGAAGGGTTTTACTGTACTTCTTGTGAAGCCTATTACACTGAAAAAGACGCCCCTAATCTAAATTGCCCTATACACGAAAAACAATTAGATAAATTAAAAGAACCGTCCTATTTCTTTAAATTATCAAAATATGAAAAATTTTTGTTAGACCATTATAAAAAAAATCCAAATTTCATCCTGCCACAAAAAAGAGCAAATGAAGTAATAAACAGAGTAAAAGAAGGTCTAAAGGATCTAAGTATATCAAGAACTTCTTTTGATTGGGGGATTCCTTTACCATTCAATAAAAAACACGTCACTTTCGTTTGGGTAGACGCCCTATTCAATTATTACTCTGCAACTCAAAGTGAAAAAAAATTAAACAAATTCTGGCCAGCAGATCTTCACTTAATTGGAAAGGATATTTTATGGTTTCACACAGTTTATTGGCCAGCACTTCTAAAAGCAGTAGATTTACCCTTGCCAAAGACAGTATTTGCTCATGGATGGTGGACAGTTAATAGTAAAAAGATGGGCAAGTCTACAGGTAATGCAGTAAAAATAAATGAGCTAATTAGTATTGTAGGTGTAGATTCTGCTAGATATTTCTTACTTCGTGAAACTCCTCTAGGAGATGACGGAGATTTTTCTGAAAGCATGCTAATCGAACGTCACAACAACGAACTAGCAAACAAACTAGGTAATCTAGTAAGCAGAGTCTCAGCTCTAGCTGAAAAATATGGAATTGAAAAAACAAAAAATAGTTTAGAAATAAAAGAAACTCTAAAACAAATAGAAGAACATTTCAATAATTACGAATTGCATAAAGTCCTAGAGAGTATTTTCACATATATAGATAAAACAAATGAATACATACAAGAAAAGAAACCATGGGAAACAAAAGATAAAAAAGTATTATATGAGCTAGTTTTAGCAATAAAAAATATTGCAATTCTAGTCAGTCCATTCATGCCAGACACAGCAGAGAAGATAGCTAAAACATTTAATTTCAAAATCTCTTTAGATGAGTTAGATAAAACTCTAAAGGAAAGCAAGATAGTTAAATCAGAAATTTTATTCCAAAAAATAACATGACTGATAAAATACCCTTCACAGACTTTGAGAAAGTAGACTTGCGAGTTGGAACAATACTCGAAGTTGAGAATCATCCTAAAGCAGATAAACTTTATGTCTTAAAAGTAGATTTAGGAGAAGATAGTCCAAGAACAATAGTAGCAGGTCTAAGACCACACTATACTCACGAAAACCTAAAAGGAAAACAAGCCATATTCGTAGTTAATCTTGAACCAGTAAATCTCAGAGGAATAGAAAGCAATGGCATGATTCTAGCAGCCTCAAACCAAGAAAAAACTAATGTCTTTTTCTTAAAACCAGATAAACAAATAGCACCAGGAAGTAAAATACACTAAATTTTTAACCAATCAACTTCTTCCAAAACCCTGGTTCTTTATAACTAACTCCTGCAATCTTAGCAGCAATTCTTTTGTAAGCTAAAGCAGATTTTGTATATGGATACATATGAATAACAGCATCTTTATGTCTCAAAGAAGCTAATATCTTTTTATCTTCAGGAATAACACCTAATATCGGCAAATCAAGCATTTCCTTAATATTAGAAATAGACATCTCATGAGTATTTCCAGAGACTCTAGTAACTATAACTCCCCTCACTTTTTTTCCCAACTCTTGAGCTAACCTAGCAGTTTTCAAAGCATCTGTAACAGCAGTAATTTCCGGGTTAGTAACTATAACAAGTTCATCAGCAGCTTCTATCGAAGCAACAGCCTCATCTCCCAAACCAGCAGCTGAATCAAGTAAAACAAAATCAGCCATTCCTCTAAGTTTTTTAGCAACATCAGTCAATTTACTATGATTAATTTTTCTAAGTTCTTTAACAGAAAGTGAAGAAGGAATAACCTTAGTTCCAGAATCATGCTCATAAATAGCATCTCCTACTTTAGCTTTTCCTTGCATAACATGATTTAAATTAACAGGAACAATTGGAGCCCCAAGATGCAATCCAACATTAGGAGTAGTCAAATTAGCATCAACAATTATGACTTCTTTATTTAAAGCATTTAAAGCGGCGCCTAAATTTATAGTAGTAGTCGTCTTACCAACGCCACCTTTTCCAGATGTAACTGTTATTACTGCCATTTGAATTTAAAATCACTTTAATAAAAGACAATTACTTGAGATAGCTTATAAACCTTTCTAGAATTTGCGAATATATTGCAAGTTGTTCGAGGTTAATATTAACAATTTTAGTTTTGTAAGTAACTCTTAAATTAACTCCTTTTCGAAATTCACTTTCTCTCATTTTCTCAAGGTTTTCAATGTCTCTAAAAAATTCATACAAATCAAGTGCTTCAATGATAACTGGTTCGTTAGCATAAATTTTCCTCAACTGAATAACCTTGGCTCTAGGCGCATCAGGTACCGGTTTCCAAGACTTCCCAGCCTTTTTAATTAAAAAACCAAAAGAAGTATCAACCATAATTTTCCATCTGGAAAGTAAATTCAAAATAACATCACAAGTCTTTGTATATTTTAAGCTAACATAAAGTAAATGGTCTGCGCTAATTTTCTCCTTAATAATATCTTCAATCAACATAAATAGCAATTCCTAAGGACAAGACTATGTTAAAAGTTCTTTTTATACCTTTCTACTTATAAACTTTATAAAGGGATATATCACTCAGAAGAAAGTTCAATTATTGTTTGAGCTATATCCCCCTCATTCCTTTCAAGAGCACTCTTTGATCCATCATAATCTTTTCCAGTTTTTTCCATAATTAAACGAATATCTTCTTCGGAAATACCTATCTCCTCTTCATTAGCCTCTCCAGATATTTGCCATGTTTGTTGACCTTGCATAGTTACTTTAACAACAGAAGGATTTTCAATCACAATCTTAGATCCATCATTTTTCTCAATAACAACACGAGAAGCATCAACTTCATCTTGTTTAATACCCATCTGCTTCATCATAGCTTGCATCTTCTTAGGGTCAATTCCGCCAAACATGTTCCAAAATCACAAACAAACCTATTTATAGGTTTCTAAAAAATCAGCAAGAGCATTCCCAATCAATGTGGGGGGAAATGAAGGAGCATCAATTCCAAGAGTATTAACTTCTTTAGGAGAAAGAGGCACATGAACAAAAACAGTTTTAGAATTTAGATTTTTATCAGAAACTAATTTTAAACATCTAAAATAAGCATTATTACAGATATAAGTTCCAGCAAAAAAAGATAAATCGCAAGGTATATCCAATTTCTTCAAATGGTTTACTAACATTTCACAATTAAATTTGGTTTTAATAGCGTCAGCTCCAGAGATTATTTTTTTATTAGTAAAAATCTTTCCCTTCTCATCACCCCTAGGTTCATGAATTACATTTAAAGCAATACTTTCAACAGTAATTTTGTTTCTTTTAGAAGCACCTAAACCTAATATAAAATAAGGTTCAAATTCTAAAATCACTTTTTCTAAATTTCTCTCAAATCCATAATCAACTGAAAAGATCTCAAGTCTTATATTGATTCCATTTTTGCCTTTAAGAGAGTCATAAATAATTTTTCCAACTTCAGCAGATGGATTAGTATTCAGTTTATCAAATTTCTTGAAAGCATAAACTAAAATCTTCATAAATTCCAACAAAAAGTTATATTAATATAACTTCCTATTACCCTTCACTTCTTCATAGGTAAAATAACCTTAGTCCCACACTCTGAACAAAACTTAACATTATCTTGCAAAACTATTTGACATCCAGAACATCTAACAGGTTCAACCTTTCTTTCAATTACTGTCTTATAGCCTTTCTTTCCAGATAGTAAAAAACCAAAAGCCTCTGCAACAGCATCACTATTCATCTGATCACGCAAATCTCTTCCACTAGTCATTATAAATCACCTGCACAACGAAAAAACAATTCATTATTTAAACTTTGTTCAAGAATTATACAAAGTTTATGCTTGACAACATCAGTTGGCATTGTTTAAACTTTATTCCAAATTATCATCGAGCTCAATTAAACAATCGGCCAAAAGACTTTTAAAACAATTACAAAAGAAATAACTGCAACTAGAAAAGCAACAACTGCTCTTGGAGAGATCATAAACTTACTAGAATACTCAGAATCATAGCGCATTATTCCACCAAATGCTCCAGGCATTTGTATTTGATTTTGTTGAGCCATAAAAAATAAAGCAAAAAACAGTATAAAAACCTTATTAAGATAGTTATTTAAACAAAATAAGGTAAATTACATCATGACTAAAAATAAACCAAAAGATACAAATAGTTACAAGGGATGGTTAAACTCAGACAGTTTTCTTAAGAGGGCATTTGCAATATCTGGATATAGTTTTATCCCAGTTTTAATATTCTATGGAATAATCATAATTTTATTTATTATTATATTTTTGATATTTTTAGCATTCAATATTAATTAGATTTTCTTTATATTTTCAAGCAACTCATTCTTCTTTTTTCTTGAAGTATATTTCTTACCAAACCTAACAAGAGTAGGATTCACTTGAGACCAATATTTAGGAGGAAATAGTTTCTTCAGATCAGCTTCAACTTTATGAGGATTATTTGCCTTGCTCCAACCAAGTTTTCTCGCCAAGTAAAACACATGAGTATCAACAGCAAGCCCATATTTACCATGTTCAGACAAAAACACATTAGCGGTCTTTCTACCAACACCAGGCAACTCAATTAACTTATCCAAATCATGAGGAATTTTACCATTATAATTTTTAATCAATTCATTAGAACAAGAAATAACATTTTTTGCTTTTCCCTTATTTAAGTTTAGTCTTCTAAAAATATACAAGACATCCTTATATCTAGATTTAGAAAGTTTCTCAAGTGAATCATATGTATTAAACAAAGTCTGAGCAATAGGAATTGTAGTCTCATCCCTAGACTGTGCACTCATAATAGTAGCAATCAGGCATTTCCACTCACTACCCCATCCTTCAGCAGCAAGCCTCATGCTTCCGCCAAGTCTTTCTAGTTCACTTAATTGCCTTAAAGCACGTTTTAAATCCATAAGAATTGAAAGCACAAAACCTTAAAATACGTTTCTCCTTGCTCAATATATGGAACCAAAGCTATCAGAAATTAAGAATTGGTCAATAGAATTAGAAGATAAAATAACTACATTATGGAAAAATAAAGAATTATTTACATTTAATCCTGACACAAAAAAGAAGATCTACTCAATAGACACTCCTCCTCCATATGTTAATACTCCAATTCATATTGGTCATGCAACAACTTATACTTACATGGACTTTTTTGCAAGATACAAAAGAATGAAGGGTTTTGAAGTTCTTTTCCCCCTAGGACTAGATAGAAATGGTCTTCCAATAGAATTAGCGACAGAAAAGAAATTCAATGTATCTCCTTTCAAAATAGGCAGGGAACAATTTATAGAATATTGCAAAAAACTATTACAAGAAGCATCAGAAGAATCAATTCATTCTTTTGCAAAGCTTGGACACTCATATTCATCATATAAAAAAGGCAATAAACTAGGGGAAATTTATTATACAGATTCTCCAGAATATAGAAAAATAACACAAGATACATTTATTGACCTGTTCCATAAAGGTCTGATCTATGAAGATGAGAGAATAAATAATTGGGACATAAAACTTCAAACAACAGTAGCCGATTCAGAGATAGAATATAAAGAAATTCCGTCTAAATTTAATCATATAGAATGGAAAGTAGAAAAATCAAAAGAAAAAATAGTAGTTGCCACGACAAGACCAGAATTACTATGCACTTGTGCAATGGTTATCTATAATCCAGAAGATAAAAGATATAGCCATCTAAAAGGAAAAAAAGCAATAGTTCCTATATTTGGTCATGTTGTTCCAATACAAGAACATCCATTTGCTCAAATGGATAAAGGAACAGGATTAGTAATGATGTGTTCTACAGGAGATGTTACAGACATCCAATTCTTTAGAGAAATGAAAATAAAACCAAAAATAGCAATTACAAAAGAAGGAAGAATGAATGAACATGCTTCTCAATTTAGCGGATTAAAAGTCAAGGAAGCAAGAGAAAAGACAATAGAAGAATTACAAAAACAAGACTTAATAGTAAAACAAGAAAACATCATTCATAGAACTCCGACTTCAGAAAGGTCAAGTGCAGAGATAGAATTCATACAAATGCCTGAGTATTATCTTAAGCAATTAGAAACATTACCGAAACTAAAAAAAGAAATTAATAAGATAAAATTCTACCCTAAACAATCAAAAGAAATTTTAACTAAATGGATAGATTCTATTTCTATTGATTGGCCAATATCTAGAAGAAGGTTTTACGCTACTCCTATTCCATTGTGGAGATCAGGCAACTTAATAGCTGTTCCTCCAAAAGGAAAATATTATGAGCCTACAAAAGAAAATGTTCCAAAAGATGCAACAGTATATGAAAAAGATAAAAAAATAGGTAATGTAAGCGATTTCAAAAACAAAATTTGGATCGGTGAAGAAAAGGTATTTGATACATGGTTTGATTCTTCAATTTCAGAACTAAATATCATTCAATATCCTTCAGAATTTGCAAAGAAAGCATATCCAATTTCATTAAGACCACAAGGTAAAGAGATAGTTAGAACTTGGCTTTATTATTCTTTACTTAGGGGTTATTTGGAAACCAGTAAACTACCTTTTGAGAGTGTTTGGATACATCAACATATAGTAGATACCCAAGGAAGAAAAATGTCTAAATCTGTAGGAAATGTAATAGATCCTAAAGAAATACTAAAACTTCATGGATCTGAAAGTTTCAGGTTCTGGGCAGCACTAGAAGGAAACCTTGCAGAGCAGGATCTAAAATGTTCAATGGATAGAATAGGCGCAGAAACAAAAACAATAAACAAATTACTCAATTTAGCAAGATTTGTTACGCAATTCAAAAAACCGTCCAAAATAAATTTAACTAAAACAGATGATAATTTCATAAATTATATAGACGCAGAAACAATAAAGGTAGATGAAAATTATGAAGAATATGAATTTCATGCACCTGTTGAAAAATTAAGAAAGTTCCTTTGGGACACTTTTGCTTCACATTATGTGGAAATGATAAAGAACAGAGTTTATAATGAAAATTCTAATTTTAGTAAAGAAGAAAGCGATTCAGCAAAATACACTTTACACTATTTATTGGAAAGAATAATAACTCTATTATATCCAATAATTCCACAAGTAACTTCAGTTATAGGAAATGAATTAGGGTTAACATTGCATAAAATAGAATTTCCAAAAGTTATAAAGCAAAAAGAAAATTCTGAAAAAATAATAGAAGAAATAATGAAGTTCAATAGTGAAGTTTGGAAACAAAAGAAAGAACAAAGTATTTCACTAAAAGAACCAATCTCAAATATCAAAATACCTTCAAACCTGAAGGACTTTGAAAAGGATCTAATAGCATGTCATAATTTAAAATGAAAACAAAACATTTAAATATAACTTGATGTTATATTTTATTATACTCAATGTATAACATGGAAACCGAATTAAAAACTTTGGCAAGAACAAGGAGAATAGGGGGATCTCTAGTTATAACAATACCTATGGAAATAGTAAAAGAAGAACAGCTAGAAGAAAATCAAGTAGTAGAAATTTCTGTAAAAAAATCAAGAAAAAGTTACTTTGGAGCACTCAAAGGAATAGGTCCTTTCACAAGAAAAGATAGAATGGAAGATAGATTTTAATGAAATACTTTGTTGACTCCTCCGCGTGGATAGAATATTTTAATGGAAGTTCAGCAGGCGAAAAAGTAAATGACATTATGTTAAATGAGGAAAGCGAAATATTTATCATTAACATTAATATAGGAGAAGTCGTTAGTTTTCTAAAAAGAGAAAGCAAAAACATTGAAACCGCTTATGAATCTATGATAAAAAGAGCAAAAATATTTGAGATAACTCCAAGGATTGCCAAAGAAGCTGGAATATTGCACGCGGAAAAAAGAATGAACAAATCAACTATTTCTTTGGCAGACACTTTAATCATTAGTGCTGCAAAATCAATAAATGCAAAAATAGTAGCTAAAGATCCTCATTTTAAAGATGTAAAAGAAGCAATTCTACTCTAATCCACAACCTTTAAAATTATCTCAAAAGTTATAATTTTAAACCTGTTAATCTCAATTAACAATGTTTAAAACACAATTTTAACACTTAATAACATGAACGACAAACAAAAACTCCAATTAGAAGAACAAATTGAAGAATTAGAATCTGTAAGAGGAAGACATACAGAATTAGTTACAGTATTAATTCCTGTTGATTTTAATATTCATAGTGTAACAAAACAACTAGAAGCAGAGCGTTCAACAGCAGATAACATTAAATCAAAAGCAACTCGTTCAGCTGTTACCGACGCTATTGATATGATTGTACGTTTCCTTAAAGGTACAAAACAAACTCCTCCAAATGGTTTAGCTTTGTATGCAGGAAATGTTTCACAAAAAGAAGGAGTTCAAGACATGAAATTATGGTCTATTGAACCTCCTAAGCCATTAAAAGTTAGAATGTACCGCTGTGATCAAGTATTTGTAACAGAACCATTAAGAAACATGTTACAAACAGATGAAGTCTATGGTCTTATTGTAATAGATAGGCAAGAAGCAACATTGGGATTATTAGAAGGAAAGCAGATTAAAGTTTTAAGACATCTAACTTCAGGAGTTCCAAGCAAAGTAAGAGCAGGTGGACAGAGCGCACAAAGGTTTCACAGAATTACAGAAGGTCTGGCTAAGGAATTCTTTAGACGTACAGCTGAAGCAGCAAAAGAATTGTTTTTTGAGTTACCAAGATTAAAAGGATTACTTGTTGGAGGACCAATACCTACCAAGGAAGAATTTTTAGAAGATGGGAATTTAGTTACAAAGTTGAAAGAAAAAGTAATTGCCGTAAAAGATATAGGTTACGTCGATGAACATGGATTAAAATTATTAGTGGAAGCATCTCAAGAAGACATAGCCGAACAAGAAATAATAAAAGAAAAGAAAATAATAGAAGAATTTTTCATGACATTAGGGAAATATCCTGAAAAAACAACTTATGGAGAAGAAAAAACAAAAGTTGCATTCGAGAGAGGAGCAGTCTACAAGTTGATTTTATCAAATAAATTAGAGAAAAGTAAAATAGCAGAGTTTGAAAAATTAGCTTTAAACATAGGATCTGAAGTAAGTCTAGTTTCAGATGAAACTCCTGAAGGAGAACAATTTTTTAATATTACAAAAGGAATTGGAGCTATTTTAAGATTTCAAATAGAATAATCTAAAAGATAAAAACCTTCAATTGTAACCTGTCTTCCTAATTAATCTGTTTCCCATCAAACTCTTAAATCTCCTATGCTTTCTCACAGAATGAACTATTACTATCATTACAATAATTATCCCAACAATAAGAGTACTCATTATTATCCAGAATACTAATCTTATTTGAGAATCAATAGGACTATCTTCAGTCAATGTTTCAGTTTCCTCCAAATCTTCATCGACTAACTGAGTTTCATCAAGCTCAATATTATCATTATCATTAGAACATCCTGTATCAGATGGATAGTCAACTAATCCATCACCATCATTATCAACTTCATCATTACATTGAGTAACTAAAGTATTAGTTCTTCTAGGAGGACCACCAGTCCCACTTCCAGAACTACTTCCACTTCCAGATCCAGAACTACTAGAACCAGATCCAGTCCCACACGTTCCACAATCAGAAGCACAAGAAGAACAAGTCTCACTTAATACATGACAATAATTATCTCCACAAGTAGAGTTTAGAGTACTGTAATTACTAAACCCTACAGCAGTCATCACAAATTCACCATTAGAGTAAGATAAAGGAGTACACTTTGTAGAAGGACAAGTAACATTCCCAGATGAAGTCTGAATTATAGGAACAGGAGCTTGAGTATAACTCAAGTTATAGAAAGTAACTCTAGCAGTTTGATTCAATTCAACATAACTTTCACTATATACTCCAACTATATTACTTGCAATAGCAATAGCATTATTCAAGTTCAAAGCCTGATAAACTCCAGAAACAGATCTCCACAATGAAACCTGTTGTCCTAAGTACTGTATTCTTCCAAGTCCTGGAATTCCAATAGAAAAGTCAACAACTCTAGTCAAATCAGTAATATTAGAAATATTAGTAGTCAGATTATTATTAAATCTAGAGTAAAGAGGAATAGGACATCCACTATCTCCTACTAAATCACGAGTTCCATCACAATCATTATCCAGTCCATCTCTACACAATTCAACCCCAGTTTCAACAGTAGCATATCCTGAAATAGAATTGTAATTACATCCAGGCCAGTTATTATTAGTACAAGTCTCAAATGAATTCAGACAAACTCCTCTCTGTTCTCCACAGTTTCTAACCTGTCCGTTAGTACAAACAGGTAAACTCAAAACAGTTAAGTTATAATTTACATTTCTAACAACTGTTCCACTTGTTCCAGTAATTATAATACTTTGATTAGAAACCAAAGTAGCACTAGAAGAAGCAGATAAAGTAAGAGTTGAAGAGCAAGAATTTCCACTAGAAGGAGTACAACTTGTTGGATTAAATAACGCAGAAATTCCAGCAGATAAGTTAGTAGCAGTAAATGTCACAGCAGATGAAGTTCCAGAAGTATGAGTCGCAGTAACTGTAGTAGAAACAGTGTTACCTCTTTGTACAGATCCAGATGTAGGACTTCTAGAAATTGTAAAGTCTAATGGAGCACTTTGATTTGTAGTATTACTAGCAAGATTAGACCAACCTGAAACACCAACACTATTATTCGCTAAAACTCTATATTCAAATGAAGTACTTGTAGGCAAACCATTATCAGTAAATGTAATTGTATTTGCAGGCAAGTTAGAAGCAGTAGACAATACATTAAAGCTACCAGAAGGTAATTGTCTTCTCTCAACTCTGAAGTTCATTTCATTATCGCTATTGTCTTTCCAATTAAGTCTCAACTGTATAGAACTTACTGGAGTAACGTTTAAGTCAGAAGGGGAGTTAGGCAAACTCCCAGGTACACATCCCTCATCAACCTGACCATCACAGTCATTATCTAATCCATCACAAGTGCTTTCAATTACTTGATAATTAGAATTATGAGTTACATATGTAGTAGGTGAATAAGTAGGGGCACTGCATCCCCACCAATTCTTAAACTTACAAGTCTCTCTTGATCCAGCACAAACTCCTCTCTGTTCTTGACAATTTCTTTGCGTGTTTTCAGTACAGAGATCATTAGGGTTCCATTGCCGACCATAATCAGACCTATGAGTAACCCATAATTGGTCAAGCCATCTTCGCCAATCAGGAAATTGGGTAACACCTTCAATTTGCATATAACGATCCATATATGGGAAATAAACATCATGATTCCAAAGATCAGTAATGCCCATAATATGAGCGGCTAAAGCATAACCAACCCATGAACTAGCAGTACAACAAATACGATAACCATTTCCAGTCCAAATAACATTATCACCTCTAGGATCGTCCCAATGATTCCAACCCCAATCAGGAAGTCCTATATCAGCAGAAGTATACCCTCCATAACCACAATTCACACCTCCTGCAGAACATTCAGGAATAACAGAAGGAGGTGTATTTACAGGATAATTAGTTACAGCAAAAGTCTGTCCAGTATCTCCAAAATAGCCTGGATCAGTATTATCAAAACGAATCCTAGACATACCTTGATCATTAAGCAAAGCTCCCGCAAAAAGAATTGGGAACAACCGACCGGAGCCATGGCCCCCATTAGGAAACCAAGAATCATTAACATTAACACGATTGTTAAAAGCACCATAGAAATCAATACCTAATTGAGTAAGCATAACAACTAATCTTTCTTTTTCCGCATTAGTATAATTAAGATTAACTAAAATAGCTATATAAGAAACATCTAAAGCAAAAGCTCCACCATATCCAGAGGCACCTAAAGAAGGTTGAACCCCTTCAGTTCTCCAATAATTAGTCTGAACATTAACACGTTCAAATGTTTTTTCTATCTGTGATATGTTTAAAGGAGAAGGTGGAGCGCTAGAGGGAGTTAATCTTCCCAGACGATTATAATCTAATTGATTTTTATTAAAACGAATAGTTTTATCTGTTCCAAAATAAGTCGGTCTAAAACTATTTGCTGGAGGTACTTGAGTAAGAATAGTTAATACTGCAGCATCTCTAACAAAACCTCTTGTACATGAGAATGTAATGCTGTTAACTGCATCCCAGCCATATGTAGCTCCGCAAGTAGAAGGAGTAGTCTGACTTTCTGTAGATAAAAGAGATGCAGAAGCAGTAATAGTTAAAGGGAAAGTTGGCCGTAATGTAGCATCATAAGAAGGCCCATCATTATTACTAAGACGATCATCATAAGGTTGACCGCTTAGACCACTACGAAAACTTGGATTCAACCATGAACCATGCCTTCCAGGTATTTGTAAAGGAGAAGTACTAGTAATTGTTACAGGACCAATAACCCACCAATCTCCATTAGCAAATTGCCCGCATTCAACAGGTGTTTGAAAATTCCAAGTAATTCCATAACGAGTAATTGAAGAACACAAAGCACTTTCAGGTCCAGACCCACCAGAAGGAGATAAAGAAGAATCATCGCCATAAAAAAGATAAATTTTTTCAGAAACCAAATTCTTAGAATAACTAGGAGAAGAGCTAAGACTAACAATAGAATAAATTTCAAGTCTAGAATCTTCTGAAGATTCATCCGCCAAAATTAAAACTCCATCGGTAATTTTCCAGTCAAATGAAGCAACACCATTTTCAAAAACGCTTTGAAGATTAATTATATGGTCATCAAACAGGATATCTTTTTCAAAAATCTCAAAATCAACTTTATAACCATCACAATTTTTTCCAAAAACTTCAAAGTGAACAACATCTCCAATTTTAACAGAATTAACACTCGATGAAACTCTTTCAATTATACACGAAGAACCAATATCTACATTAGGAAAAGTTCTAAGATCTGAAATATTAAGAAGAGAATCTTCTTCAGAAATAACTTTGCCTGTAATTGTCCCATCAATATCAAAAAAACTATAAGTCTTATTTACGTCAAAAAATAAAACAAAAGAAAAAAAAGCAATAAAAAAAACAAATATAATAAAAAAATCAACACTCCACTTCATAAAGAAAAAAGAATAAGGCTATTTATAAGGTTTATTATAGCTCTATCTCGACTACAAATCAAATCCCTAGAGGAGGCGAATTACTTGAACTTGAAGCAACTTTTGCAAGATTATTAAATCTATTTTTTCCAATCAAATATCTAAGGATGATCATAGAAGCAATAACAATTCCACCAATAAGCGCAACAATAACTATCCAAAAGATAATCTTTATCTCAAAGACTCTTTCAAGAGGAGTAGGTAAGCTTTGGTCTTCACCTTCTGATTCATCAATCAAAGAGTCTACATTCAATTCAACATTATCTTGGGCATTGCTACAACCAGCATCTCTAGGATAATCAACTAGTCCATCACCATCATTGTCAACTCTATCATTACATTGAGTAACTAAAGGAGTAGTTCTTCTAGGAGGACCACCAGTCCCACTTCCAGATCCAGAACCTGAGCCAGATCCACTTCCACTAGAAGAAGGGCATGCCCCACAATCAGAACTACAAGAAGAACAAGTCTCACTCAGGCTGCAGTAAGTGTCTCCACAACTAGAGTTTCTAGTACTATAATTACTAAATCCAGCAACATTCATACTAAATACACCATTAAGATAAGCCAAACTTTGACATGATGTAGAAGGACAAATAACATATCCAGTAGAACTTGAAACAACAGGAGTAGGTGCTTCCGAATAAGACAAACCTTCAAATGTTAAAACAGCAGTTTGATCAAGTTCAGGATTACTTAGAGCATCAACACCAATCAAATTATTTTCTATAGTTACAGCATCATCCAAATTCAAGGCCTGATGAATTCCAGAAGCATTTCTCAAAACAGAAACTCTCTGTCCTAAGTATTGTATTCTTCCAGCTCCAGAAACTGCTAGAGACATATCTTGAACATTGCTTAAATCAGGAACAGCAAAGAAATTAGTAGTCAATGGAGAAATAAATCCAGTAACAGAAGGAACAGGACACCCATTCAAAGTACTAACAACTGTAGATATAGACGTATTAAGACATAAATCTAAATTATTTGGAACTGGTCCATCTGGAATACTGTCTCCATCATTATCAAAACTACAGATATTATTATAACACAATCCAGTAGTATATGTAGAACCAGCAATAACGCAATCAGAGCCAGAGCTTAATAGACAAGACTCTCCAAAATCACACAACAAACCAGCAGGTGTGCAAATAGGGCCACCGCCATCTCTACAGGTTTCATGAGAATCCTGAATACCATTACTACATTCAGCAAGAGTTCCTGTCTCTCCTTGCAAAGTCAATGTAACCCGACGGACAACGTTAGTAGTTTGAGATGTTGCAGTAATAACTATGGGATAATTTTGTTCAACAACATTTCCAACATCTACATCAAGAGTTACATTACAAGTAGGATTAGGGTTTCCAGCACTAGGAGTACATCTATCTGATCCAACAAAACTAACAGAAGCTTCAGGAATAGATTGAGCAGACACAACAACTTCTTCTTGAGTCATTTCAACAAGACTCTCTAATTTAACTTCGACATTAAATGAAGATCCAGAAACAACAGGAACTGTAGAAGGATTCAAAGTAGATAGATAACTAAATGGATAATTCACTCTAAGATTTTGCGGAGAAGAAGAAACAATACCATCTCCACTTATAACTCTTATTGCAAAATCACCTACTAATGTCCCTAATATTCCAGGAGGTAAAGACAATTGTATTAAGTTAGAATTAGCAACAGTTGTTAAAGGAGTTATATCTATTCCATTTGCAGTAACAAAAGCCAAAGGATCAAAATCATTTCCAACTAGATTAATAATATTATTAACATTGTTAACAATAATATTAGGAGAAATAGAATTTATCACAGGACTAGATCTCAAAGTAAAAGTGAAAGAGTTAGAATTCAGTCCAGGAGCAGGAGTCGGATTTACAACACTAATGGAGTGAGTTCCAACTCTAAATGTTTCAGCCTCAATATTAAAAGAGATACTATTTCCAGTAATAACTAAGTTCTGACATTGCGTAGAACAAGGAACTCCATCAATTCTTAATTCAGCATTAGACGCAAAATATTGCCCATTAATAGTTAAAGCATTATCAGATCCCCACAAAAATATAGGGCTAGGAAGATTATTTATGTTATTTATAACTGGGCTCTGATCAACACAACCGCAAGAATTAGCATTACAACTTTGTGATTGAGAACAACCACTACTAGAATCACATGTAGCACCACACTGATTGATCCTACATTGATAAGAACCAGCACAAGTACCTGCATCTACACATCTATCTGGACTACCACTAGATTTAGTTCCACTAGTACCAGCACATTCAACACACCATTGACAAAGATTACCAGGTGCAGTATTACAAGATGTACTTGTACTGTATCCAGAACAAGAACCAGCAGTTATTTGCACGTTAGAAGTCAAAGCATTTCCGCTTCTATAAGATATAGAAGAATCAATATCACATCTTGCAATTTGAGTTATTCCAGGAGTAGAAGAACTTAAACAATTAAAAGTAGCTGTACTTCCACTAGAACTAGATAAAGCACAAGTAGAGGAACCAATAAATCCATCTAATGCAACGGCAACATTTGCAGGATTTGAAGTACAAACTAAATTAAAATTAGTATTTGCATTAACACTAGAAGGCGCATTTATGTTTGTAATCTGAATAGAACATCCACTATCTCCTTTAATTAAACCATCTCCACTTCCAATATAATCTCTTCCACCAGTAGCAATATTGAGTTCATCACAGTCATTATCCATACCATCAGAACACAAAGCAGAACCAGTTTCAACAGAAGCATAATTGGGACTATGAGATGAATATGTCCCAGAAGTGCAAGCCTCAAACTCTCCATCAACACATCTAGCAACAGAACCTTGACAAACACCCTGTTGATTGCTACAAGGAATAGTATCAACACCATCAAGACAAGTAGTAGCTTCTATAGTCAAAGGTAACCAATTAGCAGAATACTGCAAGAAAGGATTGCCAGTAGGATCAAATACATTAGCATATTGATATTCTAAAGATGCAGGATCCTGTCCTTGAGGAATTACAAAAGTAAATGTATTGCTATCAACCCAATTACAATTATAATTACTTCCAACAAGGTAATTACAAACATCTATAGTCGTTTGAGTAAGTGTATCTCTTACAAAAATTGAATACTCTGGCATCAAATTAGTCCCGGTAATTGTAATTGGTCTTGCAATATTATGTCTTACAGTCCCGGGAGTTAATGTATTAATTACAGGAACAGGTGCATTCCTAATAGTAAGCTGCTGAGGTTGAGATTCTCGAAAATTATCTAAATTAACAACCTTAATATCGTAAACATCTGCAATAGCATTTCTCTGTACAGGAAATCTAATTTCATTAACACTAACTCTAGAACAACCAAGAGTCGCAAAAGAACAATAAGGATCATAATTAGATTGTTCTTGAGGTTTATAAAAAATAGCAAAATTAACTGGAAGGTTATCTCCTAGCATAGAAACATCAGTTAAAACATGATTGTAAACAGGGTTAGGATTAAACGAATTAATAATAGGAGCATCAGATAAAGTAACTCCAGTAGCTGTATTTGACCAAGGAGATGATAAAATTATATTATAAGCAAGAACTCTATAATCGTAAGAAGTGCTTGGCATAAGATTATTATGTATAAATGATTCTGTATTTGGAGGTAAACCATTAGCTCCCTGAACATCTGCCCAAGCAGACTCTGGAGCAGAAGATAATTTATATTGTAAAATAAATCCATCTTCACTATTACTTGGACTATTACTATTGTCAGTCCAATCCAGCCTTATAGAAGAAAAACTTAAAGGTGTAGCAGTTAAATCACTAGGTGGTAAAGGTGGTTCAGTTGGATCATCAGTAGGCTGTAAAAGAATGCCATCGACAGGATTAACAAAAGGATAAATAATTTTAGACAAAACAGAATCTCCCAATTCATATTCGGAAGGTGAAGCCTCTCCAGTAGAAATATATTCTGCAACACAAGGAAGAGAACCACAATTATTAGCATAATCTAAGTAAAGCACAAAAGCAGATAAAAAACTAAAAATAACAACTACAAATAAAAAACCATCTCTTTTCATTACAATAGATATAACTAAGTCATTTATAAAGTTTATTCTAAAAATTACTAGATTATTAATAACTATATCTTTAATGGTAACAAACAATATAAAGCAAAATCCATCTGCAACACAATGGAGCTTGGAAAGAAACAAGAATTGGAACTAGAAGCAAAAAGATTCTTTGAAAGCTATAAGAAAGAAATATTTCAATCAATAAGAGGAGGAGGTCAAGTTGTAATTTTAGAATTCGATATGTTATCTAGATTTTCTCCAATGCTTTCTGAAAAGCTCTTAGAAATTCCAGAAGAAATAACTGCACTATTAGAAATCTCATTGGATGAGACTGGTCTCATAAAAAATCCAAGAATCAGATTCAAAACACTTCCAGATTCGGTAAAAATAAAAATAAAAGAAATTCGTGCAAAACACCTAGATCAATTTATTGCAATTGAAGGAATAGTAAGACAAGCTTCAGATGTTAGACCACAAGTTGTAAACGCAAGATTCGAGTGTCCTACATGTGGTGCAATTTTATCAGTTCTTCAAATAGACAGAAAGTTTCGTGAGCCTTCAAGATGTTCCTGTGGGAGAAAAGGTCTATTCAAATTATTATCAAAAGAAATGGTTGATGCTCAGCGTCTAGTGATTGAGGAATCTCCCGACTCACTAGATGGAGGTGAACAACCAAGAAGAATGAATGTTTTTCTGAAAGAAGACTTAGTAGATCCTAAAATGGAAGAGAGAACAACTCCAGGAAGCAAGGTAAAAATAATTGGAGTTCTAAAAGAAGTCCCTGTTCCACTACCACAAGGCTCTATTTCAACAAGATTTGATTTAGCAATTGAAGCCAATAATGCAATCCCTTTAGAAGAAACATTCGATGATTTAGAAGTTAATGAAAAAGATGAAGAAGAGATAAGGAAAATAGCATCGGATCCAAAAGCTTTTGAAAAGTTAGCATCAAGTATAGCTCCTAGTGTATATGGTTTCAAAGAAGTGAAAGAAGCAATTCTATTACAATTATTTTCAGGAGTAAAAAAGAAGCGTTCTGACGGGGGAAATACGAGGGGAGATATTCATATTTTATTAGTAGGAGATCCAGGAGTAGCAAAATCAGTTACTTTAAAATTTGTATCAAGTATTGCTCCAAAGGGACGTTATGTTTCAGGTAAAGCTACAACTGGAGCTGGGTTGACTGCAAGTGTAATAAAAGATGAGTTTCTAAAGGGCTGGTCTTTAGAAGCAGGAGCAATGGTGTTAGCAAATAAAGGTTTAATAGCCATTGATGAAATTGAAAAAATGGACGAACATGATCGTTCAACTATGCATGAAGCGATGGAACAACAAAGCGTAACAATATCTAAAGCTAATATTCAGGCAACATTAAGATCTGAAACATCTGTTCTAGCTGCAGGAAATCCAAAACTAGGAAGATTTGACCCAATAATTCCAATTCCTCAACAAATTAACATTTCTCCAGCGCTTTTAAGCCGTTTTGACGTAATTTTTGTTTTGAGAGACTTGCCCAATAGAGTGCAAGATGAAGCAATCGCATCACATGTTTTAGAAGAACATAAGCAAGAAGTAGAGAGAGATGTAATTAATCCAAAAATGTTACGTAAATATATTGCATACGCTAGAAAAAAAGTAAAACCCAAGTTAACAGATGAGGCAGCCGATGAAATAAAAGAATTCTATATATCCATACGTAATAAAGCAATCACTTCAAATTCAGAAGTAAAAGCAATCCCTATTACTGCAAGACAGTTAGAAGCAATAGTAAGATTATCAGAAGCATGTGCAAAAATTAGATTAAGCAATTACGTTGCTTTAGAAGATGCAAGAAGAGCCATAGCACTCTTAAAATATTCAATGATGCAAGTAGGTTTTGACCAAGAAACCCAATCATTTGATATTGATAGAGTCACAACAGGAATACCCGCATCAAAGAGGAATAAAATTATAGTAGTTCGAGACACAATAGCAAAGTTAGAATCAAGTCTAGGAAAACTAATACCTACAATAGAATTAGAAAAAGAAATAGGGGAAAAACTATCAAAAGAAGAAATAGAAGATGCATTAAATCAACTTTCAAAATCAGGAGATATCTTTAAACCCAAAGCAGGTTATATTCAGAAACTTTAACAAAGCACATATTACTCATAAAAAGTAACCACAACTCAAAGAAACGAACATTTATATATTAGTTATACAATATAGTTATACATGGCAATTGAAGTAAAAACGAAAAAATGGGGAAATTCAATAGGAATAATTATCCCTAGTGAAACAATAGATAAACTAAATATAAAACCAGAAGAAAGAATAATAATACAAATTGAAAGAAAGACAAACGTATTGAAAGAAATGTTTGGAAAGGCTAAATTCAAAAAATCTGCTAAAGAAATGATAGAAGAATTTAGAAGGGGAGCTGAAAGTAAATGGATGAGGAAATAAAGTTCCTCGATACCTATGTATTAATAGAAATCTACTTAGGAAATGAGAAATTTACAAGTTACTCTAATAAAGATTTTATTATTAATGACTTGATTTTAGCAGAATTTTATGGAGTTATGTTAAAAGATTATGGAAAAAGTGAGGCAGATATATGGTTTAACAAGTTAGAAGAGTATTCTGTTCCAGTAAATAAAGAAATCTTAAAAGAAGCAGTAAAATTCAGACAAGAGAATAAAAAGAAAGATTTATCATTCTTTGATGCAGTAGGATACATCTTTGCACTAAGGAATAACTACAAATTTGTTACAGGAGACAAAGAGTTTGAACATCTAATAAATGTAGAATTCAAGAAAAAATAGAGAGTTATAATCTAATATCTTCGCAACCATCAGGTCTAGGAAGACCATATTCGCCAGCAGTATAAACTGCACATCCTCTTCTAAAAACTTCAATTGGGAGTCTCTCAATAGCTTTTGACATATCAACATCATATAATTTTCCCAATCTTTGTAACAATTCAGGATGCCACCAACATCTATTATGTCCTGTTAATTCAACCCACTCTCTTAATATTCTTTCAGTTTCTCTTGCCTTATCTTCAAGTTCATTCATAAAAGTAATTTAAAAGAATTAGTTATAAGTTTTATTATTCAGAACAACAATAATTATAAACTAAACCTTGTAAAAAACAAAAATGGCAGAAGAATTCAAGAGGCACACAGCATACAAACTAAAAATTGGAGATATATTAGTGGGAAACCAAATAACTGATGGAGAACGTTTAAAATTTATAGAAACAAACGGAAAAAATGTAGCTAGAGTTAATTTAATAGCGAACGTAGTTGATAAATTCATCCAAGATGATGAAAAGAAATTTGCATCTATAACCTTAGATGATGCATCAGGTCAAATAAAACTAAAGACATTTGGTGAAGATATAGAAAAATTAAAAGCATTTGAACAAGGAGATACCATCTTAGCAATTGGAATGGTTAGAGAATGGAATAAAGAGATTTATGTAACTCCTGAAATAATAAAGAAAAAACAACCAGAGTATCTTCTTTTGAGAAAATTAGAAAATGATAAAATGAAACCTTCAGAAACAGATAGAAAAGAAATTACAGAACTAAAAGACAAATTGATCGTTATAATAAAACGTGAAGATCAAAATGGTGGAGCAGATATAAAGAAACTAACAGAAGAGTTACAATCAAAACCAGAAACAATAAACCAGGAAATCCGCAAGTTGTTAGAAGAAGGTGCGATTTATGAACCTCGCCCTGGTAAGGTAAGATATCTGGGATAATATGAATATTATTTCAGATAATGAAGATGCAAATCAATTTATAGAACAAGCAGTAAAAGTAGCTCTAAAAGCAACATGTCAAAGATCAAAATGCGGATCAGTAATAGTCAAAGACAAGATTATAATTGGAGAAGGCTTTAACTCTCCACCAAACGGCTTAGAGTCACAAAGAAGATGCATAAATAATAAAGAGTCCTATCACAAAAAGATCACTGACAAAACATGTTGCATTCATGCAGAACAAAGAGCAATAATGGATGCACTAAAAAGAAATCCAACAAAAATAAGTGGTTCAAAGCTATATTTCATAAGACTAAATGAAGAAAATAAAAAATCTTTTGCAGGTAATCCATATTGCACAATCTGTAGTAAAATGGCATTAGATGCAGGAATAAAAGAATTCATTTTGATGCACGAAGATGGAATCAAAATATACAACACGGAAGAATACAATTCACTATCTTATAATTTCAAATGGTAATTATCTTCTAAACTTTCCCTTTATCTTCGAAAGTGTAGAATCATGTTTCTTATTGAACCTAAGAGCCACCCAAATCAAAACAATCAACAAAACAAATAGTAAAAGGAATCTCCAACTATCTGTGAAGTTTCTCCAATTCTTAACAACACCATAAAATACAGACCAAATTCCAGAAGCCATTAAAGCGCTTCCGACAGGTTCAGTTGAAAGTAAAAATAACCCAGCTACAAAAACTAAAATACCTACCAATATAGCAATGATAAAAACTCTCTGTGAATGCTTATCAAGAGCATTTTCATAATCTATACTGCAACCATCACAATATCCATCAATAGCACAGCCATTAGAGTCATATTCATAAACAAATTGTCCCTTAGACTCCCAACACTGCTCAGCCTTAGTTTGCAAATCAGGAAGATTAGAACATGAAGTAGGTTCTTTGATTCCTATAGGACCAGCATGATTCGTACAAAAATCATCCCATTGAGGAGTAGGATAAAAAGTCTCTAGACCCTGAAAAAGGGAAAGAGCAAACACAATAAATATACCCAATCCTAAAATAAACTTCTTGAATTTCACAAGATACTAAGATAAATCAAATTTATAAACCTTCATAAGCCTTCAAATTAAATGGAATCATATGAACAAATGTTAGAATCTGCATATAAAAAAATAAAAGTAGTTCAAACTTCAGGAGACAGATTTGAAATTCCTAAAGTCCAAGGAAAAGTCCAAGGTAAAAATACATTCATCACAAACATTAACGAAATAGCTTCTTATATAAGAAGACCTGTAGAGCATTTAGCAAAATTCCTTCAAAAAGAGCTTGCAGTTTCAGGATTATTAGAAAAAGACAGATTGATGCTAAAAACAATGTTAAATTCAACAAAAGTAAATGAAAAGGTAGAAGTTTATGTAAAAGAGTTTGTAACTTGTACTGAATGTAAGAAACCAGACACTGAAGTAATAACTGAAAAGGGTATAAAGTTCAAACACTGTTTGGCCTGTGGAGCTAAATCTCCAATCAGATATAATTTGTAAATGAAAATTGAAAAGAGAAGACATAGAAAACAAAGGATTTCAGATAATTTCTCTCAAATAACGCAGAAGAAACATTTAAAACAGCCCTAAATTTATGAGATACGGAGGTTAAACATGGCTAAACCAAAACAGGAGTTCTATGATGTTAAGACTAAAAACAAATTTAGTACTGATAATTATAAGCTCGTAGAAAGAAGTGGAAGATTCTTTATTGTTGCAAAATCCCCTACTGGAACCCACGAATGCTGGAGAGTAGTAGGAAAAGATGCAGCAGCAAAGCTAAAATAATCAAATAAATTTTAATTTTTTTATATTTTATAATTAATTAACATGTGGGTAAAAATCCATTCATCCACAAGAAAAGTAATCGCTATATGTGATGAAGACTTATTAGGAAAGAAATTCGAACAAGGAATAAAACAATTAGATGTTAAAGAATCTTTCTTTAAAGGGGAAAAGATTCAAAAAGAAGACCTAATTCCATTAATGAAACATGAATTCAAAGAAGGTTCAACTTTTAACATTGTAGGAAAAGAATCAATTAAAACAGCTATAGAAGCTGGAATAATTGAAAAAAATAGTTCATTAAAAGTCAAGAATATACCTTTTATTTTAATAATCAACTGATTAGATAAATTTTAAACATGGAGCAGGTGACTACGAAGGTTCAAAAAATTCTGACAGGAAGCTTTTAAAACCCTGTTCTTCCTAGAAAAAATATGCAAGAAGAAGAAGATAATGAGTTTGGAGATTTTGAAGAAATTCTAGATGACTCTCAAGAAGAGCAAGAAGAAACACCTGTAGAACAGGAAGGCTTCGTAAGAGCTCGCTGGCCAAAAAATGGTGAGATCATAGGAACCATAATTCAAAGATATGGTGGAAACAGGATGGAAGTTCTTACAACTGATGGAAAAACAAGAAATTGCAGAGTCCCAGGAAAATACAAAAGGCAATTATGGTTGAGACCAAAAGATATTATCTTGGTAAAGCTATGGGAATTTGATAAAGAAAAAGGAGATATAATATACAAATACAAACCCAATGAAGTCACCCAACTAAAGAAAAAGGGACTTCTAAACGCCCTAACAACAGAATTCTAATGATTCTAATAGAAATATCTAGGAGAAAAGAAGTTTTAAAAAACAAAGACAAACTAGAAAAAAAATTAAACTGTAAGATACAAATAAAAGATAAAACTCTTTCAATAGATACAGATCCATTCAATGAATATGAAGCTCAAAGAGTTTTTGACGCAATAAATTTAGGGTTTTCTGTAGAAAAAGCGCTAAAAGTTCTAGATGAAGAGACAGGTTTCATAAAGATAAACGTAAAAGATTACGCAAATACAAAAAATTTAGAAGTTGTAAGAGGCAGATTAATAGGAACTCATGGTAAAACAAAAAAAACAATTGAAGAAATAACAAAATCCAACATTTCAATTCATGATAATAATGTAGGGATAATTGGTCCAGCAGAAGTAACTGAAATGGCACTCACTGCAGTAACAAACATAATCAAAGGAACAAAACAGGCAAATGCCTATAAATATCTAGAAAAAATAAACACTCAAAAAAAGAAAATAAAAATTAAATAAAATTAAAGCTCAGATGTTATCTGCGTTTAGCTTTACTTCTGGAAGATTTCTTCGCAGAAGATCTGCTTGCAGATTTCTTAGCCTTTTTCTTCATCACTAGATCATATACCTCTTTCACAAGAAAAAGCACAACTTATATTTAAAAGTATGCCAAATTTTTTGAAAAAAATAATTTTTATTTTTTAGACAAAATATTTACCGTCGAGAAAAAATTTAATAAATTTTTATAAGAGTTCTTAAAAAAATAAAATCAAGCAACTTCTGCTACAACAAGATCAACAAAAAGATTTTCTCTACCTTGACCAACAGTTACTGGATGCCAAGGCATTCTTTCATAGCGATCAACTATATTAGCACCATCAATTTTTTTTACAGCATCCTTTAAAGAATAAACTCTTCTCTTTTCAGGAAGACAACTCATAGTAGTCTTACCTACTTTAAAATCATACTGAAATGGCATACATTGTCCTAAAACAACTGTACCCTCCTTCTTAACAACCCTACTAATCTCAGCTAAAACCTAGTCAGGATCGCGAACTCTATCTAAAGCATTAAACATCAAGACTAAATCGAAAAATTTATCTCTCAAAGGAACATTGTGAGCATCTGCAATTGCATAAAATGTAGAAGAGTATTGATCATGTTCCATAGCAGCACGAACCATTCCATAAGAATAATCAAATCCAACAGATCTTTCAAAATTTCCTTCTCTAACTAACTGCTGAAGATTAGCACCATTACCCATGGCAAGTTCTACAATATTTCCTTTCTTTGGAAGAACTTTTCTTACTTTAAGTGGCAACTCAAAGTTTCCAGCATAATCTCTCATAGATTCTAATTCAGCCTCATATCGAGCTTGGTGTAAAGCTCCAGTTAATTGACCTAAGAAGTGATCATCACTATTATTTTTGCATTTCTGAACGATTTTATTAAACAGACTGGAAACAAGCTTAACTCCTTGAGCAGTTATTCTTCTATCAGACTCATAACATTCATTAGGAAGTCCACTTTCAATAATCTTTCTAATATGAGATAGAATTCCTCTACTCATTCCAAAAGTAGCGTTAAGAAGAAAAGAATTTAAATCATCAGCGCTAATTCCAATAGATAATCCATCTAAATTTACATCTAATCCTTTTTTTGCAATTCTTTTAAAGGGGGCTGAAGATGAATTTCTTGTCTGCAAGGGCAAAAGATTAGTAATTCCATTTGTTGGAGAATATTCCTGATCTCGACAAAAATAAGTGCCTGAAGAGTTGCCTGAAAAAGGATTTTTACAATCAGGACATGCTAAAATTTCAAGAGCAGAATCAGATTTCATAACTACTTTATTTTTAATTAGTTTAAAAGAATTTCTATATTTTCAGTTAAAAGTCAATTAAAAAACATTTAAATAACATAAAATGGCTCTTAATTTCAAGTCCCGGTAGCTCAGCAGGTACGAGCGCGCGGCTGTTACAAGTTCGTAAAGATCTTGAAGAAACCGTGAGGTCGGAGGTTCGAGCCCTCCCCGGGACGTACCATTTTAAGGATACAACAAATATATTTTAATTAGATAACTGTAAAAATAAGTGAAAGAAAAAAGAACATATGCTGATAGAAGAAAATATATGATTCAAGCAGTAACAAAAAGAAGAAAATTAATGCGTTTGAAAGCAATTGAACACGCAGGAGGGAAATGTATTCGCTGTGGCTACAACAAATATCCAGAAGTCCTAGAATTTCATCATCGAAACCCTGCTGAAAAATTATTTAATATATCTCTAAAAGGACATTGTAGAAGTTGGGAAAGAATAAAAGCAGAAATAGAAAAATGTAATTTGGTCTGTGCAAATTGCCATAGAGAGACCCATGTTGAAGAAAAATTAAAGAAAGTCATATCTTAAAAGGCATTTATCTGAATAATTACTATAAATATGAAAAAACGCGTTCTTCTCGGGTTATCAGGAGGAGTAGATTCAGCAGTCGCAGCACTATTGTTGAAAAGACAAGGCTTCGAAGTAATAGGAGCATTTCTTAAATGCTTTTCAGAAGAAAAAAACAAAATAACTGGAGAATGTAATTATCTAGAAGATAAAAAAGAAGCACAAAAAATAGCCACAATACTAAATATTAAATTAATAGAACTAAACTATGAAAAAGAATACTCTAGACTTGTCATAAAACCTATGTTTAAGTCTTACGCTAAAGGCCTAACACCTAATCCAGACTCATTATGTAATACTATAATAAAATTCCCTTATCTTTGGAAAGAAGCAAAAAAGCATAACTGTAATTTCATAGCAACAGGACATTATATAAAGAAAATAAAAATGAAAGATAAATTTAATTTAAAAATCCCAAAGGACAAATCAAAAGACCAATCATATTTCCTTTACGGTCTAACTCAAGAAGACCTAAAACACACACTATTTCCCATAGGAGATTATACAAAAACGGAAGTTAGAAAAATAGCAAAACAAAACAATTTGCCAAACTGGAATAAACATGGAACAAAGGGTTTATGCTTTGTAGGAAACATAAACATGAAGTCTTTCTTAAAACAAAAAATAAAAAACAAGCCAGGAGTCATAAAAAGTCCAGAAAATCAGATTATAGGCAAACATGATGGAATGATGTTCTACACAATAGGAGAAAGACTAAAAGAAAATCAAAACATAATAATAAATAATAACTATAGAAATAAAGTAAAATCAAAACTATATGTATCTAGTAAAAACATAAAAGAAAATGAAATAGTAGTCGCTCCAAAAAATCATATATCATTAAAAAGAAAAGAATTTCAAATAAAGAATATCAATTGGATCTCAGATAAGTCAAGACAAATATCTATTTTAGTAAGAATAAGACATCTAGGGCAGTTAAACAAAGCAACAATAAGAAGAAATAAAATAGTTCTAAAAAGTCCAATAGAAGGCATTGCAGAAGGCCAGTCAGCAGTTATTTATACAAAAAAAGAAATTATGCTTGGTGGCGGAGAAATCAGCTATTAACAATCTTTTTATACATAAAAAGCAATCAAAAGTATGAAAACTGAAGAAGCAATAAATAAACGTCAATCAATAAGAGAATTTTCAAATAAACCTATAAAATTTGAAGCAGTCCTAGAAGCAATAGACTCAGCTAATCAAGCACCATTTGCAGGAAACATAAACAATCTAAAATTTATAATAATACAGGAAAAGCAAAATAAAAGCTATATTGCGGAATTCTGCCAACAATATTGGGTTTCAGATTCCCAATGGGTAGTTCTAGTGTGTTCAGAATTAAAAAAACTTGAAGAACTCTACCAAGATAGGGGAGAGATATACTCAAAACAACAATCAGGTGCAGCAATTCAAAATTTCCTTCTAACAATAACTAATCAAGGTTTGGGTGCATGCTGGATAGGTTCATTTTCAGAAAAAGAGATAAAATCAAAGTTCAAGATACCTGAATCTTGGAATATTGAAGCAATAATCCCAATAGGGTATCCAAAGAACAAGAAACAAAAACAAGCAAGAAAAATAAGTCTAGAAGGCAAAATATTCTGGGAAAAATGGGACCAAAATAAAAAGCCAGTAAAATACCCTTTCAAAGACCCAAGTACCCATTAAAAAAGATAAATTACTTAAAAAAATTAACTATAAAATAAAAATAAAAAATAAAAACAAATGCGCTGTTTTTTAACGGAATATCTCAATACCTAAATCAGACATTTCAGATTTTCCACTTCTACCACTATCCATAGAAGAAGCTAATTCTTTTCCAAGTATGTAAGGTGATTTAACACCTGTCATAATAGTTATGACTCTTACTTTAGAACCGAATTCTTTGTTTATACGCGCACCAATAATGACTTGAGCTTCACTGCTTAAGTTTTCAGTAACTAGGTTTCCTACTCCAGAAAACTCTTCAAGTTTGAAGTCAGGACCACAAGTAATGTGGATAAGAGCACCTGTAGCTCCACGATAATCTACATCTAGTAGAGGATGTGTCAAAGCCTGTCTTACAGCTTCTTCAACACGCATGGAACTATCAGACTCGCCAACACCAATAACTGCAACGTCACCACCTTTCATAATTGCTGAAACGTCAGCATAGTCTAAGTTGATCAATGAAGGCAAAGTAATAGTCTCCACTATACCTTTTATCATTGTACTTACTAGCTCGTTCGCAACTGCGAAAGCTTGTTCCATCGGCAAATTACCAGCAATATCTACAAGTCTATTGTTGTCTATAACTATAACAGTATCAACAACCTCTCTTAATTCCTGCAATCCAAATTCTGCCTTGTCAATTCTAGCCTTCTCACATTCAAAAGGCATTGTGACGACCGCAATAACGACCGCTCCAGCCTCCTTTGCAAGTTGACCTACAACAGGTGCAGAACCTGTACCTGTTCCACCACCCATACCAGCACATATGAAAACCATGTCAGCATTGCTAACAGATTTCTTAAGTTCAGATACGGATTCTTTTGCAGCCTCTCTTCCTTTCTGAGGCCAACCACCACACCCAAGACCACGAGTCAATTCCTTACCAATAAGGATTTTCTCATCTGCCTTAGTTATGCTTAAGTGAAGAGCGTCAGTGTTAAGTCCGTAAATAGTTGCTCCATTAATTCCTTTGTTAAATAACCAAGTAATTGTGTTACAACCAGCACCTCCAGCCCCAAAAACTTTTATGTTAGCCTTTCCAGCACGAAGTTCATCAAAATTAATACTATGTGTGGACGCATTTGCAATTGCTTCTTTTGCAAAATCAAGAACCATTCTTTATTTTTTTCATACCTCCTTTCAAATAATTAATTTTTTTATGTTAAGTGACTTTAAATAATTGATTATATCAGAAGAATATGTTTTCGTAACATTGTAAGAGCAACAAAAAAGTAGTTTAATAGTAAAAACATCAAGATAATAATAAAAATGTACGAAATATTCTTTTTAACCACAAAAACAAAAACACAACTAGAAAGTTATATTAGAACTAGAGGAGATATAAAAGAAAAATTAGAAAGGTTAAAGCAAAATCCCAGGAAGGCAAATGGTGCTCATCCATTACATGGAAAACTAAAAGGTAAATGGGCATGTTGGCTTGGTTCTAATTTAAGAATAATTTATATAATAGATGAAATCCAAAAAGAAATATCAATTGAAGCTGTAGGCACTCATAAAATCTACTAATATTCTAGCTTATATTTTATTCCTTTCTTCCTATTTCTCTCGCTTGCTCTAATTTGAGCCATTATATCCTTATCTTCCAGTATTTCTTTTTCCTCAAGTCTTCGTATCTTATCCCTTATAGACTCGCGAATAAACTCTGTTTTAGTCATATAATTATGCCTTTTCATGACTTTCTCTATTGCATTCAAGAATCCAATCTCCAATTTTATGCTAATGTTTTCCATATACTACTTAGTCTTACCAGATAGTATTTAAACATTTCTAAATTTAAAAAAGAAACACAATTAATATAAACTATCTAAAAAACAAATAATTATGGATACATGTCCTTTATGTGATATAAAAAATCAAAAATACAGAATAATCGAAGAGAATGAACATGCAATAGCTTCAATAATAAAATGGCCTCTAAAAGAAGGGCACACAATGATAATTCCAAAGCGTCATGTTAAGCAACTAAGTGATTTAGAAGATAAAGAGCTAAAATCTACAATAAACTTAATGGATAAAATTAAATTAAAAATATCTAGATTATATTCAGATTCTCCAGCAATCCACATCAACAGCGGAGCAAATAGTACTCAAGAACATGTTCATATCCACGTATTACCAAGTAAAGGAAGTCTAAGACATTTATTTTCACAGTACGAAAATGTTCCATTTAGAGAAGATATTTCAGATGAGGAAAAGTCAATAATCGCTGAAAAGATTAGAAATGTTAAAAACTAATTTTTAGCGAAACTTTCTGCCACAAGTAGTGGAAAAACAATAGTCGCATCAGCAAAAACTTTTACACTCTGTGCATTAGACAATATCTTCCCCCATGAAACTGCTTCAGAAGGCATAGCACCAGAATCAGAACCATCAAATTCCTGCGATGTATTAATATAAACTGCATAATCTAGCCCATTACGTAGCATATTTGCATTAAGTATCGCATGTTTAACAACCCCTGCCCCAAGAATAATAGCTCCAGATTTTTTCAAACCGATTGTAGTATTATTAAACCGAACAATATCTTCAGTACAGTCGATAACAAAATTAGGTCTCTTAAATTTAAAGAAATAAATATTATCTCCAAGAGCACCATCAAGCAAAGCAGGGCAATAAACTTGTATATTATTTTTCCAAGCCCAATAGTAAACGCTATTTTCATCTTTAATTTTCTCCCCTAATTTCCATATTAGTTCATTCCCAGTCACATGTTTACCAGTTTTTTTAGAATTTTGATAGAGTTCTTCAAGTATAGGTTGAACAAATTTCTCAAATGCAACATAACGAGAATTAGGAACAAAAATATTTCCAATTCTATTTATTCCTTTCTGACGAAGCTCAAAACCATCAGCGTCAAATTCACCAAGCTTAAAGCTCCCTAAACACTTGATAATATCTTCTTCAATTCCACCACAAGTAGTTACTAAAACATTAACCCTTTTGTTTTGGACAAGGTAACTAATAACATCTCGCAGTCCAGATGAAATCATATTTGAAGTATATCCTAAGAAAATAAAAGAATTATCTGCAATCATTTTATTAGTTATTTCAATTGCCTTAGACAAATGAGTTGCCTGAAATCCAGAACTTTCAAAACTCTCGATAATTTTACTATAATCAACTCCTAAATTAAAATCATAACCACGAATACTAAGCCCATCAGGTTCATTACTATCTCTAAGCAAATTCTCTCGTGCGATTTTCTCATTATCCATAAAGAAAATCAAATAATATCCTTTTTAATAGTATCCACAATCATAGAAATGCATCAATAATAAAAAATCTAAATCTTATCCAAGATTTCTGCATTCAAACTGTTTTGTTTACAAATTTCAACAAATCTCTTAGCATCTTCAATAGTACCGTAAATACCAGCACCAAATCCATGAGGAATAACAAGACTAGGATTAAGAATTTTAGTAGTACTAACTGCATTTAAAACATCCATTGCAACTGTCCCTGAAACAGGTAAAACTGCTACAAAATTGTTTCCATTTTTACCATATCCACTTAAGCTTTTAAGTTCAGGAGTCAAATCCGTATCCCCTGCAAAATAAAAAATATTCTTATCAAATTTTAAAATATAACCTAACCATCCTTCATTTTGAGGATGATATTTATTAAAAGTGTAGGCATGAACACACTCCACTTTAAAATTTCTAAAATCAAGTATTTCTTTTTTCTCTACAATATGGACTTCAACATTTTTCACTTTCATTAAAGCGCTCTGACAATCAACTGGACAAAGTACAATTGTTCCTTTTTTAGAAACTTTCTGTATATCTCTTATACTACAATGGTCATTATGACTATGAGTAATCAAAATAACATCTGCCTTTAGAACAGAATCAGAAACCCTATAAGGATCAATAATTATAATTTTATTTTTCATTTTAATAATAAAACCAGAATGTCCAAGGAAGTCTAAATCAATATCATCAATTCTCATTGAAATTAAAAACAATCGTTCTTTTATAATAATTGTTATGAAATCATCTTTTCTATTTCTTTTGCAACACTAAACATTCTTCCTTCATGACCTTTAGAACAAACAACCTGCATTCCAACCGGTTTTTCATCAATTCTCCCAATAGGAATTGAAATAGCACAAATTTCAGCCAAATTTCCTGGAATAGTCAGAGCATCAACGGCATATAATTTATCAAGTGAAACTTCAGTTCCAAATTTCCAAGGTAACATAGGAGTCGTAGGCATAATCAAAAAATCAACATCTTCTAAAACTCTTTCAAATTCTTTTTTAATCAACTCTTTTACGGCAAGAGCCTTATGATAATACTGTCCTTCAAATTCTGCTTTAGAGATTTCACTTCCACCAGCAAGTCTTCGTAAAACCTCCGCACCAGCAGAATCTTCAATCTTTTTCCCAAAACGTCTACCATCCATCCTCCTAGTAGCTGAAAAAAATTCAGTCCAAACCAAGGGATGATATGTCTGAATTGCTAAATCAATATTCTTCAAGTTAACTTTCTTTTCAGACCATTTTAATTTTTCAGTAGCCTTAAATAAAACAGAAGCAATCAAATCAATTATTCTAACATCAAGTTCAGGAACACTAACTAAACCAAATTTCATCTTTTCAGTTTTTTCAATTTTAATGGGCTTAGAATCAAATGTAGTAGTGTCTTTTTCATCTAATCCTTTAATTACATCAAGCAATAATGTTGCATCAGCTACATTTTTTGCAATTGGTCCAATTTGGTCAAGAGACATTGACAAATCAATTAAACCATATCTAGAAACACATCCGTAACTAGGCTTTACTCCAACAACACCGCAAAATGAAGCAGGAACTCTAATTGACCCCCCAGTATCACTACCTAAAGCCATATCACAAAATCCAGCAGCTACAGCCGCAGCACTTCCAGAAGAAGATCCGCCAGAAATATGTCCGGGAACAGCAGGATTATCTGTTTTTCCAAAAGCAGAAGTCTCTCCAGTCCAACCACAAGCGAACTCATCACAATTTAACATTCCAATAATAATTCCATCTTCTGCCTTTATTCTAGAAATAACCGTAGCATCATAAGGAGATTCATAATTCTCAAGTGTTTTAGAAGCACAAGACGCATGTAGCCCCTTAACACAAATATTGCTTTTAACTCCAATCACATAACCATAAAGCCTTCCTTTTTTAGTCTTCAAGTCAAGTTCCCTAGCTTCAGTAATTAATTCTTTTTCACTTCGTATTTCAAGAAAAGCATTAATCTTGTTATTAAACTTCCTTATATTACTTAAATAAATTCCAACCTTATCTTCAACAATTCCCATATTCTAATAATCTAACTCCCCTTCATAATCTTTATGGTCAAGCCATTATAATATATATTGTTTAATTCTACCATTGAAATTTAACATATTCACTAAATGCATATCCTTCTTTAAAATAAACCGCTACGTTTACAGAGTAATTTCCGCCTTCAATAAAAGGAACATTGAGTAAAACAGCTTCTACAGTAGTGCTATTAAAACGATTAGAAACAAATGTGTCTGGAGTACCATACTCTTCCCACACAATAACTTTGTAAAAATCTTTCAGTTCAACACCTTCTGGAGCAACCCAGGACACCCAAAGATTATTTCCTCTCCTTTCCCATCTAACACTTGTAGGATATCCAATTATATTAGGTTCATAATAGACCACATCTCTAACAGTAAGACTACTATTAACCGAATATTCAAAGTTATAATTTCCCTTTACAAGTAAACTATTATTATAATCTCCATAAAGTACCCATCTTCTAGTAATCTCACCAGAATAATTATTAATGTTAAAATCTTTATTCAAATTATAAATTGTCGAATTCGGAGAGATAACTCTTACAGATTCAACATTCCACAAAAAACATTCTTCTAATTCTTGATAGTCTCCAAAACAATTAACCTTAAATTCATAACTTAATCCATAAGGTGAGTGCTGAGACCACACCTCTGGAAATATTTTATATATTTCACGCACATTAGACTGTCCAGCTAAAAATTCATTATTATCATCAGTATTATTATTAAAAATAATATCCTCCTCGATAATAATTTTATGAAAAAATAAAGAAATGAGGATTATAACTGTCACAAACACAAGGTAGATTATCTTCATATGTGTTAAGAACAACAACTATTAAAAATAGTATCTATTAATATTTTCATGCAAACAAAACGTTGTCCATGGGTAAATGATAATCCTTTAATGATTAAATATCATGATGAAGAATGGGGCAGTCCTCTAAAAGAAGAAAATAAACTCTTCGAATTCCTAATTCTTGATGCATTCCAAGCAGGTTTAAGCTGGAACACAATAATCAACAAAAGAGAAAATTTCAGAAAAGCATTTGATAATTTTAATCCAGAAAAAATAGCAAAATACACACAAAAAGATAAAGAGAGATTAATGTCAGATGCAGGAATAATAAGAAATAGATTAAAAATAGAAGCCTCAATAACAAACGCACAGAAATTTCTAGATTTAAAGAAATCAACAACTTTCAGTAATTATATTTGGTCTTTTGTAAATAATGAAACAATAAAAAATAATCCAAAGGAAATAAAAGATTACCTATCAAAAAGTCAGGAATCCGATAAAATGTCAAAAGCCCTAAAAGAAAAAGGTTTCAAATTCGTAGGTTCAACAATATGCTATGCTTTTATGCAAGCATCAGGTCTAGTAAACGATCACGCAGTAGATTGTTTCAGATATAACCAATTTCAGTAATAAAAATACATTCAAAACAAATATTTATATAGTCTATAGTTATATAGTTTACATGGTAACAACTATACAAGTAAATGAAAGGACTCTTTTATTGCTGAAAAAGCTCAAAGAAGAATTACAGGCAAGTTCTTACGAAGAGGCAATAATAAAATTAGCAGTACAAAGAGCAACAAGAAAATCAATGGCAGGATACCTAGGAAAAAAATACGGCAAACTTTCAAGAAAAGAAATAATGGAAGATTTAAGAGATAAAAATGACTGAATATAAACTCATTGATTCCTCAGTCTGGGTAGAATATTTAGTGAATAGTAATTACAAAGAAATTATTGAATCGGAAGAAATATATTTATTATCTAGTCTTTCAATTCTGGAAATAAAAAAGAAATTATTGAAATTAAATTACAAAAAAGAAGATATTCTTAACAGTCTAAATTTTATAAAAGAAAGAAGCAATATTATGACGGTAAATCAAGAAATAGCGGAAATGGCCGCTGATATTTGTATAGGAAAAAGTCTAGGAGCGGTAGATGCAGTTATATATGCAACATCAATAGCCAATAATTCATTATTAATTACTTTAGACAACGATTTCAGAGGTTTAGAAAATGTACAAATTCTAGATTAACTACCACTCAATCTTATCAATATCAGTTTCTTCATAAACTATTTCTTTCAACTCATAAAATTTAAGAGTCTCCTTAACCTGGTCATCAAAATACCTAAGTTGATAATCTTTATCAGTTTTAGGATCAAAGAGCTCAATTAACATTTCTTTTGTAGTCTTATAATCCTCAAAAACATAATGGGCATCAACTTCAAGCTTCTTGCCATTGACTGTAATAAAATCTCCTTTTTTCAACTCAGTAAGATTCTTTGATTGTTTTACAATATCCATAAAGATAAAAACAATAATCAATTTTTAAATCTTGCTTATGATATGAGGCTCACACATCTTATAACCATCATCTTCAGGTTGATAACCAACTAATTTTTTAGTTTCTTCTAAATCCATAAAATTATTTTTGTTATCAGAAGATCCAGCTAAAACTGCAAATTTCAAAGTTTCAGGAGCAATAATACATTTGTAAATCAGCTGAGCAAAATCTCTCTGAGAAATAATATAATCAAAGTTGCTTCTTGTAGGGCAAGCAATTTTTAACATCTCATCAGAAATATAAGCACCAATACGAATTGCAAGACAACTTAAACCATAACTTTGAGAATAAACATGACACATAGCTTCCAAAAATGCTTTAGTTGCACCATAATAATTCAAAGGCTTAGGAGCTAGATCCATTTTCACAGTCTTCCCAAGTGGATACCCCCTAATAGCATGAACACTACTAGCATAAATTACCCTTTTAACACCAGCTCGTCTAGTGGCCTCTAACACATTATAAACTCCAATCAAATTTGGTTCTATTAAGTCATTAAATGGAGCATTAGGGTCAGAGTTACCAGCCAAATTAACCACAACATCAAAATCAGAAAAATATTTAGTCAGTTCATCTAAATCAGATAAATTTATTTTAATAGTTTCATAATTTCCAGAAAGTTTTGTCTTATTAATCCCAACAACAATATCATAATGATTTTTATATTTATTTTCATATTCTTCAAGAAAACTCTTTCCAATTCGCCCAGTCAAGCCAATAAACAAAACTTTTTTCCTGACCATTATAAAACTAAATCTTCCCAACTAACCCAATTCCAGGCTTCAAAGTCTTAGCACCAGCTTCCCACTCAACAGGGCAAACTTCTCCACCATGTTCACGAACATACTTAGCAGCTTGTAATTTGCGTAAAACCTCTTTTACACTTCTACCAATAGAGTTATCATGAATATCTGCACATCTAATAATTCCATCAGGATCAATAATAAATGTAGCTCTCAAAGCTCTTCCTTCATCAACTCCCTCATTAATATAAACCCCATACAACTTACTTATTTTTCCAGAATTATCTGCAAGCATTGGATATTGTATCTTCTTAATTGAAGCAGATTGATCCCACCATGCCTTATGCACGTGTTCACTATCCGTACTTACACTCAAAATTTCAGCATTTGCTTTCTTAAAATCATTATACATATCAGCAAATCTTCTCAATTCAGTAGGACATACAAAAGTAAAGTCTCCTGGATAAAACGCAAGAATAACCCACCTTCCAAACAATTGACTCAATTTAATATCTTTAAACTTATTCTGATGAAAAGAATGAGTGATAAAATCAGGTGCTTTCTTTCCAACTAAAGTTCCAAAGCTAACAGCATTATTTGAATTTTGTTGCATTTTATTAATTCCAAGAACCCTTTTCTAACAAAAGGTACATATCATTCTTATGTTTAGCATTCTTAAACATTATTGTTTTAAAGTCAATATCACAAATCTCTCCAATTTTTTCTTCACGTAAATCTCCAGAAGTCCTAACAGAATTAGAAATTTTGATTTTAGACAAATCTTTTCCAAATTTGTCAAGAAGTGCATGTGCTTCAAATTTTATTTTATCATTTTCCATTTTAAGGTGTCAATCTATCTCTATCCCTGGGGAACATAGTAGCTTCACGAACATTGTCCAATTCACAAAGAAGCATGGTCAATCTCTCAAGACCTATTGACCAACCAGAGTGTGGTGGGGCACCATACTTAAAAGAATTAACATAATCCATCAGTCCATCTGTTTTCATTCCCTTATGTTTTATTCTAGCAAGAAGTAATTCAGGCAAATGGATTCTTTGTCCACCGGATGAAATCTCAAGACCTTTGTAAATACAATCAAATCCCTCTGAATATTCTGCATTAGAATTTGCATCTTTGGGCATTATATAAAATGGTTTCAAAGAAGAAGGCCAAGAATGAACAAACACAAGAGTATCAGGATAAATTTCTCCAAGTTTCTTCTCTGCTTCAGGGCTTAAGTCATCTCCGATAGCAATTTTCAAACCAGCTTTCTCTAAAATAGCAATAGTCTCATCATAATGAATATATTTTGCACTAGGAACTTTAAATTTCAAACCAAGCAATTCAATTTCAGATTTATTTTTTTTAATGACTTCCGAAACAATATGTTGAACACATTTTTCTTGTAACTTCATTACATCCATCTGAGACATAAAAGAACATTCAATATCCATTTGCCTGATTTCATTAATATGTCTAACAGTGTTATGCTTCTCAGCTCTCCAAACTGGAGTAATCATAAAAGTTTTTTCCATAGAACAGGCAACCATTTCTTTATATAATTGAGGACTTTGAGCAAGACAAGCTTCACGCTCAAAATATTTTACCTTGAACACATCTGCGCCTCCTTCAGAAGCAACACCTATCAAGCAAGGAGGTTGCATTTCGATAAATCCTTCTTTAACAAAAAATTCTCTGAATGACGTAGAAATAGTATGTTGTATTTTGAATATTGCTTGGGCTCTTCTTCTATGAAAATCAACATACCTATAATCAAGTCTCTTAGGTAGTTCAGTCTTAGAAAAGTCAGAAACATCAATAGGTAAAGGATGTTCAGCAGGGCTTAAAATCTCAAAATGTTCTGGAACAATTTCACGTCCGCCAGAAGCCTTCTCACTCTTTTGTATTTTTCCAGAAATTAAAACGACACTTTCACGAGAAACTTTCTGCATTAAATCAAAAACTTCTTTAGAAGACTTATCTTTATGAGATGTAACTTGAATTTCTCCAGAAAAATCACGAAGTACAAGAAATCTGATTTTTCCCAAGTCTCTCTGATCATAAACCCATCCTGCAATAACCACATTATCCCCAGCATCTTTGACACTTAATACAGAAATCATTTTTCTATCATTAAGTAAATTCCAATAATTCATATCAATCAAAGATAAACTGCTTTTTTAAGCATTATGCAAATGGTTTTCTATATAGATTTGCGCAAGATTGTAAGCCCGCACCATAACCGAAACTAAGCAGATAACTTCCAGGCTCGGCACCTTCCACAAATTGTTTAACTCTTCTTCCCTGAGAAGCAGTTGAGGTATTGTGAAAATTAGCTAAATCCACATCTAGAACTAATCCACATTTTTGTAAAAATCCTGGATAGTTTTGATCAATATTTTCTAAGCACCTTAAGTTGGCTAAATGAGGTGCAATATAAGAAATTTCATCATAAGAAACACCATTGGAGTTAAATCTCCAATCTGTAAGCTTAGTTAGAAGTTCTTCCCATTGATTTATTACATATGTAAAAACTCTTTTTCCATCCATTTCTAAAACTGGACCTATCACCTTTCTAGATTCAGCTCCATTATCTAATATGTCTAAAGCGCTTTCTAAATCAACTTTAGGCTTATCTAAACATTTAATCAAATCTCTATCTTTTCCACTTCCTTTAGAATGGTGTCCCATAAAACCAACATCGCGAGCTCCAGCACCTAAAATATAAGCTGAGGCTCCGTCTCCAAATAATATGGCTGTGGATCTATCTGCATAATCAGTAACATTTGAAAGTTTTTCAGCACCCATAACTAAAACAGTATTAAACTGTCGCCCTTGTATCAATCTATCCGCATACATAAGAGCAAAATTTATACCTCCACAACCTGCTCCTAGATCAACTCCTGATGCTCCATCTTCAATTAACTCTGGATGAGATGATGATAATTGGTCTTGAACATAACCTGCAATATTAGGGAAAGCGTGTCTTGAAGTATTCGTAGCTACAATAACATGCTGTATTGGGTGAATATTCTGCCATAAATTTTCAATTGCATCTTGATCAGCTTTAACTGCTAATTCACCTATACTTTGATTAGGAGCAACCATGCGGTTTCTAATACCCGTTCTCTGAACTATCCACTCATCGTTTGTATCTTGACCACTAGCTCTTAATATTCTCTCCAAATCATGATTTGTTAAAAATCTTTCACCAGTAGAAGTTCCAACAGACTGGATTACGGAGCCCATAACTAAAATTCATAATCTCTCTTTAAAAAGATTTCATCAAAACTATGAAAAACAAACATTTAAATATTTAAACGTAATTTAGTGTTTAAACAAGATTACATAAAAAATGGTAAGTATAACAGTATCAATTCCAGAGGATATAAAGAAAAAAATGGAAAATTTTCCAGAAGTAAACTGGTCAGGATTAGTAAAAAAAATAATAATTGAAAAAGTTGAAAGATTAATGTGGAAAGAAGAAATGCTAAAAATGTTAGAGGGAGAAAAAGAGTTTACAGATTGGGCAGTAGAATTAATCAGAAAAGGTAGAAATAATAAGAAATGAAAATAGTGGTTGATACCAATGTATTATTTAGTTTCTTCTGGAAAGAATCAATAACAAGAAAGTTAATAATTAATTTAGGCAATTTGCTATTATCTCCAAAAAAAGCAAAAGAAGAATTGAATAAATACTCTAGAGAAATAATTCAAAAAGCAAAGATCAATCAAAAAGAATTTGATAATTTACTAGTCGAATTAGAAAGCTATATAAATTTTATAGAATTAAAGGATTATAATGATTCTATTGAAAATGTAAAAAACAGCATTTTAGACAAAGAAGATTATGATTTCCTAGCGCTTGCATATAAAAATAATTACATTTTGTGGAGCAATGATTTGTTTTTAAAAAGACAAGAATTAGTGAAAGGGATTACAACAAAAGAGTTATTAGAAGACTAATTTTATAATGTCTAACCCAAAACTCTTTCAATTAATTCAATTGTTTTCTTAGTATCAAGTTTTCCTTTAAACTTAGCCATTAACATCCCCATATAAGCATTAGCTCGCATTCCTGGTTTTTCCTTGATTAATAAACGAATTTCTTTCTCAATCTCATTGTCATCTATCTTTTCAATCTTAATAGCTTCAGAAACTTTAATGCCCTCGAGTATTTTAATCAAAACAGGTTTAACATCACTAACAATAATTCTTCCATCATTCAAAGCATTCAAAATATCTTCATAAACCTTCTCCGTCAAAATATTCTTAACATCTAAAAATGTCTTCCTGCTCTTAGTTGCAAATTCCTGTCTCCATAATGTAACCATTTTAGCAACTAAGTTTGCATCTTTAGGATAAACATCAAGTAGTATTTGAAATTCATCGAGTGCCTCAGAATTATCTAAAACTAATTCAATCAAATCTTCTGAAACTCCTTTCTTGCGAAGTTCATCGCGCATATCAGTCTTTAATTTAGGTAAATTCTTCTTCAAATAATCAATTCTCTGTTTTCCCATCCTTAATAAACTCAAATCAGTTTCGGGATACATTCTATCGGCTCCCGGCATTGGACGAAGAAATTCACTTTTACCATCAGGCAAAGCATTTCTAACATCTCCAATATTTTTCTTACCTTTCAAATTTTCTAACTGACGATCAATTTCACAATCAATAGTTTTAATCATCATTTTAGTATCTTGAAACCCCTTTATCTCAACTCGATCATGTCCTTTAATGGAAACATTCACATCCTGGCGTATAGTTCCTATTCCTCTTTTAACTTTACAAGCTCTTAAAATTTCTCCTAACTTAAGTGCACATTCCTTAACTTGTTCTGGTCTAGTTAAATCTGGATAAGTTGCAATTTCAACAAGTGGAATTCCTAGTCTATCTAAACGATAAACAACTTTATCATTTTCACGAGAAATAACACGAGCAGAATCTTCCTCTAGACAAACAGTTGCAATTCTAACATCTCCATAAGAAGTTTCAATTTTACCATCATGAGCAATCAAAACAGTTCTCTGAAATCCTGAAGTATTAGAACCATCAATAACAGTCTTACGCATTACTTGAGTAACTGAATAAATCTCACAATTCAATAATAAAGAAACAGTTAAAGCAGTATTAAGAGCTTCTTCATTTACTGCATGTGGTGGTTCATCATCTAACTCCACAAGAGAAACAGTGTCTCTATATCCTTCATAAAAAAAAGTCTTCGCAATAGAAGCTTCATGACTTACAGCTTCATCAACATTTCCGCTTTCACCAGCAACAGCATGAAGCTTACGAGAAATCACATAGTGAGGCTCATCATTTCTCAAGAAAGAAGGAGCCCCAGAAAACAGTTTCGGAGTATCAAGCTGTTGATGTATTTCAAGCCCTGCCTTAAATCCTAGGTCCTTATAGTTATGCATGAATCAGAAACAAAAAGGTTATTATTAAAGATTATCTAATCATATCTAAATATTTTATAACCCAAACAAGATTTTTTATCTAGAAGATCGTGTAATATCCCATCATTAGTATCTGTCCTTATTTCTATAATACCTCTCTTCCTATTAGTTACAGACACATGTACAGGCTTATCTTGATGAATAAAATGATTCCTTAATATCTTCTTAACACCTACAACCTCATCAGGATTTGAAAAACCAAAAAGTTGAATCTGGTAATAAGGAAGATTATCATAATCTCCTATTAAACTATCCATTCCTGCATTAATTTTTGAAGCGATATAATGGATAAACTGTCCTTCAGGACTTTCAATTTTCGGAGGAATCCCCATAAGCTCCGGAGCACGAATATCCCCATCTGCTTCTCTTTCCTTAAAATGGCATTGTGCTGAGTGAATTAAATCATTATAGAATGTTCTTTCTCCAGGAGCAAGAGCTACAGGAGCATAACTATTCTCTGCAAGAAGAACATTTTGAACAAGTCTACTAGTTCTTCCATTTCCATCTGAAAAAGGGTGAATACGTAAAAAATGCAAATGAAAAAGAATAGCTCTTTCTACAGGATCAATTGAAATATCATTTACTAAATTATTCAAAGCATCCATTTGCTCTTTTATTTTTGCAGGATTTACCCCTGCATGATTATACCCTGCAATGAAGACAGATTCAGTACGATATCCTTTAATTGAAGGATTTAATATTTTTGCCAAACCAATTAAATAAGGTTCTGTCAAAACCCTCTTAAATTCCCTTTCTGAATACTGCCTAGCATCTTCAAGTTGACCCCTTACTTGGCGAAAGTCTCTCCTAAGACCTATCCTACGAGACCTTACAGCCTGATCGGGTTCAGTGATTCTAGAATGGTAACTTGCCTCCAAATGAGCCACTTTAAGAAGAGCAGAGCGAAGTCCAGTCTCATCTGAAACTCTATTGACAAAAGTATCTCTCTTATGTCTCAACTCTGTCAGTAAACCAGGATTTATAAAATGAGCATTTTTCATGAATAAATCTCAATAATCAATTATTTAAACCTTTCCATATGTAACCTCTATAGAGTTACAACTATCCAGTCAACAAGTCATTAAACTCACCACTAATATTCTCAAGCATCTTCTCACGAACTAATCCCTTCCAATTCTTATGCCCTAAAACCCAACCTAATTTTACAAATGCTGTTTCAGACAGCATATCTTCCAAATAGATTATACCCAAAGCCTCAAGTTCTCTTCCAGGAGAATAAACCTTAGGATTCAAACGACCAAAGATAGTTTGAGAAGTAAAACAAATAGTAACTCCTTGTTTAATCAATCTCTTTAAAGTAGAAATCCAAGAATTCTCACCATCTGTAGCAACATGACCAAAACCAGTCGCAACTATAACAAGTCCTTTATAACCCTGTACTAAATAATAATCTAAAATAGAAGGGTCTTGACCAGGATAATAATAAATCAAACCAACTTTATCGCTAAAGTCAGCATCTAATTTTGTCAAACCATTATCTCGAGCATTATAATTAGATAAAAACTCTATTTTTGAAGGAAAAACTTTAGCAATTGGTTCACAATTAATGGGTTTAAAAGCGTCTCTTCTTGAACTATGCATCTTTCTAACTTTAGTTCCATGTAAAGCATAACAATAGTCATCATTTTCACTAGCATGACCAACAATCATAACTTCGGCACAATCAGAAAGAGCCATTTGTACAGAACATTCCAAATTCAGTTCAGCATCAGAAGAAGCTCTATCAATGCTTCTCTGTGAAAAAGTCAAAACAACAGGTTTTTTCAAATCACGTAAAAAGAAACTCAAAGCAGAAGATGTATAATGCAAAGTATCAGTTCCATGAGTTACGACAACACCTTTGATTTCAGGATCATTTAACATTTCTTTAACATGCTCTGCAATAGTTATCCAATGTTCAAAAGTCATATTTTCAGAAGCAGTCATAAAAGGAACTGAAATCTTCTTTATATTAGCAATTTCAAAAACTTTAGGGTAAAATTTAGCAAACTCATTAACATCAGTCAACCATGAAACTCCACCAGTTCTAGAATCAAGCTTAGCTGCAATAGTTCCGCCAGTTATAACAAGACCTATTGAATGTTTATTATTTGATTTAACAAGAGAACTTTTAGTTTTAATAACATTTCCTTTAAACTCTTCAGTTATATGAAGGTCAAGAATATTTTCTTTAGGGATTCCTATATTATAACCAGATTTCAACTTAAGTAAAACAACATTCTTATCATAACTTTCTAAAATAATGCCTTCAATTTCTTCACGAGCAAGCCTAATCTTAACTTTATCACCAGAACTAAAATTTAATTCAACCATAATTATCAGCGCAAAATTAGATATAAAAATCTTCGGATAACACTTAAATAACCTCAATTCTAAAATAAAATATGGGTAGAATCTCAACTGGATGGAAAATAGTCAAACAAAGCTTCCAAGTCATTAAACACGATAAAGAAATATTAATTTATCCTATCCTAGCGGGAATAAGTATCCTTTTAGTTATAGGAATATTAGGAATTCTAAGCATCTTAGGAATAGTAGGAGCATCAATCATCAGCCCAGATTTAAGTTATATCTCTCTTTTCTTTTTCTTTGGAGCAATCTTAGTTGTTTCTTATTTTATTTCTACATTTTTCCAAGCAGCAATAGTTACTTCAGCAACTATAAGATTCTCTGGAAAAAATCCAACACTAGCAGATGGTTTAAGAGCTCCTTCAAAAAGAATCCTATCTTTATTAGCATGGGGTGCAATTAGTGCATTAGTCGGCACAATACTGTCTGCCATAAAAAGATCCTCATCTAATCGTTCACAAGGAATAACAATAGCTTCCGAGATAGGCACTAGTTTATTAGGTACGGCATGGAAGCTCATTACATTCTTTGTAATTCCTATAATTTTATTTGAGAAACAAGGTCCAATTCAGAGCATTAAAAGATCTAGTACACTCTTCAAAAAAACATGGGGTGAAAACGTAACAGCCCAATTTAGTATAGCAGCTATATTGTTCCTAATTATTCTACCATTTATTTTATTAATAATTTTAGCAATACTTAGCGGAAGTCAAGCATTTATAATTACTAGTATAATTCTATTAACAATATCAATTATAATAGTCAATATTTTATCAATAAGTGTAAATGGAATATTAAGAGCAGCATTATACCATTATGCAATAAGTGGAAAGATGCCCCATATATATGATAATAATACTGTCAAGCAAATGTTTACAAAAAATAGTTAATAAGATTTAGCCACATAAACAACGTGCTTGGCAACTTTATCACAAACAATACATTTGCCTTCTGATTTTTCTTCAACTAAATTAGTTCCCCTAACTTCAGCACCAGTTTTCTCCTTAACTATTTCAGCACATTTCTTACCATCCATTTCTGTAGAACAAAATCCACAACGTACAATATTCCCAGCATCAATGGATTTCTTCATTGAATCAAGAGTCCTAGAGTTTACAATTCTATTATGAAATATTTTATCAGCTTCTTTAATTAAATTAGCAGTAAATTCATCTTTAATCAATTTAACATGTCTAATCAAATCTGTCTCAGCAATATTTTCTTTTTTATTCAAGTCTCTTCTAAACAAACTTAATTTTTTAGATTCAATTTCCTTTTCTCCAAGATCTATTCTTATAGGTACTCCCTTAAGCTCCCACAAATTAAATTTCTCTCCAGGGCTTTTCTCGCTAGAATCAATCATAACATCGCAAAATTCGATTAACTTTTTTTCCAATTCTCTTGCCTTAGAAATAAGATTATCAGTATTTCCAATAGGAACTATGACTACATGATATGGTGCTATTTCCCAAGGGAATCTCAAGCCTTTATCATCTCCATGAACTATAACAATACTTGCAAAAATTCTGGATATTGCGGGACCATAACAAGTAGTGTACACGTATTTATCAATTCCATCTTTATCCTTATACTTAATATCGAAAGCTTTAGCAAAATCATGTTTAATTAAATGAGTTGAAGGCTGCTGAACAACTTTTCCATCAGGGTTTAATACATCAGCGGCAAAAGTCTTAGATGCACCTGGAAAAACATCCCACGCAGGCCTCTCAAATATTATAAAAGGCAATCCAAATTTATCATGTAACACTTCTTTAGTAATTTCCATATCTTCATGTACCTGTTTGAAAGCATCATCTTGAGTAGGAAAAGCACAATGCGTTTCTATCCAGTGAAATTCCCTACTTCTCAAAAATGGTCTTGTAGCTTTTGTCTCGTATCTAAATACTTGAGCTCTCTGATATGCTTTGAAAGGTAAATCTTTGTAGGATCTTATCCATAAAGCAAACATTTGATAAAATGCAGTTTCAGATGTAGGTCTCAAAGCAAGTTTTTCCTCAAGTTCTTTTTCTCCTCCATGAGTAACCCAAAATACCTCGGGAGTAAATCCTTGAATGTGGCTTGCCTCTTTTTTGAAGTTGCCTTCAGGTATTAAAGTAGGAAACCAATAAGGCTTATGCCCTCTTCTTTGCAAAGCTTTTTCCATAAAATGATACATTTTTTCCATTACAAGAACACTTGAAGGTTGAAATACTAGAAACCCTTTAACATTAAACCTCATATCTGCTAATTCAGCTTTTTGCACTACTTCTGTAAACCATTCACTAAAATTCTCGTTTTTTTTAACAGTTAAACCCTTTGAGTCAGCCATACTCAAAAAAGAAGAGTAACACTTATTAAAGCTTATCTCCAAATAAAAATATGGATAAAAAAGTAGTTAGATTACAAGATTTTGTCATTCCACTAAACTATGAAATCTCCATCGAGCCATCTAAAAATATGGATTCTTACAAAGGTTCAGTCAAAATAAAAGTACAAATAAATAAACCAACAAAAAATATAACTCTCCATTCAAAAAATTCTGAAATTAGAACAGTAACAATATGTGTAGAAAATCAATGCATTCTATCAAAATTAAAAGAAAATAAAGAATCTGAAACAATTAATCTAGAAGTTAAAAAAGAAATATCTGGATATATAGAAATTCATATAGAATTTATAGGAAAAATAACAGAAGATTTAGCAGGAATATACAAAAGTACATACCAGTACAATGGAAAAAAAGAACATTTGATAACAACTCAATGTGAAGCTCCTTATGCAAGAAGAATATTTCCTTGTTTCGATGAACCAAATAAAAAAGCAACTTTTGATATAACTGCAATAATAGAAAAAAATCTAAATTCAATAAGTAACATGCAAGTTGAATCAGAAAAAGTAGAGAATGGCAAAAAAATAGTCAAATTCAAAAAAACTCCTAAGATGTCAACTTATCTTTTCTATTTAGGAGTTGGAGACTTTGAATTTGCAGAAGAAAATTACAAAAATGTAAAAATAAGAGTTGTGACAACTCCAGGAAAAATAAAAAATGCATCTTTTGCACTAAAACAAACAAAAAAATATCTTAAATATTTTGAAGATTATTCAGAAATACCCTATCCATTAGAAAAATTAGATCTTATTGCAATACCAGACTTTACAGTTAGCGGTATGGAAAATTGGGGCGCAATAACATTCAGAGATTTAGTTTTATTAGTGGATGAAGAAAAAACTTCAACAGCTAGAAAAAAAATATCTGCAGAAGTCATCTCTCACGAATTATGGCATCAATGGTCTGGGGATTTAGTAACAATGAAATGGTGGAACGACTTATGGTTAAATGAAAGCTTTGCTAATTATATGGCATTTAAAGCAGTAGATCATTATAACTCAGAATGGAATGTATGGAATGACTATTTGTCAGGAGATTTAGCAGTGGGTTTATCAAAAGACACATTGAAAACAACTCACCCAATAGAAGTTGAAATAAAAAGTCCTGAAGAAATAGGAGAAATATTTGATGAAATAAGTTATCAAAAAGGCGGGAGTGTCTTAAGAATGCTTGAAAATTATATAGGAGAAGAAAATTTCAGAAAAGGAGTGTCAAACTATCTAAAAAAATATTCATATGATAATGCTACTGCTAGTGATTTATGGGATTCATTAGATAAAGTGTCAAAAGAGAAAAAAGTAAAAGAGATTATGAAATCCTGGATTTCACAGGAAGGTTATCCATTAGTATCATTAGAAAAAGTAAAATCGGGTATAAAGATATCTCAAAAAAGATGTAACAAATCAACAAATCAACTCTGGCCAATACCAATCTCAATATACACAAAAGAAAGAATATACAATGAATTATTGGATGGAAAAGAAAAATTAATTTCAATTAAAGATAGTCAATTAAAAGTAAATCACAAACATTTTGGATTTTATAGAACAAAATATTCAATTGAACTCTTAGACAGCTTAGGAAAATTAGTAAAAAATAAAGAATTAAACAAAGAGGACAGATGGGGGCTCAATAACGATATGTGGGCTTTATGCAATATAGGCGAAGAAGTTTTAGAGAATTATCTAAAATTCTTAAATAATTATGAAAATGAAGAGACATATATTACATTAGCAGAAATATATGGAAGTCTGAGAAAATTAGAAAGATTATTTTATGATGAAAGTTGGTGGCCTAAATCAAAAGAAAGAATAGTCAAAAATATTATACCCAATTATAAAAATAAATTAGCTAAATTAGGATGGGAGAATAAAAATGAAGACACCACAGAGGACAGACTTATGAGAGGATTATGTATAAACTTCTGTGGTTTCATTGAAGACAAAAACACATTGAGTAAAATAGAAGAGTTATATCAAAAAGGAGACTTTTCTATGGATATAGCAAATTCAGTTTATACAATGATTGCAAGAAAAGGAAATATAGAAACTTTCAAAGATGTTATTAAAAAATACGAAAATGCTTTAGATCCAGAAAATAAGATAAAACTATTATCAAGCATATACTACTTTTTGGATTCAGAAATTTTAGAGAAAGCACTTGACTTCTCAATGACTGAGAAAGTAAAATCACAAGATTTACTTTATGTATTTGGACATGTTGCAGTAAACCCAATATCAAAAAAAATGATATTAAATTGGTATAATAAAAACTGGGATAAAATAAAAAAATATGAAGATAATCATTATATCATGAGGTCAATTATAGAAGCTCTAATTTTACCACAAACAACACAATCAGGAAAGAATGAAGCTAAAGAATTTCTTGATAAACATAAAGTAGGTTTTGAGATGACAAAAGACAATGCATTTGAAATATTAGATCAAAACCTAAAGTTCATAGAAAAAAACAAAGAATTTCTGAAGAACTACTAAGAACTACTAGATTCAGTTATTTTTGCACAAATCTCCTTAATCTATTAGAGTGATCAAGAAACCTAACGCTTAATAAAAGATTTAAATATAAATAAGATTAATCTTACTTATGGAAATAGCAACAACTAGATTAAGCTCGAGGGGGCAAATAGTTATCCCTATTGAAATGAGAAAAGATCTAAAGGAAGGAGATAAATTAATTATAATTAAAAATGGAGAAGATTTAATCATAAAGAAATCAATTCCAGAAATTCTTTTAGCATCTCACAAGTCGCTGGCAAAGACTTGGTTGACAGAAGAAGAGGACAAAGCAGGAAAGACCTCTAAAAGGAGACATTATTGTTATTAATTTTCCTTATTCTGATTTGACTACATATAAAAGAAGACCAGCATTTGTTGTTAAAGTCCCATCTAGAGAAGATATTCTGGCTTGCCAATATCTAAATGGCCCTACGAGGAATTGAACCTCGATCACAGGATCCGAAGTCCCGTATTCTAATCCATTAAACTATAGGGCCATAAGAATAAGCAAAAATAGGTATTTTAAATGTCACTTTTTAATCATTTTCTCAAGAAGTTTACGTACGACATTAGAGTCAGCCCTTCTATTAGTAACTCGCATAACTTCCCCAATTAAATAGTTGAAGGACTTAATATCTCCATTTACATAGTCAACAACAACTTTGTTATTTTCAGCGATAATCTTCTTAATAATTGGTTCAAGTTCTCTCTCATTACTTATCTTCCCTTCAACATTCGTAGGATCAAAACTCTTAGGAACAAATTTATTCAAAATTTGCTTTGCTTGTAATTCGGTTATTTTTTTATCTTTGACTAGGTTAAGAAGTTTAATAAAATGTTCAACTGAAATATCTATCTCAGAAAGTTTTTTATTATTATAATTCAAAACTCTAAGTAGCTCAACAGTAACCCAAGGAAAAGCAAATTTACCATCTATTTTTTCAGCTACATTTTCAAAGAAAGTAGCTATATCTATGTCCTTAGCAAGGACACCAGCATTCTTACTGTCTATTTTATATTTCTTAATTAATTTATCAAGTTTAACAGAAGGCAATTCAGGAACAAGTTTTCTTTGTTCATCAATGAATTTCTTTGAGAATGCAACAGACTTCAAATCAGGATCAACTATGAACCTATAGTCATCTGCCATTTCTTTACTACGCATTCTCATAGTAATCCCTTTTAATTCATCATATCTTCTAGTCTCTCTAACACTTCCTTCTTTCATCTGTCTCTCAAATTCAAAAAGTATAGCAGACTTCATTGCTTCAATAGAGGTAATATTTTTTATTTCAACACGTTCTGTCATCTGTTTACCATCCTCATCTACAACAGAGACATTGACATCAGCCTTAATTCCTGCATTAGTATCTACAGCCTTCAAGTAATTCAAAGCATGAACTAATTTATTGACCCAATGATAAACTTCATCTGCCGACTTAAAATCAGGAGCAGTAACAATCTCAACTAGAGGTAATCCACTCCTATTATAATCAACTTCTCCAGATTTAGGATCCCATGCAGCAGGATCTTCCTCAAGATGCATGCTTTCAATATTTATTCCCTCAAATTTTCCATTAACTCCAAGAGGCACTGCATGGGCACCACTCATAGTATTTTGATAACCTTTAGGTAAATCTGGCCAATCATAATGTTTACGCATCCATGGCATATTTTGATTTACCTTACACTCAAGCATTAAAGCGATTTGAACAGCTTTTTCAACAGCAACAGAGTTGGGAGCCATTGGTTTAGCGCCAGGCATCCCACAACATACAGGACAGATATAAATATTAGGTTTTATATCTCTTTCACGAGAAGCTTTGCATCTACAAAATAACTTTTCATTAGTTAAAAGATAAGTATGTATTTCAAGGCCACATTTTAGTTTACTCATGAAACAAATAAAAATAAGAGATATATTAACTTAATTACCACCAAGTCTTCTTTTCCTTTTCGAAAATTCTTCAAAGGCCTCTTTAAGTTGCTTAGACTCAAAGTCAGGAAAATGCACATCTGCAAAATAAAATTCACTATAAACGGACTGATAAGGCATAAAACCGCTTAATCTTTTTTCTCCAGATGTACGAATAATTAAATCGGGATCAGGAATTCCAGAAGAATCTAAATAATTCTTAAAATCATCTTCGCTAATTTCAGATCTTCCAGATTTTAAAATTTTATTAATTGCCCTAACAATTTCATCTCTCCCACCATAATCCATACAAATCAAAACAGTAAATTCATTAAACTTAGCAGTTTCACTCTCGAGCAGATTTAAACCATCAATAATTTTTGCAGGAAGCCTATCTTTTCGTCCAAGATGTTTAACTCTAACTTTATTTTTTAAAGCACCTTCAAGCAATTTATATATATTTTCTAAAAAATGATCAAATAAAAAGTTTATTTCCATTTTAGGTCTTTTCCAATTTTCAGTTGAAAAGACCCAGAGACTCATATATTTGCTCCCAAGTTTCTTAGCTTCCAATAGTAAATTTTCTAAGTGATTATAATCTACCTTAGAATATCCATCAACTTTCTTCAACCCTTTTGAAACAGCCCACCTACGATTTCCATCTGGAATAATTGCAACGTGAATTGGTATTCTTTTATCCATTTAAATAAGTCAAAATGTTAGTTTTTAAATTCTATTTTCAAGCTCCTGTTTAAACTTATCAATGTCTTCTGTATTAATTCTAGCCCCCACCGCATCTCTATGTCCTCCACCGGTAGCTTTTTCTAACAAAGGCAATATTTCAGCAAGAATATTTTTTACATTATTGCCTCTTAAAGAAATGTTGGTTATTGGTCCAGAGCTATAAGCAACACATATATATTGCTTAGGAAATAAATAAGAAAGTTCATTAGATAAATCAGAACTTATACTTAGTTGACCACTATAATTATAAAACAATAATTTTTCAGTAACATACTTCTTAGAATCATCAAGTAAAGATAAGTATTTCTTAGATATTTCTTTATACTTTAGTGCAAAAGCACCATTATTCTCGAGTTCTTGTCCGATGTCATAAGGACCCTTACAATTAATCAAGAAGTTCTGTAATTGGACAACATGGCTTATTGAATCCTTCAAACCGAAACTCAACGCACGAGCCAAACGCCCTATTCCAGTAGAATAAAGAGCTTGGAAAGGTTCTTTTATATCCTTTCCCCATAAGATACTATAATTATTTGCAAAATCATCAACAAAGTCAGGAAGATAATGGTCTGCAATGCAACCTATCAAAACAAGCCAGATATCCTCTGGACGTTTAGTAGCACTATAACATAAATAAGTTGTCGGTTCAGAACTTTTCTTTTTATTTTTAGTTGGGTTGAATCTATATAGCATATTATAAGAATGTTTTTCATTAGAAACATCATGATGGTCTATCCAAACAATTGGTAACTGCAACATAGATATTTCATTTACAAAATTGTCTCCAAGAGAATGTCTATCTAGAACAAAAACATAATCTCCATTAAGTTCTTGAACGCGTTTTGCATAATTAACATCTACATTTGGATGAGATTTCACAGCAACACCCTTACCACGACCAATAAATCTTCTCAAAAGAACATAACTAGAAAGCCCATCAACATCATTATCATAAAGAAATATAGGATTTTGAGCCTTTTCAAGATGCTCGCGCATTTCAGATAATTGTTTCTTTGTTAACATATTAATTTAGATAAAACAAGCTTTTTAACCCTTATTAATAAATTGTATAAATCTGCTCCTCAAATGGTAAGTCAACAGAAGAAATATCCATCAAGCTCGTAATATCACTAGCTTTTATTTTATAATTTGAAATTGTATAAAGAACATCATCCATAAACAAAGAACGTTGAACATAACCTAAACCATAACCATAGTTATCTTCAAACTTTTTATCCTCGCTTTCATGACTTATCTTTCCCTTAAGTGAAACATCCTCATCTGTTACTGTGAATGCAAAAGCTCCCTGCCAATACTCCCAATTATTTCCCAACTGTTGAGAATATGTAACTGGAATAACAAGCAAATCACGAGCATCATCAAATAAGACTGCCTTATGCTCATATTCAGCTTCTGAATAAGACCAATCACTTTCAACCACATACTTGTCAAGTTCAATTGGATTCTCAAAATCTGAAACATCAAACAAAGATATTTTCAAACCTTCTGCTCTTCCTTCTTCAGTCGCTTCACGACCTATTCCAAGCAACAAGTCATCTCCAATAGGATGAAGGTAGTTAGAGAATCCAGTAACTTTCAAGAATCCAAGAACTTCAGGATTTTTAGCATCAGATAAATCTATCACATACAAAGGATCAACTTGTCTAAAAGTAACCATATAAGCCTTCTCTCCAACAAAACGAGCAGAGTATATTCTTTCCCCAGAAGCAAGATTTTCAACACTACCAATAATCTCCAAATCTTCACTCAAAACATAAAGGTGATTAAGAGAATTATCGATGTTACCAAAACTATTTCCAGTAGTTGTTGCAATTCTTAAATTGCTATCAAATTCATCCATTGAAAATTGATTCAAAACATACCCTGAAACTTCAGCAGTTCCAGAATAAGAAATATCCATTCCATTTATTCCAATCTTGTGAATTATAGTCTTCTCGTATTGTTTTGAGACTTTCTCATAATAATCTTTGTTCGCTTCAGCTAAAGATTTCTCAAATTCCTTTTTCTCATCTATTTTCAAAGAATTAAAATAATTCTGAACAACAAGAGCAATTTTATCAGATTTTATGTAATATTCACCCTCAGATTTTATAATCTTTTCAGCATCAGATCTAAATTCACCAGGTAAAACCTCCAAGATAACACCTAAGGCATCTTCTTGAACATCTAAATAATCATAAGTTTTAGAACTTGTCAAATAAACTGAATTTTCTGAAACATAAATAACACTACTGCTTCCCAAAAGAAAAACATCTCCCTTATACTCCAAACTATCAAGATCAATAGCCATTACAGAAGTAAATATCAGATTAGATTCGTAATAGCCAGGGTAATAAACCCTACTTGCAACAACACTTTCAACATTATTTCCTGCTTTGAAAAAAGGAATTTCTAGATTAGAAGAATCTACATATTTGTTAGAGATTACATAAATATGTCCATCGATAAGTCTAGCAGTGTAATAATTTCCATCAATTACAAATGTCTCAAGTAAATTTGGATCTGAAATTAACTCTTTACTGACATCATAAACGTGGATTCTGACTTCAGGATTTGATTGTGTAGGAGGAAGTATGTTTTCAGAAACAAAACCAACAGCTTCAGCTCCTCCAAAGCTATAATAGCCATAAGAAGATTCAATTACAATTAGTTTTCCATCTTCAACGAAAATTCCATTAACATAATTATCAAACTCAAGTTCTGAAACAATCTTCATTGAATTAGCAGGATAAGCTTCAACAATTATAACTTTATTCTGATTAACTGTATAAATATACTTACCATCATTTTTTACTATATCTGCTTCATCAACATTAGCAACTTGAATATTTGTATTAGAATAATCAGAAGCAAAAGACTCTCCCTTAGCACCAGCTTGAGAAACTAAAGCTCCAGAATCTCCAGAAGTAGCTTCACCACGACCAGCAAACAGACCATATCCATTATCTAAATTTGATTTTTCAACATAAGTAACTAAATCTTCATAAGACTCAAATTGTTTTAAATCAGTAGATAAATTATCAGTACTCTTATAATTGTTAAACAATAAAGAAACAGCGACTATAGCAATCACACCCATCAATAAAATAAAAGGCATAATTCCTTTCATAATCCTTTTAGGAGAAATAATTATCTTTCTATTAGCTACTCTGTAAACAGGAGTTTTTTTTCCTTTAACACTCCAAAAAAAATTAGAAGACTTTTCAACAAGCCCTGCATTAATTAACTTCTCCAGATTATAGCCTGTAGTATTAAGAGGAATATCTAATTTTAAAGCAATATCACTTGCAGTAATCTCCTGTGTAGAAAGCAAATCTAATATCTTTACACATGTCTTATTTGACAAAGCCTCAGCTACCAAGCCAGTTCTGGGATCATCTAAATCGATATTTATAAAACTTTTATCCATGAAATACTCAAAATTCATTAATATATAAATCCCCTCAAAGCTTCGAATTAAATTGAACTAAACAATAAATAAGCTGTTCAAAACATTTATATACTACTTAAGAGTTAAACCTATGAATGAAAGGCATCAAATTAAGCCTAGTAATGTTTTCAATATTTTCTTTATTCATAATAGTCTATTTTAACTCAATTTCGATAGCTAAAGAAGACATAAAAACAAATGTTAACATAGAGTCAGAAGTTTATAATCAACTAGAAAAAAATCAAAAAGTAACTGTAATAGTAAAATTAAGAGATAATTTTAAAACAGACAATCTAGATGAAATAAGAGAAATATCAAAACAAAATATAAATAAATTATTAAAAGATTTTAGTTTAGAGTCCAATAACGATCTTGATTTGATATATGAATATGATGCATTTAATGCCTTCGCAGCTAAAGTAGATAACATAGAACTTGAAACTCTCAGAAATAACTTAATGATAGAAGAAATTTATGCAGAGAGAATTCTTCAAATTCAACTACAAGAAAGCTTACCTTTAATAAATGCCACACAGGCTTGGAATGTTATCACATATCCTTATCCAAATAACAACCTTACAGGTTTTGGTCAGACAGTTTGCCTTATTGATACTGGAGTGGACTATACAAATCCAGCATTAGGGGGTAGTTTGGGAACAAAAGTTATAGGAGGATTTGACTTTGTAAACAATGATCCAGACCCTATGGATGATCAAGGACATGGAACACATGTAGCTGGAATAATAGCAGCAAATGGTGTAATAAATAATATTTCTGTAAAGGGTGTAGCTCCTGATGCTAAATTGATAGCAGTTAAAGTTTGTAGTGCTTCTGGATTTTGCACAAGCACAAACATGATTGCAGGTATGAATCATTGCTTGACTGCAATTAGTCCTAAAAATTTATCTGCAATATCCATGAGCATAGGAGATGGGGGAAGATACAGCAGTCAAACAAATGTTTGTCCAACATGGATGGATTTTGCAATAAACACAGCTTGGTCAAACAATGTACCTTTAATAGCAGCTTCAGGGAATCAAGGTTATAAAGATGGAATATCTTATCCAGCCTGCTCTACAAATGCAATATCCGTAGGAGCAACATATGATGCAGACGTTGGCATTTTTGGTATGCAATGGTTTCAATCTAATGGGGTTCCTCTTTGTGTGGATAGCAGCACAATGGCTCAAGTAGATAAAATTGCTTGTGCATCTAATTCAGGAACAAACTTAGATTTAGTAGCCCCAGGAGCAAGAATAATTTCGACTGCTTCATCAGTAGGGTTCCAGTGTGGTGCAGGAAATGGAAACTTAATATTTAGTTGTAGTGGTACATCTCAAGCAGTGCCACATGTGTCTGGAGCAATTGCACTGATAAAACAAGCAAACTCAAGAACAATTGTAACATCAACAGTAATAGAAAAATTTCTTAAAAGAGGAACATCAAAAATAGTAATTGATCCAGCAAATGGTTTAAGTTTCCCTCGTTTAAGCCTAGAGATACTTCTATAATTATAAGACATAAGAATCTTTAAATACCCAAAATCTTAGAAAGTAATATGAATAAATGGTCTGAACTTCTTGTTGGTCTTATTTTGGTAGTAGGTGCAATACTTGTTGCATATTACTCTCAGAATTGGGGTGCATGGAATTTCTGGAACGCTGCAGGAGAATTCTTTAAAGGAGGATTATTCTGGATCATAACAATGATTGGTGTCCTTTTCATACTTCTTGGTATTTCTGACTTGAAAAACTAATAGAGCAATCTTTAAGAATAAAAACTTACTTTAATAAGCATGAAATATATAAAAAAGGGTAAGTTAAAACTAGAAGAAGAAAGTGCCCTTTTAGCAAATGAAAGAACATTGTTGTCATATATAAGAACAACATTTTCGGCTCTAATTTTAGGATTTGCATTAATACAATTGTCAAATCAAAACCATTCAATGTTAAGAGTAGGCATAGCCACAATTATAGGAGGATTTATTCTTGGAATAATAGGGTTTATAGAATTCAAATTACATAAAAAAAGAATAAAGATAGAAGCAGAAGAATAAACACATTACCAGACTTCAAGTTTTACAATAATATTCTCAAAGTCTTTTTTATTTCTAGTAATGAGTGTTAAGTCAAAAGCTTTTGCTATTGAAGCTATCATTAAATCTGGTTCTTGTGTTGTCTTACCCAATTTTCTCAACCTTGAATATTCCTCGCCAAAAAACCTGCAAGACTCTTGATTAAATCCAATTATTGTAACTGAATTCAAAAAGTTATCAATTACAGCTAATTCATTTTCAGAATTATTGGATAAATAAACTCCTTTGTATAATTCACATAAAGTAATAAAAGTAATAAATAAGCCTTCATTTTCTATTTTATTAATAGCTTCAACAACATGAGACTTATTTCTTAGAAAGTCGATTACGATATTAGTATCTAAACAATAATTCATAAGTTATGGCCTCTTAATTTAAAATTTTTACGATCTGAATATATTTTTTCTTCAATTTCTTTCCACTCATCAGAATTATCTTTAAATGCACCAGCAAAATCCATTATACTCTTTTTTTTCTTTCTAGTATTTACTAATTCAACAATAACTTCTGAAAACGATTTCAAACCCTTCAATGCCTTCAATTTTGAATACGCTTCATTAGACAAAGAGACCATTTTAACCATGTATCTCTATATGTATATGTATATATAAACATTTCTACTAAGCCAAACACAATAATCCCTATAAACTTCAACAAGTCTAATTCTAAATGTCAAATGTCTGTAAAACTTGTTTTGAAGAAGATTGTGACAAACACAGTTTCTTTATAGGTAAACCAGTAAAAATCCAAAACTTCAGTGGATCAACACCTCCAGAGATATTTGTTGGAAAATGGAATTACCCTAATGTATACACTGGAATCTTAGCACCTCAAGAAACTGGAGATACAAGTATAATGTCTTCTCCTGAATCATGGCATGAAAATAAACTCTCAATTTCACAAATAGTAGACTATAGAAATCAACTAATTTATGGTAGAACTCAATCTAATATAAAAAAGTTAGAAAGTAAATTCTTAGGAGTAATGAAAGAAGTTGCAATGACTCATAAATCAGTTATAACTGAATTTCATCTAAAAAAACCAGTAACTGCTAACAAAGAACAAGATGATAGAAGCCCCCTAATACCTAAAGCAGCAGAAATAGAAAAAGCAGAATTACAAGAAAATGCGCCAGTAAAACCCAAAGTAGATTATTTAGTAAATGATAAAGAAACAAAATCATCATTGGCAATTCAAGAACTACATAAAGCAAACACACAAACATCTACAATAATAAAAATTCTATCTGCAGGACTTTTAGGTTTAAAAAAGAATAGAAGACTAGTCCCAACAAGATGGTCTATAACTGCAGTAGACGATACTATATCAAAAAACAAGTTAGAAAAAATAAAACAATATCAGGAAATTAGCGAATATCTTGTATTCAATGCAGAATATCTTGGAAACCATTATGAATTTCTTTTAATACCTGACTCTTTTTCATTCGAAGTAATTGAGATTAGCATAAAAAATCCATACAATCAAGCAGTGTGGCAAGACTACGAGACAATATTTTCAAGAAAAAAGTATGCAGATAGTGTAACCGGAGCATATTATGCAAACCGACTAGCATTAACTGAATATTTAGAATCAATAAAGAGGCAAGCTACTTGTTTGGTATTCAGAGAAATTCGTCCTCAATATTATGCACCATGTGGTGTAGGAATTTTAAGAGAAACAAGCAGAGAAGCATTTAAAAAAAGTCCAGAAAAATTTAACACATTAAATGAGGCATTAAATAATATCCAAACAAGATTAAAGCAACCAGTCTCAAATTACATAGATAAATCAGTTATTTTAAAAATGAAAAAGACTCAAACAAAATTGAGTTTCTTTAACAACCCCTCATCAAATCACGTGCTCTCTCTGTAGAAACATAATGTGTAGGCATCATCTTATTGCCCTTTTCCTCTAAGTAACCTGCAACAGTTAAAATTCTACAATGCCCAACCTCATCAGGCATAAAATCAGGGCCTATTCGTCCATCTCTAATTACTTGAGATAATAATCTATAACAGCTACTTCTAAATTCGACCCCCTCTCGAGAACCACTCATTAATCCTTCATCCAAAAATCTGGGAAAAGAGCAATCAAATCTCTCTTGAAATAATTCTAAGTTTATCTATTATGAACAAATTAGAGAGTTATAAATTTAATGATACCAAAATTATCTTTTACCCCCAAGCAACAATAACTCCAATCAATCCAGCTAATTCAGCATCACTTAAAGTCAAGTTCTGCAAAAATAAACCAATCATTACTCATTCTCTTTCTTTAATCTCTTAAGAACATCCTTTACATTCTTATTCAACTGAACCATAGAATCATCTAACTCATTCCTATTCTTTGTACCAGTACATACAAGCTTCCCATTAGAAAAAAGTAAAAATGTAGCATTAGGAGTTCCTAATTTATACACGAGACCTGGAAATTGTTCAGGCTCATATTCAGTATTTTCTAACTCCAATGCAAGTATATTAAGATTCAAATCAACATCAATACTACCAGAAGCAACAATATTCTGAACAGTTATTTTAGGTTTTGTCGTAATCTTGACTCCTATTTTAGCAAGTTGTTTTATGACTTGATCTACAACTTCTTTAACTTGAGCGATACTTTTAGTTCCAGTACATACCAAATTCCCAGATGAAAAAACAAGAACTGCAGATTTAGGTTTTTTAACTCTTAAAACAAGACCTGGAAATTGTTCAGGATTATATTCAGTATTACTTTGCATTTTAGCAAGTTTAGTTAATGAAACTTCTTTTCCAAGAGAAGCTGTCGCAACAATATTCTGGACGATCAAATTGGATTTTACGTCAGACATCTTAAAGATATTTAAATAGGGGTCTTTATAAACCTTAGGTTTAACCTTTTTTAGATAATCGTCGGGTATTCTTAACAATTTCTCTTTTTACATCTTCAAGAGTCGCTATATCATGAATTCCTCTTTCAGGTCTATAATGAGTTATTCTAGGAAATCTTAACGCAAAACCAGAAGAATAAGTGGGGCTAGGTTGCATATTTTGATAAGTAACTGAAACAATAACTTTAGGTTTAACAACAACTCCACCGTCATTCTCTGAAATAATTAAAGGTTGTAACAATGAATCCATTTCTTGATAAGTTGTTCCCTCACTAGCTTTTTCCTTTAAACCAGAAGACACTTTTCCAATTTCCAAAAACTTGTCCCCATTTCTACAAGCAACAATAAAACTGGTGAGTCCACCAGCACGCTTACCAGTTCCATATTCTCCACCAACAATAACTAAATCAAAATCCGAATCTGTAGGTTTTAATTTAGCCAAATTCCCAACATAACGACCAGAAACATAAGTAGAATTAAGATTCTTGATCATAATACCCTCCTCTCCTATTTTCAAAGCTTCTCGATAAAATTTATCAGCTTCCTTCTCAGAATCAGTAATTATTTGTGTAGAAACAGAAATTTTCCACGGAACACTAATAATTATTTGTTCAATAATTTTTCTTCTCTCAATAAATGGTATCTCTAACTTATCACTTCCATTTAAATAAAGAACATCAAAAATTTTCAACTCAACAGGCATTTTAGTAGCAATCTCATAAATATTATATTTACGTTTAATTCTCTGGCTTATCGCTTCAAAAGGTAAATATTTACTTTTATTTGAATCAAATCCAACAGCTTCAGCATCTAAAATAAAGCTTTTTGCAGATACATACTTGGAAACTATATCGACTATATCTGGAAATTGATTTGTCACATTCTCAAGCCTTCTTGTAAAAAGATTTATTTTTTTACCATCTGAACTGATTATAATCCTAAAGCCATCATATTTATGTTCAAATGCTGCCGGCTTACCACATACTTTAAATGCCTCCTCAATATTGGAAACTGTTGTTGCCAACATAACATTCAATGGTCTTCCAGGAATAATAGAAACATGTTCAAAAGCATTTTCTCCAATGAATGAAAGTTTCAGAATTTGTGCAAAATCATTCAATAAATCATAAGCTTTTTCAATTTTATGAAGCATCTCTTTATTATTGAAAAAAGCTTTAGATATAGATCCTAACAAAACTGCATCTGCAACTCCAATTCTCAAATCTCCAAGTAAAGTTCTAACAATATAACAAGACTCGCGAGTATTAGATTCAATTAATAATTCAGAAACAACTGCAATCTTTTTATCAACAGATCCATCACCAGAAATATATGCTATTTTTCTTAAACTATCCATAACATGTAAAGCACTTAGTTTTTTAGAAAAGAGAGAGCTTTGTTTTTTCTTAACAAGTAAAGAAACTGCAACATCTCCCAAATCACCTATCTCTTTAAATTTAGATACAACTTCTGAAGTTGAAAATCCAGAAGCAACACTTATAGATTTAATAACAAGTTGCGTAGATATTCCAAGTTCACGCACATCATAGTCTGGAAAAACACGACCTCTGAGCAAATAAATAAGCTCTGCATTATTTTTTAAATTTGGTAAAAAATTAGCAATAATATCAATCTTTTCAAGCTTTTTTGTAGTTGAAGACAACTTATCATAAAGTTCAACAATCTGAGAGTATAACATCAAAACAAAAAGAACTATTTTATCTTAAAGCTTGTGGTTATCTAAATCTTTTTTTTAACAAGTCCAAATCTTTCTCTATTGTGAATTAACAATGCTCCAATACCCACAATTAATAGAAGTATTCCAAAACCAAGAGCTCCTTTTTTACCTATTAAACCTGTAACTGCACCAGTAATCAAAGAGATTATAGAACCATTATTATTTTCATTTCCCCCTAAATTTTGTGAAGAATTAAAACTTAAATTCTCTAAGGGCAAAGTAATACGTCTCCTTCCTCCCCCCTCTTCTTGAGTAATAATTATAGGAGGATGGTTATTAACCCTAGATATAGTAAATGAGCTACTATCACTATTAAACAATTTATTCTGTGTATTGCACGAAACACTCCAATTATAAACTCCCTGCCTTAGTAAAGCATCAACACCCCAAATAGAAGAATTATCATTATGATTAGGATAATAAATTAACTCATTAACACCATTATTAATAAAATTGATTAAACAAGAAAGATTTTCATTTCCGATTACTGATAAATTAACTGAAAATTCAAAGTGAATATTAGTTTCAGTGCCAGATATTTCGAAGACTTGCGAATTTACTGGAGAAATAAGATGTATAAATTCACCATTAACACTATTTAATGGAGATATCCAATGAGGTCTCAATCCATTATCTCCAATATCATCCTTAAACCACAAATGAACCTCCATTAATTCATCAGTCTCATTCTGTACAAGCCTGGTCTCCAAGGCTATGGCTCCATAAAAATGAGGAGAAACAGATCCATTAAACACTAAGAATATAGGAGCACTAGAATTCAATTCAGCATGTTGGTCAAACTCAATAATACCAATACCATTAGTTTTATCCATTGTAACATTTAAAGTGATGTTAGTTAAGTTAAGCAAAGGAATTTCTTCAATTGTAAAATTAGCAAAATAAGTACCATTAATCTCTTTAAATTCTTGCGAATAAAAAACTTCTAAAGGAACATATTCATTTAAGTATAAGTTTTGAGTATCAAACCACCCATCATACCAAACATAATTTATCCTTTGCCTAAAATGATCAGAAGAATCAAATGGTACAGAAATTTCATCATGAGCATTTGTCCCATTAACTCCTATAAATGTTATATTCTTAGAAGTATCATTAATATAAAAGTAATAAGTACTATTGGATAAATAATGAAGATACCCAAAATAATCATCAGATATCTCTGTTTGATCTAAAGATGCGCTTGCAAAAGTAAATACAAACAAAAATACAAACAAAAACATAATAACCTTACTTTCCATCATTATCAAATGATACTTACTTTATAAATAAGTTCGTTGTATAAAGCATACTACATACAACCACTACAACCATCCCTTTTTACGTATCCCACTATCATGAATCTGAAAACTAAGAGATTTTTCTCCAATAGACCTATGTTTTCTCAAATGAGCAGTTCTTTTTCCAGACTCGTTTTCTAATTCTATTAAACATTTACTCCAATATTTTATTATATCTCCCGCAACCATCCTGGTTTCATCTTTCCACTTATAGATTTGATTAGTCACAATAACAGGAATATTATTTTTTCTAGCAATCTCCACAAGAAGCCTCATTTGATTAGTTAGCTCCGCATTTACAGTTTGCATATTTTCAATATTATTCTCTTCACTTGAACGAGCATCTGCAAAATCTAATCTATAAAGCATAGTCATCCCATCTACAATTATGAGTGAAACTTGTTCTTTGACATGTTTAAGCAGTTGATCGAATGCTTGTTGTTGTTCTTTAAAATTGGTAGGTTTCAAAACAAGTATATTTTCTAAAACCTTATCAATCTCAAGATTTTCCTTAATCTCATTAGTAGATTTAGAAAAGAAAAGTTGTTTTGCTCTTTCAGAAGAGAAACCACCCTCTGTATCAATAAAAATTACCTTATTACCTTTTTTAGCCTGAGAAACAGCTACAATCATGCATAAATTTGTCTTACCACTTCCAGGTCCACCATAAAAAGTAGTCATAATACCAGAGTCATATCCTCCTTCGAGCCAAACATTCAAGTCATAATTTCCAGCAGAAATCTTCCCCATAAAAAAAAGAGAAGTTGAGAGTATAAAAAAGTTCTTCAGAGTTCAGAAAATTTTGAATATCTCAACATCTATCAAATAAATAAAAAATAAACATAAAAAATAAATTAGTCTTTATCTACGTCTTTTCTTGCTGTGTTTAGATTCCATCATTTCAGGCTCCTCACACATTCCACACTTTTTACACATCAAAGCGTGCAAAAGTAACAAGACTGCAGCAATAATAATTACCCATCGTGAAGAAGCACTCCCCATATAAGCAAATATTATTATGATTATAGCAAGAATTGATTCAACCCAGTTGCATTTACAATTCATATAAACCTCCTTTCATCTAATAAGAGTAGTTAAAAATCATTAATAAATCTGCCTATTAATTATTTAGCAGGAATTTTAGAAAGATTATCCAAATCTTTATTGATATTAATTATAGCCTCACTTATAGCCTTCTTAGCAGTCTTACCTGAACTTTCAATTCTAAGTATAACCGGCTTAGTCAGATGGTCTCTTCTCCAAGCAACAAATTTGATGCCATTTTGATTTAAATATACTCTAAGAAGTTCTGCAACAGTTAGATTGTCTACTCTAAGTTCAATTAAGTCAGATTCAGCAGATATAATTTCGACATTCATAATAACCAACAGAAATATCGATTTTTAAAGCTTTCTAGAAGCTGAACTTTTGTACAATAAGTAATCCTTGCAAAAAAAGTCTTCAAGTGACTATTTTAGATAAGGTGGGCTTAAATCAGAACAGCTTTTTCAAATAGAGACAGACCTATCTTTAGAGCGATTTAATCCAATTAATCCTATAAAAAATCCAGCTATAGCTATTAAATACAATCTGTCAGATAATTTATTTTCTTTACTATATATTTTAATTTCTGGTTGCTCTTCTAACCTTTTAACCTCTGATTTAGCAACCTCAATATCTTGATAAGCTTTCTCTGTTCTAGAATGGGCTTGTGGAACCGAATAATCTCGTCTATCAGATTGCGGCGTATATATGTCAAAACCCTCTGCATGTCTAACAGATTCAAATCTATTTTGTGCCCTAACTACATCCTCATGAGCTTGAAAGTATCTTTCTATTATAAGATTGTCTTTTTCAGGTGCTCTATATCTTGTTAGAGTCCCTCCAAGTAATCCTACTGTGGCTAGCCCAAACCCAAGCATTGGTGCTAATTTTGATTTTTTCATATTTCTTAAGAATATATTCTATATTTAAATATTTCTATTGTGACTACTCCATAATTAAACATAGAGCCCATTTCTTTCTAAAAGTAATTTTATTCTCTATAGCTCGATAATGTGTAGACCAGTTTCATTAAGAAACATGATTTTTGATTTCATAATTATACGCTTAAGTTCTACATCTGTTTAGATTTTATATCTCATGTTTATTTTAAATAAACATTATCAAAGTCTATACAGCTATCTTGTTCTTGTTTAGTTAAATTTCTAGACTTGTAATTGGTTTGCTTTCTTAGTTCTTCAAGTTCATCTTTTTTTAAAATCAATATTTTAGTAAAATAACTGAATCCACATTTCAAACAATCAGCCGAACAATATTCAAATGGTTTTGTCTCAACGGAAGAACAAATAGTATCTTTCCCACCACATCTCCCACAATCTAAAAAATAACTATCTCCACTCATATACCTTAATCCAAAATCTCAATATCATTTCCAGATACAGTGGCAGAATCCTTAAATAAATTAGAAGGTGCTTTTTCCTTCTTTTTTTCTTCATTTCTCTTTTGTAAATCAGCTAAATTAACTTGAGCAATTGAAGAAGGATGTTTTCTTAAATTAATTCCAAAAACATTTTCAATTCTGGAAATCAAAACAAAATCATCAGCAGGGAGTTCCCCTAACTCTATTTTCTTAACATCTTCTTCAGTAGAGTTTATCATCTGAGCAAGTTTAACTCTTGTAATATTTCTAGATTTTCTATTTTTAGCAACTTCCCAATTAAAATTAGGAATTAAATCCTGTAAAGCATTATTCTTCTTATTTCCGAATTTACCATGTTTCCATTCATTCATTATAGAATTATTTCTTAAAACAGGTTCTTTACTTTTAATAGAAGAATTCTGAGATGGCAAAGAAACAGTAGTTTGAGGGCTATTATTTATCTTACGCAAAATAAATAAATCTTCCAAAATAGCAACCCTTTCAGGCACTCTGATTATCTCACCATCTTTTATTGCTTCAACATAAACCGCATCCTGCTGTCTCAAATCAAGGTAATCCATATTAAATGTTAAAAATGCTCATTTAAATCATTTATGGTGAATAAGTATCACTTTCATTAAAGACCAAATCTCGTAATTGTTCAAAACCTATTAAATCTGTAATTATTAATTCTTTATTAACTATTATCATAGGATAAGTTTTAGAGTCTAAAGATTTAACCAATAAGTCAACAGAAGCAACATCTGTATCAATAGCTATGGGAATTAAGATAACTTCATCAGGATTTTCGGTTTTCAAGTCAAAAACAAGATTTGATAAATAATTCTGTTTAGAAGAAATATCAATATTTTCTACATTATAATAATAGAGGTAAGTAACTATATGAAAGTCCTGTAAACATCTTTCTTTTAGTTTTTCAGCTTCAAGAAGTAAAAGAGTTCTCAACAAGTCATACCTTTTATGCAAAACTGTCAAATCTCCAATTCTGCCAGTTCCATCTACTTCTTCAAGATCAATAGCATCATCATAAATTTTATCTGCAAAAGTAAATAGACTTTCTTTTCCCAACTCACATGAAAGATTAGAATCCGTAATTAGCCTCTGGCGAACCTGTTCATCTAATATGTTTAATTCAGAGTTAACTAGATCTGTATATATTGATTGAGATTGGTTCAATTCTAAATAAAATCCTAGCAACATACCAAAAAAAAAGACAACTACTGTAAAGACAAGTGCTTGCCAAAACGCATGTTTACTCATACTTTTCTCTCCTTATTGTGACATCTATTACCATGAATATTTCCCTCGAGCATACTTGTACAATGAAGTAACCATAATAAATGGATATATTGACAAGTAAATAAGTAAGTAAAACAGTATATTAAAAACATTCGTCTCCTTCTTTCCACGCATATCCATTATACTCAAACCAATTAAAACAAATATAAAAGACCAAATAAATAAAACAAGTCCAAAAAAGTTAAGCACTGTAGGATTAATAGTTAAATCTTGAAGTCTAATGATGGTAGTTCCGCCATAAATAGAATATTTAGTAACTAAAAATTTTATCACTATTCTCTTAAAAAGTAAATAAATAAACATACCCAATCCAAACAATCCAAGAAATAAAGAGAAGCTAAAAAAAGGAATGATAAATCCACCAAGCATGCCATTTTTGAAAATATAAGATTTATACTTAAATATGCATTGAGTACCACCTATATTCCATCTTACTCTTTGTTTCCACCAATGTTTAAATTTGTCAGGAGTTTCCGAATAAACTCTTGCAGGAAAACACATCCTAGCAATATATCCATGAGATTTCAAACGCCAAACTATTTCTATATCCTGTGTTAAATTTTTAGTATCGAAAAGACCAACTTCAATTAAAGTTTTTTTACGATATAACGCAAATGGTCCAGGAGTAACATAGACTGCATCAACACAATCCAAAAGTTTTCTTGACCAGGATATAATTGTGTATTCAATCATTTGTAATTTTTGCATAAATGTCCTAGATCCTTTAGCCATTACTGAACAAGTTACAGCTGCAACATTTTGATCCTCTTGTAAAAATCCAATCATTTTAATCAAAGCATCACTTTGAGGAGCAGAATCAGCATCTGTAACTGCAACAAAATCATATTTTGCAGCCATAACCCCTATATTTGTTGGTTCTGCAGCAGCACCAGAATTTATTGAGTTCACAATTAATTTTATTTTATCAGGATATTTTTCTACATACTTCCTAACTATTTCAACAGAGTTATCTTTTGATTTATCATCAACAACAATAATTTCAATCATTTTTTTAGGATAATCTAAAAGAAGTAAAGATTCAATTGCTTGTGCAACAGTAGCAGATTCATTATAACAAGGCATTACTATACTGACAGGAACAGGTTTTCCCCTCGGATAATGAAATAGTTTCTTTCTATTAGGAATCCATATAAAAACAAGAAGACTCGTCATATAAAGTCCAATAAAAAGATATATGTAAAAAATGATTTCTACAAAATTAAACATCTTAGTTTTCTGCCTTCTCTTCTAATTTCTCTGCCAAAGGAAATTTATTTTTATCATCTTCTACATTTCCTACATTAAAATAATTATAAAAACTCTCACTCAAAGAAATCTCTGCTGTATGACCTATTCTTTTTTTTCCTATCAAACCCATAGAAACAAATTTTGCAACATGATCATAAGCTTTGTTGCCTCTTATCTTAATTAACATTGATTGTTTTATAGGCTGTTTGTATGCAATTATAGCAAGTGTTTCTTGTTCCGCTTTTGTAAACTCAGAGTTCCCCGTAGCAAGCCTATTTACCATATAAACAAAGTCTGGGTGAACATCCATCTTCCATAAATCTTCCCTTCTAATAATTTCAACGCCTTTCCCTTTATATTTTTCTTCAAGAGTTCTAAGAATATCTCTTAGTAATAACGGATTGACATCCGTCAAAGCAACAAGCTCTTTTAAATTCATAAATTTACCTGAAACAAAGAGTGCAGCCTCTACTTTTCTTATATTATCTATTTCACGAGCTTCATCAAGTTCAGCAATAGAACCTCTATCTGCTAGGTCATCCATTAAAGCTTAATCTTAACGTAATTTAAAAACATTTCAGCTAATAAAAAATATCAAAAAACCTTCAATAATTGCAGCTAACATAAGCAAAGGTACTACAACTGACAAAAAAGCTCTCAAGGATCTATTAAATCTCTGTTTAAATGTTGCAATCTTTTTTCTTCCAAAAAAAGAAGCTCCTAAATGAACCCCTAATCCAAGAGAAATGAATATTGCAGGCAACTCAAAAATTCCATGAGGTAAGAGTCTCCATATTATTCCAAATCCCGCAACAGGTACAGCTTTGGAGTAAACATAACCCAATATAGAACCGTTAAAGATTGCGTTAAAAAATGGCAATATTCCAAACAAAGCACCAAAAAATAAAGAAGATATTGCACTAGTGACATTATTGCTAAATATAAACCATATCAATTCGAGAGCATCTAAACCTTCAGTTTTATTAAGAATTTCTTTTAAAGATTTATCAAGAAAACCAAGTTGATCAGAATTAAAATATCCAAAAATAGAACTAGCAAAAAAGACTAGAATAATAATATAGATATATTTCTTTTGAAGAGAAATATAATTCAGAGAATCATTAAATAATTCAGCAAATTCAGATTTCCAATTTTTAGTTTTTTTAACCATTATTTAATCATCCTATTAAGTAATTTAACCTTTTGCTTATATTTAGATCTAAGATATGTTCCATAGAACAAACCAGCAACAAGACCACCAAAATGAGCCATATTACCAATAGGCAATTTAACGAAAAAACCTATTATCAATAAAGGAACAATTGCAATTATAGGAGCCAACCAAAAAGGTAAACTCAATGGTAAAGCAATCTTTCTAAAAGAATTATTAAATGAAAACATTGAGAAGATCATCAAAAATATCAAAATACCTCCGACAATATCTATAAAATTAGACTGAGATGGAAAAATTCCTGCAATCAAAACTTGCAAAACTATAACTATTAAAGGACCAATAATAAGATAGACTTTCTTCTTAGGTAATAATGTTGCTAATATGCCTAGTAAACCAAAAATAGCTCCGCTAGCCCCAACTGCAAAATCATCTAAACCACCAAAAATAAAATCTCCTCTAGTAAAGAAACTACCAAAATAAGCAAATAAAACAAAAAATAAACCTCCTATAATTCCCGCAATTAAGTAAATCCAAATAAAACGCTTACGACCTATTATTCGTTCAGTTAAGCTACCCAAAAAGAAAAGAGAAAGCATATTTACAAACAAATGAAAAAAACTCCCATGCATAAACATGCTAGTAAAAATTGTCCAAACATACTGCCCAGATAAAACTAAAGATGGTTTAACAGCAATAAAGTTAATTAAACTAGAATAAAAAATAGATATAATAGAAAAGATAAAAAATAAAATTACATTTAAAATTATGATTGCATTAGTTACAGTTAGACCAAAACCTTTTTTTCTGGACACAGCCGAGCTACCTCTAAAATCTTGCCTATAAACCATCAGTTATTTCTTCTTCCTCTTCTTTGATACGTTTTTCTTAACAGTCTTTTTTTTCTTTTTTATAGGTTTTGATTTGTCAGATTTTTTAGGTTTCTTTTTCTCAACTTTTTCTTTTTTAACTAATCTAGATGAAACAATTTTATCAATTTCAAGCTGAATTTGAGAAGCTTTATCAGTCATCTTTTGGATAACTTTTTCAATCTCCTTTATTCCCTCGACAGAATCTTTTAGAGAATAAACCTCACCACATTCAGTACAAGTAAACTCATTAAGTAAAGCTTGCTCATCAGAAACTTCAATATCACAATTTTTACAGATATAAAACTGCTTTGTTTTTCTAGCAACAAGAATTTCTTCTTGGTGTTTAATTTCTTTAGAAATAGATTCTTTATAATTCACAAGACATTTGTGTTCGTCAAGAGTCCAGAAATAAGTGTACCACCCACCACTCTTCAAATCTTTCTTTCTCATAAAACGCACTAACCCACTATCTGCAAGCTTGTAAAGTATATTCCTTGTCTGATTTATAGTCAGATTAAGTTTCTTAGCAATAAGAAATTCATTAACATTCTTTTTATTAAACAAAACATCAACTATTTTATCAGTACCTGATCCAGCGACAATAGAAACATATTCCTTTAAAAATCTCTCAAGCATGAAAAGATTTGAATAAACTGACAATAAAAACCTTTCTAAAAAATATGTCACTCCTATGTAATTAAGATAAACCTATATAAATAAACTTGAAAATATATGAAAATATGTTTGGAAAAAAGAAAGAGAATGGTGGAGAACTTCCGGATTTGCCTATGTCAGGAGCACCTTCAATGAGAGACTATCAAAGGACAATGCTACCGCCAATAGAATCACAACAAGACTCAGAGGTTCACGGATTACCATCATTCCCAGACTCCCTAATGAATAAAGGTTTTAGTCAGAGTATGATAAAAAGTGCAGTTGAAGATGAAGATAAAAATCTACCTGAATTACCTGAATGGGATCAAGAATCAATTCAAGCAAAACCAGTTAGAACAATGGAATTAGATGAATGGACTCCAAGAGCGTCCCCTCAGAGACAACAGAACAAACAAATGATGTCTGAAAGCTTAAAAATGTCATCAAATCAACAGATAAATGACAAAAGACCAATTTTTGTAAAGCTAGATAAATTCAAAGAGGCTCGTGAATCTTTAGTAAAAATTTCAGAAAAGTTAGATCAAATGGATGAATTATTAAAAATGATTAAAGATTTAAAATCAAAAGAAGATGAAGAGATAAACAGTTGGGAAAAAGATATTGAAAGTATAAAAGCAAGAATACTTTTTATCAATAAAGAGATTTTTGAAAATGCCTACTGAAGAACAGTTTATTGGTCTTGAGAAACCACATGTTGTTGCAGGAAAAAAACATTTATTGTATTGTGAAATGGAAGTTCTTACCTCATTAAAAAAATATAATAATTATAAGAAATTTAGAAAAGAAGAGCTATCCTTAAAGAATCTTCTTAAAAAAGTAATAACTGACATGAAAAAAGAAATGGAAAATATGACTCAATATATTCCCCAAATAAAAATTAAAGAGGTAAAACCAGAAATAATAAAGGTTGCTCCTGAAAAGCGAGATTCTTTAGAAATAGAAATACAGAATATAAGAAGAAAGATAGCTATGCTTGGAGCATGATCAACTAATATTTAAAAACAGTGTAAGCTCGCAATATATATGATAACTAGACAAGAATTAATAAAAAAATATTTGGAATTCTTTAAATCAAAAAATCATAATAATATTACTAATTCGTCTTTAATCCCTACAAATGACCCAACAGTATTATTTACAACAGCAGGAATGCATCCTCTAGTTCCATATCTAAGTGGACAGATACACCCCTTAGGTAAAAGGCTCGTAAACATACAGAGATGCATTAGAACAGGGGATATAGATGAAGTAGGAGATACTACACACCATACTTTCTTTGAAATGTTAGGCAACTGGTCTTTAGGAGACTATTGGAAAGAAGATGCAATTAAATACACATTTGAATTTCACACAAAAATTTTGAGAATACCTTTAAAAAAATATGCAGTCACATGTTTCGGGGGAGACAAAAGAGTTCCACAAATCCCAAGAGATGAAGAATCGTTTAAAATTTGGATTTCATTAGGAATTCCAAAAGAAAGAATAGCATTTTTAGAAGGTGGAGTATTTGAATCCAAAGATAACTGGTGGGGACCAGCAGGAACAACAGGTACATGTGGTCCTTCAACAGAAATGTTTTATTGGAAAGATAATAAGAAGCCTACACCTAAAGTCTTCAATCCAAGAGATGAAAATTGGGTAGAAATAGGAAATGATGTTTTAATGCAATATATTAAAGATAAAAAAGAGAATTATAGTTTAACAAATCAAAGAAATATAGATTTTGGAGGAGGAGTTGAAAGAACCCTGGCAGTCCTAAATGGTTTTGACGACAATTATCTAACTGAAATATGGCAACCTATAATAAAAGAAATAGAAAAAATTTCACATAAAAAATATGAAGATTATAAAAAAGAAATGAGAATAATTGCAGATCACATTAAAGCAGCAGTTTTTATACTTGGTGATGAAAATTCAATAACTCCTACAAACATAGGTCAAGGATATGTCTTAAGAAGATTAATCAGACGTGCTATAAGATATGGTAAAATTCTAAATATAGAAATAAATTTCACAACAATAATAGCCGAAAGGGTGATAGAAATTTACAGAGATTATGATAATTTAATAAAAAACAAAGAAATAGTCTTAAGAGAAATAGACAAAGAAGAATTAAAATTCAGAAGCACCGTTGAAAAAGGAATAAGACAATTTGAGAAGCTAGCACAAAGTCAAAACAGTATTTCAGGAAAAGAAGCATTTCTCTTATTCCAATCATTTGGTTTTCCAATAGAAATGACAATAGAAATGGGAAAAGAAAGGAATATTGATGTAGATAAAAAAGGATTTGAAGAAGAATACAAAAAACATCAAGAACTTTCACGAACAATATCTGCTGGAACATTTAAATCAGGTTTAGCAGATCACTCAGAAAAAACAACAAGACTTCACACAACAACCCATCTTCTAAACGAGGCTCTATCAAGAGTTCTTGGTCCAGAAGTAGCTCAAAGAGGTTCTAATATTACCACAGAACGTACAAGATTTGACTTCGTATTTTCAAGAAAACTAACAAATGAAGAAATAACAAAAATAGAGTATATGGTAAATAACATAGTAAAAAAAGCATTACTTGTAAAATCGGAAGAACTCTCATACAAAGAAGCAACATCTAGTGGTGCAAAAGGAGAATTCGGTCACAAATACCCAGAAAGAGTCTCTGTTTACACAGTAATAGATGAAGATGAAAAAAGAGGATATTTCAGTAGAGAAATCTGCACAGGTCCACACGTGAAGAACACAAAAGAAATAGGTAAAATAAAAATTATAGAACAATCATCAGTTTCAGCAGGTGTAAGAAGAATTAAAGCGATAGTTGAAGATCAACTAAAAGCATAAACCAAACTAACAATCCCCAAAACCAGTGTATAAAATCCGAACCACCTCAAATTCTTTCTATTACTAAGGATATATTTAAAAGAAAATGTCATAAATATCAAACCCAAAACAAAACAAACAACAGTAGGAAACAAATATTCAATAGGAATAGTTTCATTTCCAAAAGTAACTAAGTTGGCTCCAAATATAACTGGGATAGAAAGTAAATAAGAGAATTTTATTGCATCTTTTTCATTCAATCCGAAAAACAATCCTGAAGAGATAGTCATTCCGCTTCTGGAAACTCCAGGAATAAGAGCAAGCATTTGAGCAATTCCAATCATAAAAGCATGCATATAACCAATATCTTTTTTGTTTTTCTTAGGTGTAAAACTTCCGATAAATAAAGTAACGCTGGTAATTACCCAACCAAAACCTAAAATAAAAAGACCAGATGATAGCTCAAAATAACTTCTAAAAATAAATCCAAATATTCCAGCAGGAATACTGGCAACTAAAAGCAAAAAACCAAGACGAGAGTTAGAAGTCTTCCAATTACCTTGTAAAAAATCTCTAAATATACTTACTATATCATTTCTAAAATAAACAAAAACAGCCATTAGTGTACCAAAATGCAAAGCAACTTGCAAATCAAGGCCATTATCTAAACCAAGAATATTCTGAAATAAAGAAAGATGTCCGGAACTAGAAACAGGAAACCATTCAAGGATTCCTTGAACAAATGCCAAAATTAAGGCAGAAGTTAAATCCATGAAATATTAAAAAAAATAAAGTTAAAAAAACCTCCTATTCATCTGCTTCTTCAGCAATACCTGCAACACCATGAATTACATCCAATACGTTGCGTTCTTCAGGAGTTATTCCGTAAAAAGAGTCTACAACTTCTAGCTTTTCAACAATCGCTACTACTCTTCTATCACGCAAACTTTGTATTCCAGTCATGTCATCACCTCCACAATCCTAGAATGAAAGAACTTTATATACAAACAATAAACAGTAACATATCATTCAAAGAATATCGATTATTAAATAGCAAACAACTAAAAAGTAATAATTAATTAATTTATAAACAGTTTCACCAAAGAAAGACAGATAAATGTAACTAAGGAAATCTCAAATGAGTTGTATCGTTAAGATAAGCAATTCTCCATATTCCAGTGCCATCAACATGATGATATTCTAACAAAGAAATACTTCCATGACTTAATGAAAAGTGTTTTGTTGTGTCTAAATTAAATCCAGCAAGTCTACTTATTATTGCTCTGTGTATTCCCCCACCTATTGTAATGATAACATCCTTTCCCACACTAATGATTTCATCAACAAACAAATTAACATTTTCTAAGTTCTCAATATCTCCTTCTTTAAAATCTCCTAAAATAACAGATTTGTTAATTTCAACAAATCTTTCATCACTAAAGATAGGAACCTTCAAAGACTTACTCAATATATTCCCAGTTTGTCTTGAGATATTATGACCGTTTACATAAATTCTATCAACATTGATTTTATGATTAACAAGACTTCTAATAAGAGATTTAAGTTGCCAAACACCATTTGAAGTCAGTTCACCAGACTTATTTTCACCAGGGTGTACAAAATAAATTTTCATGTCGTATTTCCTCTTTTGATTTTTTCAGAAACAATCTCAAATCAGACCCATTTTTAAATTTTGTTCAATTATTACTCAATATAAATTCCAGGCTTTCCAGGTTTAGACTTACTACTTTTTCCTTGAGGATCATATTTCTTTGTATCATTTACGGCAAAAACAGATACCTCAATCCCAAGACGTTTTTCTAATATCTCCTTATCAAATAGCTTAACTTCTGGAGGAATAGCATAAAGATAAACATGAGATGGATCTTTTTTAGTCTTATCTTTAACAATTTTCAAAACATTCTGCACATCAGAAACAGTTCTCTCAAAACTTTCTTCATCCTTATCTATAGATTCATTTATCTTGCTATTATCAGCAGTAGGCCATTTACTATTGCTTACAAATGTATCATATCCCAAAATATTATGCCATAACTCTTCAGAAATATGAGGTGCAAATGGAGACAAAAGCTGTAAAGCTATAGCAAAATCAGCCTTATCAATTTCATCTTCAAAATTATCAAAAAGAGCACGTAGTTTAATTACTGCCATATTATAATTAATATCTTTAATATCATCTCCAATCTCAATTATTGATTTATTAATCTTATGTTGAATTCTAGGAGAAGATTTTCCAAATTTAATATTATGGGTATAATTCCAAACTCTCTGGATAAATCGATACATTGATTCAATTCCAGTAGAACTCCATGAAAAATCTTTGTCAGGAGAAGCAACGCTCATAAGAAATAAACGTAATGTATCCGAACCATATTTCTTCGTCATATCAAGTGGATCTACTCCATTACCTCGAGATTTAGACATCACAAAACCATCTTCACCATGAAGCATACCTTGGTTAAATAAACGAGGGAAAGGCTCATTTATGTTTAAGTAACCCATATCGCGAAGAGCCTTTGTAAAGAAGCGAGCATAAATCAAATGCATACAAGCATGTTCAGCCCCACCACTGTAAAAGTCAACAGGCATCCAGTAGCTAATATTATCAACACTTAAAGGAAGTTTATCGTTTTTTGAATCAGTAAATCTAAGATAATACCAACTACTATCAAAGAAAGTATCCATTGTATCTGTTTCACGTCTTGCTACATTTCCACATTTAGGGCATTTGGTCTTGACAAATTTCTCATTTGTAAGCAAAGGATTCCCTTTTCCGAAAGTAACTTTATCAGGAAGTAAAACAGGCAAATCTTTTTCTTCTACAGGTACAACCCCGCAACCATCACAATAAATTATAGGAATTGGAGTTCCCCAATATCTCTGTCTAGAGATTAACCAATCACGTAATTTATATTGAGTTATAGGTCCACCAAGTTTCTTCTCTTTAAGCCATATCTGAATATGTTTAATTGCTTCCTCACTTGTAAGTCCGTTAAATGACTCGGAATTAGTTAAAACACCGTAGTCTGTAAAAGCTCTTTCCTTATGAGTTTGACTTTTTTCCGGTTTAATTACATGCACAAAACCAATTTTGTATTTTTTAGCAAACTCAAAGTCACGTTGGTCGTGAGCAGGTACAGCCATTACAACTCCAGATCCATAATCAGCAACCACAAAATTTCCTGTCCAAATAGGGATCTTCTTTCCAGTCAAAGGATGAATTGCATAACTTCCAGTAAATACGCCTTCCTTCTCTAATTTATCCAGATCTTCTTGTTTAGTACTCTTAATCTTCTTCATAAAATGATCAACATCTTTTTTTTGTTCTTTTGTAACAATTTCAGAAAGCCTAGAATGTTGAGCACTTATAACTAAGAAAGTAACTCCAAATAAAGTATCTACTCTAGTTGTAAAAACAGGCCACTTCTCTCCATTTATTTCAAATAATACTTCGCTTCCTTCACTTTTACCAATCCAATTTCTTTGCATTGATTTAATTCTTTCAGGCCAATCAAGAGCATCCACATCTTTCAAAAGTTCTTCAGCATATCTAGTAGTCCTAACAAACCACTGTTCCAAATGCTTAACCGTAACATCAGTATCTCCATGTCTCCAGCACTTACCATCATGAACTTGCTCATTTGCCAAAACACTCTCACACTTCTCGCACCAATTTACAGGAGAAGCTTTTCTATATACAAGACCCTTCTTCAAAAATTGTAAAAAGAAGTACTGATTCCATTTGTAATAATTAGGATCATGACTTTGTAGATTTCTACTCCAATCATAACTAATTCCCAAAGTTTGTAATTGAATAATAAATCTCTTTATTGCAGTTTCAGTATACTTTCTGGGATGAGCTCCCTCTTTAATCGCAGCATTTTCAGCAGGCAACCCAAAACTATCAAATCCCATTGGATGCAAAACAGACTTTCCATTCATACGCATATATCTAGATAAAATATCAGGAATAATATACTGAAATGCATGACCCATATGTAACCCATTGGCTGAAGGGTAAGGATACATTGCTAAAGTATAGTATTTCTCTTTCTTATCATCTTCTTTAGCCTCAAAGACCTTAGCTTTTTCCCACTCTTTCTGCCATTTTTTATCAATAGAAGAAAAGTTAACAGATTTCATCATATAATCTAAAAAACTATGGATTTAAAACTTGTGCCAGAAGGCAAGTTTTAAGCCTGTGAATCTCAATTCACAACGTTTAAAACTTTCCAGAACCATTCCAATGCATGAAAAAGAGTGCTTCCCTATTATCAATACCTGTAAGAGATGTAATGGACAGAGCTTTCTTAACAGTTAGAAAAAATCAAAGGGTTGCAGAAATTTATGATTTACTAAGAAAAAAATCAAACCTCTTCGAAGTAATGGACTATATTTACGTTGTAGAATCAGAAAAAAAGCTAATTGGAGTTTTTTCAATTAAAGATATATTCAGATTCCATGCAAAAACACCAGTAGAAGCATTTATGCAAAAAAAAGTAGTTACAGCTTCGGCAAAAACTGAAACAGAAAAAGTCGCCCATATTGCACTTAAGCATGGAATAAAAGCAGTTCCAATAGTAGAAAACGAAAAGATAATAGGAGTAGTTTCAAGCAAAAACATAATAAAAATCCTTAATCAATCTTCTACAAAAGACAGTTTTCACTTCGCTGGTATTCATAACTCTCACCTAGACTATGAAAGCACAATGGATGTCCCAATAATGGAAAGTGTAATCCACAGAGTCCCATGGCTAATAAGTGGTTTAATAGGGATTTTAGCAGTTGCAGCCTTCATAGGAATTTTTGAAAATACCTTAAAGGAAAATCTTATGCTTGCATTTTTTATTCCAGTAATTGTTTATATTTGCGGAGCATTGTGCACTCAAATAGAAACACTCTTAGTAAGAGACTTAGCGATAATGGGTAAAGACATGAAAATAAACAGATATATGTTAAAACAAGGAATAATAAGTGTAATAATTGCTTTAATGATTAGTGCATTGCTCTTTCTCACAATATCATCTTTCTGGCAAGAAAGAGCAATAGCTTCAGTGATAAGTCTAGCAGCTTTTCTATCTCTAACATTAACAACTTTAACATCTTTTATAGTAATTTTAGGTATCAAAAAGCTAGGTGGAGACCCAGCTTTAGGAGGAGGTCCATTTGGAACAGTAATATCTGACTGTTTAGCCATAGTAGTTTACTTGCTAGTTGCAAATACTTTCCTATAAGAATAGCCTTAAATAATAAAAAAATTATATAGCTCTATGATAACAGCATACATCTCAAGCGAAAAAATCCATTCAAGTTCAAGTGAATCTTTTAGTTTATATGAAAAATCAAGATTTGGAGAGAAAGTTAGAGATAGAATAGAATATTCTTGGGTAGAAGCACTCTTTCTAAACAACAAAAAAAAGTTAATATTCAATTTTAAAGGGAATGAAATTAGTTTTGATAAAGCAATACAAATTGCAAAAAAGAATGATAAAAGAATTGAAACAAAATTATCCTTGTTCGAAAATTTAAGAGAAAAAGGATATCTAGTAAAAACAGCACTTAAATTCGGAGCAGATTTTAGAATTTATAAAAAAGGTGCAAATTTAGGGCAAGACCATGCATTATGGTTAGCATATGCAGTTAGGGAGTCAGAACCACACACATGGCACGATTTTGCAGCAAAAAACAGAGTTGCTCATTCAACAAAGAAAAAACTCCTTATAGGAATAGTTGATGATGAAAATGATGTTTTGTATTATGAGATATCTTGGCTAAAACCTTAAATTACAGTAATCTTTATAACAAACACCCTTATCAGACTATCATGCCAGATATGCAAAAATTAATGCAAACAAAAGAGCGTATTTTAGAGATAATCAAAGAAAGAGGACCTGAACTACCAGTAAGAGTTGCAAGCACGATAAGTCAAAACAATATATTTACGGCAGCATTCATGTCTGAATTAGTAGGTGAGCAAAAATTAAAACTAAGTAATATGAGAGTTGGAGGCTCTCCATTGTATTATATTTCAGGACAAGAAGAACAATTACAAAAATATACTGAATATCTCAACCATAAAGAAAAAGAAGCTTTCAAATTATTAAAACAAAATGAAATATTGCAAGACAGCGAACAAGAACCTGCAATCCGAGTAGCTTTAAGAAGCATAAAAGATTTTGCAATCCCTGTAAAAATAATAGATAATAGTCAAGAAAAAATATTCTGGAAAATCCATACACTTTCAAATGACAAGACAAAAGAGCTTATAGAAAAAGCAATCACTCCAATAAAACATGAGATAAAACAAGAAATCAAAGAAGAAAAAACTCTAATAAAAGAAGAATTAAAACAAATAGAAAAGTCAGAGTCAATAAAATTAGAGCAACAAGTAAAAGAAATCAAAAATAAAGAAGCAAATTCAGACTTCTTAGATAAAATAAAGAAAGTAATGTCTGAAAAAGAGTATGAAATAACAAAAGAAATCTTAACAAAAAAGAAAGAATTTACAGCAAAAATAAGATTAAACACTCATTTAGGTCAACAAGAACTATATATGGTAGCAAAAGACAAAAAGAAGATAACATTAGATGACATAGTGAGCACATTACAAAAGGCACAAGCAGAAAAGATGCCAGCATTAATTATCTCCCCAGGAGAAGTAGACAAAAAAGCACTAGATTATTATAAAGAATGGAGTAATTTAATCAAACATCAAAAGTTAGAAATTTAGAAAAAATTACCAAAACTCTCATTCAAAGGCTTTAAAAACCCATATCGCAAAAGCTACAATATGGGTAGAATAAAACAAATGATGGTTAAAAGAGCTAGCAAGGAGCTCATTATAAAAGAGCTTACATTTGGCGAAGATTTCAACCCCAATAAAAGAATCCTAGGTTCGACAATGCCAAGTAAAAAGGTAAGAAACAAAATAGCAGGTTACATTGCCAGATTAAAAAAAGCAGAAAGAATCACAAGAGAAAATCCAGTTATAAAAGTCAGAAAAGAAGAAGACGTTTCTCAAGACACATCATATTCCTAATTTTATTTATCAGTAATTTTATCAACCTTAGTTTCTAGACGTTTCAATCTTTTGTTAATTTCCTCAAGCAATAATCTTCTTTTTCGATTATAATAAAGAGTTATAGTTTGAACGATAATCCAAATTATAACTAATAATCCAACTGCTTGAACCCAAAGACCTATTTGCCCAAGTTGTAAAACAACATCATCTATTACTACCATCAAAATCAGCAGTAGAGAATCTTTAAAAAAGCTCCCAAGCATCTATTTTCGGCTGTGTAGTTCAGTGGAAGAACACAACTCTCATAAGGTTGGGGTCGGGAGTTCGATTCTCCCCACAGCCATTTTATTATTCAAATAATATTGGTATCGAGCCTCATATTTAGGATTAATGAAACCTATAAGTTCTCTAAACTTTTCAGCATTCCTAGGACCATTTGAAGAGATTACGTAATGAGTTTTTGTTTTTCTAAAGGCCTTTTCATGAATTTTAATGAACTTTCTAGTATAACAACTAGCAGAAATTCCATTATTATTCAGATAATCTGTTATTTTACCGAATGCCGTTGGCAAAGCAGCAGTAAAAAACATACGTGGATATTTTCCACTATTATTTACAATAGTTAAACAGCCATCTGTAGCAAAAAGCCCAGCTAAAACAAATCTCATTAAATCTTCATCAAAAATAGATGGTATTGGGATGTCTTTCTTTTTTCCAACAGTAAACCCCAATGATTCAATCTTTGTAAATAATTCTTTAGGTGATTAGTGGAAATACGCACTAAACTCGCCTCCTTACACAAATATCAAA
>JBBSXO010000004.1:0-53337 GCA_038045705.1 Nanobdellota archaeon
GTCTTTCCAATTAAGTCTCAACTGTATAGAACTTACTGGAGTAACGTTTAAGTCACTAGGCGTATTAGGAACTGTCGGCAATAAAACGGTCAAGTTTAAACGATTACTAACCTGTCCATCTAAGTTTCTAACTTGAAAACCGTAAACATCTGGAGGAGTATCTCTTCCGGCAATAAATCTCATTTCTTGCGAGCTAATGATAGTAGAAGGCACAGAAGAACAAATCGAAGATAAACAAGCTTCAAGTATTGCTCCGGGATTATCAAAACGAGTTCCTATAAGTTGAATAGTATGATCTTGATTATTCATAATAGGATTTGGTGAAATCCCAGTTAATATTGGAGCAACAGATCCTCCTAATTCATAAATCCCTGCATCGATATTACCAACACGAGAATTCATTCTAATGTCTAATAAAGGAGCACCTAAAAACAAGCCTAAATTGATAGAAAGTGAATTTGTAGAAATAGGATCAAAATTATAATTACCAGGATTCAAGTAATAACTTACAGAAACATCACTAAAACCAGGATTTCCTAAAACGTTGTTTCGAACAAAACTTCTCCAAATAACATGATTTTGAAATTCGCTAAACGTCCAAGTGTAATAACGTGGGGTTACTCCAAAAGCATTAGAATGTGTTCCATCAGTTGAAGTAGAAATCAATCCAGCAGGTTCTCCAGTAGATCTAAAGAAGAGATTGTTTTCTATTAAAGCACCAGGAGTAATTAAGTGAGAGATATTATCTGTTTTGAAGAGAGGTGCACCATAATTACTAAAAATATTATTTCTAAAAATATTTCCAGTAAAAGTATAAACTTTCCTTGGAGTAACATCTGCAAATTCAACAGCAGAAAAATCAAAAGGAGCATTAGTTCTTGAACAAGGTGGTGCAGCCCATTGATCTTCACAAACACCATTATGACTAGAACCTATCCAGACAAGATTATTTATGAATTGATTATAATCATTACTCTGTCTATAAAGTGCTCCATCGCCATAACATTGAGGAAATGCGCCACGATTACAAGAAGTATTACTCGTCGGACACTCTGGAATCTGTCCAACTAAACAACTACCAGGATATAAACTTGCACAAGTAAAATAAGCACTATCGCAATATGAAAATAATATAATCCCCTGTTTATTATTGTTAAATATAAGATTGTTTCTAAATTTGCTATATTGAACTCCATTTGTAAGAGTTATACCTCCTAAAGCATTAGAGTGGATTATGTTATTTTCAACGATAAAGTTCTCCATTTTCCCATTAAACTGAATTCCGTGTCTACGATTCCTATAAATCAAGTTACCATTTATTACAAAATTAGTATGGGGATTTTGATCAGAATTAGGAATATAAATCCCATGTTCTCCAGCATTATCATGAATTACAGAACTTTCAATAGTAACTCTATCTTTGGGAGTACCACCCCATACTCCCCAACGATGTCTTAAAGATTCTACATTTCGAATAGTTAGATTGATTGCAGAACCAGTAATATCTATACCTATTTGACCAAACCCATTAGTATTACAAACTCCAGGCTGACAAGTGATAACAAAACCATCAACAACAATATTCCTTGTTCCGGCAAGTCCTCCAATACCATAAAATGCATCAAAAACAGCCAATTCACCAGGATAAGACATAAAAACTATTGGGTTTCCAGGAGTACCTCTAGGGATAGTACTTCCACTAGCTAAATTAAGTATTGAAAAACTACTTGAATAAGTCCCATTTCTATAAATCACAAAATCATTTGAACCCACAAGACTTCTAATTGCTCCAAAGCCTGCATAAGGTCTAGAAATATTATTTGCTTGACCATTAGTATTTACTCCATTTGGTGCAATGAAATAAATATTTCTAGGATTATTATACCCTCTTGAGACTAAAAAATTTCTAAGATTTTGAATATCTCTAAAATCACCATAATTTTGATTAACTGACTGAGGAGTATTCAAATTAGGATCACTGTCATCAACATCAGGTAAATCTCCATGTATATTTACATCATACCGTCCATATTGTCCACCACTTTGTTTTCCAACTCCATAACCATCACAGTCTTTATCAATATACCAAGCAGTAGTGCAACCAAAACCGACAGGATAATTTAAAGATGGTTGTAAAAGAATTTTCTTAGATTTAGAAACATGAAGGGTATTTGATATTTTCTTATCCCATAAATTAACAAATGCGTAAAGCTCCAGTTCCTGTCCCTCAAACCGTTCACCAAACAAACCATAAATCTCTTTATCAATCAACCATTCTACCAAAACCTTATCTTCAATAAAATTTCCAGAAAAGGTATGAATCTTATCATTAAAAAAAGAATCTTTTTCAAAGATATCTATATTTATATCATGACCATTACAATTTTCACCAATAACTACTATATTAACAGTATCCTCGACATTTGCAGAAACACGATCAAATGAAACATCTGTAATTAGGCAGTCTAAAGAATCTGATGAAATCTGGTTACCTGTAATGCTGTAAAAATTAAACCAAGATAAAAAAGAAACAATCAAAAGAAATAAACAAGCAATAAAAATACCATTTATATTTTTCATAAACTATATTAGCAATTACGGTTTATAATAGTTTTTTATTAGTAAATCAAAAAATAGACACATCACATTTTAGAGTATAATTTCTATGAAAAACCATTAGTATTAGAAAACACAAATTTATTAACCCTTCATAAACTCGATATTTAATGCTTGATAAACTTTCAGATGCAATAAAAAAGACAACAGATAAGATAGCGAATGCTATATTTCTTGATAAGAATCTTGTAGATTCAGTAATAAAAGAATTACAAAGAGCACTAATAGAGTCTGATGTTAATGTCAAGTTAGTTCTAGAAATAACTCAAAAAATAAAGAAATCTGCACTAGATGAACGACTCAAAGGAGTAGAAAAGAAAGAGCATATAATTAAGCTTTTACATGATGAACTAAAGACAATTTTAGGAGAGAAAAAAGAACTAAAATTAGAAAATAAGAATAACAGATTCATGATGTTAGGATTATATGGGGTAGGTAAAACTACTACAATTTCAAAATTAGCCCTTTATTACTCAAAAAGAGGAAGTAAAGTATGTACAATAGGTCTTGATGTTCACAGACCTGCAGCATCTATTCAATTAAAACAATTATGTGATAAAATAAACATAGCATGTTTCATAAATCCGGAAGAAAAGAACCCAACAAAAATATGGAAAGAATTTGAAAAAGATTTAGAAAAATATGATCTAGTAATAATAGATACAGCTGGAAGAGATGCATTAGAAAACGATTTAATAAAAGAAATAAAATCAATAGCAAAAATAGCAAAACCAACTGAAACAATCCTTGTAATACCCGCAGATATAGGGCAAACAGCAAGAAAACAAGCAATAGCATTCAAAGAAGCCGTAAACATAACAGGAGTTATAATAACAAGAATGGACTCAACTGCAAAAGCAGGAGGAGCCCTGACTTCATGTTATGAGGCAAAAGTCCCTGTAATATTTATAGGAACTGGAGAAAAAACAGCAGATTTAGAACAATTCAATCCAGAATCTTTCTTATCAAGAATGCTTGGAATGGGAGATCTAGAAACTTTAATGGAAAAGATAAAAACAGTTACTGATGAAAAAGCTCTTAAAAAAACCCAAAAAAATATAGAAGAAGGTAAGCTGACACTAAGAGATGTTCAAGCTCAATTAGAGTCAATGGAATCAATAGGTGGTATGGATAAAATGCTATCCTTAATACCCGGTTTTGGAAAAATGAAAGAAAAAGTTTCACAAGACAAATTAGAACAACAACAATCAAAACTTAAAGGCTATAAACATGCAATAAATTCAATGACTAAAGAAGAGATAGAAAATCCAGAAATAATTGAAAAGGAAACTTCAAGATTACAAAGAATAAGTAAGGGTTCGGGAGTTAGCACAACAGATATAAGAAATCTAATAAAACAATATAAAGTCCTCAAAGAAATGATTCAATCAGGAAAATCATCAGAAGAAGGTATGATGGATCAAAAGAATCTAATGAAAATGGCAAAGAAACTAGCAAAGAAAGGTATGAGACTTTAGTATTAAAAGGATTTAAATACAAGTATAACCTCAAGTATGACATGGTAGAACTAAGAGTAAGACTTGGATCAAAGGGACAAGTAGTAATTCCTAAAATTCTTAGAGATTACTATAAAATGTTTCCTAAAGAAGAAGTCATAATAATCGAACAGAAAGAAGGAGTTCTAATAAAGAGAGATAGTGAAGACCCCATAGAAATGCTGAAAAAAATAGCTGAAAAAATAAACGAAAAAAAGAAAATAAAAGTTCCTTCTGCCAAGGAATTGAAAGAAACATTCTATGAACAATATGAAGAAAGAACAAGAAGAGCAGGAATTAGAATCTAAAGAAGTTTATTTAGATTCTAATCTATTCATAACTTCTGTAATTAGTACTGCAACAGATGGAGAAAAAGCTAGGGCCATAATCAAACAGATAAAAGAAGGAGAATATGAAGGATATACATCTGTACTAACTTTAGATGAAGTTATATGGATAGTACAAAAATTTAAAGATAAAGAAACAGCATATGAAACAGGAAAAACATTAATAGGAATACCAAATATTAACTTTGTACCAATAGGAGTAGAACTAATTTCAAAATCTCTTGAATTATATAAAAATACTCTTCTAGATCCAAGAGACGCGATTCATTTAGCAACAATGCAACAAAAAGGCATAAAGACAATAATAAGCCAAGATTCAGATTTTGACAAAATCAAAAATATTAAAAGAATAGATTTCTCAAAATGATTGATGAAAATGACAAAAGAAACCATTCTAGCGAGAGGTGCAGAAGCCATAATAATAAAAAAAGAAAAGACTATATTAAAAGATAGAATAGAAAAATCTTATAGACATCCAGAATTAGATAAGAAAATAAGAAAATTAAGAACAAGGTCTGAAAGCAAAATTCTAGAAAAATTACAAAAAGTCATAAACGTTCCAAAAATAATTAGTTCAGACGAGGTAAAAGGCAAAATAGAGATGGAGTACATTGACGGTAAAAAATTAGCAGACCACCTAGAAAAGACAGATTATAAAAAAGTCTGTATTAATATTGGAAAGCAATTAGCAAAGCTTCATGATAACGACATAATCCATGGAGACTTAACAACTTCAAATATGATTCTAAAGAAAGACAAAGTTTATTTCATAGATTTTGGTCTAGGGTTTCATTCATCAAGAGTTGAAGACAAAGCAGTAGACTTACACTTAATCAAACAAGCATTAGAGGCCAAACACCACTCAATTCAAGAAGAAGCATTTAAATCAATAGTTAAAGGCTACAAAAAGTCAAAAAATCAGAAACAAACATTATTACAGTTAGAAAAAGTAGAGCACAGAGGAAGATACAAAGCCCAATACTAAAAGGCTATCTTACTTTGTAAGTTTTTATATAGCCCCGCCCGGATTCGAACCGGGGTCTCAGGCGCCAAAGGCCTGCGAACTTGGCCAGCTATTCTACGGGGCTAAACCTAATAATTAAATTCAAACCACCAGCTTTAAAAACCCATCCATCCAAACTCAAATCATGGCAGAAAAAGCAGATTGGACAAAATTTAAACCAGTAGAAGTTGAAAAAATAATAGTTGATCTAGCAAGACAAGGAATAGCTCCTGAAAAAATAGGATTAATCCTTAGAGATCAACATGGTATCCCAAAAGCAAAATTACTTGGAATAAAGATAAAAGATGTTCTTGTAAAAAATAAAATAGATACAAACTCTGAAAAAACAAACACTCTAAACAAAATTGAAAGATTAAAAAAACATTCTCTAAAAAACAAGCATGATTATACCGCTATAAGAAAAGCAGTTATGTACTCTGCAAGAATAAACAAAAGAGCAAAGATTGGCCAATAATTAAATAAAATCCATAGAACCATTAATAAAATGAATAAAGGAAAATTAATAAGAATTAAATGTCCAAGATGCGGAAATTCTCAAACAACTTATGGTAAAGCAACAACAATGGTAAAATGTAATAGATGTAACAAACTCCTTCTCAAACCTCAAGGGGGAAAGGCAAAAATCAAAGCCTTAATAAAATATGTCTTCAGATAATTCTCCAAAAGAAGATGAAGTTATATTATGCACAGTAACTAGAATAGATTCTGGGGGAGTGTTTGTAAGTTTAGAAGGATACGCATACGAAGGTCACATAATCTTAGCAGAAATATCCCCTGGTAGAATAAGAAATATAAGGGAGTTTGTAAGTGTTGGAAAAAAGATAGTATGTAAAGTTCTAAGAAATAAAGATAATAATTTAGAAATGAGTTTAAGAAGAGTATCTGCAAAGGAAAGAGATACAATCCTAGAATACTATCAAAAAGAAAGAGTTTTTTCAAGTATTTTAAAATCAGTATCTCCTGATAATGTAACAGATTTAATAAATAAAATAAAAGAAAAAGAAGATTTATCTCAAATAATAGAAAATGTAAAAACAAATCCAGAAATACTAAAGAAATATTTAAGCTCAAAAGAGTTTGATAAATTAAAAGATATATTATCTCAAAAGAAAGAGACTGAAAAAGAAGTCCAAAAAAAGATAACATTAAAATCTTATAAAGAAAATGGTATATCTGAAATAAAAAACATACTTGAAACAAAAGATGCAAATATATCTTATTTAGGGTCATCAAATTTCCTAGTAAGAGTTAAAGGAACAGAATATAAATTAGCAAATAACCAGTTAGATAAGGTCATAGAAACAATAAAAGAAAGAGCAAAGAAGGTCCATGCACAGTTAGAGATAAAATGATGTTGAAGTTTTATATAAATAAAAAGAATGAAAAAGTTTATACATTAAAAAGTAGCCAAGATGATAAACAAACACTAGAAGCTCATTACAAATTTATCAAATTCAAAGATGAAAAAGAACGCAATAATCCTTATATATCAAAACAAGTAAAATAATAAGTGGAAGAATCGCAAAATAAGATAAAAGAATTCAACGACAAAAGAGGCTGGTCAGATCACGGCTCAATAAAAGATCTTCTTCTAAATATGAATGAGGAAATAGGCGAATTCTGGAACCTCATAAAATGGGTAAATACTGAAAAACAAAAAGAACTGATAGGTAAAAATAAAGAACTATGTGAAGATTTCATAGGAGATATGGTATACCTTGTTCTCAAAATATCGTACCTTTGTGATGTAAACTCAAAAAAAGCAATCACGGATGTCTTAAATGAATATGAGGTTAGATTTCCAATAGATAAAATAAATGGAAACCATGCAAATATTAAAGCAGGTGGAATCGATTTAAAATACCAATAAAATGAGTAGACAAGGATATTTTCACAGAGCAATAGCAAAACGCCATCAAGTACCGTTTATGCTGTTAGTGGATGGGTTAAAGAGATATATTGAAGGTGGAGAGTTTTCAGTAGAAAAAGGAGCAACAGCATCAGTTCGTAGATTTTTTCTTCAAGCATACGAATTTGCAAAGGTTCACGGGAACTTACCAGAATTAGGGGAAAGATATCAAGTATTAGGATCTAATAAAAGATCAGAAATTGCAATCCCCTCTATGTTTAAACTAAAAGAATTATACGAAAGAACAGAGGGACAAGAAGAATTAGATGAAAGGCAAGTAGGTCTTGCAGCAGTAAGATTCTTAGGATTATTAGACAATTTAGAAGAGAATCCAGATGTAAATAAAAAAGAAAGAAGACAGTATAAAACTTTACTCCAATTTGGTCAGACATTAATACAAGACCCAGAATGTCAAGAAGTTAATTTAGGAAATGAAGATGATGAATAAAGAAGTAAATTTAAATAAGAATAAAATATCAATAAAATGGTTAAATTAAAAGATTTATCTCAACAAGAAGCTGAAGCACGTAAAGAAAGAGGAGAATTATTAGGTGAAGAAATACCAGGAACAGAAACAAGATGGTTTAATATGGTTCCAATAATTAGATTATTATCTCCATCAGCGCAAACAAGATACGAATGGGAAATACAAAGGCTTGCAAAAAAATATCATGCAAATGCCGTGTATGAAGAGCCAGACAGAGACAGAGAGTTAATAGGGGCAGAATTCCCATACAGATTACACTTTTTCACAAATTAAAACAAACTCTTCTGCTCAATTTCTTTCTTAACAATCTCTATATCTTTTTCCCACTCACCAAGTAAACTCCTGTTGTAAATTATAGCAGCAGGGTGAAACAAAGGAATTAATTTAACTTTCTTGCCATGCAATTCAATAATTCTAACTTTCCCGTGAACTGAAGTTATCCCAGGTTGATTTTTCATATTCTTAACATCAGTCCCAGCAAGAAAGAATTTGGTAGCATAATTTCCTAAAGAACAAATAACTTTTGGATTTATTTCCTCTACCTGTTTCAAAAGCCAAGGAGTATGTGCCTTTATCTCTTCATCAAGCGGATCTCTATTCTCAGGAGGCCTACACTTCAAAATATTAGCAATATAAACATCATTCATGCTTAAGCCAACTTTGTCAAGCAATTTATCTAAATTCTTCCCAGCAGCGCCAACAAAAGGCAATCCTTGCTCATCTTCATTGCGACCTGGAGATTCTCCAATAAACATTATCGGAGCATTCAAATTTCCTTTACCAACAACTATATTCTTACAATTACTAAAAATTTCAGTATTTTTCACAAGTAAAGCTTCCGCAAAGTTAAAATCTTCCGATTCTTTATTATCCATAAAATACAAAAATATTTGACCTATTTAATGATTATTAGTTTCTTAGTAAACTTACTCAAAACATCACACCCTGATTTTGTCACCAAAACATCATCTTCTATCCTAATCCCATATCTACCTTCAACATATTCTCCTGGTTCAATTGTAATTACCATTCCTTCCCTAAGTCCAACTTTAGAATTATCTGTAATATTTGGAAACTCATGAACTTCTATGCCTAAACCATGTCCAAGACTATGAATTAATTTTTGTTTAAGCTTTTTTTCTGCTTCAATGCAAAAATCTCCGATCATTTTTCCAGGTTTAATTAAAGAAATCGCATTCTCTTGATTTTCAAGTAAATCATAATAAGTTTTCTCTTCTTCTTTAGTTGGTTTTCCATGATAAAATGTGCGTGTAACATCAGAACAATAGCCTTCAAACTTTACCCCAAAGTCAACAACACAAAACCCCATTTTAATTTTCCCACTAGGAACATGATGAGGGATAGCTGCATTTGCGCCAGTTGCAACAATAGGTTCGAATGCTAATCCACAACCAAGTTTGCGAGATTCATAAACAAGAAATGCACTAGCTTCTTCTTCTGTTTTAAAAGTCTTAAAATTGTCAATAAATTTACCAATTATCTTATCGGTTATCTGACAGGCCTTAGTAATCTTATCAATTTCATTTTTTCCCTTAACAGCTCGTAATTCATTCATAAAATCAGTCAAATCAAATAGTTCACATTCAAATCTCTCTTTTAGCATGTTAGCTTCAGAAACAGTTGCATTCACAAAATCAATTCCTATTTTTTTAGCAATAACTTTTCTTTCAGATAAAACTTCAGACAACTTCTTACCAGAAGAAACAATAACATCTTTAACATTTTTAGCTTGAGTTAAATCTCTAGAAGGCACATGTAAGATAGGCTTACCAGAAGCAGGAACAACCAAAAAACCAGCACCAATATATCCAGTAAAATAAAATAAGTTAGGATTAGTATCTTCATAAGTTGCAAAAATAGCACAATCTAGTCCTTTCTTAGCAAGCTCTTCCTGTAATAATTTCATATAAAAAATAAAACAACAATCTTTAAAATACCTCTCTTCAACTATAAGTTACTATGGAAAAAACATTAATCCTGTTGAAACATGACTCAATATCTCGTGGTTTAGTAGGTAAAATAATCACAAGATTTGAAGATATAGGTCTAAAAATAGTTGCAATGAAAATGCTTCTTCCAGATGAAGATCTAGCAAAAAACCATTATTTTTTAGATGAAGAATGGGCAAAAAACGTATTTGAAAAAACAAAAGCAAGTTATGAAAAAGATAACAAACCTTTCCCATATAAAGACCACATGGAATTCGGACTGCAAATACAAAACTGGAACATAAAGTTCTTAAGAGAAGGTCCAATAATAGCAATTATACTAGAAGGTACTCATGCAATAGAAATAGTAAGAAAAATAGTAGGCTCAACAGAACCTAAATCATCGGCACCTGGAACAATAAGAGGAGATTTCGCAATGATGGAGTCTTATGCCGTTGCGGATGTAAAAAATAGAGTTCTAAGAAATCTTATACACGCTTCTGATTCACCAAAAAACGCAGATAGAGAAATAGCATTATGGTTTTCAAAAGCAGAAATCCAATCATATAGTAAAGAATTAGACAAACATTTCTAACACGTAAAACTTAAATACAAGTAATACTTTAATACTCTATGGAGATAAATACAATTAAAGGAATAAGCACTGAAAAATGGGTTAAGTTAAAAGTTTTAGCAGCTAAAAATAAAGTTGCAATGGGAAAACTAGTTGAAAACATGATCGACAATTATGAAAAGCAAAATGATGATTTTTGGAATGAAATTTTAAGTGGAGAAAAGAGAATCTCTGAAGAAGAAGCCGAAATAATGCAAAAAATAGCAAACAAATCAAGAAAAGAATGGGGATTTAGAAAGTGACACTAATATTTGATACTTCAATTTTAGTAGACCTAGATAGAGGAAGAATAGATACAATAAGCAAAATAGAAAATCTAAAAAAGATGTATCCAATACCTGCAACAATAGGTTTTATAGCATATTTTGAATTCTTATTGGGGTTAAAGGATAAATCTGTTAAAAATAAAGAAAAATCAAAAGAATTTATCGAAAGATTTAATGTTTTACAGACAACAAGAAACACTGCAGACAAATTAGTAGAACTAAAGCAGAAGTACGAACTGCCACTTGCAGACCTGTTCATTGCATCGCAAGTAATGGAAAATAATGGAGTTTTGGTAACAAAAGATAAAGATTTTGAACAAATCAAAGAGATAGACAAGATAATTCTAATCTAAATTTTCTCACAACCAAATAATTTAAAAGTCACTAGGCTTGGAACATTATAAGCCCTGATAGTTCAGCCCGGATAGAATAAGACCTTGCGGAGGTTTAGACCGAGGTTCAAATCCTCGTCGGGGCATAAAAAACAAATTCTTACTTTTCATCATCTTCAAAATATTCGTAATAAACCATAACTGCAAATGCAAAAAGCAAAATCCACCAAATGAGCTCTTCCAATGGAAACCTCACTCCGAATATCTCCAACCAACCAATATAAGTAGAACTTGGAAAACTCCACCACCCATATCTTAAAGCAATTATCTCATAAATGAAGCTTAAATAAAAAAAGTAAGCCGAAGCTTTCAACATTTTTATTATTACTTTCTTAGTATTTGAGTAATTAATTAATTGCAATCCAATTGGGAGTGCAAAAAGAATTAGACCAAATAAAAGATAGAAATATGGTATATTCAAATTAATTTTATTAAAAACAAAAAAAGAGAATATTGAAAACAATAACAAAATACCTATTAAAAAGTACTTAAGTTTGGGATTCCACAATTTATAGGTAATATGATGATCTAAAAAAGATTCATAAAATATAATCACATAATATACATTAAAAAAGACCCAGAAGATTACTTCAATGATCACCACACCAAAAATCTCAATAGGAAAGATTGATGAAGGAAATGACCAAGCAAGAGAATAGTAACCAATATACTCTATGATAATCATTACAGGACAAATGAGAATAGCAGGGATTAATGATTTTATCACGAAGTGTCTATTTCTAAATGAAAGATATATTGCAGGCAAACCTAAGAAAAGTACTATTGAAATAAAAAAATTTGAGTTAACAACCTCTAACTCTTCCAAAATTATAGAAATTATCGAAGCAATTATAGGCCAAACTAAAACCAAAATTAAATCTGCCTTCTCACCTTTCCTCATTAACTACAAAGTAACTGGTCAATTAAAAATCTATTCACTGCTTGGTTCATCTTTAAGACCCTGTTGTGTTACAAAAAAAGCAGCTTCATTATCAGGCAAATCAGGAGAATCAACCATTTTTGCAACTCTTGATCCTTGTTTTCCTCTTCTAAGATAAATTCTCACTTTTGCAGCGTGTCCAACTATATGGCCTCCGACATGAGTCGTAGGATCTCCAAACATCATAGCAGGGTTTGCCATTACTTGATTAGTAACATAAACTGCAAACCCCCTCTGCTCTGCCAACCTAGTAAGAGCATGAAGATATTTGTTAAGCTTCTGTTGTCTATCTGCCAATTGACCACGACCGGTAAACTCGGCTCTAAAATGTGCTGTCAGCGAATCAACAATCAAGAGTTTTATTGGTTCTCCTTCTTTTATGAGCTCTCCAACTTTATCAAGCAACAAAATCTGATGGTCTGCATTAAATGCTCTTGCAACCAAAATATTTTTTAGCACCTTCTCAGAGCTTGCTCCAAGTCCATCTGCAATTTGTTTTATTCTTGCAGGAGAAAAAGTCCCCTCAGTATCTATAAAAACAGTTTTTCCATTAACACCACCTTGCTCAATTGGTAATTGTGTATTTACAGCAAGAGCAAAACCTAGTTGACTTTTTCCAGAACCGAAAGCACCATAAGCCTCTGTCATTGCCCCCACTTCAACACCTCTGCCACCAAGCAAAGCATCTAAATTTTTGCTTCCAGTAGTAATGTAACCAACAGACTCTCTTTTTTTAGCAAATTCAGCCCCATCCATGAAACCAAGTTTCATCATTCCTCGCGCAGCTTGTATAGCTTTCCTAGCAACTGCTTCTCCAACACCGGCAAGTTCAGAAAGTGCTGGAGGAGACATAACAGCAAGGCCCATTAAGTCGTAAACACCAGCAGCCTCCAGTTTAGAAGCAATACCTGGACCAATTCCAGGAATGCTTGTCAATCCAGGCTCAGCAATATCTTCAGTCACTTCTTTATCTCCCTTCTCTTTTACCATCAAACAAATTGCTTCAAACACTATATAAAGATTTTAGCAGTCTAAGATAAATAAGCTCTCTAAAAAAACAAAAACCAGATTAAAATTATGTCTGCAAAAATAAATGAATAAAATATCATATGCTCAATATTCCCACCAGTTCTGACATTCCCTTTAGCAATATATCTAAGAGGCCAAAATGGTCTAATCCCTTCTATAGTCCAAGAGTCAACTATTAAATGAGTACCATAAGCCAAAAAGAAGGGAAAAGCCATAGTTGGCAAAAACCATGCAAACAAAGCAGTTATGATTAAACAAAAAGTAAAACTATGAAGAAAGCTTCTTTTTCGAGAAACTCCAGTTTTACTATTCTTAGTAAAATTTAATCTACGAAAAGACAATCCTCTATCTAAATTAGGCAGTAAAGTAGCAATAACAAAAACAAATATGTAAATCCAAACATGAATAACCTTGGAAACAAAAAAAAGCATAAAAAACAGAGCAATAGCAATATGTGTTTTATTAAGCATCAAAAAAGAAGTAAAACCTAAATTTTAAACCTTGCGTAAGATTTTTTAGTTATAAACTTCTGTTTAAATCAGTTTTTTTGGACTTCAAGATCTTTTACTACTTCATCAATAGAAAAATCCTCAATATTTCTTACAGAAAACTCAAGATTATTACTAAAAGAATTCATTCTAAAACTCCCAGTAAATACCTTTTCATCGCCTATAATTTCAGCACGCTTAGAATTCAAAACATCAAGAGAAAATAAGTCTGAATCTGAAACAGAAAGTAATTTTTTTATATTCTCGCTAAATAAAACAGATCTCATAGTAGCATAACCATCATCTAAAACAACATTTAATAAAACTCCTTTTTCACCTTCATTTTTCTTGGAATCAAAGAATCTAGGTTCAAAAGTCTGAACAATGAAAGCTCTAACATTTACGAAAGAACCTTCTTTCGCTTCAGCAAAGTTTCCAGCGCTAGTGGTAGTAGTTTCTTTTACAGAATCAAATTTCTTTTCACTAGGCTTTATATCTGAAAAAGCAGAGACGTGTAACTCCCCGTTTTTCACGTTAGCTCCCTTAATCTCAATAACATTTCCTTGGACAAGATTTCCAGATTCAATTAAAGATACATGATTGGAGTCCCATAAAACAACACGAACATTAGAAGTCTCATCACCTAAAGTAAAACTTGCAAATTTACCACTCCGTCCATTTTTAGAAAATTCTTTTACTGGAAAGACCCTAGTCACCTTACCTATTACATTAGCTCTCCTAAGACCATCACTCAACTCCTTAATCTTAAGCATTTCATTTTCAAAGCTTATTCCAAGTTCAGCAGCAACTATTTGAGCAGCACCTTCTTTTGATATTAAACCAGAAAGTTTAGACTTCTTAGCATCAACCTTCTTTTCAATTTCTTCTAAAGCCAAACCAGAATGCCTAGATATTTTTTCAATTAAGTTGATATAATTATCCATTGAATCAACACAAATGTTAGGTTTAAAAGAATACCGCTAATCAAGAACAAATATCAGATTAATCACAAATGACACAAAACTTTTCAATTAGCAATGTTTAAAAAACCCTTTAAACAAACAAAAATATGGCAAACACAGCAGTAATAATAATAAAAATAATGCCTGAATCAGTAGATTCAGATTTAGAAAAGATAAAAGAACAAGTAAGACACAAAATGGAGTCTAATGGTGCAAAAGCAGTAACATTTGAAGAAAAAGCAGTTGCTTTCGGACTTAAAGCAATAATTCTAAAAATGGCATTTCCAGAAGAAAAAGGAACAGACCTAGTAGAACAAGAAATAGCCAAAATACCCCACATCTCATCAGTAACAATAGAGGATTATAGAAGAGCCTTTGGTTAAGATGAGTTTAACAAAAGAACAAATATCACAGTTAAAAAAACAATTATTTGAACAAATAAAAGAACTTCCAAAAGAACAGAGACAAGAAGCAGAAAAACAAATAGAAGATTTATCTGACGAAGCAATAGAATCTATGTTAGAAAAGCAAAAAGAATCTCAAGTTAAAATATTTAGGGAGATAGTGACAGAAAAGATACCCAGTAAAAAAATAAGTGAAAACAATAGTGCAATTGCTGTTCTGGACATAAAACCATTATCAAGAGGACATTCAATAATAATACCTAAAGAGAAACTTACAGATTTAGACAAAATTCCAAGCGAAATCTCAATTCTTATAGATAAAATATCAAAAGTTCTATCAGAAAAACTAAAACCAAAAAATGTAAAAATAGTACCAGAAATAAAATTCGGAGAAGCAATAGTGAATATTATTCCTATATATGAAAAAGATTTAACTTTAGAAAACGAAAGATTAAATTCTTCTGAAGAAGACTTAGAAAGAACCTTAGAGATAATTAACAAAAAAGAAGAAAAAATTCAAGAACCAAAAGAAAAAGAAGAAAAACAGAAAGAAGAGTTAAAGAAATTTAAGAGAAGAATACCCTAAAAGTTATCAAGGCAATAAGAAAAGCAGGAGCAAATGGAATACCCATTTTTACTCTAACTTTTTTTCCAGCGCTTCTTAAAGCCAATACTTCTTTAAACGTTAGTCCAGCAAAATTTTTCTTAATAATTTTTCCATTAACCTTAACATCTTCATATAACCAATCACCTTCAGTCAATTTTTCAGGAGAGACAAGCTGAATCATACAAGACTTCTCAACAGATTTAACATAAGCAAAAAGCAAGGGAGATAAAAATATGAAAAGAGAAAACATTAAAGTAAACAAATCAAAACTAGAGTTATTAAGATATAACAAAACACCCAACACAAAAGATATGATAAATAAATACTTTTTTCTATAAATTTGTTCATAAAAAGATTTTTTAAAACTCTTAGAATTACTTCTAACTAAAAAAATACTATAAATCAGAGTATACAAAACTCCAGAAGTAAATAAAATAAATATAAATCCAAACCCATAGTAAATATAATCCATTAAAGATGAATAAGGGAATATCCCCCCTATACCAAAAAGTAATTTGGCATCTCCTCCTGCAAAAACCTTAGAATAATAAAATAAATAACCAAAACCAATAAATAAAATTACACCCATTAGACCATAAATGAAAAACATAAAGTCATTTGAATAAATAGAATAAAATGCCCTATAAGCAAGCACAAAAGCAACTAAAGAGAAAGTTAACCAGTTTGCAATCTCCCTAGTTCTTAAGTCTTGAAAAACTGCAAAGAGTATCGCAACAAAACTAACAGAATACAAAAAGAAATACGCATCCATAAGACTATAAAAAAGAACAGCTTTATTAATATTAGTTCTTATCAATTACCATGAGAAAAGAGTGGATACATAGATACTTACCAATAATAATTCTCTTAGCACTAACTTCTATTTCTTTAATAATAATAAAAGACTATATCGTAGCAATAATAGGTGCATTCATAACTACCTATTTAGTTTATCCAATTCATAAAAAACTCGCAAAAAAGCTTCCAATCTGGTTTGCAGCATCAATAACATTAGCAGGAACAATATTAATAATATTTTTACCAATAGTCTTAGTAATAAAAGAAGTAATTTCGCAAATATATAAGGCGATTCAAAGCGGAGCAATAGCAGTCTTAATAGTAAAAATAGAAAACTTAGAGTTTATACAAAAATATAATTTTAACTTATCAGAATTAACAAATAATTTCTTTAGTTTTGGTATAAAAGTTTTATCTGGGATAACTGTTTCAGTAGCAACTTCAATAGTTTCCCTATTTGTGATGATATTCATAATTTACTATCTATTGTTAAGTTGGCCTAAATTAAGCGTCAGAATAAAGAATTATGTTCCATTTGATAATAAAGAAAAAGTAATGAAAGACATTGCAGAGACTACCAAGAAAATAGTTAGGGGAACACTTCTCTTAGCATTTATTGAAGCATTGATTGCAGGGATAGGTTTCTGGCTTGCGGGAATCGACTTTTATTTAATCCTAGCAATTTTGATAGGTTTATTTGCATTCATACCTGGAGGTCCAGCAATAGTCTGGGTTCCAACACTAATCATAAAAATAACTCAGGCAGATTATGTTTCATCTGGGATAATTTTAGCATTTGGATTATTTATTTCAATTTACATAGATACAATACTAAGAACAAAAGTAGCTGGAAAAGATTCAAGCATTCACCCAGTAGTAATGCTCCTGGGAGTCATGGGTGGAACACCAGTCTTAGGACTAGCAGGAATAGTAGTTGGACCTTTATTGCTTAGCTACACTTTAGAAATATTAGAAGAAATACTTAGCCAGCACTAGATTTCTCGTTTTGACGAGTTCTAAACTGTCCACCACGCTTATACTTATTATGTCCACGTTGCTTTTTCTTATCATTCTTGCTTTTTCTCTTTCCACCAAAATAACCATAATCATCAGACATGAAACTCAGAAATAAAGCACCTATAAAAATCTAGCTACAAACAACTTTAGAACAGTCAAAATTACAGTTAACATTCAATCTAGAATCACCACAATATATTTCTTCATTATTCAGACTCATAGATTCACAACAAAAGGTAATCTCATTATCACTTCTGCAAATCAATTCGCAAGCTTGTCTAGTAGCTTCTAAGCTTTGAGTCTTTAAGATAGGTTCAGTTCCAGACTTAAAAAAACTAAAACCATTCTTAATAAAAAAAACAAACCCAATCAAAATTGCAACGCCTATAACTATCAATATAATAGTGGTGATTGCAATATCAAAACCTCTGCTATTCATCTTAAGAACAGATGCCTTCGCCATTATTAAATGTAGCGTCGCAAACACCCTCTGATTGATAACAAACAGCACTAATACCACATCTACAAGGAACTTCACTTGTTATGACATGGAAAGCATCAAATGTGCAAAATCTCAAAACCTCTCCTTCAGAAACAGTTCCAGAATCTCCAATACCAAAACTTCCTCCTGAACTAGCACCTCCAGAATTAGATGAACCTGAAGGCAATGGCACAGCAGGAGAGTCTTCAGCATTTTCAGCAGACTTAAATCCAATAGTTTCAAAGAATCTTTCAACTCCACGATTATTATCGCTCAAAAAAACAAAATAAAAAATTAAAATAAAAACAGAAATCAAAATAGCAAGAAAAACACGAAAAGCAATCTTTTGATTCCAAACCATTCTATGTAATAAATTAAAGAGCTATTAAATTTAATTATGTCCAAGTACAACCAGCAGTCCTACAAGCAAAGTCTGTATTGTAAGTACTACAAGCAGGACTAATAACGACAGGACCAGTACAACGAACTGTTGTTCCAGATAGATAATCTGCACAAGTCTTCTCACCATCAGATGTAGTTATTTTAGTTTCAGGTTTAGCAGGAGCTAGAGTTTGACAAGCAGACTGCCTAAATGAAAAGTTATCCATATCACATCTTAATGAATTAATTTCAGTATTAACCCCATCATTTTTAAGAGAATCAATAATAGTAGGATGTCTACAATTAACAATTTCATCTCCAATCAACTTGTAACTACAAAAATCAATTCTCAAGGTACCTTGAGCATACAATGCACAAGCCTTTGCAAGAGTCTGCAATTCACTAGGAGCATTATCAAATGCTCCAAAGAAAAAGTCCCATCCCTTAGTAAAACCAACAATTAGCATAACAAGAACCGCAAGGCCTAAAACAATCAGTATAACTGTAGAAATAGTAACATCTCCTTTTCTTTCCCTTACAATCACCATACTAAACAGTAATAAAAGTTCTTTATAAATCTTGTTCTATAATCTCATTAATAGAGACAACATCAACATCAAATAAAATGACTTTTGAATAAGAGTAACGCATTTCATTATTAGAAACAACATAATCCTCAAAAACATCTGAAACAACAAGTTTGTAACCTAAAGCAGTTTGTTCAATAGAATAATCTCCAAGAGATATTTTGGCATATAGGTTTGTGTTCAATCCAGATAAGCGCTTTTCAAGACCCAGTCTTTTCAAAGATTCATTGAAAGATGTCAAAAAATCAGTAGAGTCTTTTGAATCAGTAATTGACAATAGAACAATCTCTTTAAGACTTTCTTCAAATAATCTATGACTTGCTTCACTTTTACTAGTCAAAATTTGAAGATTTGCTTTTTGATCATAAATATCTCCATTAAAAGTTATCATGTTAAACAATGCTAAAATAATCAAAATAAAAGCTAAAAAAGGAGTTAGAATAACAGCAATATTTCCGCCCCTATTCATGCTACCCTCTTAATAAACAAGTTTAGTTCATTTGGATTGCAGAACCCAATAGCATCATAGTTCTTAGTATTAGTATCAAAAATTTTCTCAAATTCAGAAGCAGGAATCTCACTTACGGCAAAATTCTCAAATGCTTGAAATTTTAAATGAGCAAAATAACGTGCATTGATATCAAAATGAGCTGAACTACGAGTAGCAAAAACAAAAGCATAACCATATCCATATCTATCAGAAAATTCCCTTATTAATACCTCTTTAAGTTCCTCATTTAAAGAATAAAGTTTTCCAGATTTGCATCCTTTATCAACAGCTTCTCTGACAGTGAGAATTTCATTATTAAATATTATATAACTCATTCCAAAGTTATTAGCAATATTTTCTTCATTTTCAAAATCAATAGAAATAAAACCAGCCAAAATTACAAACAAAACCATAAAAAAAAATACAACAATCATTCCAGGAAAATTAGCTAATATGTTCCCTAATATTTTACCAAATCTATTCATGCTAAAACTCTCCTTGGACTCTGGGAGCTTCCAACCAAAATATAATTTCCGTTTTGAGATTTGAATTCAGCACACAAAGGTAAACCCCTATTTCTAAATCTTGTATCTAAAAAACATCTTACCTTGAAGTCTTCAACACCAATAGAAAGTTCAGCTCCTTTACTGTTCTTCAAATAAACAAAATGCTTTCCATCTTCTAGAATACTCTGACTAACATCACATTTCTCAAAAAAAGAATTTTTATCAATTGAATTTAAATCAAAAAACCCTTCTCTAACAAAACAGTCCTTTGCTTCCTCTAAAATCAAATTAGACTCAGTAAACCTATAGTCGTAACCTTTACCATAAAAAGCTACTAATCCTCCAATCAAACCAGCAGCAATTATAGTCAAAGTAATCAAAAATGGTATGTATAATATACCTTCAGGCACAGCACCTTTTCTATCTTTAAAGTTCATTTCTTTGTTTCCTCACTACTTTGAAAATAAGTCTTGTTTTATCTGCCCCACCAGAAGGACTTTCCACATACCAATCAATAATGTCAAAATCCATAAAGAAATCAAAACTAGTTCCAGATCCTATCCTAGCACTTGCAGTAACTTTATTATTTACATTATCAATAGAAATAATTTCTTTTATAAGTTTTTCATTTTTGCTTGCAGCATTAGCTAAAGGAGTTATATCTATTTTAAATTCCATTCCTGGTTCAGCTTTATTTATTATTTTTACAATCTCTTTCGAATAAAAGTCTTCATAATAAGTAGCACCGTTGGAATAAGAACTTATGATTGAAAACATGTAAAACAAAAAAAGAATAAGGATTATCAAATAAACAATGTTTCCAGTAAAGAAATCAATACCTCTTTTATTCATGTTTTGAAAAGTAAAAACAAGAATATAAAGATAACTAAAATTAGCTAAAAGATAAATCTCTACCTAAGTTACAAGTGTTTTTAACAAACTGAATTTCATCAAAAACGCTAACATAACTAATAGGTCCACTAATAGATATCCCAGATTTTTCTTTTTTAACAAAAAATGGTATTAAGTTAGACTGTTGATTCATTATATAACAAGATACAAAATCACTCTTTATAGATTGACCTTGCGGAAACTTATATTTATATTCTGAAGAAACTTCAATATTTCTATCAAAATACCTACAATAGCTTACTTGCTGACAATTTGTAATAGATTTCTCACATAAGCACAAACAACTCTTGTCAAAGCATTTCTGAGGTTTTCTATCCTTGCCAATAATATCTGATCCACTAGCTATAGGTACATCTTTACTCCATGCAGATAAAATCCACCCACTAACACTTACTAAAGCAAAGGTATTACTCTCTCCATCTTCTAAATTTTCAATCTTAGCGCTTAAGCTGTTGACGAAAGCTTGTGCATTGTTTTCATTCTGTTTAGTATAAGACTCAAAAAGATTTTTTGCAAATATCCCTATTACTATTATAGCAACTACAACCAATAATGTTCCAAGGAGTTCTTCCAGTGTCCATACTCCATTTCTCATAATTTACCCTCTATTAAATTACAAATACCGTTAATGCTATTCACATCCCAGTTCATTAATTTCACGAGTGAACATCCTTTCTTTTCTGTTTCACTCAAAGTACTTTCAAATTTTCCACATGTGGCGGCAGATAACGCCTGATTAGCTGAAACAGCAGAAGAAGCATCAGAAGCAAGACTCAAAGAAGTACCCCCTACAGCAGCAATAGTGAAAAGAGCCTTGTACCATCCTGGGCCAGGAATTAGGAAGCTAGCAATCTTTCCAGGTCCGCTTAAAGCTGTAATTCCTCCAAGAATAGCTCCATTCTGTAAAGTATTCCAGAAAGCATCATCCTCCTTAATTGAAGGAACCTTAATTTGTGAAAATACAATTGCAATCTGGTTTGAAGAGGTAGCTTTTTTCAAATTAGCAAGATAACTAACAAGTTTAGGCTCCAGCATTTTTTCAATTTCAGCTTTTTCCACAGGCTGATTCTTGAACTGCTCTAGCAATACAGCTTTTGCATTAGCAAATTCCTCGGGAGTCAAATCAGTCTTGCCAAAGTACTGGCTTAATCCTTCTGTATCTCCTATAGAACTATATCCTGTCCCAGCACTAGGATCAGTAAATGCCTGGAAATAAGTCAAACTGCTTCTAGGAACTTTCTCTCTTGACATGTAAGTGTTATAATTTATCTGCTTCAAAATTCCCAATTGCTTTAATTGCTTGTCAGCCTCAATTAATTTATCAGAAAATGCAACTCTTGAGCATATCACACATGCAGGTTTAATTTTAGGGATAGCTAATCCCAGAGTCTCTGTTGCAGTATTTGCGAGTATATCTTCTATATCTTTTCCATAATTGCTACTTTGAGTGAAAATGTCCATTTTTCCCTGTCCAGTCATATACCAACAGTCAAACATTGCGTTTGCAACCTTTCTTTGAATAGTTTCTAGTGTCTGTGTTTGTTCTCCAATATCTGAGCTCATCTTTACTTTTATATCCGCAACATTTTTTTCTCCAGCAAATTGCTTGCAGTCACTCTTCTGATTTCCAAAGATAGTAAAAGAATCAAAAAATCCTTCATTAACAGTTATACAAATCTTTTCAGTATGGCAATTCAAAGGAATAGCTTGTTGAACAACACTAGGAACAGTAGCTCTTGAAATAATAGAAAGCCTACATAAATCTCTTTCAGATAAATCTCTATTTTCAAAAACCTGGAAAAGTGCAAATGCAAGTATTGCAAATCCCACAATAGTTGCAATTATCAAAGCAAGTTGCGAAGAAACAAGATCGCCCTTTTTATTATTAAATATCATAGAAAAGAAAGAAAAAACAAGTTTATAATTCTAATCACGTCAATCTCTTAAATAAAAAGTAAATAGAGAATCCTGCAAGGACCAATATCAAAACCCAAAGAAGGATATTTGTCAAGTTCTCATAAGCAAAACCCTTATGCATTTGCACCACCTTTAACAATTTTATAATCTGCATAATATCCATTTAAAATATTAAAAACAAATTGACTTGTCTGTGCATGATTTAGCCTATGCCATTCCTTTTCTCTAAGGTAATCAACATCAATAGCTCTTCCTTTTATGAAAACTCCATCATTGCCATCATTTTTATCTTTTTCAAAATAAACTTCTTCATTCCAAAATAGACCATTAGGTTTAGTCAATAAAATCAAGTTTTCATAAAAACTATTTTCAGAAGTAATTAGCCTAGCATCATCAAATCTAGGATCAACATTCCACCCACTTGAAGAATAAGAAACATAACCAGGTGCAGGAGTATCAAAATCAGTATCAAAATCAAAGCTAAATCTTATATCGGGTTTTGTTCCTACTTGCGTATACATTTCCGATGATATCTCATCTTTGTCTTCATAACTAACTAATCCAAAGCAATTATCCTTGTAATCCTGTGTTTTTCCAACATTGTCAAGTTTAAGATCAACAAGAAGATAACCGTCAACTAATCTCACAGAAAATTCCTTGTCTGATTTAGCTTTATCTTCTTTCAAATTTGCAAAAGTCAAAAATTTCTCACATTTGTTTCCTTGAAGTATTGAATCTCTCCATGCAAGTATATTTTGCACATGATCTGAGTTCTTCAAAGATTCATATTCAGGTTTTACAAATTCAGGGACAAAAGCATCTTGTGCAATATTGTAATCTTCAAAATCTATAGTTGCATCATTGGTATAACCAAATTTAAAGTAAAGAGGCAACGAGTTTACTTTTTCTTTTTCTTCAAATGTTTTTTTAGTTTTTGGATAAACCTTAACAAGACTATTAACAGACATTTCCTGAGAAACAACCCAGTATCTCCAACTGTTAATGTCAATGTTAAAATTTTCAGGTTTCCTCTTTGTATTAACATAAAAATCGAGAAGCTCTTTTTTTATTTCATTAGGTACAAATTCATACTTATCAAGAGTATAGGCTTTAGAAGAATCAGCAATAACTTGCCATCTATCTCCTTCAATGTAATAGCCAAGTTCAAGTTCATTAGTTTTTAAATTCACCCCAACAATTGAAGTACCTTCAGGAGCAGTTATATTGAAGCTTGGAAGCAGTTTAGCCAATCCAACAAAAACCAAAAAATTCTTCCAAACACCAGTCAAAGTAATAACTAAAACTGCAATCCCTATAATCACTCCAACCCATATAGTTCTAGTATCTCCCCTATTAATCATCTACCAAATCTCCACAAATCCTTTAAAAAATCAAGAGTAGAATTAGTCTTTCCACTTAAAACAGAGTAAAGAAACAGTATAATAGCAAGAGTTCCTAAAGTTATTATCCAAGGAATCAAAGTATCAAAAGTCAATTCACCTTTTTTCACCATGCAAAACAAAACAAAAGCATCAATATAAATCTAATTATCTTTAACCAAAGTTTAATAACATAAAAAAGGTATCCTTACAATGCAAAAAGGAGTTGAAAAATGGTAACAACAGATGAAATTCTCAAAAAGTATCAACAAAAAATAGAATCAGAAATTGGTAGTAAAACAGGCTACAACAAAGCTTCTTATTCACAAGACTATGAACATTTCAAAGAAGACATGCTTCCAGATATTTCTAGGTACAAAAGGTGGGCAGATGCTTTAGGAAGAATAATAAAAATAAGACTTTCAGAAAAAGAAAATACAAAAATCCAACGCCATCTTAACATAGCACATTTAGATATAATGCCCTCACAATCAGCAGGCTTGGCATTAGTAGCAATGTTTCTAACAATGTTAGTAACTTTAACTTTAGTATTAAGCATAACGTTTCTAAATAGTTCATTCCCATTAATGCTTACTTTTCTAGGATTTATCCTAAGTGGATTTGTTTATTATTACGTTTACTCTATGCCAAATAGATTAGCTAACATATGGAGACTAAAAGCATCTTCTCAAATGATCCCTGCAATATTATATATTGTAATTTATATGAAACATACTTCAAATTTAGAAAGAGCAGTTCAGTTTACCTCTGAACATTTAGACACCCCATTAGCTCTTGACTTCAAAAAAATACTTTATGATGTAGAAACAGGAAGATATCAAACAGTTAAACAATCCCTAGATGCTTATTTAGAAACATGGAGAGACTATTCTCCTGAATTTATAGAATCATTCCACTTAATTGAATCGAGCCTTTACGAGCCAGGAGAATCACAAAGAGTAAACACTTTAGAAAGAGCATTGCAAGTAATGTTAGAAGGTGTTTATGATAAAATGCTCTCTTATTCAAGAGACATAAGAGCACCATTAACCAATGTCTACATGTTAGGAATTATTCTTCCAACATTAGCATTAGCACTTCTCCCATTAGCCAGCGTAGTAATCGCAGGAGGTCTAAAATGGTATCATCTTTTTACGATATTTAATCTGATAATACCTTTAGGAGTCTATTTCATGACTTCAGAAATCTTGCTAAAAAGACCTGGAGGTTACGGAGAAAATTCTAATATAGAAAAAAATCCAGATTACCACAAATTCACATCATCAAAGCCATGGTTAATCGCAGGTATAATCTGCATACCACTTTTCATTTTAGGGATATTACCATTTATATTACAAAGTGATTTAATTACTTCCATTTTAAACATAAAGAGCGATTATACTTTTGGGGAATTAGGATTCCCATTTTTTCAAGATCAGTATCTTTTTGATTTTAAAGAAGTAGCAAGTAGTAAAGTTGGACCATTTGGCCTTGCAGGAATAATGCTAAGTTTATTCATCCCATTATCGATAGCAAGTTACTTCAGTATCGCTTATAGACTAAAAACGAAAGAAATAATTAAAGCAAGAAGAGAAACAAAAGAATTAGAAAAAGAATTCACAAGTACCTTATTCCAGTTAGGCAATCGTTTAGGTGATGGTGTTCCAGCAGAAAGAGTCTTTGCAAAAGTGGCAGAATCATCTCAAGGTCAAAAAACACAAAGTTTCTTCACATTAGTAAATCAAAACATCCAGCAAATGGGTATGTCAATAGAACAAGCAGTTTTTGACAATCAAAGAGGAGCGATAATCTACTATCCATCTGCAATAATATCTACTAGCATGAAAATTCTTATAGAATCTGTAAAAAAGGGTCTCAAAATAGCAGCAAGATCAATGATGTCAATCTCAGATTATATAAAAAATATTCAAAAAATAAATGACAGGCTGAAAGACTTACTAGCAGAAGTAGTATCAGATATGCGCTCCAATATGGTTTTTCTAGCACCATTATTATCTGGAATAATTGTAGGTTTAACTTCAATGATTGCAATAATTCTAAACAAACTAAAATCTCTTTCAGATTTAACGGCAGGAGGAACAGAGATAGCAGGCATAGGAAGCATAGGAAATATAACTAATCTGTTTGATATAACAAGCATAATACCTCCATATTTTGTTCAAGTCTCAATAGGGCTATATTTGATAGAAATAATTTTTATCCTAACAGGAACGTTAGTAACTGTAGATTCAGGTAAGGATGAGTTACAAGAAAAACATGAATTAAGTAGGAATCTAAAACGTGGATTAACATTATATCTAATAACCACATTCATAGGAACATTGATGTTAACAGGTTTGGCAGCCGTTGCCCTTTCAGGTTTAGGTTAAACCTTCTTAACAGTATTCATCAACCAACTCTTCCATTCAGGAAATACTCTTTCAGAAACGGGTAAACCAACTTCACGAGTTATCTTCTCACTTATTCTATGAAACATATCATTGCTTAAAGCATTAAACTTACTCTCCATCAGAGCAGGCATTTGCATCTTTTTAGAAACATCAACAATCTCTTGTTTTATCTTTCCCCTAAGTAAAATATTATCCCACACGGCATCCCAGTTTCCAGCCCATCCTTTAACGGTTCCAGCAATTTCTTTTATAATTTCAGAGTCTCCGTTCATCAAATCATCAGTAGGCTCAAGCTCATCTTTTTCAACATTATATCTTACAAGATCAACAAATCCTTTTTCATCTTGGGGATCTTTAGTCCAATGTTTCCTAACTTCAGTAAGTTGGGTAACTCTCTTTTTATAATGGAGTCCGTCAGGAGTCCTTATTGGATTAGCAACAACAATAATATCAGTTGCCTTAAAACTTGTAACAGGAACTCCTAAATCATTTACAACTCTGTCAAAGACACCATATGGATTAGCACCATGAATTGTTCCAGCAACTAAATTTGCCAAGGCTCCAACTCTCATTGCTTCATAAAGCGCTTTTGCTTCAGAACTTCTAACTTCTCCTACTATTAAAGCAGAGTCTCCTAAACGCAAACTAGCTCTAATACCTTCAGAAGCCTCAACTTCAGTAGTAGCTTCTAGCAAGGCACTTCTAACTTTCATCCTCTGGATATTGTAACCTAACTTACGTAAAGAATCGACAGGCAATTCAAGCGTATCTTCAATAACAATTGTCCTAACAGATGGAATAACTTCAAGCATTGCGCTTCCAAGAAGAGAAGTCTTACCACTAGATCTAGTGCCTGCAATCAACATAGTTCTATTTCCATCAATCAAAAAACTAAGCAGTCCAGCAGTAAACGAGTTAATCATCTTATTATTTACAAAAAGTGGTAACGTCCAAGGATCCTCCCTATGTCTACGTAAAGCATAAGCAATACCATTAGGAGATAATGGTCTTTGAATGGCCGCAACTCTAGCACGAACATTTCCAAAGAAAATATCGGTATCTAATATTGGGTTAGCCTCATCTAATGGCCTTCCACTTTGTAAACGTAGTTTAGAAGCCCATGAATCCGCATCTTCATATGAAGGCAATATATTTGTAACACAATCTCCATGCTTTGCATGCCTTACAAAAATATAATTTTGACCAATAGGAGAGTTCAAAAAAATATCTTGTAAATTATCATCAAATAACAAAACCTCTATAAGTCCAAAGCCTATTGTCTGCCTAACAAGTATTTTAGCAAGAGCATTTAATTCGCGATAGTTTAAAGGAATTCTCTTATTTTGAGATAACTCTGATAATAAGTCTCTTGCTACATTAAAAAATAAAGAACGTACTTTTTCAGAATCAACAAATTCTTCAGATTTAGGCTGATATTCAAGTAAAACATTCTTACCCAAATTCAACAAATAGTGATGTTCTTCGCTAAGAGAATATTCAGGAGGAGTAATATGATAGAGATATTTTGAATCCCCTTCAATTTTCAAAACAATTACGGGAACATCCTCAAACCCAGAATGAACTTCGTACTGATCAATTAACTCCGCATTTTCTGGAATTTGTGAAACTAATCTTGTAAAAGTAAAATTAGGTAATATATCGGGTCTAAACAGGGAATAGTAAATCTTCCTATCTCCGACAGCATAAGTATCTATTACATCTATCGAAGAGGATATCAATTTAGTTTTCATAAGCATATCCCTAAAGCGCAAAAGCAAATTAACATATCCCTCAAGATGAGAATTTTTAGATTCATTTCTCTTATATAAAGAAATTCTTTTAGAGATCTCAAGATAACAAGAAGCAGGATCTTGCCTTAAAAGACTAAGCAAATAGCTTAGTTCTGCTGGGACAAAGTCTAATCCTGCAAATAAACCAAGCTTATCAGAAGAAAGTATCCTTTCTTGTTTTAACAAATAAGTATACAATTGAGATATTTCTAGTAACAATGAAACTTGTTCAAAAGGATAATTATAATTTCTCTGTTGAACTAAAATAACCCTTGAGACTTCAGGATTATCCATTAAAGCATCAATGACCCTTCCCATGACCTCGGCAGAATCGGCAACAGAAGGAACTATTGAAGCACCCAGATAATTAATGTATAATATAGTTTCCCCCTCTTTTCTCTGAAGTTCAGTAGAATATACTGGAGAGTTTAGTTTAAACACCATAAAAATAAAAAAGGTTCTCTTGTTAAATAGTTATTGATATCTATTTTTTTGATTTTATTTGAATTCTAAAGTTTCTAAATATGAAGAAAGATATTAATAATGATTGCCACATATCTATCAGATGAGCATTTCTGTTGATATTCCTATTTCTGATTTGAAGAGAGCGATTTGTCATTTGGAGACTTTTTATAGGTATCAACGAGGTCTCCAATTGAGCGATTCAGAAATTGCGATGCTAGTAGAAACGTTCAAAATCTCCTCAGAAGAACTGACTACTCCCGGATAAATCATTTGATTGAAGCTTGTGAAAAATCTAAAAGAGGAATAAACTACGATTTGAGAATTAATGTATAATTTAGAAACTTTTTAATAAAACTTATTGGCAATGTTTGAATTAGATTTTTTTTATTTTTTACTGGCTAAATTAATTTCTTTTACAAGATCTTCTATTGTATTATAGGTAGTTGGTCTCATTACCCCTGAGAAATCTGAAGTAACTACGGGGGATTTTGTGATCACACAAGCTTTTCCACCAGGATCATAACAGATACATGGGATAAATTCCATCCAATGACATTCATCTCTTGTTCTTTCATGATAAACTCCTATAATTAATTCAGTTTCAATTCTATATGTTACAAGATTACCTTCATGTCCTACAAAATGAGATTTTTTGTCTTTTCTGCCAGGTAATTCAAATGGTCTAGGTGATTCCATGAAAGAACTTCAAAGGAACCATTTTTAAATGTTTCCGATTACTTACTTCTATGCCCATAAATGCAGGATATGAATATTTTAATGCAGAGAAGAAATATCTAGCTGCGCAGACACTTGATGAGAGGATTATTGCTTTAAGAGAATTAATTAAGGCCGCCCCTAAACATAAGAGTTCTGAAAACTTACTTGCTGAACTTAAAACTAGGCTTAAAAAATTTCTTGAAAAATCTGAAAAGTCTGCAAGTGTTGGAAAAGGCAAAAAAGGAATAAGAAAAGAAGGTTTTCAAGTAATTCTTGTAGGACTATCTAATTCTGGTAAGTCTATGTTGTTAAGCAGGTTAACTAATGCCCTACCTGTTGTATCTTCTTCTCCTTATACTACGAGATTGCCAAATGTTGGCACTATGAATTATGAAGGTGTTTATGTTCAAGTGGTAGATTTACCAGCAATTCTTGGAAAAGATTTTGATATGAGTATATTACATACTGCAGACTTAGTTCTTACTGTACTAGAAAAAATTGAAGATTTAAAATTATTTGAAAAAGTTCTCGAACATTGTAGAGGGAAAAGACTGATTGTAATAAATAAAGTTGATTTACTTGACTCGGATTCTATTCGAAAACTTGACGCTCGTCTCAAATCAAATAAGTTAGATTTTGTTTTGATTTCTGCTCTTAAAAATATTGGAATTGATATATTAAAGAATAAGATACTTCTTTCTATGGATATAATCAGAGTATTTACTAAAGAACCTGGAAAGCAACCTTCGAAGCAACCTATTGTTTTGTCTGAAAAAAGAACTGTTAAAGATGCTGCTGAATCTATCTATAAAGGCTTTTCAAAGATAATTGTTGAGACAAAACTTACCGGACCTAGTGGTAAGTTTGCAAACCAAAGAGTAGGGTTAAGTCATGTTCTAAAAGACAGGGATGTCTTGGAATTTAAAACAAGATAAAAAAATAATTATCTTCTTCTTTTTATCATTACTGTTATAGCTATAACTACTACAATTAATGCAATTACTCCAATTATCCATCCAGCACTTGAAGATTCTGTTTCATTTACTCCCTCTCCTTGAGCAGATGAACCTACACCTGTGTTTGGCTCTTGAGATCCTTGAGTTGTTTCAGGACTTAAACCAGCACTACCACTACCAGAAGAGCTTCCTGAAGAACTCCCTCCAGAAGACGAGCCTCCACTAGATCTCCCACCAGATCCTGAAGATTGCACTTCATATGTCGTTGTTGTTGAAGCAGTGTTCCCTGCTTTATCTTGGGTAGAGCAACTTGTTTGGAAACTTGAACCTGTTTGAGTAGTTGATGGATTAGCTGTGAAAGAAACACCACTTGATCCATAAGATGCATTTAATCCTGAAAGCGAGTCTGTAGCACTGCAGGTACAAGTAATTGTTTCTTGTTCAACTACAGGGTTAGGAGTACAAGTGAATGAAGATATTGATGGAGGCGTGTTATCAAAAGTTACTCTTTGTACTACGGCACTATTATTCAAGTTTCCTAAAGTATCATTCGCATAAATTGTTAGGTTATATTCTCCATCGGGGAATTGAGAAGTATTCAAATTTGCAACTACGAAATTATCTGTACTTCCTTCCCTTGTAGCTATAAATGTGCCATTCTGTCCACCAGAAGAGTTTGTAATATTGATAATCACACTTTGAACACCGATGGTAGCATCAAAAATACTAACATTTATGGTATGGTTGCTACCTCTTGCATTTGTGGAAAGATTAGCTCCTTGAGAAAATGGATTTGAGAAATTTGCTGAATTTGCTTGAGGAGGCGTTGCATCAATGAATATTCCATGAGTAAGATTTGCAGTATGAGCTACGGATATAGAAGCAGAAGCGTTATATATCGTTGCGTTTAAGCTATAAACACCGTCTGCTACTGTAGCATTTAGGTTAATTGCACATGAAGACAATCCTGCTTTAACGTTGCATCCTGTAGCTGTAGTATTTCCTACTTTTGTCCATGTTCCACTAATGTTAAAGAAAAATGTTGCATTTAAAGCGTTTGGAATATCCGTTGTGTTATCGAAAGAAACGTTAAACGCCCTATTTAATACAGAAGTCATATTTGTTCCTGAAGCAGAAGAAATTATTCTTACATTATCTCCGGCAGCAGCCATTACTAGCCATGCAAAAATAGACGCAAAAATAATTAATCCTGAGAAGAATATGATTTTACTTTTTATTTTGTCTCTCTTCATCATCATCAATAGGGTAAATGTTAGATTGTTATTTAAATCTTTTGGTAATCTTTTTTCTTATTAATATAAATAATACTATTACTAGTCCTATCCCTAATATTACTAATGATATCTTCCAATAATTAATTTTTATTTTATTTTTTTCATCTTGATTTTCCTGGTTTCCCTGGAGTGAATTTGCATTTCCGGTTGACGAGTTCTGGGAATTGTTATTTGAAGTTGAATTTGTTGAACTTGAAGATGATCCTCCACTGGAGGATCCTCCTGAACTTCCTCCAGAGCTTGAAGACCCAGAGATGCCTGTTACATTATAATAGCGTATAGATGTATTTAGGTTTCCTGCTTTGTCTAATGCAGTACATGTTGTTTGTCGATTATTTCCAGTATTAGATGTCGATGGGCTTGATGTATAAGAGACTCCACTAGTTCCATAAGAAGTATTTAATCCTGAAAGTGAGTCTGTAGCACTGCAAGTACAATCCATTTCATCATCTTCTTCTACAATGTAATCATCACAACTGTGAGTTATAGATGGGAGAGTATTATCAAACAATAACTGGTAGACTCTTGCAGAGTTGTTTAAATTTCCAAGAGAATCGTTAATATACGCGGTTATGTTAATCGAACCTTCAACATAATGTGATGTGTTTATTGTGGTTACATAGTTTGATGTTGAGCCTTCTCTTGTTGCAGTTACAGTTGCATTTTGCCCGCCTGAAGAATTAGTTATATTAAACATTACAGTTTGAACACCTAATGTCTCGTCTATTGCCGAGATGTTTATTACTAGTAATTGAGAATAATTTCTTCCTGTTGCTACACTTGAGAAGTTTTGTGCAAAAATAATTGGTCTTGTTGAGTCAAGATATATAGAATTGCTTAAATTTCCAATGTGACTTACAGATATTCTTGCAGAACTTGTTGCATTGTATATTGTCGCATTTATGCTGTAAACTCCATCTGGAATGGAGTTGTTAGTCACAAGGACTGCACACGAAGAGGTTGTTGCTCCTACCTGACAACCTCCTGTTGCTGAAGTATTTCCCATTATAGTCCAAACTCCACTTATGTTTAGAAAGAATGTTGCGTTAGCCGGTTGAGTAATATCACTACCATTTACAAAAGTTATATTAAATAATACATTCGTGAAATTTGTGTAATTAGTTCCAGATACTGGAGATACTATTTTTAGACCATCGCCCGCAACTGCTAAGACTATATAAGCCAATAATATTATTGCTACTATTGTGAGTAATAAAATCTTGTTTTTCATCGTCTCTATGCTAAATTGTTACGAATTGGCTTTATAATTTCTTCTAAACATTGTACTGTTGAATTCTTTAGATCTAATGGATGAAGCGAGCCTTTTTTGTAATCTGCTTCTAATTCATCGTAACTATTATAATCTTTATCTCCTCCAAATTTTATTGGTCTTTTTATTTTAGCTATTTTAAATATTGGAAAAACTATAAGCTTATTTATTTGAAGTATAGGATTCTCTTTTATTTCTTTTTCAGGACAGTAAGCTTCAGATATTGATTTTTTTATTTCTTCATAATTATCTGTTAATGAAATTCCACTTCCAGGTATAGATTTTGACATTTTTTTACCTGGCCCACTTAGAGATGTTATTAATGGTGTATGCATAGCTATGAATTTGTGGTTTGTAGTATTTTCAATGTCTTTTCCAAGCATATGTATTTTTCTTTGTTCTAAACCTCCTAGAGCTATGTCTACGCCTAAATATTTTATATCTACTACTTGCATTAAAGGATACCACAATTGAGAAATTGTTGCATTTTCTATATCTCTTGCTACTTCTTGCATACTTCTTAGTCCTCTGTTAATGGACATAGATTGTGATGCTTTCATTACATCAAGTTGATATTCTTTAGAAAACTGAAAACTGCTTCCTAAAATTACTTCTGCTTTTATTCCTATTGATTTTATTGTTTTTTTCCAAGATTCTATTTCTTTTTTTATAGATTCTTCTGATTTTCTATTTAACATTGCATGTATATCGGCTAGTAAGATTATTACTTTGAAACCTGCTTTTTCTAAATCCATCAGTTTGGTTATTGTAACAAAATGTCCTAAATGCATCGGTCCATTGGGTTCATATCCACAATACACAACTGGTCTCTTTTTTTCATCTAGAATTTTTGATAACTCTTCTTCAGTAACTATCTCTTCAGTATTTCTCTTTATTAGACTTAATTTTTCTTTAAGATTCATATTTTTGATCAGCGAAAGGTTAATTTAAAGGTTATTATTGTTATTTTGTGCGAAAACTTGCTTTTGTGATAGGAATTATAGGATTGGGGTTTTTAGTTGGCTTTTTATTAAATGAACCTTTTTATGTTGAAAGTCTTGATGGGTTGATTGTTGGAGATATTGTTAAAATTCAAGGAATTGTTGATGAACAAAGAAGATTTGGCAATGGCAAACTTTTGACTATAAGAAATATATCTGTTTTTTGTGAATGTATGGATGATTATGCTGGTTTAGACGTTGTTGTTTCAGGGATAGTTGAAAAATTTCCTCAAGACTTACGTGTGAAAGCATTTAGTGTTCAAATTCTTGATTGAATAAATTGTATATTTCTTCTGCTTGTTTTCCAATTATTTTTTCAAGAATTTCTTTTGATGCGTTTGCTACATCCTTCAAATTTTTGAAGTTATCCATTATTTCTTTTGTTTTTACTGGACCAATTCCCGGAAAGCCTTCTAAGATGAATCTTATTTGTTCTTCTTTTGAAAATTGTCTTTTTAGGGGTCTTATTGATTCTTTTTTGCTTTGTTTTTTATTTGCTAAAATTGTTAAGTATTTTGCAGTATCTTTTTCATTTTTTGTATAGATTATTGGAACCTTAAATTTTAAGGCAATGCTAAGTAGAAATCCCTTGATTGCATTTTCATGCATATTTATTTGACTACTATCTTGTTCTAAAATTAATAAAGAATTTTGATATTGTTTTAAATTTTCTAATTGAGAGAATATTCTTTTATCAATTATTGAACTTGCTAAATCGCTTTGTGTTTTTCTTTCTATTGCAATGTTATTTATTATATAATCTGCTATGTCTAGTTGTTCAAATTGAACTTTATTGCCTAAGCTAATCAATTCACTTATTACTAAGGAGTTTTTTTCTCTATGGTCTGCAATTATTGTTTGAGATTCTTTTTGTTTTATTTTTTTATTTGAGAATATGTTGAAAAAAGTCATGTTATTTTAATGAAGTATGATATTTTTCTATTTATGTTATGTCTTTATAGGAGTTACAATACTAATATTTAAATACCTAAATATTGTTTAAAAATTGAGCAAAATGGGAGTAACAAGAAGAAGATTTTTAGGAGCAAGCATAGGAATGGTAGGTGGAGCCATGATAGGGAGAGCATTAGGGTCAGCCTTAGAAGGGATTTTTGGAGTAGCAGATGAAGTTGCAAGAGATTTTACTGTAATCTATAAATTCGAAAAAAATGATAGAGCTTATTTAGATAAAATATCAAAAGATCTTCCTATTGATACCCTCCAAACTTATCAAGCTAACCTAGATGGAAAAAATCAGTTATATCAAGGTGCTTGGGATTATATCGAAAGCCTTCAAAGACAAGCATTGAAATTGCCTGGTGCTGAGTCAAAGCCAGTCAAAAAAGCAACAGGTCTTAAAGATAGAATTTTTGAATGGACAAAAGGCAAACTTGGGGAAAAGAGTGCTAAAGAAGCACAAATTCAAGTACAAGAAGATTACATAGACAATTACAATAATCTAGCTAGATTGAGAGCAAGCTTAATGGAAAGGATCAATGATATAGAATATAGTCTTAATGAAACAGCTTATAAAATTTTAGCCAATGAACATAATACTCATGATAAAGATAGAATAGCAAGATCTGAATTAATAGATGGATTATTCTCTCAACATAATGTCTCTTTTGATTTACTTAGACAATTTAGAAATTTGACTCCTGAACAAGTTTTAGAAGGAATAAGAAATGAAAAATATCTAGATGCAATTCAAAAAGCAACAGAATATGGGATCAAACCATATGAACCTCATGGATTTCTTACAAGAAATGTTGCGCTAGTATCTACATTAGGGGTAGCAGTAGCTGGAGCTGTGACAGGGGGTATTGTTGGTAACAAAGCAGGCTATACTGTTTCAAGAGTAGCTCAAGCAGGTAAAGATCTCACAAGTTATGTTGCTAAAATGACAAGAAGGATTGTAAATATATTGCCTAAAAAAAGAGGCCGAAAAACATAAATAGAGTACAGAGTTAACAAAAAAATGACTGAAGATAGCATAATAAAAATAACTATCCATAAAGCATTAACTTGCAATGCAGATGAAAATGTAAAAGAGATTGCAAAAAAACTTAAAGATAGCAAAGATAGAAGAATTTTTGTCGTAGACAAGCAGGATAAACTTATAGGAATTATAACAACTACAGACCTTGTTTATAAGACTCTTTGCGATAGGGAAAAATCAAGTGAGATGAAAGCGTCTGACGTAATGGTTAATGAAGTAAAAGCTGTTGATTTGAGTGAAGATTTCGAAAAAGCTCTGGAAATAATGAATGAATTAAAGACATTTACTTGCCCCGTTACAGATAAAGAAAAAATGGTTGGAGTAATCTCATATCATGAACTCGTTAATTATATTTTTACCAGCTTACAAAAATAATTTAAAACATGAGCCTTGAAAAATTACTTGCTAAAGTGAAAACAGATTTTCTTCCAGCTAGTAAGAACAGGATAAGAGATTATGTGCAAAAATATGAATTAGAAGGATATTTCAATGAAGATGTTCCAGAAGACTATAAGACTAGATTTAGAGAAGGCCTTGACAGAATAACAAATGAAGTAACCGATAATTATTCTACAGAATTAAGATCATTTCTAAGAACGCCTATAGGTAAAGGTAGTATGGCTTTAGCAGTTGCTAATGATTTGAGCGCGTACGCAACTACAGTTCCGTTTCACCAAGTAAGTATCTTAGGGTTATATCTATTTGCTGCTAAAACAATAAACGAAGTCCCAGCAGTCTTAAGATATGCACGTAAGTCTAAAGATTGGTATGGAGCATTAGGGCACATGTTACTAAAACCAGTCAGATATTTGCTACCTGTTTTAGGACCAGCTTTAGAATCAGGAGCTTTTGAAAGAATGGTTAAAAGAAGAGTAAGAAAAGAGATCGCAAGAAAATTCGTAGAAAGATATGGTAATTATGAACCTTTAGAAAATAGATTAAAAGAGAGACTCAAAGAGCCCCTAGGAGAACACGTATATGTTGAAAAAAGAGAAGAAGAATTAGTTGGAGTTTAAACTAAAATCGTCTAATGTAATTGGTTTGTTGTCTAATTCCTTTTTTACAGATTCAATTATCTTTTTCATTTTTTTCTCACGAGCTATTGAAGCATAATGATAAGCTTCATCTCTTGTTCCTTTTGTAATTAATATCACTAATTTTCCTTTGCTTAGACGGGCTGTTCTGCCTGCTCGCTGAATTTTTCTTATCTCTGAAGGGATTGGTTCGTAAAAATAAACTGCATTGACTTCTGGAATATCAAGGCCCTCTTCCCCAATTGAAGTTGCACATAACACATTTATATTCCCTAGCTTAAATTGTTCTATTACTTCTTTTTGTTCTTTTTGAGAAAGACCTGAACTTCCTGATGAATGTTGTTTTTTTGCCTGGCCTACAAAAGTTTTTGATTTTACATCAGGTATTTCATTTAATTTATTGGATATTGTATTTGCTGTTTCTCTATATTGAGTAAATATTATTATTTTAGTTTGTTTGTTATTTTTGAACTCTCCTTCAATTAACTTTTTTAGTTCTCCTATCTTTGGATGTTCTATTTTATTTTCTATTAATCTATTTATTGATATAATTGTTGCTTTGAATTCTGCGGAGTTAACTAATGTCTGGACACCTTTGCTTTTTTTCTCTCTTGCCTGTCTTTCTAAATTTTTCAGATATTCATTTAGTCCAGAAATAGTTTGGGTTTCTAATAATTCCATTGCATGAGATATCTTTATTGCTTGTGCACATAAAGACATTCCAATCATTGCATTGAAGTTCCCAGGATTTACTTGAGAAGCTAAACGATTTTGGAGTTTTAGTAAAGTTATTTTATTTGCTGGTTCAAAAAGTAAATTTCTATTTTTTAGTTGTTCTACTTTTGAATCGTAAATTCTCTTTAACAAAACTCTTAACTCTATAAAATCTTGTGGAAATTGAACTTCATGTTTTTTTATTTCTAATTGTTGTAAGTATGGTTTTACATCCTCTGAATCTCTTGTTCTTAACTCTAATTTTTCTATTCCTAGATTTTTACATATTTGAGTGACTCTGTCTTTTTCAGAACCAGGGGACGCAGTCAAACCTAATATTCTTTGATTTATTGCTTGAGACTTATAGGCATTTGCTACATAAGTATAATCATAATTTTTTAGGCATCTGTGTGCTTCATCGATCACTAAAAGAGATACATCTTCTAAATTGTATAATCCTTTTTTTACATCATTTGCAATACATTGTGGTGTTGAAAATATTATTTCTGCAGACTTCCAGATATTCATTCTTTTTTTGGAGTTGACTGTTCCAGTAAATATATCTATTCCTGCAAATAATTCTGGTAAGTTTTTTTTGAATGATTCAAGATGTTGTTCTACTAATGGTCTTGTTGGAGCAAGAATTAATACTTTTTTCCCAGGAAATTTTTGTATCCTCTCTACAGAAAGCATCAAGGCGATTAAAGTTTTTCCTATCCCTGTAGGTAGCACCACTAAAGTATTGTTATCTTTTGCAGTATCTAAAATTGATTTTTGATATTCTCTTGGAGAAAGCTTGATTGTTTCCATGCTTTAAACTAAAAGCAATGCATACATCATAAATATTAGTGTGATTACTGCTAATACTGACCAGAGGACTCTGGAGCCGAAATAAATTTGAGAGCCATCTAATTTAGAAAAAGGGAACATGTTGAAGAAAGCATAAAATGTAGCCATTCTAGATATTGTAACCCAGGCATCTCCTGGTAACCAGTAAGTTATAAATGTTATAAGAATTGCTGAAATTATTCCTGATGCTCCTACTAATGCATTATGAAAATCAGTCATTTCGGTGAAACTATAGGGTCCAAATCTTTTTGCAGCTCTCCTTTTTAGAGCTCTTGTTTCATAAGTTAAGATTGTCATTAATTTTATAGTTCCTAAACTAACTATTGCTACAAATAGAGGTATGATGACTCCAGCGAATATACTTTTGTTTAATTTATCAGATGGATTAAACCAGAATCTGTCCATTTTCCAAATTTCATGTTCTACATCTGCGTCTAGTCTTGATGCTACTATTTTTTTTGTGATTATATTGATTCCAATTATTATTGCTCCAAAAAGAACGATCATTGAAAATGCTTTTAAATTTCCTTGAATTAAATCTATAAATCCTGAAATAAAACCCAATGTTATTATCGCAACTATTATTTGAGTTATCTCTTTGTCTTTCATTTTCTTGTTAATTTTCTATTTATTATAAAGCTTGTCACTAGTTGCTATTACTCTAACATGTCTATTTGTTTAACGTAAAGTATAAATACACAACAAATTAATTTTATTTATGCTTAAAATAAAGAAAGTTTCGGAAGTAATGAATAAACACGTTTATACAGCTGAAGGTGAATACTTTGGTCAGGTAGAGGATGTTAACTTAATGGATAATAAAGTTGATGGGTGGAAGATACGTGTTAATGGAAGTTTTGTTAGTTCTCTTGGTGGTGCTAAAGGAGTTATTATTCCTCATCAGTTTGTTAAGGCTATTGGAGATGTTTTTGTTATAACTGGAAGTTCTATTCCTTCAAAGAGTGAAGGTATTGATTTAGGTTCTGGCTCTCCTAATGTTTCTCCTGGAAGTAATACTGGAAGTAGCATGATGACTTCTGGTTTTGATAGTTTCTGATAGTGAAGTTTAAATAATTGTTTTATTTGTGCTTGTCTGATGGTAGAGACTATTTTATCTAGCCCGATTATATCCGAGGGAGTTTTACCTTTTATTTTGATTTTTACTGTTGTGTTTGCAATCTTGCAAAAATCTAAAGTTTTGGGAGATGATAAAAAGCAAATTGATGCGATGGTTGCTTTGGTTTTTGGACTAGTCACTATTACTTTTGCTAGGGCTGTTGGAATAATTAATCAATTACTTCCTTTTCTTGCTGTTGCTATTATAATGATTTTAGTGTTTATGATTCTAATTGCTTTATTTTATAAGAATGGAGATGGAAGTGAAACTAAGTTGTATGGAGCTTTTAAGACTATAATGATGATACTTGCATTTGTTGCAGTGGTTATTGCAGGACTTTATTTTACAGGTGCTTGGGATTATCTTTCTTATAAGTTTAGTGAACCTGGAAGTAATTTAGTTACAAATATTGTTTTTATTGCGATCATTATTGGCGGATTTTTGGTTATTTTCTTTGGAGATAAGCAGAAGAAGCCTGAAGGCAAGTAGTAAGGGGTTTTACGAAACATATTTAAATAAAGTTAATATTTTTACTGTATGATGATTGGTGCTGGAATGTTTGTACAATTCTTTTCTTTATTTGATTTGTATGCTCAATGGGAAACTTCTGGTGTTTTTGACTTTCTCCTTCCAGCTTTGTTAATATTCGCAGTCATATTCGGCATTTTAACCTCTACAGGGGTTTTAGGTGGCAATAGAGGAGTTAATTTTGTTATTGCGGCTGCTTCTGCTTTGATGGCTATGAGACTTCAGATAGTCTCTGACTTCTTTGCATTGTTATTGCCTGGACTTGGTATTGGTGTTGCAGTGCTAGTTGTTGTCCTTGTTTTATCTGGGTTGTTTTTACAAAAATCTAATTGGAGACAATGGATGCCTACATTCTTCTGGGGGGGAGTTATAATTGCGTTGATAATAGTTATTAGTGTATTGAATAGTTTCGCTTGGTTTGGTTCAGTGTGGTGGCAGACGAATTGGGTTTCAATTATTTGGGTAATTGTTATTATTGCAATTCTTGCTCCTATGTTTACAACTCCTAAGACCCCTGGAGAAATAGCTACTGAAGAATCTAACTTCAAAATGCCGTTTGATAAGGTAAGATAATATAATGGTTGCTGATGTATCTAGTTTTGTTTATTTTGCACCTGTTTTAGTTTTTCTTGCGGTTTTTGGAATTATGGTCGCTTTGCTTCATAAGACTAAGTTATTGTGGGACAGCTTACCCCTTAACATTTTTGTTTCTTTTGTAATTGCTGCTATCTTTATAACTGCATCTAGTGCTACTGAAATACTTTTGAATGTTGTTCCTTGGTTTGCTGTTTTACTTATTGCTTTGTTTTTGATTATGGCCCTTGTTGGATTTATAGGGGGGAAAGGGGTTGAAGGAATGATGGGTAAAGGTATAGCATGGGTGTTTATTGTCTTGTTAATAATTGTATTTTTAATTTCGGGGATAAAGGTATTTTCTAATTCTCTTGCTCCTTATTGGCCTAGCGCGACTTATGATGATGTTTCTTATGGAGATCCTACTCTTGTTTCTTTATTTAGCTGGCTTTATTCTCCTCAAGTTAAGGGATTCTTTTTGTTGATTGGAGTTGCTGGTTTAGTTACTTGGATATTAGTGAAGAAAGGTGGACTCACGAATAAGAAATAGTTTTTTTATTTGTGATGTTTTTCTCCTAGGACCTTTGCAAATGTTTTTTGTGTTTCTATTAATTCGTGTTTGATATCTTCAACATTAGTTACATAATCTCCAACCTTTCTTAATACAGATGTTTGTAACATATCTATTATTTTTTCTATTCTTTTAAGTCTATCTTCAATTGCTTCAGTTTTTGTTTCTAATTCTGTTTTGAAATTAGACATTTTTTCTAATTTTTTTCTAACATCTGATAATTTTTCAGAAACTATCTGCTCTGATATTTCCATTATGGTATCACTACTTAATCCACCTGCAGAGTAGTCATAATTTTGTTGTTGATAGTTTTGTGGTTGACTTTGTGGATCATATCCTGAAAAATATTCTTGATTTTGTGGTTGGTTTTCTTGTGGTTGAGGAGGCATCATTGACTGTTGCATTTCTTGATCTGAATATTGTGGTGTGGGTTGTGCATCACTTGGCATTGGAGGTAGTGGCTCTTCTTGTTCTATGGCTTGTTTTATTTTACTTTGGGAAATTGCCTCTGATATTGCCCTATAAGGATTTCCTTGTTCTTGTAATTTTAAGATTATTTGGTCATCTTGCATTCCTGTTTGACGCATTCTTTGAATTTCTTCTAGTAAGCCCATCAGTTTTTTTTACCTCTTGCAGTCATGAATAATTCTATTTGGCGTTGAAGCATCATTAATTCCTCTTTTCTAGCTGATTCAGATAATTGATCAGCTACTTTCTTTAAGAAATCCTGTATTTTGATGTTTTCTTCTCTTGTTTTTGATAGTAGTTTTTTTATCTCTTGTATTTCTTGTACTGTAGATTCACGATCATCTACAACATTTTTTCCTATTAATAATATTCGATCTCTAAGTAATCTTTGCTTTTCTTCCATATCTTTTAGTCTGCTGGATGCATCATTATAGGATTCTTCCGTTGGTTGATACTCTTGAGGCATTAGAATTTATAGCTAATTGTATTTAAAACTGTTTGTAGTCTTTCAGAATGTCAATTTATTTAAAGCCCTGTTTTTACTTATTTATATGAGTTTATTAAAACATTTATTACTAGTTTTTATTTTTATTAGTCTTATTTTTTCAGTATTATTTTCTGTAAAAAGTTTTACTGGATATCTTGTTTCAGATATAACTAATAATTCTGCTAATTTGACTGCTTTCTTATTTTTGTTTTTGGGTATTCTTGGTACTTTGCTGTATACACATAGATTTAGGAATTAGTATCAAAAAATAGATACACCACCAAATACTAAAATGCATTAAGACATAAAAAAGCATATAAAAGGGCAATTGTAATGCAGTTTATGAATTTTATAAAGAAAAAATTAAAAAATGGTATAACTGTTTTATTTGAAAAGAGAGACTTGCCAATGGTTTGTTATAGTGTTTCAAATCCATTTGGAGGAGCACATGAGACTTCTGAAATCAAAGGAGTAGCACATTTATTTGAGCATCTTCTATTTACAGGAACAAAAACAAGAACAAATGAACAAATCCTTGCAGAAATAGAAAAATTAGGGGGAGTTCTAAATGCATTTACTGCACAAGAAGTAACTACTTATTTTTTTAAGTTACCATCTGAGCATATAGAAACAGGAATGAATCTGATACATGATATACTAAAAAATCCAATATTTGAAAAAGAGAAGATGGAAAGAGAAAAGAGAGTAGTAATCGAAGAAATAAAAATTTATCACGATGACCCAGAAAGAAGAGCTTCTGAATTGTTAGAATCTGCATTATATGAAAAACCATTTGGCGAAGGAGTTACTGGAACAGAAGAAACAGTAAAATCTTTGACAAGAGAAAAGATTATAGAAATATTCAAAGAAAATTATGCTCCCGAAAATTTTATAATTACAATAGTGGGAAAAGCAGATATAGATAAAATATGCTCAAGGTTAGAAGAAGATTTTAAACCATTAAATAAAAAATATGTCCATATTCCAATAAAGAAAAAAAACCAAGATATCAAAGAAGAAAGAGAAGACATAAACCAAGCAAAAATAGTTCTAGGTATGCATGTTCCATTAGATGAAAAAACACATTATACTTTAGAGGTTCTAAACACTTATTTAGCAAGTGGGATGTCTTCTAAATTAGCACTAGAAATTAGAGAGAAAAGAGGATTAGCTTATACTGTAAGCGGTAGAATAGAAAAAGAAAAGAATTATGGTTATTATAGCATTTTTGCAGGAACAACTAAAGAGGCATTAGATGAAGTAAAAAACCTAATAATAAAAGGATTTAATGAGGTAATAAAAATGTCTGAGCAAGATCTAAAAGAAGCAAAACAAAGATTAATAGGTCTAAGAAAAATATCTTCTGAAGAGAGCCTTAATGTAATGCAAGGTTTAATTTTTATGGAAATCGCAACAGGAAAAGCAGAAGATCATTACAAATACGAAGAAAAAGTAAAATCAGTCAGATTAAATGAAGTTAAGAATCTGGCCAAAATATTAATTAAAAATTATAGCACTGCAATAGTCTGCCCTAAATGATAAAAATCAAGAATCATAGATAAATATGTTAGATTTAGTTCTGTCAATTTTAGCAGGTCTTTTAATAGGCATATTTACGGGCATTACACCAGGAATACACATAAACACTGTAACAACAATCCTGGTAGCAAATATCACTTTGTTTTCTTCATTTTCAACAACCTCTCTAATAACATTCATAGTTTCTTTAGCAATAGCTCATACAATACTAGACTTCATCCCATCAGTATTAACTGGTGCAACTGATGAAGAATCCTTTATGTCCGTTCTTCCAGGACATGAAATGCTCAAACAAGGCAAGGGCAAAGAAGCAATTCTCTTAATTTTAATAGGAGCACTAACAGCTATACCTCTAATTTTAGCTATAACTCCTTTATTTTTAAAAATAATCCCTTTAATTTATGAAAATGTAATATTCATAATCCCATTTATCCTTATATTTATCTCGATTTATACTATCTCGAGAGAAGATAAAATCTTTATAGCTCTAACAGTTTTTATAGCAACAGGATTATTAGGGTTTACAGCATTAAACTCTCCAGTTAAAGATCCATTACTCCCCTTATTGGGAGGTTTATTTGGGGCATCAAGTATAATAATAAGCTTAACACAAAAAATAAAAATTCCAAAACAACAGAAAATTAATATACCTAAATTTAATGAAATAAAAAAAGATTATTTTAAGTCAATCTTAGGATCAATAATTTCAGCGCCATTATGTTCTTTCCTTCCGGCAATAGGTTCGGGACATGCAGCAACAATATCCTCTGAAGTCACACAACAATCAAGAAAAGGATTTTTAATAATGCTAGGTACAATAAACATAATAGTAATGACTTTAAGTTTTGCTACACTATACTCCTTAAATAAAACAAGAACAGGTGCTGCAGCTGCAATAAAAAATATTGCTGGAGAGCTAACAATAGAAAACTTATGGATGATAATAACAATTGTGATATTTACAATAATAATAACCTCAATTATTGCAATATTAATTACCAATTTATTTATCAAGTTAATTGAAAAAGTAAATTATCGAAATGTATCTTTAATCATGCTTTTAATTTTAACATTTGCAGTAATAATTCTCTCAAATCTTTTAGGTCTAGTAGTTTTCATAACTTCAACTGCTTGGGGTATATTTGCAATTAAGTCCAATATAAGGAGAATAAATATGATGGGAGTCTTGTTAATTCCTACAATAATAATTTATCTAACAAATCAACTCTAAAAATTCAATTTCATCTGTTTTTCCGTTTCTTTCCCAAAAATACTTTCAATATCAAGTTGAACAATCTCCAGATTCTCGAGCAAATAAGGACTTACATGATAAGTTCTTGCGAGATTAAGTGCAGCTTCCATATATTTTACTATACTCCCTTCAGATATTGTAAATATTATCTTACCACCGCAATCGGTACATTTTCCAGCTAATGGGGGTCTTCTAAATTTTTCATTACAATTAACACATCTAAAAACTTGTTGAGAAAACTTTCTCAAATTACCCCTTATGTCTCTAATAAAGTGTCTTTCAATTATCAATCTAGCCACATCACTTGTGTCTACTGCACGTATTTTAGAACATAAATCCATTTGTTCAGCAACTTTATCATGCATCGTAGGAAGCGTCTTATAAGCTGAGTTCAAAACTGCAAGATTGATATCATCACAATCATGAGTGTATCCTAAATTAGTAAATGTATCTTGTCCATTTTTCAGTCTATGAGATATTTTCTCAATCTTAACTTCTGAAGAATGTTTTCTTTGTTCTGAAAGTTCATAAAGTTCCAATGGATATTTCCCACAAACAAAGTCTAAAATTTGATCATCCACTTCTCCAGCATTTATTTTTATGTTCAAAACAAGAGGAGCATCTTGAGTTCCACCCCTATGAGAAGGTAAAAACTTTCTTGAAAAATTAAGAAGCATATCCATCAGTAAAATTACGGCAGCTTCATCGCCATCACAATCTCTTCTCATAGCTGCATGCATAAATGGAGATGCAAAAAAAGCCTGAGTTTTAGAAAAACCAATCAGTCTTCCAACAGTAGCAGTACAAATATGAGGAGCGATACAAGCAAACAATGTACCCAACAAAGATTCTTTGCTTACTGGCTTGAAAAATCTCTCAAGACCATAAATCTTATCAAGTTCATCATCTACAAATTTAACTATATTATAAAAAACATCATCTGCTCTTTCATCAAGAGTTTCAGGACAAGATGGCAAGATTATATCATGGGGAAAGATTTCTAATATCTGATTTTCATTTTCCAATTTAGCCCCATTAATATCTTTTTCATAACCTAATTCGATCAGTTTAACGACACTAGTGCCTATCTCTTTAGGCTTAAAATAACTAATAGGCATCTCAGTCATATCATATCTTATAGTTCCATCTTTATTTACATGCAAATTATATTTAGCGCGCAACAATCCCTTTGCAAGGTGTTCGCAATTATGTTCTTCACTTGAAGTCCCTCTTACACCCTTGATAACCACAGGTAAATCATCAATTCTAGCACCAATTAGTTTTTTAGCAAGTTCAAACTGTTGTTTTATATCCACTCTTCTTAAAGAAAAATTCTGATTCCTATCTGGATGCAATTCACAATTAGAGTCTGAATATTTTTTACAGATAGTACAATAATTTCTTTTTTTACAAAGAGTCATGCAGAGAGGACATCTTGGATAAGGACTATCATCACCACATAAAGTGCAAAAATAATTTGGAAAATCTGCCTGAACACTACCATATTCAACAGCTGCTTGAATACTCCTTAATCTTCCACCTTCTTCGCTAACTGGAAAAATAACATGAGGGCTCCCAGTAAGTTTACGTAACTTTGCTTTTTCAGGCCTACCCATTCTAGCTCCAATGAAATCTCCTGCTTTATCTTTAATATTAACTTTAGATAAATTGTTTACAACATCTAAAACAACGCCTTCATGCGGAACTTTCTTAATAATCTCATCAAAGGATTCTTCTAATTTATCAAAAGAATCCATCCCTAAATTAAAGAGCAAAGCTTTTCCATTAACCTCATCAAGGACAACATTCTCGATACTAGTATTATGTGGACAGCCTATTAACTCAAGAGCTCTCTTCCCAATATTAAATCTTTCCCTGTCATTTTTAGAATAAGGCAAAACAAATTTACCCTCATATTTACCATGAACGATCCAATCAATAAGACCAAGAAATTGAGGATAACTTATCTGAGTCCAATAATAAATATATCTTGGGTATAATGGGACAGAATAATCTTTAGAAATTTTAACCGCCTCATCAAACGAAACATTAAACACATCTAAAACGCTCCCTCCAGCTTTCTCAAGTTGTAAATTCCACCATTCCTCAACATAACCTGCCTTTAGCAAAGGAGAATTTCTATTAATTACATCATCTAATGGAAATAGAATATCTCCTAAGTAAATTATTTCTTCTACCTGATTCTTTATTTTGTGAGCATCTTCCATAGTTGTTGGTTTTACAACAGACCCATCCTTTAACTTAACAATTGGACCTTCAATATTTTCAACCATTGATATAGCACATCCTTTTGTTGGTTTCTCTATCTTTAGTTGGGTCCCGACAGCTAAAAATGAACGAGAAATCGCCATTGTAGCAGGACTCACAGAAGTTGCAGAAAATCCAGCATTTCTAGCCCGACCATATCTAAATCTAAATCCTCCGGAACGTGAAGGGTGACAGTAAATTGGCCTCCCAGCAACAATATCCTTCATATAAGTTGGAACACCATCTCCCTCTCCAGTTCCTTTAACTTTCTTCTTCTGAATATTTACATATTCTTCCAAAAAATCAAAACCAGTTGATTTGAACCCATTCTCTTTAGCAACTTTTAACAATCTAAAACCCTTAGCTGCTTTTTGTGCAAGGCACTCTGAAAAAATCAAACACATCCCACCACGTATAAAATTAGTTTCTATTCTCGGCAAATCTTTGTAATTATATACCTCTCTCTGTTCAGTTGGTTCTCCAGCTATTTGTATCGGAATGTTTTTAGCAAGAAATGTTAATTCTTCTTCTGAAGGTAAATACTGTAAGTTAGTAACTCTTTCATGATAATCATAGTTTTCAGTAACATATCTCTTAACCTCATCTTCTGTAGGGTCATATTTTGCAAACCCAAATAACTCTCTCAAATAATCAATAACCATTAAAGCAACACAACCCGCAGTTGTTCCAGCACTGCGTATTGGTCCAGAAAAATAAGCAACAAAGTAATCTTTTCCATCTCTAGTCTTATTCAATTTTAAATCTGTATATCCCTCAATTGGAGAAGAAACAACTCCCAAAGTAAAATAAGAAAAAGCAACACGTATTCCTGCATCTATTGCTTGCAACAAGCTTTCAAATTTGCAATATTTTTCTCTTGCAATATCTTCTGCAACACCTAAACAAACAGACATTGTCAATTGCCCATATTGTTTCTCCAACTCTAAAATCCTATTAACAAGTCTCTGATCTTGTAATTGAGGGTAAACGACAGAGATTAACCCAACAGCTTTTTCAGCAAGAGATATTGCAATAGGAGTTTCAACTTTAGAAATTGGATCAAGACCCTTAGCACGAGCAAGCTGAGCCACATCATATGCTTTTTTTACCTCGTCACTTATATGTTGAAAATATTGTTTTGAATTCATTCAACCTTCCCTTGATTTCTCTCATCCGAAATACTAAAATCCAAAACTTTTAGTTCATGAGTCTTAATATTAAAAATAGGAACCTTGCAAGGGTCTGGTATATTTCCAACTTTTTCTTCAAACTCAGTTCTAGCCTGCCAACAGCTCCCAGTCATTATTAATGTTCCATTATATCTTTCAATATCAAGTCTATGAACTTCACCAGTACAAAAAATATCTGGAACCTCTGAAATTACCAATGCATCATTTTCAGGATTAGGCACATAAACCACAGATGCAGAAACTCCATGACTAGGAGCAAGATGTCTCCTTTTGAGCATATGTTTAACCGCTTTTGCAGGAGACTTGTGAGCTTTAATTAGGCGCAACTCTTCAATATTATTAATAAATGCATGTATACTCGCACCATGATACATTTGAACTTTAAACTCCTTACCTTTTTCATTTAGTTTAACAAGACAAGGATTAGGCACAAGAACTATATTAGATATATTATGGAGTGCTCCAGCATAATTTTTATCAAGGGGTGGTTGTGGCTCTGGAACTCTTGAAATATCATGCTGCCCCGGACAAATAAAAACGGTTATTTTTTCAGGAATTCTTTTTAAATATTTTGCAAAATCATCATACTGCCCTTTCAAAGTTTTTATTTCAAGAAACTTTTCCTGTCCTGGAAAAACACCCAACCCATCAACAGAATCCCCCACAACAAACAAATACTTAATTTTCTGAGCGAGTTCATCATCACTAGAAAGCCATTCAATAAAACTATCAAATTCAGGTCTTAAAAACTTTTTACTTCCAACATGAATATCTGAAATAAATGCAAGACCACAATCTTCATCAAACTTAGTTTTTTGTAAAACAAAAGAGTCAGGAAAAAATACTTCATGACCCATTATTAGTTCATTATTTCCAGTACATCTAACTGCAACAACCTCATCTAACTGTAATTCATTAGCATCTTTGAAAGAAGTGCCTCCAAGTTTAAAAACAACGTTCGTTTTTCCAGTTAAATCTTCAAAAACAACAAGAAGATTTTTATTTTTTGTAATCCTTTTTTCAGAAACCATACCAATAATAGTAAATTGTTGTCTTGTGTTTGAAATTTTATTTATTGAAATTAAATTATCAAGATTATTTCTTCTAAGCAATATGTTTTGAATTTCCTTGTAACGCGCTCTAAAATGTCCAACAAAATCAGAAACCTCTATTTTTTTAGCAAAGGTAGTTTTTCCATAATGTAATGTATAATTAGGCCTAGATTTTTCAATTTTCTCTACCTTTTTTTCAACACCCCCATTAATATTAATTTCAATTCCTAATTTAATAAACACACTAAGAAATTTAGGTTCAATCCCGTCAATCAAATGACTAATATCTTTTGATATAACCCAATTTCTTATAAGTGAAGATCTAGTAATCATTTTTTGTCCTGAAACTTGCTCAAAATTTTCAAGCAATTTTCTAATTGTAGAAAGATCAGTTATACCACTAAGAGCTTCAAATATTTCCTTCTCAAGCAAGAGTCCCTTTTCTTTAACTATTTGAAGTAATTCAGAATTCATATGTTTAAAGCAGTCTCCAAAATCTCCTTTGCTTTTGGTTTTAAATTTTCTGGAACCATCAATTTTATTTCTCTAGTCCTTCCCATTCTACCTCTACTTATAACATCTACATTAATCAAACCAAGCATGTCAAATTCTGCAATTATATCTGAAACACGACGTTGTGTTAAAATTTCAATTTTAGTTTTCTGACACATCTCCTGATATTTATTATATACATTTCCAGTAAAAATGCCTTCTTTATTATCATTCTTAGTTAAATTCAAAATACTGTAAAGAACAAGCTGATGTTGTCTTGGTTCATTTTCAATAATATCTAACATTTTATCTCTTTCAATTTTATTATTTGCTTTATCAATAAATTCCATAGTTAATTTCTTAGAATTTTCTCTTTCAGCAAGCTCTCCCGCTACACGAAGTAAATCTAATGCTCTTCTAGCATCTCCATGTTCACGAGCGGCAAATGCAGCACATTTTGAAAAAACACCTTCATCCAAAACACCTTCAGCAAAAGCTTGATTTGCCCTTTCACGTAATATATCTTGTAATTGTAAAGCATTGTAAGGCGCAAATACAAGTTCCTCTTCTCCAAGAGAACTTCTAACTCTGGGGTCTATATGATCCATAAAAGTCAAACTATTACTTATTCCAACAAGACTTATTTGAGCATTCTTCAATTCAGAATTTAATCTAGTTAAATTATATAAAAATCCATCAGAAATCTTTTTTACAGCTTGATCTATTTCATCCATAACTATTAAAATTAGTTGTTTCTTCCTTTCAATAATTTCTATAAACTTAGAATAAACTGCATCAGTAGGAAGTCCAGTAGCAGGAACACTCTCTCCCAAAGCAGATATTATTTCAGCTAAAATTCTATATTCAGTATCTGCAATTTTCTTGAGTTTACAATTAAGATAAACAACTTTTAGATTATTTGCACCTGAGTCACTAACTCTCTTCAAAATTTCTTTAGTTACATATTGTACTGAAAGCGTTTTCCCAGTATTATGTGAAATAATACCATTAGCTATAAAATTATGATTATTTGGGACAGTCAAATCATAAACAAATGGTTCATAGACTTCTTCTATTTTAGATATAGGTGAAGTTAAGTAAGACAAATCATTAACACCCATATTTTTAACATACTTTTGAAGCATAATTTTTAGTTTTTCCTGTTTACTTAGACTATAAAATCCAATTTTATAATAAAATTTTGTTAAATTTTCCTGGTTGCTTATAGAAAGTCTATATGAATCAAAATATTTATCTTTTAATTTTGCTTTTTTATAACTTACTCTACAAGATATTCCATCTTGATGTAAAATATAAGAAATTTGTTGTAATAACTTTTTAGAATTAGAATAATATTCCACTAAATAAGTTTGTTGGTTAACAGTCCCATCTCCAGAAAATAGAGCTTTAAGAAATTCTCTTTGAATCACATCTGACGCTTCTAAAATAATAGAAGGTATCTCCACTATAGCACTTTTACTTCCAAAAGGAACACCATAAAAATTCAAAGTTCCACAAACTTGTTGAGATATTGTCTGGATATGGATACATCTATTTTTTAGATAAATTATTGTGGGAGTACAATTAAATAATTCTTTCAAATCTCTTTGAACAATTTGTAAAAGATTATTATCAATACTAAAATATCTAAATCTTTGCCTGTTAGAATTATAAAAACCACCTCTACTATGCTCAACTCTTCTTTCTCTTTTATTTAAACTACCATCACTTATAGTAAAACCTAATAACCTCGCTAAAGCAAGAGGAATCTCTTTTGTATTAATTGAAGGTAAATTATAACTTATAGTTAAATTATCATCAAGAGAAAGTTCATGAGCTTTCTTCCATTGCATATTAGGTAAAAGCAAAGGATGATCCTTTGTTACTATTAATTCATATCCATTATGAAGAGTTATTTTTAAAAGTTTATCTTTATTCTCAAATCTCAAAAATACAAATTCACTCCATTCATATTCTTTAGTGTTAACATTAAAACTCAAAACTTTATCAGTTCTATGATTAACTTCTTTTATTTTTTTCCAACCATTATCTGTATAAATTAAACTATCTCCAGCTATACAACCAGTTTTCCCGAAAACGAATAAGTTACTTACTCTCTCCCCACGAATAGCAGGTGCAAGTATAGATGCAACTTCTTCTATTTGTTTATCTCTATGAGGTATAGTTTCAGGAGTATAATTTATCTGTAAAACACTTTTATTCTTAAATATACTTCCATTTGAATAAGAATTAAAAATATTATCTAATTTTGAAACCATTAACACCTCAATATATTTTGAAATCGTATTTATTTAAACATATTGTTACACTAACCATTACTTCCGATGAAACTAGCATTAAATTACGACGGTAAAATATATCTTAAATTAAACGAACACCTTAACTCACAGACACCATCATTTCCGATGTAGAATAGTTATTAATAATAATATAATCATTTATTAATCTATATACTAGATAAGATATATCTTAATATATATAATAGAATATATTCTTTATAATATAATATTTATAAAAATATATATTATATTGTATATATTTTACTATTCATATCAATAGATAAGATATATTATGATATATTATAATATATAAAAATTTATAAACTAAAAATATAAAAATAAAATATATTATTATTATTTAAACCTAACACATCTTTCCACAAGAAATCAAGGGGAGACAGTGTAAATAACATTTACAAATTAAACGAACTCTAATAAATATGATTTAAAAGACTCAATTTTGATATAATAATCTTTATATACTTAACAAATTAATCCAGCCTATGAATATAAATAAAAAACCATTAAGAGAATTTATAGGAAAACCAGTTGTCACAAAAGAAGGTAAACGTTTAGGTTTAGTAAAAGATATTACATTTGAAACAAGAACAGGAGAATTAATTCAATTATTAATAAAAGACCAAACACCTTATCTAAAAAGTCTTAATATAGAAACAAATACTTCAAAAGAATCAGTAATCCCTTACAATTCTATCATTGCAGTAGCGGATTTTATAGTAGTTTCTGAAGAAGATTTGATTTAGTTTATGAAAAATTCAATTAATTGGGTATTTAATATTTTATTAATAATTCCTTATCTTATAGCAGTAACTATTATGATTAAGATATTCATTTATTATATAATAAAAGGGTACTTTCCAGTATATAATTTCTTTTTATTGGTTGCCCCTTTATCTCTATTAATATTTAGGTGATTAGTGGAAATACGCACTAAACTCGCCTCCTTACACAAATATCAAA
>JBBSXO010000005.1:0-85135 GCA_038045705.1 Nanobdellota archaeon
CCGCCAGCGGGATCAACTGGATTTGTGAAAAAAATTAATTTTTCTAAAATCTTATAGATCTCGTATGCATCTGGCAAGATTGCATTAATTATTATGATTATTTGTCTTTCTAAATAGAAAGTTAATTTCGCACTCGCTCCAAAAAATAAAGTTATGTTCAAAATATACTTGTTTTGAACAGCCAGAAATTATTTACTAATTTCTGGATTTGAAATACTAATTAACCGATTGCATACCTCATATCTTACAAAGCATTGTCGGACGATGACTCCCGACGTTAAATAGTAAGACACTCACAACGTGTTCCATCGTAATGAATGATGTTCCAAAATATAGTATATAAACATTACGTTAGCAGTGCATTGTTGCGTTGTCGGGATCTATTTAAAAATCATCTAAAAATCTACTGCTCATCTTTATGATAAAAATCAAGAATAATTATCTTATTTAACACTTTATTATATGCATAAGAAATTCTAAAAGGTGGAAGATAAACTTCTCTAGAACCCTTTCTAACATTTCTCATAGGTTTTCCAATTTCTGGATTTTCTCTTATTTTATTAATTAATTTTTCAATTCTCAACTTAATAGAATTATCTTTTATTTTTGATACAGCTCTTATAAAATTATCATCGAAATCTACTGTTACCATTTCTTCATTTCTTTAATAAACTCATCAAATTCCATAGTTTTGAATTCTCCTCTATCATGCCTTTTCCAAGCTTCCTCAGTTCTTTTAGCAAATTCTAAATCTTCAGCAAACTGTTTATCCATTTTGCTAGCTTTCTTTATTATTATTTGGTCAGCATTACGAATAACAAGAAGTTTATCTCCTTCTTTGATATCTTTTCTAAGTTCTTGAGGTATTACTACTTGACCTTTAGAACTCATTTTAGTCATATTCATTTCCATAGTAAGATTATTCTTACCCTATATTTAAATCTTTCTCAGCTCATCAAATGAACAAGTAAAGCCATTCTAATATACAATCCGTTTTCGGCTTGCCGAAAATAAGCAACTCTTTCATCTTTATCTTCAATTTCAATAGGTAAAATTATTTCATCTATTTTTGGTAATGGATGCAAAATTCTAGCACTCTTTTTTAACAAATTAAAATTATTTAGATTAATAGTATATTTTCCTCTTGCACTATTGTACTCATCAAGAGTAATTCTTTCTTTTTGAATTCTAGTCATATATACTATATCTACTTCAGGTAAAACTTCATCAAGGTTTTTTTCTTCTCTAAATTTTACTCCATGTTTAGTAAGATATTCCTTGATATCATCTTTCATCTTCAAATGTTCAGGAGATAAAAAAATAATCTCATTCTCAGGAAACTTTCCAAGTAAATAACAAAGTGAGCGAGCAGTCCTTCCAGAAGCTAAATCTCCAACTATAGCAATCTTTAGCCCATCGAGTCTTCCAATTTCCAGCCAAATAGTATACAAGTCAAGAAGAGCCTGAGTAGGATGCTGTCCCTTGCCATCCCCAGCATTTATTATAGGAACTTTAGAAACAGAAGAAGCAATATTTGCGCTCCCTTCTTCATAATGTCTCATTACAATAGCATCAGTATATGAAGAAACAACACGAATAGAATCTTCAAGAGTCTCACCTTTCACCGCGGAAGAAAATTCTTTAGCATTTTCAGTTGTAACAACGCTCCCTCCAAGCTTTAGCATTGCAGTTTCAAAACTTAATCTTGTTCTAGTGCTAGGTTCATAAAATAAAGTTGCAAGTACTCTTCCATTCAAAATAGGCTCGTGAATCTTATCATTTCGAAATTCATCAGCCCTTTCGAAAATCTCAAATATGATTTCAGGAGTTAATTGTTGTGATTCTACAAAGTGTTTCAACACCATCAAAACAAGGAATATTTTCTAGCGTATAAAAAGATAATTGTGGTTTATTTGATATAAGAACATATAGAATAAAATATTTTATTATAATAACTATTCTTGACTTTAGCCAATCTTTTAACAATCGTTCCTTTATTTACTGTAAATATTCTATAATGTTTAATCCAGCTTTTAAAAGGAAGATTATCTTCTTCAAAAGCATCTTCTTCTATTAAAATTCCTAGCTTTGGAATACGGCTTGTTATCAAACAGCAAATAACATCTTCGCTATTATCTAATTTTCCATTTGATATTATTATAGCTGGTCTTTTCTTAGAACCAGACAAATCTGAATAAGGGAAAGGCGTAAAAACAACATCAAGCTGTTTATACATCATCCCACCTCTTATCATACTCATTATCCCAATCTTTCTTTAACACATCTTCAGAAGCAAGCATACTAAATATGCTTTCTTCGTGTTCTGGGTAGTCTACCTTTTCCAACTCCTCAATTCTTTTTTCAATAATCTTGCGAACATATTCACATTTTCTTATAAATTGTATCATCAATAGAAAGAGTAATGTTAGTTATAAGAATATAAGTGAGCTCACTTATTTAAACTTTCCTAAAATCATTTAGGAGGGATTAAATTAGCCCAGTCATCAATGAACTGTTCTATCCCAGGTAAGTCTATTTTCATCTTTCTGTTTTCAATATAAATCTTAGCAAGTAAATACATAATCATTCCTAAACTCTTTGCACTTTTATTATTTCCAGCAATTATTTTTTTAATTCCAAAAGCATAATTATTGCTATCACAAACGCTTAAAACAGGAACGCCAACAATATTTGCATCAGTTAGAGCATTTTTATCAAGCCAAGGGTCACAAATCAAAACAAGCTTTGTCTCAAAGAAATCCTGCAAGTTTGTGTTAGTCAAAATTCCAGCAGGATATTTTTTTGTAAAAGACCTTATTCCCAAAGTCTCAGCAAATAACTTTACTGCATGCCACCCAGCCTCTCTTTTACAAACAACAATAATATCTTCAGGAGCAAATTTAGCCAGAAATTCTCCAGTTTCTTTTATGGTGCTATCAAGCATTGTTGTATTAAATACGGCTAAACCATCGGCGCGTCTTTTGTAAATATATTTGCGCATATTCGGAGTAATTACTCTAGTTCCTAAGTGCATAGAAGCTTTCAAGTAATCTTCAATTGGAACAAGTGTATTAAGAGGTTCTGACTTTTCACCAGTAACTCTTTCTTTAATATCTATCTTCTCAATTTCTTTGAATTTTCCTTCAAGTGCCTTTAACTTAGCTTTAAGAGCTTCAGACATTTCTTTTTTAGGCTTAGCTTTCTTTTCTTCTATGACTTCAATTTCTTCAGCTTTAGTTTCCGAGTCTTCTTTTTTCTTAGCATGTTTCTTTTTAGGCTTCTTTTCTTCATCATCAGTAAGGGTTTCAACAACTTTCTCAACACCTTCAACAGCGCTTTCTACAACATGTTCAGTAGCCTCACCAATTTCCTCAACAACATGTTCGACAGCATGAGCTACCTTTTCTATAATAGATTCTTCTTTCTTTGTTTTTGCCATTGTAACTAATTATAAACAGCGCAGGGGTTTTTCGGAGTTTGTTTCAGTCCGTACCTGCTAAGTTCTTAGTCACTATCAAGATTGTGGGTTTTTAAAGACTTCGATTTCATCGAAATCGAACGTATTAGAAATATCAATTTCTAAGACTTCTGTCCAAATTTCTTACTTTTAATCTATGTTTAATCTGACTCCAATAATTCTTTGGAACTTCAAAACCTAATCCAGATATTTTTTCAAGTAATTTAGGAACTGTAGGAACTCCAGGAAGTCTCTCTTTTGAACTACCTCCGTGAATTCCTTTACTAGAAAGGTAAAACATTCCGTCATCATCAACTTTAGCTCCCTGGTTTTCCCAAAGAATTAAATGAATTAATTCAGACATCACATCCTCTAAAAAAGGTTGCGTAAATTCAGGATCCTGTAACCAATATCTTCTACCGTCATTTATATTCAAAGGACCTCTAGCACCTTGATGCCATCTATATTCATCTTCTGTGAGAATATAACTCAATTCCATAGCTAAGATATAAATTTACAATTTAAAAACATTAACATTTGTCACTTTAATTTATTCTCAATTTCTTTTAATCTCTCAAGCTTAACTTCTCGCCATCTTGTAGCAACTCCGCACTTAATATAATCCGCTCCAAAACCAACGGCATAATCTGCAAGTGCATCATCCATTGTTTCCCCAGACCTATGGGACATAACTGTTTTTACATTATGTTTCTTACACAACTCAAAGATCTTTTTCAATTCAATTAACGAACCATTTTGATTTGGTTTTATTATCATGGCATTTACAGATTTAGTCTTAATAGCCTTAACAGACCTATTATATTGGGTAGCAATTAAATCATCTCCAACAATCAAGCTTTTTTTATTAACATTTTTATTTAGTTTCGCAAAACTATTAAAATCTCTTTCATGGAATGGATCTTCAACATAAAACAATGAATAAAATTCAACAAGTTCCTGAATAAATTTTCTTTGCCATTCTGAATCTATTTTTCTTTCAAAATAATTATATTTTCTATTCTTAAAAATAGAAGAAGTCGCAGCATCAATTCCAATTTCAATATTGAATTTAAACTTCTTTTTTGCTTTAATCTTAAATCTATTTAAAATATCAAGAACATCTTTATCATCTAAAGAAACAAGCAATGCACCTTCATCATTTAAATTAGAAACTTTCAATGTCTTCTTAGCAATTGAATAAATATAATTCATAGCTTTTAGATTATCAGAAAATTTGTTCGACTTAGGAATGACAAGAAATTCTTGAAAGTTTGGGTGTTTCCTAATAGCAGAACTATGTAGTCCACCTCCGATAACATTTCCAACAGGAAAAGGAATTTTGCGAGAATTTCCAATAATTTCATAAAGTTGTCTCTTTTTTGAATAAGCAAGTGCCTTCATTACAGCAGACTCAAAAGCATAAAGAGAGTTAGCCCCAAAATCACTAGCTTTTTTTAGCTTCAACTTTTTACAAATAATCTTTTCAATATAAACTAGATCTTCAAATTTATCAATTTCTATTTCATCATTAAGATTATTCAGAAAATTAACACAAAAATCAATGGACTTGTAATAAGAGGGGGTTTCAAATGCACCAGTTGATTTTCCATTAGGGGATGAAGCTTCCTCACATTTATTGACTGAAACCGCAATAGTTTTTTCTCCGCGAGAATCCTCTATAATTCTAGCCTTAACCTCTTTAAGTAGCATAAATATTCAAGGTAGTAAAGCTATTAAAACGTAATTATTAAGCTTAAAAATGGGTTTGCTAGATTTTCTAATTTCAAAAAGAAAAAAAAGAATTGCTTTGTTTAATCATCATATTTTAGAGATGAAAGAAGGAATGAGCACAATTTGTTCAGTAAGAACATCAAATTCAAGATATTTAAAACAATTAGCGCAAATGACAGAACTTTATCTTGTAGAGGTTAGAGATTTCAGGAAAAAAGAAGAAAGAAATTTAACAAGAACTCAATTGCATGAATTTGATATGGCTTATTTAAGGCTGGAACTACAATATTCTAAATTAATTACTAGTAAGTAGTTAAAATAGAAAGCTTTATAAATAGATTTTTATGGTTTTTCATGATGATGGTCTATCATGGAACCTCTGTAGAAAATGCAATATCCATAGCAGGGCATATGGAAATTAGATCACCTTTAGAGCAAGAAAGATTTTTTTATCAAGATAGAACAAACCAAGAAGATATAAAAATGGTTTTAGATCGACTAACTAGAAGTTACGGAAAACAAAGAGCAATGTCAGTTTATTTTACTTCTGATTTAGATTCTGCAGTTGGTTATGCGAAAAAATCAGGTGATGAAGGTGTAGTATTTGGTATTGAACTTGATGGCCAGATTTTAAGAAAAACACCTAAAAGTATAATTCCATTGATAGGTTCTAATAGAAATATAGTTATTCCAATACCAAAAAAAGTTAAATTAAGAGAACCAACAGTCTACATACCAAGAGAAACCATTCAAAGAAAACATGAGCTAGAAAGAGCATTTTCTAAAAGAGTTAATTATAAAATTTTAGACTAACTATTCTTCTGATCCAGAAGAATCCTCTATAATTGCATCTTCAGTATCACTTTCATTTACAAGACCCATTTCTTCAGCTTTTTCGACTATCTCTTTTTCAACTTCTTTCTCTTTCTCTGCTATTTTCTCATCATCAACTGAATCTTCACGAACTGGTTGAAGCTTCGCACCAGTCTTAAGAGGCATAGGTCTTCTTACAGAAATAGGCAAAACTCCAGAAAAAAATTCTTTTGTAGCAATCTTCAAAGCATCATAATGCATTTCATTCAATTCTTCATCAGTTAATTTAATCAGTAATGGAGCGTCCATAGATATTTGCAAAGCTCTAGCACCAAGTATACGCGCAATTTCAAATCTTGTAAACTCAGAATGTTGTATGGTCATATCACTTCAGGAATTTTTTAAGCTTTTTAAGGGTATCGTCATAAAGTTTTGGCATGTGTTTCATGATTTTTTCTAAATCTTCTGAAGACATTGCAGACTCAAGACCCTTTTGACATGAATGTATCATATGTTCCTTTCCTTTATAATTAGATATTCCAAACACAATTTTACCATCGCAAGCTTCTTCTTCTTCTCTAGTTGGATCAATAAATATAGAATCAGCCAGTTTATAGAAAGTGAATGTTAATGGAATAGTATTCTCCAGTAAAGGTAATTTCTTTGTAGGTTTCTTTTCATGGTCAATTCTTCCATTTTCATCAAGCTCAGGAATATGAGTCTGTAACAAAGCAGCAATTGCTCCAATACTAGCAGCATCAATCAAAGCACCATCATCATTAATAGGATATATGTCTATTATAACTGTCCAGACTTTTTCTCCTTCAGTTATTACTAATTTTTTCAAATCAATAACATGGCTTTCTCTAACCATTCTATCTATCAACCTTGGTAATTCAATAGCATTGAACTTTGGAGGTCCAGATTCAAATCTTGGAGATGCTAATGGTAACATATCTCCAGAAACCATTAAATTTCCTTTATCCATAGAGTCAGGATAAGGAGCTGCAACTTCTAACTTAACCCCAACAACAACATCTGTTTTTCCTAATCTAACTCTTGCGCTTCCTTCAGCCTTGTTTGAAACATCATACTCCACTGTAAAGTTTCTTTGTTCAAACAATTTGCGATCGTCAAACCTTTTATCAGTAGCAAACATTTTAGCTAATGTATTATACGTTAAGTTAGAAATTGTCATTGAACTCATTCTGATTGTACCTCTTTCAGTGCTTTTTTCTGAACTTCATAAATCTTGGCAAAAGCCTTATCGGCCAAAGCTAAAGCTTTAGGAATCATTTCAGGTTGTATTTTTCCATCCAATTGAAATAATGTAAACTCATCAGAGTTAGCCATTCTTGCTAAAGGAATATCTGTAGCACCCTCACCATCTTCAAAATCTTCTTCATCTTTATCTACATCTACTACTAAATCTTTATCCATTTTACCTATTGCAACAGCACAAACTAAATCCTTCATCGGAATTCCAGCTTGAGCAAGAGCCATTGAAGCGGCGTTAATTCCAGCTACTCTAGTGCTTGCATCAGCTTGTAAAATATAAATTTGAACATCAACTACTGTGTTAGGAAAATCTTTCAAGTCAAGAGCAGGAGATAAGGCCCATTCAGTTACTTTAGAAATTTCTTGACTTCTTCTTGATGGTCCTGGTTTCTTTCTATCCGAAACAGAGAAACTTAACAAATCATAGTTAACTCTCAATATAGCAGTCTTAGGGTCTTGCATGTGCTGAGGATGTAGCATTCTAGGACCATATACTGCAGCAATAGCTACAGTTTTTCCAAATGTAAACATAGCACTTCCATCAGCATTAGGAATAATTCCAATCTTTGCAGACATTGGTCTTATTTCATCTAGCTTTCTTCCGTCAGATCTTTTAAATCCCATTATTTATTCTCTCCAAACCATTTTTCCATTTTTTCTGTTAATCCAGATACTAAAACCTTATCAGCAATAAATTCAATTGCTTTTCTAGCCTTAAGTTCTGAGTCAATATCATTTCCTTTAATCCAAACCCACCCATTTTGCCCAATAGTAATATTACAACCAGTCTTTTCTTTTATTAAACTAATCATACTACCTTCGCGACCTATAATTCTTGGAACTCTTGAAGGATTCACTCTAAATATGAATCCACCTTCTAACTTTCCTAATCCCTTTCCTTTCATAGCCAAGTCAATTCCCTTTGGGCTAACACTCCAAATTTTAGCTGCAACTGCATCTCCAATAGCCAAGAACTGATCCATTTCATTTTTGTTAATAAATCTAGGACTTTCCATCAAAGGTAAAAATCCATTTTGAGCATAATCTACATCTATAATCCATCCAGAATGAACAATATCTGAAACTCTTCCAATAACTACATTATTTCTTCTAGGAATAAAAGCACCAGAAAAAGGAATTATTTTAACAACTCTACCAATCTTTTCAGCCAATCCATAACGTGAAGCTAAAACATCTTTTCCTTCTCGTCTAGCTCCTTCTCCAGGTAAAAAGTCTTCTCCAGAAGCTACAACTTCACCAGGGACAACAACAGTACGGCTTACAGGTTCAGCACTTGCACCAAAATCTTCGTATTCTTCAGTATTTTTCTCAAATTTTTCCATGTAATTTCCAACAAACAAAGGATAATTATAATAATTCCCTTGAACTTTGTAATTTCAGTAATTCATAAAATCAAGCCTATTTAAATATTGTGTTTATTTAAGGTTAAAAAGATATATCAATTAAGACTTTGTCTTCCAGATCTCAGATATGCATCAATTTCTCTCTGAGTTAATTGTTCACCAGGTTCTCTCGATTGAAGATATCCAGAAACTTCCCCGATATATCGTTTAAAATCTTGCATGTCCATTATCATATAACTAGCTATTAATCTTGTGTCAGATTGATTCATAGAATCTAAATGTTCTCTTAAATTTCTTGAATTAAGAAGATTAATCTCATATTTTTGTCCTGGATTTTCTACCACCAAGGCCACTAAATTCGGTCTAGATGCTTCAGGCCCCATGTTCTCTCTTTTCCTGCATTATATCTATAAATTCATACATTTTAAAATCATTTTTTATAGGTAAATACTCAAAATCATTAATGAATCTAGTATGTAGGATAGAACCTGGATTATTAAAGCCTCCAGTCGTCAAATCACCATGGCCTTTAATGGCTTCTTCAACAGATCTATAAACTCCTCTAGTCCATTTAACAGGTCTCCCAAATTCTCTAACTGTAGATCTATAACCTCGTAAGTTTGTTGATTCAATAACATTTCCCAATGCTAATGGGACTTCTTCAGTCACAATTTCAAGTCCATTTACAGTTGAAGTCATTCTGAACTGTTTACTTTCTTTAGGTTCCATATAAATTATCCCAATAAGGCCTATTTAAACATTTCTATTTGTAACTACTCACAAGTTAATTTAATAAAAATAAGAACAATAAATCATTTTCAAAATCCAAGAATTATCTTGGAGCTTGATGAACTAATCCTTGTAATGTAACATTACCATTGGTTATCATCCATGTTCCATGACCATAAGCACCTGTCCAATTTAGCCCAGGATCAAATGAATTGTCTGGATCATAGAATCTAACTGCTAGAGATCCTGAATTTGGATTAGTAGGAACATAACTTCCCTCACCAATACGTCTTATGGAAGTATTATGTAACCAAATAACTTCTCCTCTTAAGGTATGAGTTACACTACTAAATTTACCCCAAAAGACTGCATTACCATCTTCAGAACTCATTAAGAAAGTATTTGAACCACCAGCTATAATTACCACTCTCTCTGTTCTTGAATTAAATGTCTGAGTTGGTGTCTGTGAAACAAGCTTTAAATTATTGTTTCCAGGAACATTAAAATATAATTGAGGAGTCTGAACACTTATATTATACACAAGCTCACTAGGACCATTAGAATATCCATAACCATAACCGTAGCCATAGCCGTATCCAGCATAATTCCCAGCATTAGAACTACTATTGCTTCCGCTCCAATTTTGCTGGAAAGTATTATATCCATAACCATACCCTAATTGAGCAGTATTAGATAATAAAGAAATATTAACTCCCTCACAACCAGATATCACAACCCCAGATGGAGTAAATGTACAAACAATACCATCATTAACCTCAAGACTTACACTTTGAACTGGAACCCTTTCATTTGAATTTATATCAATTCTTCCAATAAAATTAATTACCTCTCCAACTTGATAAGGTGTATTTCTCAAACCAGACAATCCTAAATTCAATGCATCAACAGGACCAACAAAAACAAGTAACCCAATAACAAGAGCAGTAATCACACTACTCAATATTTTACTAACACCACCAGTCTTGCTTTTTATCATCATGGAAACAAAACCATGAATACACCGTTTATAAAGATATGTGGTATAAAATACTACAATCAACAATTCTAGCTCTAAAATCCTAATCTATTCTTTAATTACTAAATTTATATAAATAAAGTAGTTTACATCAAAAGATGACAATTGTGCGGGTTACAGATCTAGTTGAATCAGTTTTAAATGGTAAAAATAAAAAAAACTATGAAAAAGAAATAAATGATTTTATTAAATATCATCAAGAAAGAGGAGGAAACCAATTTGTTAAGGATTATATAAGCGAAATAGTTAGATCACGCAAAATGAAAAAAGATATTGTATCTGAAAATCCAGAACTTGCACAGCGCATCTTTCAGTTATTTAGAGACACAGAAATTGGAGAAATGTTTGTAAAAAAATACGCAGAAGGTGAATATCACCACACAGCTTATTTCATTTCCCTTGAAATTAGGCAACCAATTGACCGACATCCAGTAGTCTTATAATAACACCTAAATAAAGATAATATTTATAATAGCTCAATCTTGAGAAAGTTTAATGAAATATTCAGTTATAATTCCAATATACGAAGAAGAAGGAAATATCAAACAATTAGACAAAGAAATAAGAGATGTAATGAACTCATTAGGAGAATATGAAATCATATACATTAATGATGGAAGCAAAGACAAATCATTAACTGAACTAAAAAAACTAAAAAATTCTACAATAATTAATCTAAATCGTAACTACGGTCAATCCATAGCATTAGACGCAGGTTTCAAGCAAGCCCAAGGAAACATAATAATCTCTATGGATGGAGACTTGCAAAACGATCCTAAAGACATACCAAAACTTCTAGAAAAATTAGAAAAAGATAATCTTGATGTAGTAGCTGGCTGGAGAAAAAATAGAAAGGACAAGTCAGGAATAAAAATACTTACAAAAACAGGAAGACTATTCAGAAGACTATTAATTAAAGATGGTGTTCATGATACTGGCTGTACCTTACGAGTATACAAAAAAGAAGCAGCTAAATCTCTAGATCTTTGGGGTGAAATGCACCGATACATCCTAGCCTTACTAAGATGGAAAGGATTTACAATTGGAGAAGTAGTAGTAAATCACAGAGCAAGAACACAAGGTAAAAGTAAGTACAATTACAAAAAAGCATACAAAGGCTTCATAGATCTCATATATATCTGGTTCCTAAACAAATATTCTAACAGACCTCTTCACATGTTTGGAGGTTTAGGCCTAATCTCATTTTTCACAGGAATCATAATAAGTCTATGGTCAATTTACCAAAAAATAGCAACAAATCTCCCATTAAACAGAAGCGGTTGGTTCTTCTTAGGTTTCTTCCTAATAATTATAGGAGTTTTGTTCTTCTGTTTTGGAATGCTTATGGATCTGACAATAAGAACTAATGTAAATACCTCTCCAGTAGAAAGGCGTTATTATGTCCGAGAGGTTATAAAATTAAAGTGAACTTTGATTATCAGTTAACCAAATAGCTTCCATCCACAATAGAAGATAGTTTCTATTGTAAATAGAAAGGGTTATAAATGATGGTAAATAAAGTTACCATATGGTAGAAAATATTAACACTATTAAGCTAGAACTAATAGGGTTATTTAGAAGCAATTATTTTAGTCAATTTCACATAAGAGAGATGGCTAAATTAATAGGAAAAAGCCATGTTAGTCTATTGCCCCACTTAAAGAGCTTTGAGGATAATAAAATACTTTTATCACATATTGTTGGAAAGAGCAAGGTTTATTCGCTTAACTTAGATAACAATGAGGTAAGAGAATTTTTGTCTTTAAGCGAGAAGAAAGAAACTTTAGAATTATTAAGGAAAGAGCTTTTTATTAAAAAACTATATAATGAGTTTTTTAGCTTAGATTTAAACGGGTGTTTAATTTTATTTGGAAGTTATGCTTCTTTAACACATACCAAAGAAAGCGATATTGATCTATTATACATCGGGGAAATAAAAGAAGGTGAAAAAAAGAAAATTAAAGATTTTGGTAAGGTTTACAGTAAAGAAATACACTTGATTTCCATGAATTTAGTCCAATTTAAAGAGCAACTCTCTAAACAAGGAATATTAATTAAAGAGACTGTAAAAAATCATATAATCCTATATAATCACGATATATTTATCAATGAAGTGTGGAGGTATTACTATGAAAGAAAAGAAAGATGATTATTCATTTTGTTTTAAAAAAGCTGGTGGCTTAAAGTTCATTAATCCTAATGAAAGACTTGTAGAAGTTTATAAGAAAAAATCAAGGTCAGCATTAAATATGCTCCAGTCAGCTAAAGAAAAACAAGAAGACGAATGGATTTTAGATACATCTTATTATGCAAAATACTTTATAGTCTATGCTTTATTCATGAAAGTTGGAATAAAGTCAGAAATCCACGATTGCACTATTTTTGCATTAAAATCTTTATTTGTAGAAGAAGGTCTAATTAATAATGATATTTTTGAGGAACTTGAGAAATCTAAGAATTTGAGAGTTGAAGCTCTTTATTATGACAAAGATTTTGGCAGAGAAGAAATATTAGAGAGAGCTGACACTACCCCAGAATTTTGTTTGAAATTAGAGTCTATTATAAACAAAATCAAAAAAGAAGATATGGAAAGAGTAATAAAGAAATTTAATTTTCTAAAGAGCAGTTTTTGAAATAACATCTTTATAATTATTTAGAAACATTAAACCCAGTCTCGCCGAAGCAATACTGGGGAGTATATGGTTATCTTACATATTTGAACCTTAAAAAGCTTTCGCCATCTTTAGTTATATGTTATCAAAAGACTTAAATATAACTAAAAAGATATAATATTATACCTAAATAGTTATATAACATGTTTACAAAAACACAAGCAGAGATAATGAAAGTTTTTGTCTCAAAGATAAATATGCGTTTCAGTATAAAAGAAGTGGCTGAAATTCTAAATAAGCCTTATCCTCTCATACACAGATCAATAAAAGTACTAATAGAACAAAAATTTATAAAAAAAGATGAGAAAGGGTTTATTTCATTAAACTATAAAGAAAATCATTCTGAATTGGCATATATAGAATCTTTAAGAAGTAACGAAAAAATATCTCGAGACAAAACACTATTCCTTTTTGCAAAAGACATTAAGGAAAAAATAGGTCTAGATTTTTTTATACTATTAGTATTTGGCTCTTACATCGAAAAAGATAATCCCAGAGATATAGACATATTATTAATAGTTGAGGAAGAAAGTCTCATAATTAATGTTGAGAAAATAATCTCAAATTTAGCATCTCATTTTACAAAAAACTTTGAAATACAGGTAATATCAATTAAAAGCATGAAACAAATGATTTCAAAAAGAGAAGACATCAATTTAATAAATGAAACATTGAATAAACACTTATTTCTTTATGGAGGAGAGATCTATTACAAAATACTATCAGATGCTAGATGAAAAAAAGATAAAAGAAAGCGAGAAAAGGGTAAATATTTTGATTCAAAATGGAGATATAGTAATAAAAGAAAAAGATTTATTTGCAACCTTTTTCTTAAACAATTCTAAACAATCTTTTGATGTAGCTCAATTACTATACGATGTTTCCACAAAATCAGAACTCAAAAAGATAACTGGATTTCCAGACTTTAATGGATTTCTTTGGACAATTAATTCAAGCTATTATTCTATGTTTTATATGGTTAGGTCTTTACTTGAAAAATATGGAATAAAGATAAAAACTGAGCAATCAATTCATCTATTAACATTTGATCTGCTCCTTATTTATTTTTATTCTACTGGTAAAATAGAAAAGCAAATATTAGAAGATTATGGTGAAGCAAATAATGAAATATCTGAAATTTTAGGGAAAGAAAAGGCGAAATCCTTAGTTGAAGACTATTCAAGCGAAAGAGAAAAGAGAGGACGTTTTACATATGAAATGGGAGAGATTGCACTTCAAAATAAAGCAAAAACTTCTTTAGACAGAGCTAGAAGATTTAATGAAGTTTTAAGGAAAATGATTCAGTAATGCGATTATTTATATAACTATAAATTAAGACATTTTTGAATGAAAACAAGTATAATTAATCCAAAGAGATTAAGAATTTTGATGTTAGCACCTACGCCTTTCTTTTCAGACAGGGGTTGTCATATACGCGTGTTAAATTCTTATTTAAGGTTAAAATCAGAAGGTCACAAAATTACTATTATTACATATCCAATTGGAAGGAATGTAATGAACATCAAACCAATTCGTGTACAACAAATTCCAGGATACTCAAAAACTGAACCAGGGTTTTCTATTTACAGACCATTTTTAGACATATTATTATGGATTAAAGCAAAGAATGAAATGAAATCAAATTCATACGACCTTATTTATGCACATTTACATGAAGGAGCTTTAGTAGGATATTTTCTAAAAAAGGAATTTGATAAAAAGTTGATTTTTGATAGTCAAGGGTCTTTAGTTGGAGAATTAGCTGCAGGAGGTACAATAAAGAAGAGATCTCTTGCATCAAAGATTTTAGAGAGTATAGAGAAATTCATAACAAACCAATCTGATGAGATAATTACAAGTACAGAGGGTCTAAAGAATTTCATCACTAAAAATCTCAAAATTAGTAAGAAAATTACAGTTATCAAAGATATTCCAGATAAATCCCTATTCAATAAGCAAGTAAAATCTGCATCTCTTAAACTTCCAAAGAATAAGAAGATAGTTGTATATTTAGGTGGACTTCAAGAATACAAAGGTATAGATTACCTTCTAAAAGCAATTCCTTTAACAAATCCTAAATTTCATTTCTTGATTATGGGCTATCCTTTAGATCATGTAAAGAAAGTAGCAAAAGAACTTAAGATTGAAGATAGGATAACCCTAACAGGAAAAATTTCTTATGAAAAAGCCCCGTCTTATCTAAAATTAGGAGATATTGCAGTTTCTCCAAAAACTCTAGAAAGTGGAGAAGCAAATGCAAAAATATACAATTACATTGCAATGGATCTACCAGTAGTTTGTTTTGATATGGAAGAAACAAAGGCCTTAAAGAAGGAATTTCCAAAGGCAAAATTCTTTTTCGCAAAAGAAGGAGATGTAAAAGACTTAGCTAAAAAAATAGAGGTAGCTGGAAAATGAAAAAACCAAAAGTTTCAATACTAATAGTTAATTGGAATTGCGGAGATACAATTCTAAATTGTATTGCTTCAATAGAAGAAAAGTTGAAGAAATACACTTATGAAATTGTCATCGTAGATAATGATTCAAAAGATGGTAGTGCTAAAAAGATTGAAAAAAAACATCCCAATGTCAAGTTAATAAAAAATAATTTTAACAATATGTATGCTGGAGGGAACAATCAAGCATACAAATCATCAAATGGAGATTATATCTTACTACTTAATCCAGACACAGTGGTAAGAAACGGGTCTATCGATGGATTGTTAGACTACATTATAAAAAATAAAAAAGACATAGTTACTTGTAAATTACTTAATCTAGACGGTAGCACTCAATATAATATGCACAGAGGTTATCCTACCGCTTTCAGACTCTTTACAAGTTTATTATACACACGATATCATATTTTAGGATTTTTACCAAGTGTGAAAAATTACCTTTTAATTAATAATGTATTTAATCAAGATTTTTTTGTAGATCAGGCAGCAGGCGCATGTATCTTAATTTCTAGAAAATTAATAAAAAAATTAGGATATCTTTTTGACGAAAAAAACTTCCCTTTATTTTATAATGATGTAGATTTATCTTATAGGATTAGAAGAAAAAGAATAAAAATTCTCTGTAAAACGAATATCTCTATTTATCACATAAAGGGACATTCTATAAAAAAAATTGCAAAGTTGAGCTACATTAGAAATCACTTAAAATCAGCTGAAAAATTTTTCAAAAAGCATAAACTATACAAAGATTACGTTATATTAAAGACAATAAACTTTATTATATTAAATAAGAGCAAATGAAAAATTTATTAAAAAGATTGTTTAAGGTTATTTTTTCAATAGCTTTAATATTTATTTTATTTAAGTTGATAGATCTTAATAAAGTAATAAATCTAATAATTGACATTGATTTTAAATTTCTTTTTTTTCCAGCAATTATTTTTTTTATAGGGTTATTTCTTTCAGTAAAAAAATGGAAAAAGATATTAGAGGTTTATGGGATAAATATAAATTCTTCAGAGCTATTCAAGCTTTATTTAGTAGGGTCATTCTACAATAATTTTCTTCCTTCAACAATAGGAGGAGACGGATATAAATTTATTAAATTAAATAAAAAGTATAATTCAAAAAAGAAAGAGATACTCTCATCTATCATTTTAGAGAGAGCATTTGGATTTTTTACATGGTTTGTAATAAACCTAGTTTTCTTTTTTATCTTTTTTAGGACGATCATTAAAAATAAATATCTTTTAAGTTTAGAGATTTTTCTAATATTAGGACCACCCTTTCTATTGATATTAATTAATATATTTGGAAAATATTTTAAAATATTTAAAGGAATAAGTTTGATGAGTAAGTTATCAAATTTATTTTCAACTCTTGGAATAATTATAAGAAATTATAAGATTTTTTTCTTTTCTTTTTTTATCTCCATTATTATTAATGCTCTAACTATTTTTTCAATTTACTCTATATTTTTAAGTTTTGGAATATCCGTAGATCTTAGAATAATAGCTTTTTGTATGTCTCTCATTATAATTTACTCAATTATTCCTATTTCTTTAAACAATATAGGATTTACAGAAAGTTTGTCGGTTTTAGTTTTCTCCATATTTATGATTGATTCAGCGATTATACTTTCAACATTTTTAGTTGCAAGATTTACCTCCATATTAATGAGCCTTTTCGGAGGAATTTCAGAAGTATATGATTCCATTAAAAAGTAGATTAAGAGGTAACTATTACTTAGACTCAAATATCTCAATATTATTTTTATCTGCCCCATCAATGTTTCCAATATAGCTAGGTTTAGTTATATGCATTAAATTAAAATTAGAATAAACAAAATCTTTTGTTTCTTGATTAACATTTGTTCTAAATCTCGAATCTGCAATAATCATAACTTTAGCCTCTTTAGATGCGATACTTTTTAATTCATCTAAATTTATCCATTGGATGTTATTATATATTGAGATAGTTTTATTTTCTTTATAATATGTATAATATGGCCTAAGATAATCATTTAGAATATAATCTATTTTAATATAAGGAGCCATATTATACATATCAGTGGTCACAACTTTAGCTCCAGACGTATTTAATTCAGTAAGCAAGTCATAGTTAGTCATTACAAAATTACCTGAAATTGAACTAAATGAATAAGGGTCTGTAAATATAGATTTAGTAATTAAATAATTTGGTAAAAGATTATCCTTTGAATATGTTGAAGTAGTAGGGTAATTTAAGTCTACTGGGGTAATTAAATAAATTAACAAACTTAAAATTAGTATAACTCCTAAAGTTCTTTTCTTTAAAGAGGTTGATAAAATAAAATATAAATAAGATGTAAATATGATTATTAAGAAAAACAAACTTTGCCTATAGCGTATAGGATTTTTTTGAAAAAAGAAAGAAAAGAATAAAAGTTCGATAAACAATTGGAATAAGAATATCTGTAAAAAAGGATTAATCTTAATTCTTTTCTTTAAAATAATAATTGCCCCAATCAAGAAAACTAATAATAGCCTTAATGGGCTAATTAAGAAATTAAGTTTTTTTATTCCAGAAACTAAAAAATTTATGCTTAAAAAGTTTAAATTAATCAAATTAGTTTGGGTAGGTTCGAAACCAGGAAGAGTAAGGCTTATCCATTTAGACATGACGAAATATTGAATAAGAAAACAGAAGACTATCAAAAATATTGGGATAAAATAGCTTTTATCTTTATTTTTAAATGCTAACAAAAATAAAACTGGAATTAATAGAAACACATATTCATAATTTAATCCCAATAATATTGAAAGTAAAATAAACGAAAATTTCTTTTCAGAAGGTGAAAAAAAACATATTAAATAAAGAAACCATACATAGAAAAATAGGATCATTAAATAGTGTTTTCCGTGAAATGAATAAAAAATGAAGTAAGATAATATTGAGATCAAACCTGCACAAAATAAAGCTGTTTTTTTATCAAATAATTTCTTTGCGAAAAAATAAGATATTATTATAACACCTATTCCAAAGACTAAAGAAATAGATCTAAGGGAAATCAATGGATTGTTTACTATTATAGTCAGCCAATATGCTGGGTATGTGTAAATAAAATTTCTTAAATATAGTCCCCCTGAGTCCAAGAAAGGCAAAATATTCCCTTTGGCAAAATTATTAAATATAATATAATAAATTCCTTCATCAATTGAATAACCAACTTTATTTAAGTTCCAAATCCGTAAAATAAAACCTACAATTAAAATAATAGCAAGTCCCAATGTATATCCCCAGCCTTCCTTATACACCCACTTAACTACACTCCTCAAACCCCAAACTCTACTTATTCTCGGAAATCTATGCTGAAAGTCACTTGCTCTTTGTTGCTCTTTACTTTCTTCTATTTGCTTTTCATTTTCCATTTCTCGCTCGATCCTGTTATGGTTAGCGTAAAAAGCAAAGAAACCAAACGCTACACCCAATATGATAATATGTGTGTTTCTTTCAGTGATAAAATCAAGTTTTAGGAATTGATTTATTGCAAGAGTTATAAGTATTGCAAGAAAGAAATAGGGAGAAGTTTGAAAGAAAGAATCCATAAAATGAGTCGATCTGTTGTGGAAGTGATTTAATTTTGATTTATATAGAATGGATAATGCAATAGAAAAAACTACTATAAAAAAAAGAAAAGTAGAAGTAAAAAATATAGGTAGTTGAATAATTTGAAACTGACTTAAAATTAATAATCCAAGAGAAACAATAGCCAGATTAAGAAATAAAATATATGTTGATTTATATGCCTGTTCTTTTCGCATCATTGACTCACCGTAATACTCACAGATGTAATGTTTCCATTGCCTACAACTGGAATAATTGCCGTTTGATTTATATTGTTAATAATCATTTCAGTTATCTTTTGACTAACAATTGAATTGATTATTTTCGTTTCATAAATACAACCATCAAAATAAGCATTGTTTCCGCCATTATGCGAACTCCAGCCAGAACTCAAAGTCCTATTACTATTATAATTTTGATAAATAACATCTTCTCCAATTAAGATTCTTTCTACTAATTTTTTATCAACCCATAATTCAATATACCCATTGCCTTCTGCATCTGGAGAATAAATCGCAAGAGCTTCGTGTTCTTTACCAAAGAAATCTTGCGCTATAGGATAATTCACAGAGTAAGAACTCCCATTAGCATCATTCATTCTACCAACCTGAAATCTTATCGAATCTTTAGACTGATAAATCTCCCAGTTATAATGTCCTACTATCTGTTGGTTATTTCCCAATAATGGACTTATAGAACTAGGCTTCCACTTAACATAAATGCTCATTGGACCAGATTCAAACATATCTTGTGAGTTTGGCAAAGAAAGAGTCTGTTCTTCATATGCATTGAAATGCACACATTGTTGTTCATTGTCATAACTTGCAGTGCCTTCCAAATCTTCTGGAATGCTTTGAGTGAAATCCCAATTATAGACCCAATCAATTTCAGAAATATTTATTGGAGTTGCTAAATAAATTCCTTCTCCATCTAAAACTACATCAACTGTTGCATCTTTCAAAACTATGTTAGGGTCAAGAACTAAATTAACTTGTCCTTGTACTCCTTCAGGTAATGACAATAGTTTCCTGCCTTGAGGGGTTGTCAAATAAATTTCATTTGAAAGAGGAGAAATAATTCCTTCTTCATCTATTGTTAAAGTATAAGTCTCTTCATAACCAAAAGGCAAATAATTAATGTAAAGTGCATAACCCAAAAGAGCAACGGGAATTGCAAATGCTAAAAATATTAGAAATTTAGATAATGCAGAAGATGTTTGAGGCTCATGAGGTAAATGGCTAGTATGATGCACTGGCTTAGAAACTTGAGGAGCTTGTCCTTGTTTAGCTTTCCAAGTTTTCAAGCTGTTTTCCCAATCTTCCTGTCTTTTTCTAGCATGGTCATTCATTTTACAAATATACGAGTAAAATATTTAGCGAATATATGTTTTTTAAGGCTTTGTATCAAAAAATCGATGCTCGATTTTTGGATGCTCACGATGTCACCACGTGCCTTAGCAGGTTTTCAAGAGACATCGAGACATAATGAAGATTTCTGTTTAAGATGTTAAAAACATATCAAAAAATCGATGCGATTGGTGCTCGATTCATCAAAAACATACTCGTTTTTGAATGTCATCGCAATATCGGTGCATTGCGAGATTTGGATGCAAGTAAATTCTTCTTGATGAGAATTTACTGCACAGAAGTTTGTCTTTGTGAATAAACTTCTTGTGATCGAAGTTTCGAACACAACCTAAAAGGTGTGGTTTGTGCGAGAAACTATCGACATAACAATATTTAAAAATAAGTTCAACCCCATTCTAACATGGCAGAATGGCAGTCTCGTATAGATGTGGATCCAAATATCTTAGTAGGTAAACCAATAATTAGAGGAACACGTCTTAGCGTATATTTTATTCTTGAACTATTAGCACAAGGCTGGACCATAGATAAAATTCTTAGAAATTACCCACAGCTCAAAAAAGAAGATATTAAAGCTGCATTGGAATATTCAGCGCATGCTCTAAAACTTGAGTCTGTGTATTCAATATAATTATGAAATTTATAGCAGACGAAAATATACCTTTAGAAGTAGTTGAGATTTTAAAGCGGAAAGGAATTGATATCATCTCCCTTAGTCTAAAAGACCCAGGCATGAAAGATTATGACGTTCTTAATTTATCCATAGAAGAACAGAGAACATTAATTACATTTGATAGAGATTTTAGCAAACTTATCTTTAAATTAAAGAAACCTAATTATGGAGTCATATTTCTAAGAATGCACCCTCAATCTACAGAACATATTGTTAAATTATTAGAAAAATTATTTAATATGGAGATCCCCTTTGAAGAATCATTTTGTATAGTGACTTTGGATAGAGTAAGAGTTATTCCAATATAAATAATGCCTGTTGAATTTTGAAAGGAGTTAATTATTTTCAACTCTCATTGTCTTGCTAATGCAAGTGCCTTATTAAGATCTTCTTTAGTTAAGTTATTTTTCTTTGCGTGATCTCTAGTTTTTTTAATTATTTCTTGAAATTCTTCTCTTGTTGGAGGTTCAAGTCTCTTTAACATAAGAGTTCCATTTTGTTCAACCACCATAAATTTTTCTCCCTTCTTTAGTCTAAGGTTCTCTCTAAATATCAAAGGTATAACTATCTGTCCGCGTTCTCCAAGTCTTGTTACTTCAAATTCCATTTTAAATTCAATCATACTAGTATGATTATCCTATTTAAACTTTTCTCTTCATTCAAATAAACCAAGTTTTAATTAACCAATTATCTAATAAATTTAATGAATTTCAGTAAGCTTTACAAAAACAAACTATTAATTGCCTTAGCTCTTATTCTAATTTATGCTTTAATCCTAAGAGTTTACGCCTTAGGCTCAAGTCCATTATGGTTTGATGAGACAATCTCAAGTCTCGCAAGTCAAAAAATAGCAGAAAAAGGTTTTCCTATTTTTGATTCTGGCTTTTTCTATTCAAGAGCTTTAGTCTTTCATTATTTACAGGCTTTCTTTATTTTATTATTTGGTTCAACTGACTTTGTAGTAAGATTAGCCTCTGTTCTTTTTGGGTTAGGAACAGTAGTTCTAGCTTTTTTCATATGTAAAGAATTCAATAAACCTGCAGGAATAATTGCAGCATTACTTACCTGTTTTCTTTTCCTTGAAGTAGTTTATTCTCGCCAAGCTAGATTTTATCAGGCTTTTCAGTTCTTGTTTTTCCTAACACTTTTCTTTTTATATAAATCGAAAACTAGCAAGAAGTATGCTTGGCTTGCTTCTGTATCTTTGATAGTTTTAGTTCAAACACAAATAGCTGGTCTTGTTCTTGTGCCTTTCTTTATTTGGATATTCATCAGAGAGCATAAAGACTGGAAGTTATTCATTATTCCACTATTAGTTGGAATTTACTTTGGTTTATCTTTTCTAAGTATAGGTACAACATCCACAGGTAGTGTTTATGCAGAAGAGTACACTTCTCAGATCTTTAATGGACTACGAGCATTTGCCCTTATTTCTCTACTTGGGATGCCATTTGCCTATAAAATGAATAAAAGAATGTTCTATCTTATGTTATTGCCTTCACTAATAATGTTTGTAGGATTATTCTTTGTCAAGGTTTTTGCTTTGCGTTATGCCTACTTTGTAACTTTATCAATAATATTTTTTATTGCAGTAACTTTCTCATATCTCTATCAAAATAATAAGATCATTGGGATAGCCATACTCACTCTTGCCATAATTTATCCTTCTAATATTTTCTTTAGTGATAATTATCTGACTGTTGTTAAGCCTCAAGCAATAAACTCTTATTCTACAACAGAACCAGTAATAGATTACAAATCTTTAAGTGAAAATACTAAAGATGTGATTAGAAACAACACTTTGGTTACTTTGTCAAGTCCAGGTGTAGAATGGTATCTTAAGAAACCAGATTATATTATCCCATTTTCATTAAACGGTTTAGAAAGTGGATATGCTTTATACAATGGAGTTGATGTATACACAGGAGCAGAAATCTGGAATAATCAAACTAATTTTATTTTCCTAGAAGATTTATTCGCCTATTCTAAGCTAGGCCCAACCCAAATAGAAAATCTAAATCAAATGAAAAATAATTGTAGTCTAATAGAACAATTACGAACGCTAAGAGCTTATTCTTGTAAAAAAATACAATAATCTTTATAAATCAGATTTTTTCCAGATTTAAATGATAAGAGGAAGTCTAAATGTCAGAGCAGTTCAGCAAAAAGATAGTCTTCAAGGATTTATCAGAATAAATCACTTTTATAGGGGAAATCATAGAGTTAGTGGAATTTGCGGAGAATTTACAGCATCTCAAAGATTTCAAGAGATAGATTATGGAAATGGTCTAGATAAACTATTTTTTTACGGTGATGAACGAGATTTAACAGCAAATTACAGAAACCAAGATAAAGCACGTTCGATTCAAAGAATATTTCATGTAATTTACAACCATAGAAATTCAGATGATGGTGGACAAATTGAATTTGGAGAAATTCCTGCGACAAGACTTGATTTAACTAGAGAACAAACTGATCTTATAAGAGATATTCTAAACTATACTTCTTCTTTTCTAAGAAATTCAACAAAAGTAAAGTATGTAAAGATGCCAGAAGAAGGAAGTTCTTTAAGAGCTATTAGAAGTAGTCTAAGTAGGATGTTTCCTCCAGGTGTGCTTAAATTAGTAGAAGATGCTGGTGGTTATTGGGATTTAACAGAATCAATTAGACTAAACACCGATAAGTTTCCAGATTTTCCTAAAAGTCTAATTAAAGCAAACAATATTTCATAAACAATCTATTTTATTTCATTTCTTGGCTAATAACTGCGCCATGAGTCACTGAATTCAGTTTATCATAGAAATCTATCTGTAGTCCAGATGGAATATTCATTACAACTTGCAAATCTCCATTTCCAAGCCATTCTTCGCTTTCCTTATAATCTTTAAGCATACCATAAACTTGAGCACTATATCTAGCAGGTATTGTCAATTTAACTTTCTTAGTCTCTACTTTAATCGGAATTACTGTTGCTAGTTTAGTAATCAATTCAGGCATCTGTTGTTCTGCAGGTCTATTATCAAAATTAAAGTGCACTTCATGAATAGCTTTTCTTATGCGTTCATCAGTATAAGGTCTACCATGCTGATCTACAGCATTGCGTAAAATTAAATCAATTACTTGCTTTATCCTCTTCTCGCGTTCAGCATCCCTAAATTCTTGATCTTTTTGAATTTCTCCTTTAGTCATTATTTTTTCAGCTATTGCATAAACATCAGATGTATCAAAAGTAGCATCAAGTTCAGCCTTTGAAGCAACCATTCCTTTCTTTAAATCAGTATAAATAGCTGGAGAGTTCAAAGCAGTATTAACATTACCTTTTCCAGCTCTAACTTTAAGAGCCTCATCTAAATCAACAGATATTTCAAACTGTTTACCTTTTACCTTAATGCGTGCTTCGACGTTTGCCATAATCGGTAGGGTTTTATAGATTATTTAAAGATTTAGTTAAAATGTTTTCTAAGTTGACCTATAACTAATATCAATATGATTCATCACCTAAGGCAAATATCAAAAATGGCGTGGTTTTCAGGAGACATCGAGACATAACAAAGTTTAAATATTAATGTTAAATATAATTGACATATGTTAAATATAATTGACAATCTAGAACTATTTTTTGAAGATTGTTATAGGAGGATCAATGTTCGAGAATATGCTAGATTAATGAAAATTTCACCTCCGACCGCATCAAAGATACTTTCTGAACTCAATAGTCAAGGATTACTATCAATGGAGAAAGATAGAAACTACATTTTTTATTATGCTAATAGAATTGATAAAACATTCATAGATTTATCTAGGATTTATTGGAAAATTAAGCTGAATAGCTTTATTAATTATTTTGATAAACATTTTACAAACTATTCAATGATTCTTTTTGGATCTTTGTCTAAAGCTGAAGCAAAGAAAGATTCAGATATAGATGTATGCATAATTGGACATAGTAAAGAAGTTGATATTAGGAATTTTGAAATTAAGTTGAATAGAAAAATACAATTGTTCTTCTTTAGTTCATTAGAAAGCATAAAAAATAAAGAATTGGCAAACAACATAATAAATGGGTATATCTTACAAGGGAAATTGAAATTATAATGGATTTTAATGAGTGTCTCAAAAAGAGAATAGCTAAGAAAGTAGGCGAAGATAAAGAGCTTATTATTTCCCTTTTAAAAACAAGCCAGAATAAACTTAATTCTCAAAGGAAACTTGAACTAAATGAAGTAACTTCAAGCTCTAAGATATCCCTTTTGTATGATTCATTAAGAGAAATTTTAGAGGCTTTAGCCATTAAAAATGGATACAAAATATATAATCATGAATGTTATACTCATTTTCTAAAAGAAATCTTAAATGAGAGCATTGATGGAGATGAATTTGATGAGTTGAGAAAGATAAGGAATGGTATAAATTATTATGCTAAAGATACTTCTACTGAAGAAGCAAAAGAAGTTTTAGAAAGAATACAGAAACTTAGAGAGAAAATCTTGAAGTTAATTTAACTATTAAAATCGTTCCATATTTTCATATTCTTCTCTTATCTTGTCTGTCGTTCTTTTTATTACCATGAGGACTGCCTTATCGGCTGTATCACCTTCATAGTCAGTTTCTCTTGCTATATCATTCAATTTTCTCCCTTCAATAAATCGCATATTTAATATTTTTCTTTTTTTAGGCGATAGTCTGGAAATAATCTGTAATATTTTTGATAATCTAACACTGTCATCTTCTTCCTGGATATATTTTGATAATCCAGAATCATCTTCTAACTCTCGCATTTGATTTGATTTTTCTTTAAAAGAATCTCCATCTTGATCTGTTTCTTGGCAGAAGCTACTTAATGTACTTTCTTTTTTTCTACGTCTATAATTTCTCTTAAAGCATCTTCCTAAATGTCTTAAAACGCAAACCCTCACATATCCTGGAAAAGAATCAATTCTTTTTAGGTCATATCTACCTGCAACCCTCCAAAATTTTTCCAAAGCATCAGCTCTCATTTCTTCTGAATCATAGATAAATTCCAGAGGTCTTCTATTTCTTCTAAATTCATCAATTATTCTATCCACTTCAAAGAGATTTTCTCTAAAGAGAGTCAAGTCATCTGTCATTCAATTTTCAGAAATAATTAGTTTTTAAAATTACTTAATATACTTACGTAGTTCTTCACCATGTAATTTAACAAGTCTTCCTTCTTTAAGAGCAATCATCCCCACATCAAATCTTGAAATTTCAAAATTTTTACCAAGAATCTCTTTAAATATTTTCATCACAAACTTGATTCCCTCTTCCATACTCATGCTTTCACTTATGCCCTTACGTAATTCTTCCTTTACTTGTTCATCATTCTCTCCGATAGAGTTAGCCTTGTAAGCAAAGAAGTTTCCAGTAATGTCTGATGTATACAAATGAGGCCTTCCTTTTGAAACACCAGCAATCATTATTGAAACACCATAAGGCCTAGAACCGCCATATTGAGTATATGCTTGTTTATTATCTGCAATCATTTGAATGACACTTATAGGATCAATAGGTGTTCCGTAAGAAACTCTGTGTTGTTGCGCTAATAATCTAGATCTATCAATAAGAACCCTAGCATCAGAAGCAATTCCAGCAGCAGTAGCCATTACATGGTCATCAACTTCAAAAACCTTAACAGCAGATTCAGGAGCAATTAAATTATCTCTAATTCTCTTATCAGCAACAATTATTACACCATCTTTACATATAATTCCTACACTATTGCTTCCAAGTTTAACAGTTTTTTCAGCATATTCAACTTGAAGCAAATGTCCTTCAGGTGAGAACATTGTCGCAGCTCTGTCGTAACCCATTGCTTGATGTTGCATTTCTGTAGGCATATCCATTTTATTGTGTTTCTCCAAGGTTATATAAAATGGTTGCTAGAAAATAAACTTCCATTTTCTTTATATCCATTTTATTAGTAAAAACCTCTTAGATTTACTAATCTGCAGATATATGTCTATTTAAAATTTGCTATTTCTCTAAGGATTCTTTTCTCTTTCAAATAAAAATTATCTCCCAAAATCTACTTTGAAAGTCCTTTCAAAGTCCCAGAAATTCTCAAAACAGTCAATTCATCTTTTGCAAGAGCAAATGCAGCCTTAATTTGATTAAGTGATTTTCTATTAACTGCAAGAATAACTTCATTTGAAACTTCGGAAACAAAAACGGGAGAAGCTTCAGCCCATCCTAAAACTCCTATAAATTCAAGAATCGCTTTTTCAACTGAACTCCTAAGTCCTCTAATAAGAAGATATCTTTTATTATCTCTTGCAGAAGGTTTTAGCTTAAGCATTTTATATTATGTCCACACCAACTATCTCATTAGTTTTAACTCTTAACATATTACTTTCAAGAGCAAAACCTAAACCTTCAGCTTCCCCAACTTTAAAATTAGCCATTCCTATTACTCGTCCATCTTTGTCAACTAAAGGCCCACCAGAATTTCCAGGGTTTAAAGTAACATCAGTCTGAATATAAGATTGTAAACCATTAGGGCCTTCTCTATCTAATGCAGAAACAATTCCTTCAGTTACTGTAAATGAAAGTCCTAGGGGATTTCCAATTGCAATTGCTTTTTGACCTATAGAAACAGAATCAGAATCTGCAAGTTCAAAACTATTTATAGATCCAGAAATTCTCAAAACAGCCAAATCCGCCAAAACATCTGTTCCGACAATTTCGGCAACGTAAACTTCATCACTGTATGTTTGAACTTGTATAACTGCACTTCCCTCAATAACGTGATTGTTAGTTAAGATGTAGCTCCCATCAGAAACGGCAAATCCAGTTCCAGCAGAAATATCTGTAGTAACAGTAACTACTTTTTTTAATGCTTCTTCAACAACAGCAGACAAGTCCTGTTGTGTAGACTTTAGTAAATCTATTTGAGTTTCAAAATCACTTCTTTGTTGAGATATTGTTCTAACAATCTCTCCTATTCTATATTGGTTCTCTTGTCTTACACTACCCAAAAATCCTTTGATTTCTTCTTCAAAGTTATTTTGTTGAGCAATCAATTTAGCGGACTGTGAGCTAATAAATGTAAATGATACTAATTGAACAACAAGAAGCAAAATCACAGCCCCATATAAAACATTGATGTGGTGTTCCATAAAATAAAATTATCTCATATGTATTTATAGCTTTTCAATGTCAACAATATTTAATAAGGTAAAAGATTAATCTACGTAATGGATAATGAAGATGACTCTAAAAAAGATTTAGTAAGAGGAATAGCCGAAAATCAACTAACAGGTATAATTCCTCAAAGAACATTAGCTAAAGCAGTAGGTAATATGTCTACAGAAAGATTTGCAGATGGAATTGATGGTTTAGTTGATGAAAACGTTTTAAGCAAACCCTCATACGATTCAAGAAAAGGAATAGTTTATACTTTTTATCCTGACAAGGCGAGAACAAAAGGTTATCTATAATAATTTTTCACAAACCATTATAAACTTACAGCCCAGTAAATAAATATGTTAAAAATTCATGCAGTTGGTGGTTTTAGTGAAGTGGGCAAAAATATGACTGCCGTCGAGTCAAGAGATGATGTAACCTTATGTGATGCTGGTTTATTTATCCCAGCGTTAGTTGGAGTAAGCGAAAGAGAAAAAGTACCAACAGAGCAAGGAATGAGATCAATTGGAGCATTACCAAACGACCATTACTTGGATGAAAAGAAACTTAGAGATAAAGTAAGATCTATTGCAGTTTCACACGCTCACTTAGACCATGTAGGGGCAGTCCAATATTTAGCCCATAGGTACAAGGCAGGAATCTACGGAACCCCTTACACCATGGAAGTTCTAAAAAATTTATTGCCTGAAAGAGGTCTTCCTGCAGGTAATAAAATGCATACTGTAAAATCAAATGGAATAGCACAAATTAATGGAAAAAATAAATACAAAGTAGAGTTCATTAATATGACTCATTCGACATTGCAATGTGCTTTAGTTGCAGTCCATACTCCTGATGGAGTAGTCTTATATGCAAATGACTACAAGTTAGATAATACTCCTGTAATTGGAGATAAACCAAATTACAAGAGACTAAAGGAAATATCCAAAGAAGGAGTAAAAGCGCTAGTAGTAAACTGTCTATATGCACATTCAGAGAAAAAAACACCTTCAGAGCAAGTTGCAAGAGATATGGTAAGGGATACAATGTCTAGTTTACAAGGAAATAAAGAAGGTCTAATAGTAACAACCTTTGCATCACATATAGCAAGATTAAAATCAATAGTAGACTTCGGACAAAAATTGGACAGAAAAATAGTTTTTATTGGTAGAAGTCTGGCAAAATACGTTTTAGCAGGGGAATCAATAAATCAAGTTCCTTTCAAAAGTAAAATAATAATGGCTACTTACAAAAAACAATTAGAAAAAACTTTAAGACAAGTAGATGCAAATAGAGATAAGTATCTTGTTGTATGCACAGGTCATCAAGGAGAAAAAGGTTCAGTTCTTGATAGAATGTCAAGGAATCAATTACCTCTAAGAATACAACCAGGAGATAACATTGTTTTTTGCTCAAAAACAATTCCAGCTCCTGAAACAATTGCTTCTAGATCAGAATTAATGAGGCGTTTAGATGAGTTCAAACCAAGAATACATGATAATCTTCACGTTTCAGGTCACGGTTCAAAAGAAGACCTAATGGAATTAATTAAATTAACAAATCCTGAAAATGTAATTCCATCTCATGGAGACCATGCAAAAACGATACCTGGAATGCACGTTGCTGAAGAAATGGGTTATAAAAAAGGTTATAATGTTCACTTACTCTCAAATGGTGAGTCAATAAAAGTAGCATGAGAGATGATATAGTTGGAATGTTGAAGAATGCCATAGATCACGGTGGTAACCCTCAAAGAGTTGCTCAATCTTTGATTAATTCAGGTTATCCTATGAAAGATGTAAAAGAAGCATTTGATTACATAATGATTAGTAATCCAGCCCTTCAAACACAACAACAGCAACAAGTTAATCAACAAACCCCTCAAATGCAAATTAGTGAGCAACCTCAAAAACAACCCCAACAACCATCTGCACAATATCAAACACAACAACAATTTCCCCAGCAAAAACAGATGCCAAATCCGCCACAATACAAAGCACCCGTGACACCTATACCACCAATACAACCTCTAAGGCCACTAAAACCTCTTCCTTCCCAAAAGACAAGCCCTTCTGGAATGGGAAAAATAATAGTCTTGATATTCATACTTCTTTTATTAGTCCTCTCTTTAGTTTCAGTAATAATCTTTAAAGATGATATTTTAGAATTATTAAGCTTATGAGCTTAGTATATCAACCAGCAGAAGATTCTTATCTTATTGAGTCAACAATAAAAAAATATGCTAAAAACAAGTCAGTTCTGGATATATGTACAGGTTCAGGAATTTTAGCTATCAAAGCTTTAGAATCAGGAGCAAAATCAGTTACGGCAGTGGATATAAATCAAGATGCTCTGGATAGCATAAAAGAAAAAAGAATAAAAAAAATCAAGTCAAATATCTTTAGCAAAGTCAATAAAAAGTTTGATTTAATTATCTGTAATCCACCCTATCTTCCAGAAAACAAACAGGAAGACAAAGAAAGTAGATTAGCAACTACAGGTGGAAAAAAAGGAGATGAATTCATTCTAAAATTGCTCAAACAAGCCAAAAAGTATCTAGAAAATAATGGAATTATTCTCCTTTTAGTCTCTTCTTTAACTCCAATGAAAAGAATAAATAATTTATTAGAAAAAAATAAACTTAAGTCAAAAGTCATAGATTCAAAGAATTTTTTCTTTGAAAAATTAGAGGTTTTAGAAATAAGAGATAACTAAAAAACTAGCTACCTCATTAAATGATTAATATTTTGAGCCACAAAATCATGCTCTTCATTCTTAACTCCTAAATCTTGTTTTGTCAAAAACCATGCAAATTTTAAGAAATTCTTAACAGTAGGATTTTCAAGATTCAGTATATACATATCTGATTTTCCAACTCTTCTTGTCTTAACAATAATCTCCTTATCAAGAAATTCTTCAAAAAAACTCTTTAAAGAATTATAACTGATATTTGATTCTCTTGCCATGTCAGTCATGTTGAAGTCAAAAAAGTGATTTCCAATTAAGAAATCCAGAAATCTTAGTTTCGGAGTATCGCCAAAATATTCCAAAAATGCAGATTTGTTTTCTTCGTTTTTCATAACTTCTTTAAATCTTGTCTTTATTTAAATCTTTCTCTTAAAGACAATTTAACTATCAAAGTAAGAAACATTTAAATAACTTTCAAGTTTATAATCTCAATGGAAAAAGAGAAAGCACAGCTTATGTTTAAACTTGCTTACTCAAAGAAAAACTGGGGACACAAATATGACAGATTAGAGCATTTCAAAAGATTTCCAAACTTAAAACAAGTAGTAAAAGAACTCTCAAATAAAGGATGGATTCTAATATACAACAAGCCAAATTTCATAGGCATCTCATTAAATACTCAATTCAAGAAAGAAATCATCTCATTCATAGAAAATCATCTTCCGCATTTGAATGGTATGATTGGATAAAATAATGCAATAATATTGATAGTGTTTCACACAAACATATGTCGAAGATATAGAGCTCAAGCATAATAACACAACAATACCTAAAAACTAAGTATCTCAGCAAAACCTATGAAGTTTGGTCATTTAGCAGATTGCCATTTAGGTGGTTGGAGATACCCAGAGTTGCAACAACTCAATTTTGAGAGTTTTAAGAGCGCCTTAGAAACATGTAAAAAAGAGAAAGTAGATTTCATCCTTATAGCTGGAGATTTATTTGATTCCCCATATCCACCAATAGAAATAATAAAAGATGCTTTTAATGAATTTCGTAAGTTAAAAGAAGCAAATATACCAATCTTCTTTATAGCTGGAAGTCATGATTATTCAATTTCAGGAAAAAGTTTTCTAGATGTAATGGAAAAGTCAGGTTTTGGAACAAATGTTTTCAAGGCTCAAGAAAAAGACGACTCTATAATTTTAGAGCCAACAATTTACAAAAATGTTGCCATTTACGGTTACCCTGGAAAAAAAACAGGATTAGAAGTTTATGATATTCCTAAAATAAAGTTGCAAGATGCCCCTGGATTATTTAAAATATTGATGTTACATACTACAATGAAAGATGCTCTGCCAGGTTTAGATATTCCATCAGTAGATAGAGAAAGTCTACCTAAGGTAGATTATTTAGCACTAGGGCATTTACATCTACAGTATGAAAAAGGAAATGCAAGATATGGGGGACCAATGTACCCAAATAATGCAAGCGAGTTAGAAGATTTACAATATGGAACTTTCTATATAGTTGACACAAACAAAGAAATCAAGAGACATAACGTAAAACTAAAGGATGTTCTAGTTCTAGACTTAGAAATAACAGACTCTTTAATAGGAACAGAGACAATTTTAGAAGAATTAAAAAAACATTTATTAAAAGATAAAATTTTAATTCTAAAATTAAAAGGAGTTTTAGAAAGAGGAAAAATAACAGATATAAATTTCAATAAAATTGAAGAATTCTCAAGAAAACATGGAGTATGGTGTTTTATGAAAAACACTACTAGGTTATTTTTTCCAATAGTAGAAGTTGATGTAACTCCTCAGACAGAAGACTTTGAAAAAGAAATAATAGATAGTTTCTGTAGCAAGCATCCTCATGATCTAAACAAACACATACAATTACTTTTATTAATGCTTAATATGGAGAAAAAAGAAGATGAAACATCTAGAACTTTTGAAGATAGGTTATTTGGAGATTCAATAAAAGTTCTATTCCCATGATTTTCAAAAGTATAAGATTAAAAAATATAAGAAGTTACAAAGAACAGGAAATAAAATTTCCAGAAGGAGCTGTGCTTCTTGCAGGAGACGTAGGCTCAGGGAAGACATCTATTCTTTTAGCAATAGAGTATGCATTATTTGGTTTGCAACCAGGGCAAAGAGGTTCATCACTTCTATCCAATGGAGAAGAGTATGGTGAAGTCTCTTTAGAAATGGATATTAATGGAGTTCATACAATAATAGACCGAGGATTAAAGAGAAGTTTGAAATCAATAAATCAGGATTTTGCTGCGATAACTATAAATGGGAGCAGATTCGAATCTTCAGTAACAGAAGTAAAATTAAAAATTCTAGAATTATTGAATTACCCCCTAGATTTTGTAAGAAAAAATAACCTTTTGTATAAATACACAGTTTATACACCTCAAGAAGAGATGAAACAGATAATTCAAGAAAGCACAGATGTAAGGTTAGATGTTTTGAGGCATGTATTTGGAATAGACAAATACAAAAGGATACAGGATAATATTCAAAGAATTGCAACAATGATACGAGATGAATCAAGAATATTACAAGCAGAATCTGCATCAATAGAATCAAAAAAGAGTGAGTTAGATTCAAGTCTAAAATTTGTTAATATATTAGAGTCAAACATTGTTGCTAAACAGGAAGAAGTAAATAAATTAAAATATGAAAAAGAGTTGAAAGAAAAAGAAGTAGACTCCTTACAAAAATTAGTTGCAGATAAAGAAAATTTCAAGAAGGAAATAGAAAAGTTTTCAATAATGGGAAGAAATAAACAGGAGCAGATATCAAGATTTGTAAAAGACCTCAAAGATGTAGAAGATTTATTAGAAGGCTCCAAGATAAATGACTCAAACACTAATATCAAAACAATTATAGATCAAATATCTAAAGAAAAGTCCACAATAAATTTGTTAGAAAAAGAATATCTTGAATTAAGTTCAAAAAGCAGTTCTTTGGATATGTTCAGACAGCAAGAAATAAGTAAGAAGAATAAAATATTTCAGTTAAAACACTGCCCTACTTGTTTGCAAGATGTCCCAGAAGCTCACAAACATAACATAATGAATGATACCGAATCAAAAATAAAAAAAGCAATAGATGATAAATCAGTTTTGTTGTCTGAAATTCAAAAAATTGAGTTTGAATTAAAAAAACATAAAGAAATAACTAATGTTTTAGAACAGGAGAGAATAGCTATGGAGATTCAAAATGCAAGACAAGAAAACTTGAACAAGCATATGATCAAAAAACAAGAACTCTTAAAATTAAAAGAAGCTTTTGAAAAAGATGTTTTATTGATAAATGAGCAAATAGATTCTCTAAAAAAACATTCTTTTGAATATACAAAATTTGAAAATTTATTAAAAATAAAGAAAGACGAACTATCTATTTTAGCAGAATCAGAAAAAATGAGAGAGATAGAATTTGCAGAAATAAGAAAAGAAATAGAATTAACAAATAAGGAAATATCAAAATATAATATTGAAATACAGAAGGGTCAGGAATCTAGAAATAAACTGGTAAGAATGTTAGAAGTAGAAGGCTGGTTATCAAACAATTTCACAAATTTAACAAAGTTCACTGAAAAGAATATTCTCATTGCATTGAGAAAGGAATTTACAAAAATATTTAATAAATGGTTTTCAATGCTTACCACAGATGCCTTTGAAGTGTATCTAGATGAAAATTTTTCTCCAGTAATTGTTCATAATGAATTTGAATTAGACTATGAATTTCTTTCAGGTGGAGAGCGAACAGCAGTAGCTCTGGCTTACAGACTAGCACTAAACCAATTAATAAACTCAGTTTTAAGTAAAATAAAAACATCAGATGTAGTCATTTTAGATGAACCTACAGAGGGATTCTCAGAACAGCAATTAGACAAAATGAGAGATATGTTGCGTGAGTTAAATGTAAAACAACTCTTAATAGTTAGTCATGAAACAAAAATAGAGAGTTTTGTAGACCATGTAATACGTTTCAGAAAAACTAATGGAATCTCAAAGGTAGTAGCAGAGTAAGATGGTATACAAACATAATTCCACAAGATGAAAAAATTTAAATACTATGATTAAAACATAACTTAAGGGTATTTTTTATTCTCATGAATGAAGACATTTCAAAACACGTTCTAAAAACTGGAACATTAACAATTGGCATAGTATGCAAAGACGGCATAGTTGTAGCTGCAGATAGAAGGCAATCTTATGGTGGTCAGGGTGGAGGAGTTTCGTATCTTGCAGGCGCAGCCAAGAAAGTCCTAGAAATTACAGATAGAATGATTGCCACAACTGCTGGTACTGCATCGGATACAAGGAAGGTCTTGGAAATAATGAGGGCAGAATTTAAATTAAAAGAACTAAGAACTAGAGAAAGAATAACCGTTCCAGAAGCAGCTAATTTTTTAGCAAATATGGTTTATGGAAACATCAGAACACCATCAATGATTCCAAGCATAACACATTTTATAATTTCAGGATATGATGAGAAAGGAATTTATCTTTATGATATATCTCCAGATGGGTATATCCAGGAATCAAATAGTTATGTGGCAACAGGGAGTGGAATAATGCAGGCACACCCTATTTTAGACTCAGAATATAAGAAAAATATGACTATTGATGAGGCTATTTTAATGGTTACTAAATGTATTAAAGCCGCAACAGCAAGAGAACCATCAGTTGGAGCTGGAATTGATATTTATACAGTAAAAAAAGGTGAAATTAAACAGGTAGTAGATAAGGAAGCTATAGTAAGTTTCGAAAATCATACAAAGTAAAATTCTAATGAGTGAAATATTGAAAGCAATAAAAAGTGAATTACCTAATGGTGTAGTTAGTGAAGCAATCTTCGAAGGAGCTAACATAGTCCTTTATACAACAGATAAAGAATTTTTTAGAAATAGCGATGAAAAAATAAGAGAGGTAGTAAAAAAAGTAAAGAAAAGAATAGAAATTAGAGCAGATACAAGTTTATTAGCACCACAAGAAGAAACTGAAAAGACTATTAGAGAACTAGTTCCAACAGAAGCAGAGATAGAATCAATAATTTTCGACGTTCAAAGAAGCACAGCTATAGTAGAAGCAAAACGTCCAGGGATAGTAATCGGAAAACAGGGAGGAATTCTTAAGCAAATAAGGGATTCAACAATGTGGACAATCCAGACACAAAGAAGTCCTGCAATTCATTCAAAAATTACTGAAAAGATAAGAGACGTTTTATATGCAAATAATAATTATAGAAAGAAATTTTTAAATGATATAGGAAAAAAGGTTTATGAAAACTGGAATCCTGAAAAGATGGATATATGGGTTAGACTCACATATCTAGGAAGTGGTCGTCAGGTAGGTCGTTCATGTTTGCTTTTACAAACTCCCAAATCAAAGATAGTCTTTGATTGCGGAATAAACCCGGGAATACTCCACGGACCTGAAAAGTTCCCTTATCTTGATGTCTCAGAAATAGGAGATCTTGGTTCAATTGACGCAATAGTATTATCGCATGCTCATTTGGATCACAGCGGAGTTATTCCTTACCTCTACAAAATGGGGTATCGTGGTCCAGTATATATGACTCCCCCTACAAGAGATATAGCAGCATTACTTACTCTTGATCTTGTAGGAGTTGCTTACAAGCAGGCAGAATCTCCATTATACAGACCAGATGATGTGAAAGAAATGGTTAGACATTCTATTTGTCTTAACTACGGAGAAGTTTTTGATATAACTCCAGATATAAGGATAACTTTCTATAATGCGGGTCACGTACTCGGTTCAGCGGTTACTCATGTAAATATTGGAAATGGTTTGCACAACTTTGTTTATACAGGAGACTCAAACTATAGAAAAACAAGGTGTTTAGATCCAGCAGTAAACTTTTATCCAAGAGTTGAATCAGTAATGGTTGAATCAACTTATGGTTCTAAAGATCAGATTCAGCCACCTGCTTCAGAAGTAGATGAAAGGTTTTTTTCTTTAGTTAATGAAACAATAAAAAGAAACGGAAAAATATTGCTTCCAGAATTGGGCTTAGGTCATGCACAAGAAACTCTTTTAAGAGTTGAAGAGGCAATTCGTACAGGTAAACTCCCAGAAATTCCAGTTTACCTAGATGGAATGTTATGGGATATTACTGCCATTCATACAGCATATCCAGAATTTTTAGGAAGCAATTTAAGAAATAGGATATTCCAAGATGAGAATCCTTTCGTTTCACCATATTTCAAAAGAATAGGTTCTCCTACAGAGCGTAAGGAAGTAATTGAAGGAGGACCATGTATTGTTATAGCTACTTCAGGAATGTTAGCAGGGGGAGCATCAGTTCAATACTTTAAAGAATTTGCAGAGAGTGAAAATAATTTAATAATCTTCGGATGTTACCAAGCGCCTAATTCATTGGGTAGACAAGTTTCTGAAGGAAATAAAGTTGTAAAAATAGATGATCAATTAGGTGGAGAAACAGTTAAAGTTAATATGCAAGTAGAAACAATGTCTGGATTATCAGCTCACTCAGGTCGTGGTGAATTAATGCAGTTCATAGCAAGAATGTCTCCAAAACCTAAAAAAATAATTTTAAGTCATGGAGAACAATCAAGATGCCTTGATTTAGCTTCAAGCATTTATAGGCAGTATGGGATAGAGACAGTTGTCCCAAGAAATTTAGAAACAATAAGATTAAAATAATTATCTAAATTCTTCAACAGCTTTTAACACATTGTTTACAAGATCCTTTGTAATAAACAAAGAAGACTGATTATACAATTCGTTTATCTTATTAATAGTTGTTTTTTTATCAATTATTTTTTGTCTAAAAGCACGAAGTACAATTCCAATAGTCCCATGAACTTCTAGAGAATAATCTTTAGCGACAATTCGCGCATCAAGATCATCAGTTATAAAGTAGTTTATTTTTTCTTGTAATGCGAGCGCAATTGCAGATGATTCACCAATATCTAAATTATATTTATTTGTAAATAATTTAACCATATCTTTAGAAGAATGAGACAAATTCTTAAGTTTTACTTTTTTTGGAAGACCTATCTTATATTTTAACAACTCATCAATTACTTCCTTAGAAGTAAAGATACTAGAAAATATCTCCAAAGCATCTATAAAGCTTATTTCAGTTAAATGTATTATTGGACCAGTATTAGAAACAGCTTTATTTTCCATATAATCCCCATTGAATATCTTCCTTTATAGCAGACTCCAACTGGACAATTTTCTGTTTTTTAACGAGTTCACGGACAGCATCACGAATTAATTCAGACCTGTTTGCATACCATCCTTGTTTTATCAACTCTTCCATTTCATCAATTATTCTTTTTGTTAGTTTTGCTGGAACAGTTTCCATATCTGACTTATTAACTTCCATATAGTATCACCTGAGTAATACTATTTAAACATTTTTATTTTCATTTTCACCACATTTAAATATATACATCATTTATATAAATTGAAAGAGAAAAAATGAAGCACACAGTAAAAATTACATTAATTCTGATAAGTTTATTCTTTGTAGCACAATTAATAGGAATTTATGTAGCACACGCATATTTGCCTGAAATAAAACAGGTTGTAAATGAAACAACAGGCGAAGTAACAAATGAAACTATTTACAATTTACCTTACGGGTTAGATCCACCAACAGACATTAAGCCTCAAGAATCAATTTTATCAATAATAATAGCATTATGCATCGCAGTCACTCTTATGTTATTCCTGATGAAGTTAAAAGCAGAAACTTTTCTAAGGGGATGGTTCACGATAGTAGTCATTTTGGGACTTTCAATAGCTCTTAATGCATTTTTAATGCCTATTCCCAAAGCTGCTTTGATTTCAGTTATAATTGCAATTCCACTAGGGATATTAAAAATATTTCATAGGAATATGTTTGTACACAATGCAACAGAGCTTCTAATCTACCCAGGTATTGCGACCGTTTTTATACCAATTCTAAACATTTGGTCAGTAGCAGTTTTATTAGTAATAATCTCTGTATATGACATATATGCAGTATGGCATGCTGGTTTCATGCAAAAAATGGCTAAGTTCCAAATTCAAAAATTAAAACTGTTTTCAGGTTTCTTTGTTCCATATATGAGAAAAGAAGATAGGTTAGTTCTAAGCAAAGTAAAATCTATGAAAGAGAAAGAAAACAAATTGAAAAAGATAAGAGTAAATCTTGCAATTTTAGGCGGAGGCGACGTAGTATTCCCTATAATTCTAGCAGGAGTAGTATTGAGAACAATGGGCTTGTGGCAGGCATTCATAATAGCATTAGGGGCTACTTTAGCCTTAGCATATTTATTCTATAGGTCAGAAAAAGGCAAGTTTTATCCAGCAATGCCTTTCATATCAATAGGTTGCTTTATCGCTTTAGCAATTGCTTATTTAATTTAATATAAGTGTAATTTCAAAGTAAACCACAAATTAGATATATAAGTTAATTTTAGAGTTAAACACCATGGATAAAAATAAAGCACTTGTTGTATTTCAAGATAAGAAAATAAGAAGAACATGGTTTAATGATAAATGGTGGTTTGTTATCGAGGATATTGTTGCCATACTAACAGATTCTCAAGACCCCAAACAGTATATTAATAAAATGAGACAAAGAGATAAACCGCTTGAACAAGGGTGGGTACAGATTGTACATACCCATCCAGTCACTTGAAAATCTACCTTTACATTTTGAAGTTTCATAATATCAGTTAAGCCTTATACTCAGTCCTGAAAAGAGGTATTTAAGTTTATCTTAATATAACCCCTTTAAAGTTACAACATTAGAAACATTTAAATACCCTCAGTTTTTTGCTCCTTTATGATACTAAAACAAGAAACAGTAAGCAAAGTAAAAGAACACTTTGATCTTAATATTTACGAAACCAAAGTTTGGCTGGCATTACTTTCTAAAGGCATAGTTACTGCTGGAGAAACAGCTGAAATTTCAGGAGTTCCTAGATCAAGAACTTATGATGTTCTAGAGTCTTTAACAAAGAGAGGATTTGCAATAGTAAAAATGGGAAAACCTGTAAGATATATAGCAGTAGAACCAAAAACAGTTTTAGAAAGAATACAAACAAATACTCTAAATAAAGCCCAAGAAAAAGTAACTACTCTTTCAAACTTAAAAAGCACGCAAGAATATGATGAATTAGTTCAATTACATAAGGAAGGAATATCTCCTGTAAAGATTGAAGAGTTGTCTGGACATATTAAAGGCAGATCAAACTTAATTTCAAAATTAAAAGAAATGATTGGTTCAGCAGAAAAAGAAATAGTAATTCATACAACTGCAGAAGACTTTGAAGACAAATCAAGAATTCTTTTACCAATATTAGGCAAAATCAATAAAGAAGTAAAAATAAAAATATCATTATCTGGAGATTCATATAAAGTTAAGAGAATGGCATCAAGAAATGAACTTAAGATAAAAGAATCTGGTCAGATAGGTAAATATTTTATCATAGATAAGAAAGAAATGTTGTTAATGATTCATCCAGAAAACATGCAAGAAGAAGTAGGTGTTTGGATAAATTCACCTTATTTTGCTAATTCTTTGTCAGGCCTATTGGAGAAGTAAGATGAGTTATATATCTCAATCGATAAAAGTAGGAAATTATACGGGTGTTGCTAAAAAGTGTTTTGAAGATTTAGATAATTATGCTAACCTTATGTCACAGAAAAGACCTGGAACTACTATTTTATTTAGAACAGAAAATGCAATATTCATGCATCTTTTAGATTGTAGTGTCTTTTTTGAATATAAACCTAGTGAAAATAAAGGAAAAATAGATTTAACATTAAAAGTAGCTGGAAAAAATAGAAATGATACTTTTGAGGGGTTAGAAGATAAAGTTTTAAAATTTAATCCAAGTAAAACAGAAACAAGAAACTTTTAAGAATTATTAAAATGAACCATCCAACATTTAAAGTTTCAAAAGATAGAGAAACAGTTGAAGTTGATGGTCTTACTTATGTTTTAAAACCTGTTATAGTAAATAAAGATGACTTATTAACCAAAAGATGACAAAACAAAACTTTGATACAACATCAGAAGCAATTTCAAGGATGTGGACAGACTATTGTTTCAAACTAGCAAAAGAAAATGCTCCAGATTTTTCTAGAGAGTATGGACTTGATGTTTATTTATTTTATGGACCGCAAGGTATTAGTCGTGCAGTTGCAGTAGGAGATATAGTAAAGACTTCTGAAGGCATTTATGTAAACCCCCCAAGAGATAAAGAAGGAATAATCATTACAGATGAATATTCATTGAAAAAATTAAGGGATAAATCAATAATAAAGATTGTTCCAATGATGGGATCATTTTATTTGGGGGAGAATTGTTTTGGCTTTGCAGAATATTCCTCTTTTACAAGAGGTGGTCAGAGTGTAACAACATTTGTAAAAGAAGGTCTGGCTAGAGTTTTAGAAGGTAGAGATGATGATATAAAACCATCTACACTTGGTAAACTAGCATATGAAGAACCGCACAACCGAAGAGTTACTATATGGGGATTTGAAAAGGTGTCAAGACCTTCAGCATCTCGCATCTATATTGACACTGCTAGGAGTTTTTCAGGATCCGCATTAAAGATATTTGAAGAGGCAATTAACAAATAATGTCTCAATGTCTTTTGAAAACCACTAAACAGAGAATATAGAATTTTACGCTAAAATCCCAAACATATATATTTTAGCCCACACTAAAATATCTCAAACACTAAAAATAGTGTAAAGTCGAAACATTTAAATACTCATTTACTCTAAAGTTACTAACTAGTACATTTTAGTGTAAATTAAAATATACTAAATAGTAAAAATAGAATATGTTTAAAAGAAAAATATATCCAAGTTTATTGAATCAATCAAAAGACAAAAAAGTCTCAATCTTACTTGGGGCAAGGCAAGTAGGTAAAACCACAATCCTTAAAACACTTCATGAAGAACTCTCAAAAACAAGCAAGTGTCTATATCTTGATCTAGACATTTTATCCAACTATGAAATGATAAGTACATTTGAATCACTTTTAAACACATTAAAAATTCATGGATATGAAGAAAATAAAGAAGACTTCTTCTATCTCTTTCTTGATGAGTTTCAAAAATATTCTGCAGTAACAAAAATATTAAAAAATGTTTATGATAATCTGCAAAATGTTAAAATATATGCTTCTGGCTCATCTTCTTTAGCAATAAAAAAAGAAGTTCAGGAATCACTTGCAGGAAGAAAGATAATTACAAAGATTTACCCTTTAGACTTTGAGGAATTTTTAATATTTAAGCAAAAAGATGAAATCATTAAAAATTATGGCAATCTACATAAGCTGAATGGAGCTAACTTGGCTATATCATTAAAAGAATACGATTCATTACTAAAAGAATTTATGATATTCGGAGGCTATCCTGAAGTAGCTCTTAAACAAACAAAAGATGAGAAGATAAACGTCTTAGATAGTATATTTGATTTATATGTAAGGAAAGATCTCGTAGACTATCTTAAAATAGATAAAATTTTAGGTGCTAAAAAGCTAATAGAGTTTTTGGCAGTAAATAATGCTCAAAAAATAAAACATGATCGATTGTTAAACCTAGTACCTCATAGTCTTAAAGAAATAAAGAATATTTTAGAAATATTAGAAGAGACATTCATAATTAAAATTATTAAACCATTTTATACAAATAAAAATAAAGAAATAGTAAAAATCCCAAAAATTTACTTTATAGACAATGGGGTAAGGAATTATTTTATAAAGAATTTTAATGAATCAAGCTTAAGAGAAGATTCAGGATTCTTATTTGAAGGATTTGTCCTATCTGAACTAATTAAACATAATTTTAAAGAAATAAAATTCTGGCAAGATAAGAACGATAACGAAGTTGATTTTATAATTGATGGTGAATTAATAATACCAATAGAAGTAAAGTTCAAAAGCGAATTAAATTCAAGTGACTTTAAAGGTATTAAGAAGTTTATTGAAGAATACCCAAAGACAAAGAACCCATTTTTAATAAACTTAAACGCTCAAAAGAAAGAAAGAAATATTAATTTAATATTACCATATTCAATTAATAATATTATTTAATTTCTGGGTTTAATACCCCGAGGCTTATATCGGTTCGGTAGGAGATTTCAGAAAGTTTCCTTATTTAATCCTCAACTTTAAATTCAGTTATATGCATTTGTTTCATTAATACTCTAGACCCAGATTTCCAAGAATCTAAAAATTCCCTCAAATTGAATTTAATATCAAGTCTTGCATGAATATGTTTGTTCTTTTCAAAAGTAACTGCGTGTTTATTTTTAAAACTCATTACAGCCTTTTTCATATGTAATGGTGGTCCTATCCGAACTATTTCTTTTTTCGGCTTAGCGATTAAATAACCATTTCCCGTGTTTCCTCCAGAGTATTTGAAATAAATATCTTTTAGGATAAAATTATTTTTAACTTCTCTAATCACTAAATCAAAAAACTTTTTCAGTTTAGTTCCAGCAATATCTCCAGCTTGTTTATCTGTTCCAAGGTGAATAGAAACAAAATCTAATTTTTTTGATTCAGCTTTTTTTCTAACACTATCAATACTAATATCTTTATTCTCAAAAAACTTTAAAGAAGGGTTTCTTAGAAAATCCCTAGCACTATCTTGAAATTTAGCAAAAGTATCATGAGAAAGTGCAGCAAGTGCATTTCTTTCCTTGTAAGTCGGGTCAATCAAGATTACAGGGCTATGAATTTTAGCTTCATTCAATTGAATAAAAACTTCATTTATTTTTTTGTAGTGTTTAGCCAAATCAATAACTAATCTTTTTTCACTAGTCACTTTAATAAGTTCTTTAAGCATTTTAACAAAACTCTTATATTTTATTATCAATAATTCAACAGTATACCCAGAAAAACCTTTTACATAAGTCTCTGCACCATATACCTCTTGAGCTTTAAGAAATTTTTTAGCAACTCTAACTTGGTCTTCAAGTTTAGAAATTCTTTTTTTAACATAAGGTCCATGAAAATAAGTTAAGTCGGTTACATTTTTTTCTTCAGTTGGTTTTCTTATTTTCATAACTGGAATTATTTCAAAATATCCTGGCATGTCTCTTAAGCGAACAATAAAATAATCACGCGATCCGTGAACTCTTTCAATATTAGTATCGGAATTTATATTTAAGTTTCTAAGGAATTTATCTAGCATATCTGAGATATTTTCATACTTAGCATCAAATCTAACAAAGATATCCACATCATAATTATCTGCCTTTAGTAAAGTCCCTTTAGCAAAGCTTCCACCAACAAAAACATCAGCATTAACTTTGGCTTTAGATATTTCTTTTTCAAGTTTAGCAATAAAATCTTTGCTTCTTTTATTAAGTTCCTTAATTGCTTCAACATCTGGTTTTAGTTTTTTAATCTGTTCAGAAACAACTCTTTGTATTTGATTAGACATACATTACAAGAGTTATAATTCCTTTAAAACCTTTACAGAGGATAGAAATTCATGGTTCTAGAAAAGCTCATATGGTCTTAGAATAATTCATCTCTTTTTAATGGTAGAAGCTAAATCAATGACATATTTACCATCTTCTAATTTGTAAACTAAAGGCCTATCTTTACTAAACAAGTTAGGAATATCAAGCAAGTATTTTCCAGGACTAGTTACTTTAACAGTTTCTAAATCAAGAATTACAGGAGCATCTATCTCTTCTATCCCAGTTATTTCACGAATATCTTCTTCAATATTCTTCTTATCTTCTGGAGTTAATTCGGCTAGTGGGGCTGGTTCGGTCTTTCCTTTAATTTTCAGCAATTTCTCTTCGCTTAAGTAAAAGAAAAATCTGCTTCCGCATTTTGAACATCCTTCTAAAGTCTGTTTAGCACCATCATGATAAACTTCAGCACAATGAATACATTGATTTGGCATAAAATGTTCGAGATTTTTATATTAATAAATCTAGCTACCCAAAAAATACTTCTATCTTAGAAGGGTCTTTCTTTATTTCCTTAACAATCGATGCAGGACCAATAACTGTAAGGGAATTAGATTCTCCTGTTAATCCACGAGCAATTCCTCTTCTCATCTTTAAAAAGAATCCAGATTCATCGCGGTTAGCATCAACAACCGCTAATTCAATTCCCTTAAAAGATTTAATGTGGTCTACCATTGCCATAGTATCTTCTATAAGCCTTATTTCTTCTTCAGGACGCAATCTACCCTGTAAAATCACCACTCTATTCCCCAGGATTAAATTGAGTATCTTCTTCACTCTTTCAGTTATTGTAAGCTCTCTTATCTCTGAATATGGCATTATATGTATACTCAATCCTTTAAGCTTCGCGTTTTTTTTCACACTCATTTTAAATCCATGTTTATTTAAATCCGCTTCAAACTTTTTTAGTTAGTTTGAAGAGTGCATCATAAAATTCATTCATATTCATAGCCTTTTTAGCAGATATTCCAACAACAGGGTATTCTGGAAAAGCTGCTTCTATTTTTTTAATATTAGCTTTTCTCAAGTCTATCTTATTGGCAACAACCAATACAGGTATTTTTCTTGCTAGTAAATTGCCAATAATTGTTAAATTAACTTGAGAGTATGGATTTTCAGACGAATCAAGAACAATAACGACAGCATCCATATCATCTAACCATTTTATTGCCTCAATAATCCCTTGAGTTGCTTCTTTAGCTCTTCTTTTAGCTTCTTGTTTTGCAATTCCAAAACTTAAAAAGTCTTCATAATCAATTTTAGTTGCTATTCCAGGGGTATCAACAATTTTCAACACCATTTTTTTACCCTTATGTTCTATTTCTACTTTCTCTTTAAATTGAACTTGTCTTGTTTCATGAGGCACTTCACTAACGCTTCCAAGCTCTTCTCCAGTCCAATCCATGCACAATAAATTTGCTAAACTAGTCTTACCAGCATTAGGAGGCCCATAGAACCCTATTTTCAGATTATCTCTTTTCTTAAATACTCCAAATATTTTTGATAATAGTTTTAACATGTTCATGTGTAATAAGGTCTTTTAATAAATCTTGCGTTAATTACACCTTGTGGCTGTCTATCAGCTATCTGTTTGACAGTCTCTTTATGTTCTCTCCAAGTAAATATAGGTATCTCAAACATTCCAACCCTCTTGCCATTTATCTTTCTAAGCGCAAATCTAATTCTTTCATTAGACCATTTTTGCTGTTTGAGTCTCGATTTAATATCTGAATCAGAAAGTCCAGATTTTCTGGCATTATATATGAAATTAACTAAATTATATAAATCATTAGATTCAGGAAATAAACTATTTTGATAATATTTTTTATACCATTCCTGTAATATTATATAAGCTACAAATGCAAATATTATTAATATTACCCATCCAATCAATGTAAATTTAAACCATCTTTTAGAACAATCTTCAGGACAACTTCCAGCAGTCTCATCATTCTCACAAATGTTATTAATATTGCATTCACCACTAGGAGCTTCAATATTACTTAAAATTTCAAGAGATGGAGAAATGTAAGCACCAAGAGTTTCAGCATCAATGTCTCCTTCAATAAAGAACTCAAATAATTGAGAAGATGATGTGTCAAGCAAAATATAATCAACTCCAGATGTAACTGATAGAGGATTATAGTTTGTTTTATACAAACCAACACTATCAATATTTTGTCCAAGAATTAAATAAGTATTTGTACTGATTGAAACAAGAGGATTTGTTCTTATTGTAAATAATGTTCCTATAGGTTCTACGCCATTATCTCCTGTTTTTTCTATTTTTCTAAATGATATCTGGGAATTAAAATTATCATCCATCCAAGCAATTATTTGGTCTTTCAAAGCAACGTTGTCTGAAAAGTCTTCGTTTTCAATTTGTTCAATATAATTTGAATTAATATTTTCATAACCTATGCTTAACGGAAGATTATCTGCGGAACTTCTAGAAGAAACATAAGCAGGAACATCTAGATCAATTAAATCAAGCATAATATCTTGATAATCTTGTTCAGTAGAAGCATTGTTATAAGATAATTCTATATAATTTAACCCAGATGTTAAATTGTTAAGCCTTACCAAGCTTTGTATTTTTTGAACAGCCCAGGATGGATAAGAATTAATCTGATTAGTTATATTAGTTATTCTTCTTCGATATTCAATTATGGTTAAATTAGCAATATCTCTAGGATTTCCTACAAACACCCTAAACTGTCTAGTTGTTTGAGTCTGATTGTTTATTGCAGTAACATTAATATCAAATGAAGAATTATTTCTGGTAAATGCATGAAATATAAAACTCCCATTAACTGTTTGAACAGGAGTCCCATCTCCAAAATTCCAAATTGTTCTAGTAATATTAGTAGAATTTGAAAAAGCAGTAAATCTAGTATTCTGACCGAATGCAACTGATTTGGGAGTTATGTCAAAAGAAAAACTTCTTCTAATAGAAATAGTTTTATCAAACAACAAGTCACCATCAAAGTATAATTCAAATTTATTGCGATTACTTTCTATAGGAATCATAAAATTTGCTTTAGATATATCAAGAGTTAAGTTATTCGAGGTTATTCTAGTAGCATAATGATCCAGTTCCTGAATCTGTTGAGTACTTGGACGAGAAGCTCCAAAACTTTCATAATTTAATTCAGCATCATTAAAGTCAACTATTTGATTTGTTCCAAAAATCCCTAATGGTATAAAACAAGAACTACTTTGGCAATCTCCACCATAAACATTTTGAACATATTGGTTAATAATCTGTCCAAGATCCTCATAGCTTGTTTGATTTATTACTAAACTTGGAGATGAAGCATACATCATAGTTTCAGCAAATAAATCAAAATCACTATTTAGCTGACCAAATCCTTGAGCAGTACCACAAGTAGGAGATAAAGTTTCTTGACCTATTTGGTATCCATTATTTAAACTTGTTGTGATGCAAACATAGTATTCGTCAGCTTCATAAGAGGAGTGATTTACAACACAGCTTAATTCTTGGGTGCTTTGACTATTTGGGCTATTTTGAGGCAATTTACAAGATCCAAGAAAAGAAGTAGTATCAAAATCATAGAGTTTCATAGTTAAATTAGAATTTCCAGTACCTCTATTTATTTCACCACCAACTATAAAAGATGGACCTGCAGGAATAACTATCTTTTCACAATATTCTCTTCCCGTAACAATTGTTGCCAAACCCACATTTGAAGAGTCATAACATCCTGTATGTTTTACACCGCAGCTTTCACCACTGCCCCGATTACTCGTGAATATATTTTGTCCATCTGCAAGTAAATCTACATAAAGATTAGGAATACAACTTGAAGGAGCATTTGAACTTACTCTTAATTTAGCATCCATTATTTCGATTCCAGAACCTTGAACTTCAAATCCGACAAACCCAGTCTCACCTGAACTTAATTGCATCTGATTGACATTTCCAGAAGAAGTATAATCATTTTGACAACCATTAGTAGAGCAATTATAATTGACCCCTTCAACTAATCCAGATTGATTTTTTATCAAATCAATCAATGTCAAGCTCCCAGGAAAATTGCTTGTTACCTCAACATCTCCAGGATGATTAGCAAGTCTTAAGTTAAAGTTTCCCCTTATTACTTCACCACTAGAATAGTTTGAATATATGTTATTATGCAAATAGTTTACACTTGCGGAAACTCCGATAATTGTAAAAGAAATTAAGATAATTATTAATCCATTTATATAAAATAAATTTTTATTTCGCATATATCTTTCCCTTAAAAAAGTTGAACACAAAGTAAACTGAAGCTATCAACAGAATAGCAAATAAAAATTGTCTGATTCCAAAGAAACTAAGTTCAAAATTTAAAGAACCACAAGGAACAGTTACAGAAGGTCTACTAGGACAAGTTCCAGACACAACATTATAGCTTATTGTTTTTCTTCCATTAATACATTCACTCGTAGTTGTAGTGTAAGCACAATTACCTCCAAGAATAGGTCCCCCTCCAACATTACATGCACCCGTAGAAGTATTAGCATATTGTGTTGCTCTAACACCACAACGGCTAGATGCAGTATCCCAAAAGCATTGTAAAAAAGTGCATGGAGGGGGGTTTCCACCATAAGAAGCTAAGGGAATAGCAGTATTGTTATTACTGTTACAAGCATTTTGATTTGTGAAATCACTACATTCTAAAGTTATGTTTCCAGATATTTGACAAGAATAAAGAGCCCGATTATCTACACCAGGCATGCATCTAAGTCCAGCGGCGCAACAGTCGTCTGCTGTTCCTGCAATAAAGTCTCCACCTTTACAATAATCATTTTCCTGATTAGTAGAGTAACTTAAAGAACCTGAAGCATAATATGTATTCCCATTATTCAAACATCTACCTAAGGTAAATTCTCTTTCAAATACTGCATTTGCTCCATTAGTATGAGTTATAGAAACACTCATGTGCTTATCATTTACACTATTTGATAAATCATCATACTGTGCAGTTCCTTGATAAATTCCATTTCCTTCAAAATTGATCCATTCATCACTCCAATCCTGATCCCAAAATCTCCAGTTAAAATTCAATGTATTGTAAAGATTATTTCCACCAGTAGCAGAAGTTATTGAAATTCCACCAGAAGGGTTAGGAGTACAACCAGCAGGAACATTCTTAGTTTCAGCAGGACAATCTCCACCAATACACTGAACACTACATCCATTTACATCAACTGCAAAACTATCAGAAGCATTAAATGGAACGCTTTGAGGAAAATAAGGTCCAGAAGTAGGTGGTGTTGTATATACAAATTCATTAAATTCAGGCTCTTGTATATAAGCAAGAACATAAGGACTGGCAACAATCAACATCTGACTTTCAGCAATGTCATAATTTCCAGCCAAATCAGTACATCTTAATTTAACATTTGTTTGTCCAGGACTAGTAAATCTATGCGGAAAGTTAGATCCAGTTCTTGTAAAAGAATTAGATCCTTGAGTTATCGTCCATTCATTTTGAACAGGTCCAATTTGACTTGTACATCCAGATACAAAATTAATATCGCTATTGCTATTGAGAAAATAAACTCCTCTATGAACTGGAGCAGTAATATTTGCAATAGGACTTGAAAATGAACATAAGCTTGAGTTATCTTGATAATAGATATCATAAGATTCATTAGAATATGTAGAATAATTTGCTCTGAAAAATAGTTCCAATCTATTATCTCCATCAGGAAGTTGTCCTTGTATCACTTGTCTAATGACTGAGTCACTTAAATTTAGAATAATATTTGCTTGATTGTTTAGCACAGGTGCAAACAAAGTAGCAATTTTATCATCACGACCTAAATCTCTATCATAGAAATTAAACTGAATCTGACTATTATCTGCCATCGAAACAGTCTGAACACTCGCAGTAATAATATGATTAGAGCAAATATTAGCTCCAGCAGGAATCACAGTTCCATCATAATATTTCCATATTGGATTATATATTTGAGGAGAGTTAGTTCTACAGCAAATTCTAGTGTTATAATTACTAGATCCAGCAGTCCCAAGATGAGCATTTGTATCAGCAGAGAGAGAAACAACTTCAGTCTGTCCAGATGGACAAGCACTTGTACTACTAACGCAAATTAAATCTCCATAACAAACATTTCTAGGATAATTTATTCCAGTGTAATCTGGAGTTTGAGCATGAGCATTAGTATAATCACTAAGTCTTAAAACTAAATTAGTCCCAGTACAATCATGAGGGTTAGGTCCAACAGGATAACCAGGAAACAAACTGGGAAAACATATTTGAGTTCCATAATTTCCAGCCCCATTATATACTTCCCCATGAGCATTAGATATATCTGATATCCTTAGAATTCTTTGATTATCTGTGCAAGTTTGAGCGCTAACATTTAGAGTGAGTAAAAAAATACAAAACAAACTACAAAATAATAACATCACCAATCTCTTCATAAAGAGTCATGCCGTCGCCACTTTATAAAGATTATTAAAATAACTATCCTTTTACAACTCCAAGGGGTTTGAGTCTGGCAACCATTTTTCCAATGCCAAGTTCATCACTTATACGAACAACTTCGTTAACATCTTTGTATGCTTCAGGAGCTTCGTCAACAGCACCTTTCAAACTCCCAGTTTGAAGAACAACATCTTTGTCTTGTAATTCTTTTTGCAAGCTTTCACTATTTATTGTTTTAGACGCTTCGCTTCTAGATAAAAGGCGTCCAGCACCATGAGCAGTGCTTCCAAAAGTTAGTTCTTCAGCTTTTTTAGTTCCAACTAAGACATAAGAATAAGTGCCCATACTTCCAGGGATAAATATTGGACAACCTACCTTTCGATAGATTAAAGGCAATTCATTTCTACCAGGTCCAAAAGAACGAGTAGCACCCTTTCTATGCACAAGTAATTTTCTTTTAACCCCATTTACAATATGTTCCTCAAATTTTGCAATATTATGTGCAAGATCATAAACTAAATTTAATTCTGATTTAGGGAAATATTTTTTAAAGATTTTCCTAATTTGATGCATAATCAAATGTCTATTAGCAAATCCAAAGTTAGCAGCTGCAGCCATTGCAGACAAGTAATCTCTTCCTAAATCAGATTCTATCTTAGCATAAGCTAATTGTCTATCAGGTAGATGTTTAAACCCATATTCATCCTCCATCTTTTTCATATAATCAGATGCAACTTGATGTCCAACCCCTCTACTACCTGAATGTATCATTATAGTAATTTGTCCAATTTTATTTATTCCAAATATTTTTGCAATCTTCTCATCATAAATTTGTTCAACTTCTTGAATTTCAAGAAAATGATTTCCAGCGCCAAGAGTTCCAAGTTGATTCATCCCTCTTCCACGCGCTTTAGCAGAAACTTTAGAAGCATCAGCCCCAAGTATTTTTCCACTATCTTCACATTTATCTTTATCTTTTACATCACCATATCCCTTTTCAATAGCCCAACCAACCCCATTTAATAAAACTCGATCAATTTCTTTATTATTTAACTTAAATTCACTTTTCTTTCCAACTCCAGAAGGAACACTGTTGTAAATATCCTTTAAGATATTATTTCTCTCATTCAAGAATTCATTTTTAGTTAAGTTTGTAGAGACTAAACGCACCCCACAATTAATATCAAAACCTATCACTCCTGGGCTAATAATTCCTTTTTTAGCATCAAATACAGCAACTCCTCCAACAGGAGCACCATAACCCTGATGTGCATCCATCATAGCCATAGAGTATCCAACTATCTCAGGCAATTTTGCTACATTTTTAACTTGAGTCAATGTTAAGTCGCTTTTTATTTTTTCAAACAATGCTTCAGAAGCGAATATTCTCCCAGGAACATTCATGCCTTCTTGTTTAGATAATTCATAAACAAATTCAGATATCTTTTTAATTTTTTCTTTCATTTTAATCATATATATCATTAATTAGATATTTTTAAACAATAGTCATACATCCAAAACAACTTGACATTCCCATATTTTATCTTTTTGTTTAACATACATCTCAGCATAAGTCGGGGACTTAATTGCATCTAATGACTTATAATTTAATGTACTATCTCCATATAAAATAGCATTAATATTATTTTTATTCAAATTTACCTTAGCATTTGAAACAACAAACTGCTTAGCATCAAACAAGTAAATTAATTCTTCAATGAATTTATACAATAAAGATTCATAATCACTTCCAGAAATAGAAATTTCCTTATTTTTCAATGGTCTAATTTTTTCCCCTCTTGAGAATACTGAAGAAACTGCAAGAACACAGTTTTCAAACATTTCATTCAGGTTTTTACCATGAGCTATAAATTTTAGGTCTCCAGTATGCTTTAAAAATTCAAATCCTTTATTCATTTTTCTAAACAGCAATTATTGTATAAATAACTTCGCTCTTAATAGAATTTATAATTCAGCTTCTAATAAAAAACTCAAACAAATCATCAATAAAGTTCTTAATTAGTTTAAAAGCGTACTCAGATAAAATATTACCTCTTTATAATAACAACAATAAAAAAGTTTAAATACATCAAATTTATCTAAAAAATATGAGTAGGCCAACATTCAGAATTTTATCGAAAGGATTATCAAAAGGAGTGACTCCAGTAGAAGTAAATGGAGTACTTTACAATGCATCCTCAAAAGGTCCAGGAAACTTTAACAAATTAAGGCAAGCAGATTATGGACCGAGTTTTAGGCAAGGAACATTTGGAAACCAACTAGATATACTTCACGGAGCACATCTTAATCCAGGAGTAGATGGTGCATACAGAGTTACTCAAACAGCAAGAACCTCCATTGTTTCAGGAAACACAGCAATGCTTTGCACTCCAAGAATAATCTTAGTTCAAAATAGACCTCAAGTTACAGATGGAAGAATTGTCATGGATGAAGAGGATTTAACAAATAGGTTAACTGGAGATACGATAAGAGGGGTTACATTTGATAGAGCTAGAAGCATAGCTGGAATTCCGTATGGTCTTGCAAAAGAATGGCAAAATTCAGAACAAATGAGAAATAATCCAATTCCAATTGTATTAACAATGGATGAATCAGCTCCAGAAAAATTGGAGGAAATTCAAGAGGAAATAGGTAAAAGAAGCTATGTTTATGTTCTAGATCAAATTCAAGTTTCAAAACCAGAAATCACAGTTCCTGTTTTGGACGAGGACGACGTCAGGTTGAATCTCTTCGGCTTTGACCGGTACGTCTTGGATGGCCTCAGGCGATCGTTTGGGATATGTCAGTAATTCACACTCCAGATTTCACTCTTACTAAATTGAAGTCTTAAAAACAAACAACGTATTTTCTAGAAAATAATTGGTTATTCAACCCATAAAAATAATCTTAACTTAATAGGATTAAAATCACTCTTACTTGTGCTTATTATTCTTTCTGCAGAGAATACATTCCCTACATAAGCAGATTGTCCACAAGAACTAGTTATCACACAAGACCTTAACTCAAAGCTAATATAATCAGGTAGACTATTATTCACAAAAGCAAGAGTATTTACCATATTATTAACATTTGTTTGTTCACGTATAATTTCATTTCTTAAATTCTCTCGTACACTTATTTCAGATAGTAAATCTCTAGCAAATTCAGATAAATCTTGAGTTTCCTGGCTTGGTAAATTTTGTTTATATGCAAGAATTAAAATTATAGAAATTAAAATTATTGCAATTAGTAGTTCAATCATTCTAGCAATTCCTTTCCTACTTACCATACTAACACCCTAATATCCGCATACTCTCTTCTTCCAGAATTTCTTATTATTTCAATTCTATCATTTTTTGATAAAACTTCAACATTATCAGGAATTTCATTTAAACTCATTATTTGAGAGTCACTAAACTGAACAGCAAAACCAAAATCCAGCCTATTGGGTAAATTAAGTTCTCGTTTTAATTCAGTATAATTAGAAAAATAACTTCTATTAAGTTCGAGAAACAAACTTTCAAAATACAGCTCTTCAGTATCTGAAGAAGAAATAAAATATTTATTTTCAATAGACTGACCATTTATAGAAGCCGGAGAGTTCTTTATTATTGGAGAGTACCTTATCCTAAAAAAGTATGTTCCATTTCTATCAAAATGGACAAATCCATTGTTTTTATAAGTCTCAATAATTACACCATCTTCATCTTCAACAGTAGCATTATAATTCATAGAAATTCCAGGTATTTTTAAAGAAACTATTGAGGGTACTAATTGACTGCTATCAATAGAAATAGCATAAGTTTCAACAATTTCTTTGGTCTCTTCAGAGACTTCTATCCATGCATAGTCCATAGTAGACTTCAAAGTTCTTTGGCTTTGCAATGGATTAAAAAACACAAAAGCAAATACAACAAATCCTATAAATATAACAAATGAAATCACAAATTCTATGTGACTCAACCCCTTTTTTGACATTAAACTGGGAAAATTAGCTTTATTTATATAGATTGCCCCTTATTAGAAACATGGAAAACCTAGTAAGAAAAATAAAGGAAAAATATGAGCTAAATAGTCTTCCAGACAGCCTTGTTAAGTCAACTTTAGAAACATATTTGTTAAAAAACAAAGTAAAATATATAAATTCAGAAAAGAGTCAAAAAATAATAGTAAAAGAGGTCAGAAAAGAGCTAAGAAGATATACAGGACAATATGCTTCTAAAACAAACATAAAAAATAGGCAGGAATTAATAAAAAAAGAAGATATAATTGGATTGTTAAAAGAACATTCATCAACAAGAGAGAGATTAGAAGATTATCCATTAGTAAAAGATATAATAAAAAAAATCAATCCGAAAAGTATATTAGATTTAGGCTGTGGTGTCAATCCAATAGCAATAGCTTCAAAAGGGATAAAGTATCACGCTTATGACATCAACCAAAATGATTTGGAAATAGTAAATGAGTTCTTCAAAATAAACAAGATAGAAGGAGATATTTATCACAAAGACATCAGAGAAGAAAGTCTGTTTCCAAAAGTAGATCTATGTATTATCTTTAAAGTTCTAGACATTTTAGGAGATGATAGAAATAAAGTTACAAAAGATATTTTAACAAAAGTAGATTCGAAGTATTTCTTAATTAGTTTCGCAACAAGAACTTTATCAGGCAAACCAATGAATAGCCCATACAGAAGATGGTTTGAAAAAATCCTACAAGTTTTAAATTATAAATATGAGGTCAAAAGAACAAGGCAGGAATTGTTTTATATTATTCAGAAGACTACAGCATAATACTTTATCAACGTAAGAATTCTTTTTTAAGAGAAGCTATATCTTATTCTTGCCCAAATACCTGGCTTAGTCTTCATTATACATTCCTTTTTAGATGTTTTAAAGTCAGCTTTGCATTTTTTCATATCAGTTTTGTAATCATTCTTGCATTTCTTTGTCTGAGCAGTATCATTACCAACAGTAGTTATACACTCCCCTCTTATCCCTTTTACAGTATCATAACAAATGTTTTTTATGCCAACGGCTTCAACAACACATTGACCATAAGTCATGTTTATTTCACTTCCCCTACCAGCATTAGAATTATTATTTTCATTATTTTGAGCAATTACCATGCCCGCAGATCCAACAAATAGAAACAAAACAATAGAAACCAAAACCATGCTAACTTTATTCATATATCATAATCTAGTCTCTTATTTATAAATATTCTCAAACAATATGCTAACCATCCATCAATTAAATAATTCACAAAAATAGTTTAGCCCCTGTAGATATCAAAAATGCAGCAATAGTCATAACAAAAGAATGTTTTACCCCCGCTTTTATTGAGCCTTCTGAAAGTTTTCCTATAGCAAGACCACTAAATAATCCTTGAAGTAAAAGCATCCATAATAATGGTCTGGATAAATCATCAGTAGAGAAACTATCTCCACTAGAAACAGGTAATCCTGACTGTCCAAATCCGCTACTACCTATTCCTTCCAAACCACCCACATTTTGCACATCTTCAGTCAATGGAATAATTTTAAATTGCATAACTAACATTATTCCTATGAATATAAAGAATATTATATATCCCTGAACAACTAAACTTGAAATAGAAGCAGCCCTTTCTTTTTTCAATTTTTCAATTTGGTAAATAGAAGAAGCCACAGAGTCAAGAATATCATCTATTTTACCACCAGCCATTTCTGCTTCCTTAATTAAGCCAATTGCTCTTTTTACAGTAACACTTCCAATATCTCCAGCAAACGTATCTAAAGCCCTGCTCATAGGAATTCCCATAGATATTTGATTAGCAAGTTTTCCTATGTTTTCAGTTAAAGAACCAAAATTTTTATTCTTCATATTTCTTATGCTCTGTCCTATAGGAGTCCCACCTTTAACATTTTCAGCAAGTGCACGAGCAAATTCAAGAAACTGTTCATTTTTTTCCTTCTCAAGGTTTGTTTCAAATATAGTTGTTGCAACAAAAGGTAGTGCTATTATAGTCATAGCTATTCCAACAAGAAAGTAGAAAAGATTTTCCCCAAAGAAAAATATAAAATCTATAACAATTAAGATTAATCCAAATATTATTCCTATCCAGTTTGCTTTTTTTAGTATCATTTTAATAGTTTGGCTGTTTCATATGCAGAAATGCAATGAACAAAACATTTACAATTGCTACTAGTCCAATAATAGCTGTAGTCATTTGAGTAGGATTGAAACCAGTGCTTATTTTAGATATGGATATTATAACAAGTAGCATAACCATAATCATAGGAGTAGCAATTACTATGCTAATATACAAATCCATAAAAGTTTCAGCAGACTTATTAGCTTTTTCTCTTTCAAGTCTATACTCAAGTAATAAACTTTCAGCTCTTTTCTCAAAAAATTTCCTCATATCCCCACCAGAATTTATTGTAACTGCCATCCCATTAAGTAACTCAGAGAATCTGGAGCTAGGGGTAGATAAAGAAACATTTCTTAGAGCGGTACTCAAGTCATAACCATAAAGGTTTGTTTGGTTTAATATTTTTCTAAATTCATTTCCAGCAAATTCATATTCTTTACTTGTTGCAATTATCTTAAATAATTCAATGGGTTCAATTCCACTTCCAGAGATAGAGGCCATATGAATAACAACAAAAGGAATTTCTTGATTTATTTTTCCAGAGGTAGATTTCTTCTCAGCAGCAGGATAAGAATAGAAAAGCAAGAAAGCAACTCCAGGAAATGCAAGAGGTATCCACAAAATTTTAATTAAGCGCAATATGTAAGATTCTGAATATATTTTTATTGACAAGTTAAAAAAATCTACAGTAAAAAATAGCATAAATATCATAACAAATATACTTACAAAAGATGCAACTAAAATAGACATAAACATCATAGACAAATAAGTGGTTGAAAGTATATTTAGATTACTTTTCTTTATATCAAGTATAAGTGATTTGAAAGAACCTTCATTAACGAGTCTCTGTGAGAAATTGAAGAAAAATCTATTCGAAGTTTTCCCATACCAATTTGTAGTATTAAATTTTTCTATTCTTTTTGGTTTTTCTTTCTGTCTCTTCTTTATTTTTTTAAGTAACTGAGAATCAATATTAAGTTCTTTCAAGAACTCATTCCTTCCCCTCTCAGAAACAAAAACTGAAACCTCTTTTAACGGAATTACTTCTAGTTTTTTAAATTTTTCAGATTGATTCTTTGACAAATCAAAATTATCTATTTTATTTATTAATTCAGGCAAACTATTATTCAATATTTTTATTCTTTTTATCAAAGACTCGGCTATTTGAGAATATATTCTAATTTCTTCAGAATCAAGCTGAGACTCATTAGAGTAAATATTATCAAGCTCACGTATCATCCCTATTTCAGCATCAATATTAGATTTCAAACTTTTAATGATCATAGTATTTTATCAAAACTCCTTTGTAGTTCAAACAACTTTTCTTTTAGTTGAGAGACCATTTCAAATTCATGTTTTTCCAATGCATTATCCAGTTTGTTTACAATATCTTTCATCTGAACGAGCATTTTGTAAGCTAAAACAACATCCTCTTTCCTCATAAAACTGAAAGGAGAAATTGCTTTATATATCTTTTAATCTACTCTATGCCAAACCTTTGTAAAACAAGTTTAGAATTTCGATAATAATCAACAACTATCTTCCTAACTTCATCAAAACCAAATATTTTTCTCCTATAAAGTTCATACAACAGTTTTGTTCTATTTGCAAACTCTTTTTGTAATTCTTCTACAGTCAATCCATAACGAACAGATATTTTCTCGAAAACTTTACTTTCTTTCTTAAAATAGAAAGTATCTTGACCTGGATTCCATACAAAAGGAGTATTAACCAAAACCATTCCATCTCCTTTTACATTAATTATCTCAACTATCTCTCTTAATCTTCTAGTTTCATTCTTCTTTATTAGTGCATGAGTCATTATAGCTACACAGTCAAGAGAGTTCACGAGAGTAGGTGAAAGCTCAATAGGGGGAGTTTCCAAACGTTTTATCAAAGTATCAACAGAATCAGCGTGCATTGTGCTTATAGAAGGGTGTCCTGAAGCCATTCCCTGGAATAATACGAAAGCCTCTTTACCTCTAACCTCTCCAACGATAACATAGTTAGGATTCTGTCTGAAAGAATTTTTTAACAAATCAAATAAGTCTACTTCTCCAACACCTCCTTTACCAATAGCAACTCTGGAAACTGCAGGAATCCAATTTTCTCTAGGTAAGTTTAGTTCTCTAGTATCTTCAATACTAACGACATGAGCCTCTGGAGGAATAAAAAATGCAATAGCATTAAGTAATGTAGTTTTACCCGAAGAAGTTCCTCCAGCAATAAATATGTTTGATTTGTATTGCACAAGAATCCAAAAGTATGCAAGCATCTCAGGACTTAAAGTATTGAATGATATAAGTTGTATCGGGGTCCATGGTATTTTCGTAAATTTACGAAGAGTGAAAGTAGGTCCTTTAGAGGTAACATCTTGGGTATATGTAGCATTTACTCTAGATCCGTCAGGTAATGTTCCATCAAGCAAAGGTTCAGAATAAGAAACATATTTTCCAGACCTTTGAGCAAGCTTCTCAACAAAACTTGACAAGTGATCTATCTCGCTGAATTTTAATGTAGTTCTAATATTACTATATACTCTATGAACTATGTAAATCGGAGTATTAACACCATTACACTCAATATCTTCTATAAAATAGTCTCTCAATAAAGGTTCTATTTCATTAAAACCTACAAAATCCCTATATAAATAATAGAATATCTTTTCATAACTTCCTTCTTCAATTTTAATATTTAATTCACTTATAAGAAATTTAGCAGTTTTATCAACATACTCCATTATTTTTTCAGGAGTTTTTTCAGTAACTACATTGACATTAATTAGTTCAATCATAGCATCTTCTAATTTCTTAATTACGCCCTTTTCATCTTCTTTTAAAAGTGGTTCTTCAACATCATAAATGAGCTCTTCAGAATTATCATCCCAATAAATATGAGCATTAGCAAAAGGTTGTATTAATGCATACCTAACGTCAATTTTTGTTCTATCCATTGTCTTAGGTAAATCAGGTACAATAGGATTAGGATTTATAGTTATCACCATTTTTCACCTCTACAAAATAAAATCAACGAGACATTTAAACCTATCTTTAAGAACCTTCAGTTATGTCTATCCAAGGCTTATTATTTACAATACCCCTATTCTCAACAAAGAACTCATAAGGGATGCTTACTGGAGTAAAAGTTTGTTTTTGTCTATCTGATCCATCATAAGTAATGTTATAAACATAAGGTAGCGATAAAGTTATTTTATATCTTTCAGTAAGCTCTTCAGTCAAAACTTTTATTCTTCCAAGATTTAATTCAACCCCAGGTTCTGAATAACGCACATTAGATTCTTCAAGCACATATTCAAGTTCATTTTCTATCGAATCTACTGAGATCGCGCCCCTGTCTAATCTAAAATTAATTTTTCTCTTATTTCCAGGAGCATCAAGTATCTCTACAATTTTTGAATCAAATGTGTTTAGAGACCCTATTGTTTGTTCAATCACGGATCTATCTCTAAACTCCTTTACTTTAGGTGTTAATATTGCAAGAACAAGTCCTATTAATGCAAGACCTATTAGAGTATAGATTACAGTCTCAACCCAGATTTGTCCCCTTCTAAAATTCATTAGAAACTAACTCCGTTGCAAGGCTCAAACTCAATAGTATCCGCAACAGAACACACTTCACCAGATGCAGTCAACGCAGAGATTTCTGCTTTCTGGTAAACTCCAGTAGTTACATAAGTCCTCTGACCACCAACACTAGGGAAAGTTAAAGGATCATCAGGATTAGCTCCAAGAACTCTTAAATTAGAGACAGTTGAACCATTATAAATATCATAAACATCAGAATTTCCATTATTATTAATAAGTCCAACTTTAACTTTTGATATCTTTTCTTTGTTTATCTTAACAGAAAATCCAGTTTCGCTAGAATTAGAATCATAACAATTAAATCTACTCTCAGGAAATTCTACGCCTTCAAATGTATCCAGGCAGTCCTTACTGTCCCCAAGTTTATCATTAACAAAAGGTATTACAACAGAAAATACTATTCCTCCAATAATTATTGTTAAAACAAGTAAGAGTACAGTAGCAACAACAGGACTAACAGCTTTTCTAAACATCACCATAAAGTATAAAGCAAAAAATAGTTTTTATATCTTTTCAATTAGTAAACAACCGTCTGTCCATCTTTTTCAGGACAAGTATAAGCTATTTTTCTTTCTTCCTTTTCAGCAAGCAGTTTAGGTATCACTCTAAATTTATCTCCGCTATTAACAGTAAATCCTAGGCAAGCATAAGAAGACATTCCAACTTTCACAGTACCGCCATTAAATGCCTGGTCAATAACTTCTACAGAGCCAGTAGCATCGTCGTACTGAAGAACTTTAGCCCCATAGATAGGGATATTTCCGATGTTGTTGATGTCTATTGCACTTCCAGTGCATTGAGAAGCAGTTAGAGCTATCTGCACTTCAAATCTTACATCTTCACAAGAACTTTCAACAACTCTATCTCCTTTGGTAGCACTTTCAGATAAAAAGCCTCTGGCCCAAATAAAGATAATAGCTGCAAGAACAACAACAATAACAATTAGCAAAACTGTAGCCACAACAGGACTAACACCCTTTTTGAACATCTTTTAGAAAGAAAACATTTGTTTTTATATGTTGACATGCATCGACACTAGAAGAAATAAAATCAAGGTGCAACACAAGGAACTATTTTAGTAACAACTGCTTCAGGACAAAGAACAGGCTCATTTTCTATCCATATAACTGGCTGAACACTTATCTCTTGTACTTGAGTAGGTACTAAATTATAAGTATATGTCTTACAAAATTTTTCACCTGGATTTAAGACACTCGTGTTTCCATTACATATTGAATTTAAATTTAAATCAAGATTCAAATTCTCTCTAAATGCTCTATTGTAATCTCCTATTTTTACGTACGCACCTTCGACTTTGAATAATCCTCTATTAGTTATATTCAAATTTATTGTTGAAAAGAGCGGATTTGTAGGGCGGTTCAGAGTACAGGAAGCATAATCTATTGATAGTTTAATATCAACATCACATTCAGGTCTTTCATCAGGTAAATAAAGTTTTAAGTAAAAGAAAACAGCCGTTGATAATGCTACAGCAATAGCTATAAGTAAAACATATCCCACCATAAGGCTAACTGCTCTTTTATTCAACAGTAACAAATTTCTCTCCATCTTCATCTTTAGATAATACAAAATAAAAGTTCTGTCCAGGTTTTAAATTAAATACATAATCTACACCCTCAATTCTTATTCTAACACTATTCGAGGCTCCAGTATATTCAGCTTCAATTTCTTCTCCGCTTTGTATAGTAATCGGGACAAGTATCCCGTCAAGAAGAGTAACTCCAACAACTTGCACACTTTCATAATAATATGCATAAATTCCAGTTTGAGCATTTCCATACACAAATGCAACATCTTGGTTTCCTATATTTTCACTGTAACTGTTTAATAATTGTGATGCAAGTCTACTGACATTTGAGGATGTTACAACACCATAATCAAGAACTCTTTTAGTTTCAAAATTAATTTCATCTCCTAAATCAAAAAATGCTTCGGGCTTATCTCTAGTTGTACTCTGATTTGAGATTCTTACTAGACTTATCACTATCCCTACAATTATAAGTGCAGCCATCAAAAAAACCTGTCCTCTTTTATTCATCAAATAATCAAAGTAAATGTAATTTTTAAACTGTATGTATTAAGAAAAGAATAACGTAGGCGGGGAGTTTGCTTGACGTCAAAAAATCGTTTGACCTTCTACCATCCTCGGTATCGCACTCCGGTAAGCACCGAAGCTTCTGCTTAGGGCTGCTCCGATCAAGGTCTGACCCAGTTCACAGGAGCACGGTCGAACAGGACAATACCTCAACGTCCGGTAAAAGACGAGAGTTTGTTCGTTTCACGTACTCCTTTAAGTTCACTTGAAGCCCGCGGGTGTAACAGCACAGGGCTAACGTGCCAACTCGCCTACAATAAATCGATTATAATGTGCTTTTTAAGTGTTTCTAGAAGGTTTAATTCCATTAACTATTGAACCTAAGTCATCCAATTCATAATAAGATAACGACTCAGCTTCTATTCCAGCAGGCAAATTTCTTCCATTTTCCGAAATACCATTTAAGACAGTGACATTCTTAGTTCTAGTTCTGACTCCAGTTAAATATCCTCTCAAATAATCAATACTTTCTTGATAACTATTTTGACGCTGATCTCCAGACCAAGTGTGTATTATTAAAAATCTTTGTGAACATTTGATCTTAGCAATGTAAATTGTTTCAGTATTTTCCATCAAACACACTCATTAATCTTCAGAAACCTTTTCCTTTATCTTAATCAAGTCTTTACTCAAATATTTATTTTCTTTTATTTTATGATTCTTCTTACTAGAAAAGAAAAGAAGGACAATCAAAACTACGAAAGAAACCCCGGTACTCATCAACAAAACTTGTTCAATACCTATCATGGAGCTTTTAGAATTCTTCAGGCGTATTTAAAGATTACCTCACTGCGATAGTCTTTTAATAAATTCTTCTTTCAATAATCTTTTCTTCTTTTCAGAAAGATGAAATAACTTGCGACTAACCATTTCTTCTGAAACTGTTACAATGCTGTTAAGCTTTATTATGCTATCTGTAATTGCTCCTTCAGATTTACTAAGAGGAATGCCTTCCATTTCCAAGTTACTTGTTATTCCAGCACAGACAATATTTCCAAATTCCTCAAATAATACAACAGCTGGTCTAGGCTTTATTTCAAATGTATCAACATACTGAACCCGCGCGAGAATAACTTCTCCAAACTTATACATTATCCCATATTTCGTCATGTTTAGTTCCCCATAACTCTTTCATTTTTGGCTTCTGTATTTCATGAAGAAATTTGTCATATTGATTGCGTTTTTTTAAATTTAAATAGATATTAATAATTTTTCTTAAAATTTCGTCATAAGTTTCTCTGGGATTATCTTTTGCTTCTTTCAAAAGATTTATGACTTCTTTACTTAACAAAATTGTAGATCCTTCTGCCATTATACATCTGTTATATATGCATTATATATAAATTTTTCTACATCTCATCAAGCGTAGGTATTCCAAGCAAATGCAACGCATTTTCGAGTACTTGTACAAAAGCAGAAACCAAAGCAACCCTAAATTTTTCTTCTTTGCTTCCAATAACAGCACAAGTATGATAAAATTCATTAAACATTTGCGCTAAACTGTAAGAATAATGTGCAATTAGGTTTGGAGATAAATTTTTAGAAGATCCATCAACTATTTCAGGAAATTTAGCTAATTCATTTATTAGTTTTCTTTCATATTCATCCACTTGATGAATTATAAAATTACCCTTTATTTTATTAGATTTTTTTAAAATACTATTGGCTCGTGCCAAGCTATAAAGCAAATAAGGTCCAGTATCTCCTTCGAATCTAATTGCCTCTTCTTTATTGAATATAATTACTTTGTTTGTATCTTGTTTTATCATAGGATACTTCATACCAGCCACTGCAATTGCAATAGCTCTTTTTTCTGCATCAACCTCGCTCAGCTTTTCTCTCTTATTTATTTCTTTTTTAGCAGCCTCAACCAATTCATTTCTAAAATCCGCGTAAAGAATATTGTTTCCAGTTCTAGAAGACATTTTTCCTTCAGGGAGTCTTACAGACTCATAACCTAAATGATAATACTTCTCCCAATTCTTGAACTTCATAATTTCGAGAGTTTTTTTTAGTTGTTGAAAATGTAAATTTTGTTCAACACTGGTTATAACTAAAGATTCATCAACATCATATTTATCAAATTTCTTCTCTGCAAGAGCAAGGTCTTTAGCAGAATATAAAACAGTTCCATCTCTTCTAAGTAGAACCCAGACTCCTAGATTTTTATCTTTTAGATTTATAATTGTTGCACCATCAGATATCTCTGCAAATCCTTTTTTAACTAATTCATAAGAAATATTTTTTCCAGCCAATTCAAATTGACTTTCAAAAAAATGTTCATCAAATTTAACATCAAGATCCTTGTAAACTGGTTTCCAAGCAGTTATAGATTTAGACCTAGTGTCTTTCCACAATTTCAGAAGTTTATTATCTCTTTTCTCATCAAGTTTTTTATTTATCTCTAAAACTTCATTTTCCCCATCTTCATTTCCATCAAGTTTTTGAACTGCCTCAACATATATTTTAGCAAACCAACTTTCATCATTTTGTATTTTCTCTTTTTTGTGAAACTTAGTGTAAGCCCATAACCACTTTGCAATATGCATCCCAGTATCTCCAGAATAATTAGCTCTTATTACATCATATCCAGAAAATTCTCTTAGCCTGGCTATACTCTCACCAAGTGATGTCCCTCTAATATGTCCAACATGAAATGCTTTATGGGTATTTGGTTGAGAAAACTCCATCATAAACTTTTTACCTTTGCCCACTTTATTTGACCCATACTTTTTCTTCTCTTTAGAAATTGTCTTTAGTAGATTATATGCAAATTTCTTTGAATCTAGAAAGAAATTAATATATCCTCTAGTGGCCTCAACTCTTTCAAAACCATCTTTATTTATTTTGTCAGCAATTTCTTTAGCAATTTCTAAGGGATTTTTTCTCATAGTCTTAGATAAAATAAAACAAGGAAATGCATAATCTCCATTAGTCAAATCTTTAGGTATCTCCACCAATTCTTCAATAGTCTTAGGATCAAGACCAGTTATTTTCAATGCATTAATTATCTTAGATTTCATTTTAGTTTAAACAATCACTATATTTAAGCAACTTTCTATATTTTAATAATAACGTTGCTTTATTAACATATAATTCAAAGTCAAGCTCTTTATTTTTATTAGCTTTTTTTATTGCATCACACAGCCCAATTTCTCCGATTACAGATTCATAGCCTTGTGGCAATATTACTTTAATATCTTTATCTGTATTTTTTCCATCAGATAAAATAACATTTTTTCCATCTATCTCATAAGTCTTACTACCTATAATCAACTCTAAAGATGAGCTTTTAGGCAATGATTCAACTGCAGGATGTGTCTCAAGATAATTTGGAAAAGATTCTGTGTTTACAACAAGCCCTGTTGCCTCATTTAAATTTCCATTGAATGAATCAATAAAAAGAAACATCACAAATGCCAAAGCAAGAAATATAATTACAGATAGAGTAAACAGTTTAGCAGACATATGTTTTAAAAAACATCTACCTTTTTATTCTTTTATACGCCTCTGTAGCTCAGCCGGTAGAGCACCAGTTTCGTAAACTGGGGGTCGGGGGTTCAATCCCCTCCAGAGGCTTATAACCAAATCAACTTGTTGATTTAGTGTTTCCAATAAGTTTAAAATTTAAGATAAGCACATTATCTTTATGAGTTATTATATTCTAATTAGAGGACCATTAGGCATTGGGAAAACTACGATCTCCATTAGAGATTACTGTTGAAGATGAATCAGGTGAATTCCCTAGAGATGCATCTATTGAATTATTATTAAATTCCACAATTTTAGGAGCGGTTACAGGCATGATAAATGGATATGGAAGTCATTCTTTTTAGGTGGATATTTTATTGGAGGATTAGCACCACTCACATGGTATGTTCTCTTTAAAAATAAATATAATAAATCAATATAATAAATCAATATAGTGCAAGAATCCTTAAATACTAATAATTATCAAGTGCTTCATGAATAAGGAAAAAGATTTACATCTTGCAATTATTGCTGGAGCAACAAGTGCTTTAGAACATTTAAAACAAAACAGAAATGCAACTCACGATGATGCTTTAAGACACGTCATAGACAATGCTGACGGAATAATAAACAATATAGACTTTTCTCAATAAAAACAATCAAAATTAGTTAGCTTTAACAATTCCAAATCTCTGTCTGTTATAAACAAATAATCCAACTACCCCAACAACAACTAACAATATTCCCAAACCTAAAGCACCTTTGTTTCCAAGAACTCCAATAACTGCTCCAGTAATTTTAGAAAATCTAGAGTCACTTTCATCTTCAGAAGATGTGCTCAATTCTTCTAATGGCAATGTTATTGTGTTTAATCTTCTACCATTTGATTCATCATCGTTATTATTTGAGTTTCTACCATTACCATTATTATTTCTACCACTATTATCATCATTGTTATTTGATGAAGGATTAACAGGGTTAGTCGGCCCTGATATAACTATTATCTGAGGATCAACAGGTGCAATGGATGTAGGAATCGAATTAACAGAAGGAACTATTGGAGCTATAGGTACAGGGTTTGAGGTAACCACATAACCTGAATCAACAGGTGCAATAGGTACTGGCATAGAATTAACAGGATTTACTGGAACGATAGATACAGGATTCGAAGTAACTAAAATCCTAGGTCCAGCAGGTATAATAGGAGTAGCACTAGCAGAAGCCTCAATTAAAACAGGTGCAATAGGTGTTGGTATAGAATTAATAGAAGGACCTATAGAAAAAGGAGGTACACTATTAGAGACAGGACTAGTTGACTCAACAGAAACTGGCGTAGATAAACTAGTAGGAACAGTTGAAATTGGCGTAGATGATGCAGAAAGATCATTAGCTACAGGAACAGCATTGTAATTTCCAGACCAAGAATGCATTGTCTCAGGTTCAGAAACTAAACTTTGTCCCATAGATGTCAAAGACACAGCTAAAACCATCAAAGCAATAAACACGAACTTCAAATTCATAAAAAACAATGTTTCTTAAGCTATTTAAATCTTTCTGTCACTATTTAGTAATATCCTATTGGAAATGACTGCTTCAAATTCTCTTAAAAAAACCTGCTGATGGAAAGTCAATTTAGAGATGATAAATTCAAGAAGTGACTCTTTTTGCGCTCTCCGTATAATGCCTCCCACCGCTTTCCGCTATTTTCTCTATAATCTAACAATTTCCTTATCCTGTTATTTCTATATAGTGGTACTAATACAAATATTTAAAAAGCAAGATGTTGCTTGTTTTCTATAGTATTGGATCTTGATTATAGAAGCAGCGAAGGCGCAGAAATAGCACTTTTAGATAGAACTTTAGAAATGCTTGCTAGAACTGATAGGGGTCAGAGAAGAGTTGTTAGAGCATATGAATTAGGAGAAATTAACGCTAAGCATGGAGCACTAAGAGAAATAAAAAATAATCAAGAAGTTAAAGATTATGTAAAATCCTTATTTGGTGTTAAAGGAAAGGAAGAATGGGAAGAGACTACTTTTTCTGGAATTAGAGATTTAGAGCATGCTGTTGGAGGTAGACAAAGAGATAGAGGCTTTTCTGATTTAGATTATGCTAGATATTATTTTTTAAATTTAGGTGAAGAACTTGGGAGACTTTCTGAAAAGTTAAGCGAAGCTCCACATATAGAAGACAGATACTTAGCTGAACTGCTAGATAAGGCTAAATCTTTTGAAGGTAATAAATTATATACTGGTTCTAGAAAATTAATGGAGTTAGTCACTAAAATTAATGAATTAGGAAAGAAACCTACTAGAAATTTCTTTAAAATAAGAAGAAATAAAAAAGAACAGAAGAGCTTAACTTTAGATTTAGTAAGCTCTTTCTTAAAGGGATCTGATGATAAAAGTATAGATGTAGCATACGATTCAATTGCAAGAATTGACGAACTTAATGCTTATGATAGCTATGCAGAGAGCTTACCTGTTGCTTCTTTGCCAACTGTAGTAGATTCTCCTAAACATTTTTTTAGAGCAACTAACTTAGTAAATGGAGTAACAGCTATAAAAAACAGAGATTATACTCCGAATGATGTAGAATTAGATGAAAATAGAATTGCATTTCTAACAGGACCTAACACTGGCGGAAAGACTTCTTTAGTGAAATCTATTGTTTATGCGCAACTTCTTGCTCAAAAAGGTTGTTATGTGCCTGCAGAGTCTGCTACAGTAAGTGTAGCTGATAGAATATTTTTGTTTACAGGAGAACCTAACTCTATCCACGATGCTGAAGGCAGTTTTGGAAGAAATATGTCTCGTGCAAGAGAAATAGTCTTTGGGTCAACTCCTCGTTCTTTAGTTATAGTTGATGACTTAATAGAAGGGACTAGGCCACAGGAAAGGGACGTACATATTAGAAATATTTTACAAGGATTATATCATAAAGAACCAACCGTTGTTTACATAACTCATGATGATTCCTTAGTGGATGATTTCGCTGAAGTTGGAGCTGGAGAAGGTGTAGAAATGGAATTTGATGGAACAAGACCTACATATAAACTTAAAAAAGGTATTGCTCGTAACAGCCATTCAGACTTAGTGGCCAGACGAGTTGGTTTAGATAAAGATAGTATTGTAAAACATTTAATGGAAAATGGGCATATACAATCAGCAGATGAATTTGATATATTGAGAAAGTAATATCTGAGGATATCTGCAAAAAAATTGGTTATGAATGCATGCTTCTTGAATTTATAAGATGTACAAATTGGATAGATATTTAGAAATTAAGAGAAAAAGCGAATTAATGTTTTTTGGAATAAAATATAAGTTAAATTTTACTCTTCAACTTTATGCTCTTCTAGGAATGGTGTATCATGTACGCCGTTGTCCATTGTTTCAGGATTTTCGTTTGACAGATTCTTAATCATTTCTTCATACATCTCCCCGGTTTCATTAATCCACGTTTTATTTCCTTCGAGACTTTCTTTTTTATCATTGAGCATCTCTAATCTATGTTTGTTCCAAGCCTTTAATGCGCCTTCTTTAGTTTTATGAACACTTTCAATAGAGTAATGTTCTGGACCATAATCTCCTATAATGAAAACTTTCTTTTCATCTTTCTCCCAAAACACAATATTTATATAGTGTTATCATTATAATGATAGTATGGATATTGAGACTTTAAACCCTTATGTCATTAGAATTTTGATTTCTGCTAGAGATCAGGATAGCATGAGCTCTATTGCAAAGAGAATAGGCTTATCTTATGGTTGGACCCATAAGTGGATTAGTGTATTAATCAAAGAGGGAGTATTCAAAGAAAAATGGAATGGAATAATATTGCAGGAGGATAATCAAAGTTATAAAAAAATAATGCAGTTCATCAAGAATACTATAAATCCAATTAATTTATACTATTCAACATTACCTTTAATGGGAATATCTTATTCATTGACGCAAACTGATGCAGTTTATGTATGGACTAATGGAGGATATAATATTGCAAGATACAAAGAGTTTTATCCAATATTTATAAAAATTGAAAAGAAAGATTATCAAACATTTTTGTATTACTGTAATAAATTGGGATTAAATATTAAGGCTAAGGACGGGACTTTTTATGACCCTAAATTAGTTAAAAAATTAATCTCTGTGAAAAATGGAAAGTATGATGTGGACTCTTTAGAAGAAACCATCGATTTTATGAAGAATAATATTTATAATTTTGAACCTGCTTTAGAGATGATCGATGAAATGTATCATAAAAAGTTAGGATATGAATATAAAGAAGTAAGTTCATTATCATGAAGGAATTAATAATTAAGGAAAACAATATTTTTGATATTTTGCAGAGATTTATCGATGCAAAATTAGATTTTGTAATTGTTGGGGGATATGCTGTTTCATCTTATAAGCACCGATTCTCTGTTGATGCAGATATAGTTATTCAATCCAAAGACTTAGAAAATTTTGAGTTAATACTAAAAAAGGAAAAGTTCAAGAAGGGTTTTGAAAAAGACCTAGATAATCCTTACTCTTCAAGATTTATGAGATATGAAAAAGATTCTGCAAGCATTGATTTGCTTATTGATGGTATCGCCTCAAGAACAACAAACGCTTCCTTTGGTTATAACCTTCTGCTTCAAAATTCATCAAAAAGAAAAGTAATAGGCATAGAAAGAGAAATTACAGTTATGGTTCCAAGTAAAGAATTATTAATCATTATGAAGATCCATTCTGGAAGGTTAACTGATTTTAGAGATATTGCAGCTATAGCAAAAGAAACTAATCTTGAAATAATAAAGAAGTTAATGTTTATTGGAGACTTAAAAGTATTACATGAGAATTTAGAGAAACTTAATCATGCAGTTCATGACAAAAACTTTATCGATTCATTTAAAGGAGTCTTCATAGAGAAAAAGTTTGATGTTGATTTAAAACAAGTAGAAAAAATAAGTCATTTAAAGGAAGGTTGATTTAACCAATCAATCAATCTTATCTTGACAATACCTTTAAACTCTAGCAATCTTTGAGGTGTTATATATTATTTGGTGATCGAGGCATTTACGGACCAAAAAAGCTTATAATTTGACTAAACTACAACGATATTGATGATAAGAGGAGTTGCACGCACCTAACTTATAGATTAATGCGGGAGGGAGGATTCGAACCTCCGAAGGCACTAAGCCACGAGATGGCTTACATCTCGCTTAGCTACTCGCTCTAATGAGAGAGTGACGTCTTAAGTCTCGCGCATTTAACCGCTTTGCTACCCCCGCAATCGGCATATCTGTCCACTGCGCGGATTTCCCCGAGCAGTTCAGCTGATAGTATAAGAAGAGCAGAAGCGTTGCTGATGCTCATCTGTGACTGTCTGCTAACAGGCAAGACACACCGCAGGGGCAACACATGGAGGCTATTTAACACTATCGAACATGCATGAGGTAAACAACACTGAGGACGAGAGAATACGACCAGTTGATGTAGTTGCGTCACTAGAGCGCGCGACCACTCGGTTTATGGCCAGGTCAGACATCAGTCAGGCCAACAAGGATCATGTCGCCAAGTTCTTGCGAGAAGCAGCACTTGGCAAGACCGTCGTGGGGCGCGCGAGAAAACAGATCGGCCCGGAGCGACGCCATTTATACCTGATGCAACTGACTATTCTGATCGATTTCGTGGGAAAGAACCTCGACGAGGTTGTGATGTCCGATATGGAGAGGTTCGTTGAGGCTCTGGACGGCGACAAGATTCGTTCGCGCCGGCCACAGCGAAAGGGGCAGAAGCTGGTCGTGGAACCTAGGCCCTTGAGCAGGCGGTACTGCGCCGACATCAAGATCACCGTCCGAAAGTTTTACATGTGGCTCTGGGGTGGGAATCGGCGAGTGCCGGAACTCGTGGACTGGTTTGACACTTCCTTTGAACTAAAGGATGTGCCCGCGCTCACCGAGGCAGATGTTGGGCGCATGCTGGACCACTGCAGGACTGTGCAGCAGCGCGCGATCATTCAGGTCTTGTTCGACGGAGGACTGCGTCTGGGGGAGCTACTAAACGTTCGCCTACGGCATGTCTGGAGAAGAACGGTCGTGCCGAATGATCCAATGACGGTTTGTTATTTCGTGCGTGTGCCTTTCAGCAAGACTCTCCGTCGAACCGTCGTGCTCCCCATGCGCGACAGCACTCGTGCTCTCGGTCTGTGGCTCGAGAAACACCCCGGTCGACCAGTTGTGCTCCCCGACGGTACTCTCGACGCGGACGACTTGAGCCTGCAACTTTTCCCCATGACCGGAGAGGCGATCAGGCAGATGCTACGCAGAGTGGGTAAGTGTGCTCTCGGTCGCCGGGTGTATCCACATCTCATGCGCCACACCTCAGCCACATTCTGGAGCAACAAGGTTTCCTACTTCAAAATGTGCAAGCGCTTCGGTTGGACCATGGTCAGCAAGATGCCCCAGCGCTACATCGATCGAACTGGCGTTGATGAGGAGGAGATCGCCAACATCTATTTTGCCAAACAGAAGGGCGAGTCGCAACGAGGGGCAGACGAGCTTCTGATTGAAACGCCCGAGGTTCAGGCTGAGGTCAAGCCCGTCAAGGGATCGTTGCCGCGTCCGCAGTCCATGCGTTCCGCAAGCTAAGAACTGTGGCTAATGGTGCTGGCGGCCACTACCCAGTTGACTGAGAAATGCGGATCTGGTCAGTCTGCGTCGGCCTTTCTGGCGCAGCGGTGCTGGCGCATAGAGTGCCGCGTCGCGGCGCATGCGTGAGGTGACGTCGGTGCACGGAGGTTGTGACCGGCCAGCTGTTGCGTTGCACGGCCGATGACCTGAGTCGTGCGTTCTCGTTGCGCGTTCCGTGACGGGCGGTCGCGGCGCGCGCCAGCATTGGGATGTTCAAAGCCCGCCGGAAGAAGCGGGAAGGTGAGAGTTTTTAGGCAGTCTTTCGCGACAATCCAACAATCGACAGACACCCAACCAATCCAGCCAGAATCAACTCGCCGCGCCAGGTCATTAGGAGCCAGTTGCCAACGCAGCCACAGACGGCCGGCCGCACGACGATGGCGTGCCCTGTCCCTAAGAACGCAATCACGACCCCGACGAATAGCCCAAGGCGTCGATACCGACTCCAGCAAAGCAGCACGGCAGTTGCAGTTTCGAGAAGCGTGACTCCCCAATAAAGAGACTGTGAATACGAAACACCCACTGGGACACCGCCAACAACTTTGGCGACGGCGACCGTGCCAAGCAATACCGCCAACACCAAAGGCACAACTATCCCTCTAGCCATAGCCTTACCATGGTTTGTTGTCCGACCGAGTCCACCGTTTGCTCCCGCTAGTCTATTGGCGGCATCGTTAGGGTGTAGCAGCTGAAATTGCAATCTCGGCAAATTGCCACAAGCTTCAGCTGGCACTCAGCTGCAGGTGGGCAAGCAGTGCCTACACAGGCAGCAAGGGAACGTGTCACTTTGCACTCACTCCATGTGTTGCACCCAGCTGCAGACGCCACAAGTGGGTCGCCGCTCTCTGTTGGCCCTACGAAGAACCCCCAGTCGGTACAAGTTGGGCCAGTGGTCGTACCGTCGAAGTTCCTTCTGGTATAGCAGTAGCTATCCGCGTGAGTAGTCGCATTTCCGCCACGGAACAATGGCATCGACACAGTCATTATGCAAGTAGGAGTCGACTCTATGCACTGGCGAAGTTCGTTCTCCTCTTCGCAAACACAATAACCGTCTCCAGTAGCATCAACCATGACGAAATCGTACAAGTCTCCGCCGTAGCAAGGCGGCGGGACGGCGCCAATGTCGGGTCCATAACCGTACTGCGGCTTGCACCCATACCACTCACAATCGGTATCGATCGGACTATCGACCGCCGCGCTTGCTGCGATCGAGAGAAACATTGGCACCAAGAAGACGCCGACGAACGATGAAGTCATGAGAGAGTCCTTATTTCTTGTTGGTTACTTACCATCCCATGTAACGCGTCCCTGAATGTTGCTTAGTAGTTGTTTTGCTTCCTCAGACGTAATAGTGCCTTCACGACAGAACCATACTACAATCAAACCTAGCAGCTCTCGTCCCTTTTCATGCATTACCGCCTCTCCAAGTGAGCTTCCGGGCATCATATCGCGATTCGCCATATGCACTGTATCACCAATTGTCTGAATCATGTTGTAGCCACTAGCCTCTGGCGGCAACACGCCTGAGCGAAACCGTGTTCCGCGTGGCAGAGTGACGGTTGCAGTCCCGCTCTTAGCTCGGAGTTCGGCCATTTCCTTTGCGGCGATCTCATGTCGAACGCGCAAAATGTTTAGCAGCTCACGTTGCGGGCCACGGAGCAAACCCTCCAGCTCGCGCCTCTTGTCAGGGGGTAAGTAAACGTCGCGCGGGTTTAGCATTTCATGCCGGAACAGGCTATTCGCTGTAACCGCTACTGCAGACGTGATGATATACCTAGTGAGAGGGTATCTCTGAACACGGATAGCCTGCCACTCCGCGTCCGATTCAGGACTCGGCGCATGCTCATTCGTACTCTGAGCATTTGGTTCGAAAGACTCTAAGCTGTCATAGTCTACTGTACTATTCGCGGAAGAGAGAACGGCGGTTGCAAGAGCTTCGGCATCGCCCGTACCTGACGTGGGCACGATTGCGTCTCCCGGAGTGACGACCAACGGCGTTGGCCGCGGTATTCTTGCAAGCCAGACACCAACAGCGATTCCTGAGAGCGCGACTAGCGCCAAAGCCCAGCGGTGCTTTTTCGAGGTAGCCAAGTTAACCTCTCGATGCAAGCTGGCCGTGAGCCAGCAGAAGAAGTCGAGTGGAGCAACTGCAAGAGACGGTAACGGGTGTTGCGCTAGAAGTCAATAGAGAAGCAGAATCTTGCAGCTAGCAACCGGGTCTGGATCTCACCCTGGAACAAGCGACCGAGCTTGCTGCCACCGGCAGTGGTGGCCGCGAGTGGCCGCGGTGACATGTTGTTAATTTGCTACTTGTACAAGACATCGCCTCTCCGTAACGGATGGAGGATGCTCATCCCAGTATTCGAGGAGAGGCGGGCCGCAGCTCTGGAAGCCGCGGAACGTAGGAAGCCCCGTCGGGTGATTCACGCAACCTCACCGGAAGGACACGATCCAGGGCCGCCTCGTACCAGGCCGCCAGTTCCTCGCGCCGCGCTGGGCGCTCGCCAAGTTCGATTCTTCGCATGGCGACACCTGCCCGCCTCAGCGGCGCGATCCAGGAACAGCGGCTCACCCATGCCTGGCAGACGACCCTGTTCCACGGCAACCACACCCATGCCGAACCGGTGGACAAACCGCCCCGTCCAAAGGAGCCCAGCAGCAACGTTCGCCAGCAATACCACGAGAAGTGATCGGAGCGTTCTCCCACACCATACGAGCTTCCATCCCGAAAAGCGAAGTACTGGTAGCTCAAGCCTTGAGCGCCGAGATACGCGACGGTATCGAACGGAGATCTTGAGATACGTGCAACCAATCGCGACGGCTACAGACACAGCTAATGGGCAACCTACTGGCACTTCCATACGAGTCCTTCCTTGCGTTCGGTTGCCACTATCTAGAGCGTATAGACCAGTCTTGGTCTGGAGTCCGCAGGATCGCAGACAGCTTCATACAAGTAGATGACTGGTTGCCGGTTGGCATCGAGTATCTGATACCTACGAAGTTGCGGTGGCAGGTCCTGACGGCGAATACGTCGACCATCGTGTTCGAGCGATTTGAGTGCAGTGGCCACAGCAGACAGCGACTCCCCCAGCGCTACGCTGATTTGACATGTGGACTGAGGACCCTCATCGAGTAAATACGCCACCACACGATCCTCCAACGCTCCTACGTCGTGGATAGAAGGGGAGTCCCCGCCATAAAGCCCGCCTATGCTCATGTCTGTTCTCAACACCTGAGAGATTAAGAAGGTGCGCCACTACTACCTTGTAGTGCCTGGATTCTATTTATCCAATTTTCGTTTGAGTCAGTCTTTGGGAGTAAGCTCGACAACCCTCGAAAACGGGAAGAACGTTATCAATCTAAACGACCCGAGTTTGGCAAGCAACCACAATTCTCGATTGAGCCATGACGACCATCGGTATGGCAGCTACTTGTGAACACCGTCAGCGTGGCCAATGGTATTATCATCGAGGTAGGAATCCTCCTGCACCGGCGAACGACTGGGTCGCGCACCCCGGGTCCCTTCTTCGCCAGCTTTTGCCAAGTGAACTCCATCGTCGAGCTGAACGGCCTGAACGAGAACCGTACTCCGTAGGCCACATGGGAACGGCATTGGCGACTTTCACTTTGGCGGTGGCACAGTTTGACCAAAGGTAAGTGAATCGATCCCAAGGAGTTTGCGGGAGAACTCCTCCTGAATCGCTGCATGAGTCCTTCTCCTCGTTCTCTCAAACAATGCGAGAAGTGTTGGTGCAACCGTGTGTGTTGGCACCACCTGAGTGGACTCCATGGTCTCAAGCGGTCCTCGCCATGACTGTCGGACGGCAAGTAGCTCCAAGTCTTCGGCCACAACAATCCCAAGGCCAAGAAGATTGCTACGTACATTAGTGAATGCGTCCCAAACGGCGGCTTCGATCCTTAGCCAGTCGTTGGCGTTGCGATCATCTTCTCCGCGGACCCTGGATAGGAGTTGATCACGGGTGCTACTCGTCACTCCGGAATACGTGTCAGCGTTTTCCATGGCCTTCGCAAGCCAACTGTCGATTTCGAATCTCCTTTTGATCGTCCCTTGAAGCGTAATCGTCTCCGCCCTCGCAGCTTCCTGTTCGAGGTTCGCGCTGATGCATGCTGCGGCCGTAAACCCGACCATGGCGACCAAGGTAGCCCATCCCTTTCCATTCAGCTTGTACCTGGTTTTACCATCGTAGCGCCGTATTTGCGTCTTGCAAGTTAGCCACTCGGCTGCGAGGCCACAGAGAGCTACGGCGATTACGAAAACCACAGTCACATTTACTGCTCCGAGTTAGCTGTACTAGTTCACTGCAGGCATGTAGAGTCTTGAGGTCCAACACAAGTAAATGCTCACTGCCCTATGTCTGGAGGTAAACCGCCACACGACGATGGCGCTCCTGGTATCGGTTCAGGGGACGCTGGGGAACGCTTTAGCTGACTCCCAAGCGCGCAATATTCTAACCAACGAAGGTTGAAGCCGGCTAGCGTATGATCGTGGCTTGGCTTGATGCGATACCCATCGCAAACAATGGTGAGAACGTAATGCACTGTGTTACGGCTGACAGTCCCGAAGCTGGCCCTGAATACGTGACTGGAAGTCCGGCCACACCTCCTGTGAAGAATAGGAGCGGATCGTTGACGTCGAAGTTCACCAAGATACCTGGAAGGCTTGGGGAGTTTGGGACAGCGGGACGAAAGCTCACCGCGACGAAGTGTAACGCTTGGGCGTCATTAGAATTGATCATAATTGTGGCAACTCCAATCCCGGGAACGGTGGCTAGGCAATACGCAGATCCGATGGCTCCGTTTACGTAGAGACGTGCCTCGGGCTTGTTCTCCTGGTAACTTGGCAATAGTCCACCGGTTACCCTGACAGTGTACTCCTCGATGTCACCGAAGAAAGAACCGGACGGTGGTGGAGGCCCAGGGTGACCGAACCCAACCCTTATGCGAGTCTCCGCAACGGCATTGCTAGGAACTCGAATACTTGCGCTGAAGAACACGACCTGGTTGACGCTCACGAGGTTCAAGTCGTAGCGCTCACCAGCGTCGTCGAAGTACCGATTGCCATTCCAATCGACGTACGCCCGTGCTTGTCCGATGAGCCCATTGTTGAAGACACCAAGGGTTAGGAGCACTGTCTGGCAGGGAACCACTATAGCTGTCTGGTTAAGGAAGCTTGAGAAGCCAGAAAACCCCGGTGGACACAGGGGGCTGGGTATCGTTGTGTCATTCACGACACTAGCGAAAGACACCAAGTTTACGTACGAGCGAAGAAACCCAAGATGACACACGTCACCTACCGTTGTCGGATAGGCCTCCAGGTTGGTATTGACGCAGAGGTTGACCGTGGGGCACTGGGTTATGAGCGGCCGGCTGAATGGGATTACCATCAGCAAAAACAACACGCGTGAAGACATCGCCATGGGACGTGTGGTATGAGTTGGTAGTGTGGTTCGAGGTGGTCGCATGCGTCAGTGCCGAGTCAGCATTCGCATGAGTTCCGAATTCACAAAGTAGCGGCTGATTGAATGTTTCTGACACAAACTGCTGGATCAATACGGATACTGCCTCTGTGGTTTCATGATTGATGGCTTTCTTGACTGAATGCCTATTCTATTCTAGAAACTCAAGCGCTTCCTTCAACAGTTTTGCGACCTTGTCCTTCTCGATCTGGGGGGCGTCCTTTGTAATCGAGAACGGATAGACACGCAGACCATCCTTGCTCTTCTTGATGTAGAGCTTCTTGCGACCAGGTTGCCGCTTGCCTGCCTCCTGACGGAGGACACGCTTCAACTGCTTAGCGCTGAGAGTCTCCGACTCGATACGCTTCTTCCACTCCGAAGGACTCTCGACGCCAAAGTCGTGCAGCGCCTTGGCGTGCGCCATCGTGACGATCTTGCCGTCGAGGCATTTCTGTAGCGCGCTCGAGAAGCTCAACAGCTCCAGATAGCGATCAACCTGCTTTTGGGAGAGGCCGAAGAGTTCCTGGAGATCGTTCTTCTTCAGACCCTGCCTTTGCGCCAACCAGAGGGCATTGGCTCTATCCACCGGTGCCAGATTCTTGCGCACGACATTCTTCGTGAACGCGACCCGAAGCGCCTGGTTGTCGGCCATCTCGTGCACGACAGCCTGAATCGAGGACCAGCCCAGTTCCTGCGCGGCCCTGCAGCGTCTGAAGCCATCGATGATCCGATACGGCTTCGGGCCGAGGAGATCGACGGGTTGCTCGAGTCCATCGTGCTCCAGGCTGCGCCGCACATCTGCAACGGCCATGGAAACGCGGCACTGAAACGTCGTGTTCGACGAGTCGATGTCTGCAAGGCTGATGGTCTGGTAGGCACCATCGAGTGCTTTGGGAGGCGTGATGCGTTCCTCCAACTTCGACGCTCCATCGCTTGATGTGTCTACGGCATGCCGGCGCCGGTCGGCTCTGCGTTTCGGCCCGGCATCAGAGTCTCCTTCGGGTTGCATTCCGCTCTCCATGCGTAGTCTCCACCGGGGATGGCGTGATGTCGGACACCGTGTCTTCCAGACCCTTACTCTAGTGCTGGTGGCAGCTTAGCGACGGCGCACCCCGAAATCCGTTGCTCTGGCTTCCACTACAACGCGCAGGCAGCCGACTTATGTATCCCTGGGGGTAGCGACTGTCAACAACGTTCTTTGCCCGACAGGGCGCATGACAAGACACAAGTGTCTGGGTCCGCGCATGGGACACACGACAGGCATGGAACTACAGTCTGCTTGGCCGGCCAGTTGATCGTCGACGACCTTCGGCCCGCAGCAGCTCAGCCCCGACGATCTTTGGAGGAGATCCACGTCAAGACGCTCGACCGCGACGACGAGGTCAAGGCCGCGATCATCCTGTTCTTGAGCATGCTCCATGAGAAGCAGCGGCGGCTTGGTTTGCACCCCGAGTGTCGCATCCAGCTCGGTCGCGAGAACGCCGGCGTCCGCAAAGGCAAGGTCGACCACGAGTTGGTCGCCGACGCCCTCGAACGGTGGCACCTCGCATGACGGGGCACCCCCCGCCGCGATGCGACGTCGAGCCGCTGCGCTAGATCCTGCATCGCACGCTCCCTTGCTGGAACTACACCATCTCACCGGCGATCGCTTCGGCATGATCGCGCGAAGTAGTTCTTGGTCTGCCCCCTGACAGCTGACAGATGGGAAGACTGTTGGAGCTGACGGCCCCGCGCGGTAGCCTCTGCTCAACCCCTCCGAGAAGCACCAACAAGAAGCGAGGTCAGAGGGTTATTGTGACGTTACTTGGAACGCAACTCGACGATGGCTGGGTGGTGACCCGGGAAGTGGTGAGGAGCATCAAAGCTACCGGCGGGTGCTTCTCTAAGTCCTACATCGTGACGAGGAACGGGAAGGAAGCGTTCATGAAGGCGTTAGACTATATGCAGGCTCTGCAAAGCGTAGACCCGGCGACGCTCTTGCATACGCTGACCCAAGAGTTTCTTTTTGAGAAAGGTATTCTACGAGAGTGCGAGGCTCGTCGGATGCGAAGAGTAGTTCGGCAGATTGGTCACGGGATCCTGAAGCTCACACTTGGTGGCTTACCAATCACGGTGCAGTACTTGATACTTGAGAAGGCTGACGACGATCTGCGGCATACCCTGGACGGAATGACCGCCTCCGTAAGGGCGCGGGCGTTGCAGCAGGTTGCGATTGGGTTGACGCAGTTGCACAGAATTGGTGTCGCGCATCAGGACATCAAGCCATCCAATGTACTCCTATTTCGAGGAGACGGTGCAAAGGTTGGTGATCTTGGGTGCGCGTTTCAGAAAGGCATCGCACGTGTTCGCGACCAATACAGAGTAGCGGGCGATCCGCGATATGCACCTCCAGAATTATTGTATGGGTTAGGGTCCCAGGACTATCGGTTGCGAAGACTGGGCTGTGACGCGTACCATTTGGGTAGTCTAATATTTTTAATGTGGTCGAAGCTGTCGCTGACTAGCGATATTCAAGGCCGCCTCGAACCAAGATTCAGGTGGCAAAAATGGAACGGTCAATACGTGGACGTGCTTCCTGAGTTGCAGTCGGCGTTCGAGGATGCTCTCCGCTCATTCGCGACGTTACTACCACCATACGCTTTGGAGTTGGTAGAGTTTGTGCGTGAGTTGTGCGACCCGGACCCAATGCGACGTAAACTTACGCAGAGTGGCAGCGACATCCCCTTGGAAGTGTACGTTAGCAAGCTTGACAGAGTGGCAAAGGTCTGCGAGTGGAGGGAGCGCAAGGGTCCATGACTGTCTATGCAAAGGATGACGATAGGCGCTTGATTCCGCGATGGCACTGGTTGCAAAGCGAGCCTGCAAGGCTTGAGCAGCATTTCGGAGGAGACCAGGGTGCAGGTGAACCTGATCCTGCCTTAGCAGCTCTGCTTGAGGAATCACTTGTGGACTGGGTTGCGCAGAAGGGCGATGTGGTGGCTGGCGAGATATGCTCGGCGGCAATCTTGAGCGGCCGGTTGGAGCTGGCTCGCGATGCAGCAATCGCGCTCAAGGCGGGGAGCCCGATAGAGAGTGGCATCTATCATGTGGCTGCCGAGGTGCTCGGACAAGCCACAAAGGGTGAGTCCCTAGGAGCAGAAGGCATCAGGGTTGTTATCGGGCGCCTGCGAGCGCTGCTACGTGATGGGGCTCGGGATCCGATACGGTGGACAGACTTGTCTCGAGCCTTTGCGATCATAGGTAAGCTGAAGTCTGCCAAGCGGGCGATGTTAGTTGCTACTGACCTGGCGAGTGAGAGCCGCGCCATTGTACGAGCGGCTTCTAGGCTTCTGATCCACGTGGACGAGGCCGACAGAGCGCATGATGTACTGATGCGGTCACGACGTATTGTGGTTGACCCATGGGTCATGGCGGCCGAGATTGCTGTGACAAATCTGATGGGCCGGCCATCCGAGTACGCAAAGAACGCAAGGAAGGTAATCAAGTCCGGGAGGTATGGCGATAGAGATCTCGCCGAACTCCGCGTTGCCCTGGGATCGCAGGAAATATGGTTTGGGAATGCAAAGCTGGGCAAGCGACTATTGCGCGACGCACTGGTTGCGCCTACCGAAAACGCGATCGCACAGGTTGCATGGTTCATGAGGCGCGAGTATCTGGCCCTTGGTGTATTTGATGGAGACTCCCTTGGAAGCGCGGAAGCGGACGCCTGGGCGAAGCGGCAGCGAAAAGAGTGGGCGGATTGTCTGCTTGCCTGTGACCGGTGGTGGAGCATTGAGCCATTCTCGAGCAGGCCATCTGAGTTGGCATCTTACATAGCTTCAACTGTTAGTGGAGATCCCGATCGGTGCGTCGAATACGCGCGTAGAGGGCTCATCGCCAATCCTGAGAGTGTCGTGTTATGGAATAACTTGGCCGTCGGCTACGCTGAGCGTGGGCTTGTCCGACAAGCAGTGGAGTGTTGGCGGCGAGCGAGCGCGTTGGACCGAGAAGATGCCTTCCGGGTCACGCTGCAGGCCACGAGAGGCTTGATCGCCTTCCGTGAAGGGCGGTATGCAGAGGGGCGCAAATTGTATGAGGACGCTGTGGCTTTGGCGAGAAAGGAGGGGAAACTGGAGGTGATGGCAACTTTGCACCTCTTGCGAGAGGAACAGCGGTGTGGGGGTGCGCCTACGAGTTTGCTTGCTGTCGCGAGGGAGGCGACCAAATCTCCTGATGTTGTTGTAGCAACGATGGCCACCCGTCTGTTGAGTGCGGAAGAGCTAACGAGGAGTCCTGGGGGTGAGTGAGGCTGCGAGATTCGTGGCGCCGTAGTTATCGTGCGCCGCGTTCCTTGAGACGGGGGCGCGCCATTCCCCGTGAGCCTCGGGGAACACCTCAAGTCCGGCCAGTCGGGAACACCTGAAAACCGGCCAGTGGTGAGAGTGGTCGCGGACGTTGACGTCGCCTGGCACATGGTGTCGCTCTGTGACCTTCCGGTGAGGGTGCGTAGCCCGTTTTTTCTGAGCGTTGCGGTCAGCGGTTGGGCTAGGACGAGGGCGTGGTTGCGACCGCGGCCAGCTTGTAGTTCCAGGGCAGCCAGGCCGGAGTCGATTTGGCGCTGCGGCGCGGCTTGTCCCGATCGATACGCTTCGTTACTCTTCGTCTGAGTCGGTCGCGCTGGCCCGACTCTGCACCTCTCTCATTCTCATCGGCTCGACCGCCCAGCGCGGTCTTACCCAAAAACCAATAGGACAAATGCAACCAAACAACGTTCGTGAATACGAGAACCTCCGTTCAGAACTCGACAAACTTCGCGACTGTATCAACACATATGTTAGCTTTGTCTTGGGGGGATCAGGAGCGGCCTTGGTTGGATTGCTCGCAGCCATAGGACTGAAAGAGGCCTGGTTTGGAGTATGCCTCGGCGCGCTGGCACTGGCATTGGTGATCACAATTATTCAGAATGTCCTTATGTACAAGTTCCTCAGCCACAATCGTTATGCTGGATATTGCAAATTGCTATCACAAGAATGGTATGAGGCGAAATCCTTGGACGTTTTCCTTTGGGAGCCCTCCCTAGAGCAGCTCCGCTATTCTGATTTTGACAACACAGAGGCTGTCGATCGCTGTCGAACAACGGTCATAAAGGGTGTCTCTGGCAGGGCTCTATCGCGCGCGCTTCTTCGTTTCGGAGGCGACGAACCATCCGCGGACAAGAAGAAGCGACGGCGCGGAGCATGGATAGTATTTTGGGCAATTAGGGGGCATACAACGTCCGCTTCCTGGGGGTACCCTGTGTACGTAGTTGCGACCTTGTTTATTGTAACGCTACTATTCTGGGCAGTCCATGCCGCGTTCGCCTTCATGTCCTTACAATGGTATCTTGGCGTATTACTGCTCTTCTTAAGTGCAGTCCTGGTAGGCATGATGTGGGCGACGCACTTCGGACGGCTTTCTGCCCTTATGGGTCGGAGCAGATCCATAGATGCTTACTGTTGGAAGTTCATGTATTTCCGTTTTGCTATCCTTACGTCCCTTGGCGCACGCTCGTACACAATCGTCGCTGGCAAACAACCTTGGCAGTACCTGCACGCCTATCGCGCAGACAGGCGGTGGATAAGGCAGAGTCTAGCATACAAACTTCGCAACTATCCAGGGCGAGTGCGGCCACGATAGCAAATCGCTCGGGCTGATTTATGAATTGGAAGAGAAGGGCGGACAGACCGTAACGGCGTCGTAAAGTCCTTCACGCCCGACTTCAAGGCACCCTTCTCGGTCGTGGGCGCCTGGGCGCCTCCTCTGGATCGGCGACAGCGATCTCGACGTCGAGGCAGTCCTCGCTGCAGAAGAGTTTGCTCTCGAGGTTGATGAAGTCTCTCGTGCCAAGGACACCTTTGGCGACCTGGTAGCAGTCGTCACCCACGTGGATCTCCCTGTCGCAGATTGCACAGCTACTCATGCGTCACCTCGTTCACGGAGAAGACCACGGAGAGCCTGGCGGGCTCGAGCAACACGGGACTTCATGACTCCGGTTGTCGTCCTCTGGCGCTCAGCCAGCTCCCTGCACGATAGTCCCTCCAGGTAGTAGCCCGTCGCAGCATCTGCCAGGCACTGGCTGAGTCCTCCGATACGTTCGAGAACGCGTTGATGCGTCTCCCTCGTCGACGCCATCGCCCATGGTTCCAGACTCGAAAGCGGTTGATGGTCGTCGACGTCGTAGCTTCTCACGCTCGTACTGACGCGAGCGAAGGCAGGTCTGATCGCCACGCGCTTGGCGATCGTCCAGAGCAACGCCACTGGCTCGCCCACTCGACGGGTGGATCCGCTTACGTAGCGAATGGCCTCGCAGAAGGCCTCCTGGACAACATCGTCGGCGCTGGCCCGGGGGAAAGAGTACCTGACGCGGTAAAGAATGAGGTCGTAGTGCCTCGCGAAGTCTGCTTCCATATCCTTGTGGAAGCAAGACTTATAGAATAGGCTTCAGGTGAAATGGCGTGGGTCAGATTCAGATTGCCGCCAGCAGGCCTCGGATACCCCAGCACTCAGGTACAGATGGTGCGAGATCCTGCGAGACCACCCGGACCTGGCGCTGATCCTCCGGGCGTGGCCCGCGCCTACCGGAGGTCACTCCGCGACGGGATGGTGGCGATGGTGAATTCGGCGGTGACGTGAGGGATGACGA
>JBBSXO010000006.1:0-116995 GCA_038045705.1 Nanobdellota archaeon
CTCCGCGACGGGATGGTGGCGATGGTGAATTCGGCGGTGACGTGAGGGATGACGAAGGCCGACGACCTTTCGGATCAATCCGGTGCGACACTGGCGCGCATGAAGGGCCCCGCGATCTACTACGCCGCGGGCAGTGGCTACTGGCGTGTTTGGTGATACAATCAACGAATAGCGCCGGGACGACATGTAGGCAGTCGACGGCATGGTAATGGCCTCGGCTTCTATTATCATGCATCGACTCGACCGTCACTTCGACCTGGCACCAGCAGATAAATGCTCCATGGTCATTCCGCAACCAAGGACAAGAGCGGATAGAACCATGCCAATCGTCGGCGACAAGAACACGAGGTTCTGGATACCCGCGAGCTTTCCGTATAAGGCTATACCCCATCCACCAATAAACCCTACTACTATCGCGGCCAGAGCTGCAGGTCCAAGCCTCGCAAGCTTGACACGATCTCGCAGGAGAGCAATAAGAATCGGTGGAAACAGAGAAAGCGCCCCTCCATATATACTGAATATCATGTCCTCGATTTGGAATTCCAGCTGTTGTAGCACTATTACTAAACCGCACGCGATCACAGTAGACGCGAGAATCGTTAGCCTGACTCGCTGAAGACCCAGCGGCCTAGCTGATTTAGCGCGAATGTCCGTCGCTAGAGTATGGCCTACGGCAACAAGGAACGCGGAAGCTGTAGAAAGGAGAGCGCAGTATAGCCCCATTAGGATCAAGAAGGCCAGCGCGTTTCCCACCGTGCTCTCCCCAAGTCGAGCTAGCATGTTTCCAAACACCTCTGCGCCCGAAGCACCCGTCACAACGATGGTCGCGAGCCATGCTACGAGCACGAGCAGGCCCCAGGTAAACAGCACACCGACCGCGCTGCGTTTCAGACCACCCTGCGTGATATCGCGATTTGCACTTCCTGAGACCCTCTGGAATAGTATCATCGAGCTCAGGTGCGTCGGAATATTCATCAACGCGACGCCAACCAAGAACCAAACCAGCCCCGCGTCCAATTGCCGTAGAGTGTTATCCCGTGTAGCACGCGCTAGGATCGAATCCACACTGCCTGCATGGACGATTACGACGGCGGCGGCGATAGCCGGAATCATCCACCATATGATCAGCATTTGAATTCGGTCTGTTCGTATTACAGTATCGAATCCGCCAAGCATGACATAGGCAACGGCAACAGCGGCAATTCCAATGGTCAATACCCAACGCGAAGCCCCCGGAATCAACTGCGCAAGAAACGAGCTACCGACTATGAACTCAGTGGCAAGCAAGAGTAATATGCCAATAATAGTAAACGTGGCAGCGGCGCGACGTAGCGCATCCAACGAGTACTCGCACGCCAGGAACTCATGAAGACTGGGACGAAAGCGATACTGGCTGAGCTTGTCTGAGATGCGTCCTGCGAACAGGGCCGCCAGGAGCATTCCAGCCGCGCCAGTGAACGCGGTCCAGAGCAGCCACAGGCCGAAGTGCCCCACAAGGTTGAAGTAGGCAGCAACGATGGTAGCAAGACTCACCGTTGTCGCTACTGTGCTCGCCGAGAAGTCTCTCAATGATCGGACCCGGGTGCCTTGCTCTCTTGACACCGGCAAGAAGTCGGAAACCACTCGCACGCGACGCGATGCCAAGTAACCGAGGACTAGGAATGCTCCGGATGCAATCAGAAGTGCTATGTAAGGAATCATGGCGAGGGCAGTCAATCCATGGATAGATCGACACAAATCTGGTTGCTTAGGTCTGTCGTTGGGGCCTCAAGCGTGCGATCAGACAGTCTCTTGAGAACAGAGAGGTTGGTCCCCGGATAAATCTGGACGGTCGAGCCTCTGCTGACGAGGAATGAGAATATTGCGAGCTCCTCCAGGACATATGCCACGCATTGCTCGGGGCTAACTTCCGCCAGACGGGATGGAGAGACACCGCGGCGACGTCGCCGGATGAACCCCTCAACATCATCCGAAACAACCTTGCAGAATTCTGCACTACGATGGTAGTGCCGTGTTACGGTGTCACAGAGTCGGGAGAATGCCGGATCTCCATAGATAGACTCGGAACTGACAATGCGGACTCTGTCTCCCGGATATCCACTTACCACATCTCGCAATAGGCAATGGGTTGGGATTGACTCCGCTACAGCAAGTGCTCGCGCTTTCCCAGCGTCCCCTTTCGCCTTGCCAATCCAGTTGTGTCGATGCAAGTCGTCCCCCATCACTAGCTGGAAAGTCGCGAACCTCGCGGTTGCCCACTGGAGGAGGCGCGGCAGACGACTAGCCGTGTAGGCTGGATTGCCGATGCTCACTCCAGCGAAGGCGTGTCGGCCGACCAATTCATCCGGGCCAACGCCTGCGGGATGGATTTCGCGGATTCTTACTCGGCTTGACATCTCAGAAGATCCCGAACGCGACCCGCCAACGTCGCGCTGCTTCGATGCATTGATCAAATGTCAGAAAGCTGATAGATCTCGCGATCACAGTTTCGCTGGAAAAGCGCGCAGTAGCTCCTATTAACGCACCGCTGTGTGTCTGAAACAGCATTAGTGCATCTGCATTGGGGCTCTCGGTGTCAACTGACATTAGTGCTTCAACATCCTGTCTCGGGACCTTGCTACACGTCAAGAACACAGTCTTCTTGGCCAGCGTCTCCTCCAGAGTGGCCAACCTCGCCCTATCCTTCTCAGTGTTCTTATGCTCCAATGCCGCCCTTAGGTTGTCATGGAACACCGCAGCAGCATCGGCAGGACTATGGGAGTCATCATAGAGTACAAACGTAATCTTGGCAAAGTCATGGTTCCATAGATAGTCGTAGCTGTATGCCCGGAGATTCTCAAGCGGCAGCAGGTGCCGGCTCGAACATATTACTGCAAGTTGTGAGAATCGCTCGCAATTGAGTCCCTCCCATTCCCATGAGGTACTCGCGGAGACGGTTCTGGGGAGCCGCATCACTTCACGGCGCAGCGATTCAAACAGGGGCTCATAAAGCGATGGTATGTTGCGAAAGAAACCAGAATAATAACCATCGGCCGTCAGTGCAGGGGCAGATGGCGGTCGTTCTTCGATCAAGCTTCGATGGGTCTCCACATCGAGATGCGCGGCGGCTACGAGCTCTCGAGGATCGAGTCCGGAACTGTCGATCGCCTGCAGCACGCTGAGCCCCTCTTGACCACGGAGGTCCGCTCGGGTGAGACGGGAAAGCGGCTCGAGGAATTTCTGAAGTAGTGGCCGAAGGCAATGTCGGTCAGGAAGCGACTCCAACAGAGCCTGAACATTCCGGTGCAGTCTGATTCCACGCTTGCGGTTTGGGTTATCGCCTGGCCCCTCCTCAGAGCTTCCGATCGCGGTAACCAGCGCTACCAAGGCGTCGAAGGACAGCGGCTGCGGCCGGACCTTGCCATGGCTGCTAGCGAATGCTCGGTGGATCGCTGGCACCTTCCCGATCGACGGGTGGTTACGCCCACTCTCGATCAGCCGGTAGGAGCTGTCCTCGACTCCGATGGTTGCCGCGATGGAGCGCGTAGGGATCCTCTGCCGGGCAAGCCGCAGCGCGGCGCCAAAGGCTACGGCTAGTGGGTTGGGTTTGGCCGGCCGCGCCACGCGTGAACCTCTCTGCGAAGAAGTACTTGTCCTTGCAGGACGGGAGGCCGGCAACCGCCTGCCAGCCAAGAAGATCCGTTAACTAGTTTACGCACAGCCATTTAAGCGGTGAACTTGTGGCCGGCGAACATGCTGAGCCACCGTCACTCAGAATCGTAGGCATTGTGCCGCAGATTTCCAGATAAATGCATACGCATGTGCTTGCATCTGCCTACAGCCCGCGGCACAGTGCGGCGGCACCGAATCGGAGGTTCCCATGCAGACTTACGATCAGGAAGGTTCCCTCGGGGCGGCCCTCGGGCCCTCCTCACTACGGCTTGCCTTGGACCATCACGGAGTGCCACTCGTGACGTTCGGAGGTAGACACCTTGCGGACTTCGAGCAGGATCAGCTCTTCCTCATGGCTTGCCTGCTTGCGGCAACGAAGGTCCGGAGGGAAGACGGTGGAGCCGTCCATGTGACTGCCCTGGACCGTACTCTCAACCATGAGAACCTTCGTCGATTGAAGTCTGCGTTCGGAGCAGAGGGGGCCAGGGTGATTCAATCCCGTAAGCGCGGCAAGGGACTTGTCTTCCTGTCATTGCCATCCGCAGACATACGCATCGAGGACCACATTCGCACGTTCGTGCCTGTTCTGTTGCAGCGCTCATGGAACTACCAGAAGTGCCACCGAGATCTCACCCTGCGAACACTTGAGTCGGCATGCCATCAACGTGACATGTTGTTCAAGATACTCCATTTGATGCAATGGGACTGGGACTGTAGTGAGGATCTACGGCGCTTCGGCGTCCAACTTTCGGTGCCAACGCTCTAGTTCTTGGGCCGGGTGCGCCCCGAAATAACTCCAGCTTCCCGCGCTGCGCGCCGTCAGCTCCTCCTGCTAGAGGTCGAGTCGTAGACACCAATAGCGAATGGCAGCTTCCAACAACTCTCCACTCTTCCTAGCCTTCTCCAGGAGCGGACTACTCCTTGAGACACCATAGGCCCGGCGCACCGCCATTGTGTATCCATCGCACCACAGTGTCGCACAGTGCAGCACGTTATCGTAGCCGAGCCATCCGCCAGGCGCAGGGTCGTGGCCCTGTGATCTTGGAAGCGCTGGGGCAAAAAACCGGATGAAGAAACCTCCAAGTTCTCGCTCCGGGAGGTCTCGGTAGGACCTTGGTACGACCCGCCAGTTAGAACTCGACAGGATCCGCCCTGGCCGTAGCAACATCGTGTGCTGCATGTCAAATCCAGATTCATGGTACAGGGCATACCTACTGTGTAGTTCTCCTGCAGCTTGTCCCGCATCGAATAGGGGGCGCCCATCCGGGATACCAATATCCGCAAGACTCATATCTGCTTCATCATCAATCTGCTCTCGCATGATCGGTCTCGCCATGGCATGGCCATCACGGGGAAACTCCCAGTAGAGGCTGGCGGAGTTCGCAGACTCAGGCGTTGCTCCTGCCGCAAGGAAGCGGGGAAGAGTAATAACTGCCGCCGCGTCGATGCGCGAGGCGAGCGCAGCGTGTCGGCGCAGCGCGGTCGGCGGAGCACGGGAGTAGTAGGCCGGAAACCGCTCTGCAGCGGCCAGAACGGGAGGGCCGCTTCTCGCAGAAGGCAGTTCGTAGAGATCAACGCCAAGTGGTGATCTGCCACGGAAGCGGAGGCGCTCCCAGTCATATCGTTCACCCTCCGCTGTGAGGTGCAACTGCCCATACTGTGTCAACCTAGTGAGCATATGTTACGACCTCCAAACGTCATACCACTCCCTGCATCTGTACCTTTTATTCCTTTGCTTAGATGGTGCCTTGCTTCGCAGATGGCTTTGATAGCGCTGTGAGTCGCGTTTGGCATGGCTTGGTCAACCGCGCATTGGCGTCGTGTAGCAGAGGCCATGGACGCACGGTCAGCACTCGACTCACGGAGCTCAATTTCAGCGCTTGCACGACTGATCAGTCACCTCGCGCGCGCTGGTGGTTTCACGATCGATCCGCGGAATGGCATGGCTCCCTCGTTCTCTCGACGGGACTTCGTGGTGTCACTTGCCGGGCGCGAAGCGGTGTACCGTATCGCTCCGAGGGCCGCGGAGGTTGGCGCCTGGCTCTCGAAGGTGAAGTCGGCACTTGAACCACCGAGCCGCTTTGTTGGCGGGTGGATGAGTGATCTCTCTGGCCTGTACTACCTAGATGTCTCCACCGTAGTTCGCGGTCTCGAATGCGCCTTGACACTTGCGGCTTCATATGGACAGCAAGCAATTTTCCACCCGACGTCTGGTCGTACCATCTACCTACACGAGGACCATGTCGGCGGTAGAAGTGATTGCGCACAACAGGATGGGGCTTGATTCAAGTGCACTTCGAGACACTGCGCGATGTCATGACGTGCAATGCGGTATGTCGCCATGAATGACCTGCATGAGCCAGTGGCTGATATGTCCGCTGTGCGGAATGCGTACGGCCATGACGTACTAGCCATGTTCAGGGCCTGCCAGGACTGCCTGACTGTACGCCAATGGGAAGCCTTGGTTCTTCTGTACGGCCGCCACATGACTCAGCAAGCCGTTGCAATGACTCTTGGCATCGCTCCAAGCTCCGTGAGTGGCTTGCTAAAGCGCGCGAGGCAAGTACTTGACTCTTACAGGCGCCAGGTAAGGCGCGAGGCAGTCGAGGTTAGGCGGGTTCTTGCTCGGGACCCTCTCGATTCGGAATCGTGAAAGAAGCGGTTCGATTCGATACGCAGTCTATACGTAGATAGCGTCCGTCGGCTCTGATGGGGCCAGCATTGCAAAGGCTGGCTCACTTTTTCAGTTCTACACCCAACCACCGCCTTCCCAGTCTTTCGGCGGCCGTCAGCGTGGTTCCAGTTCCGCAGAACGGATCGAGCACGAGGTCACCGACCCTGGAGCCTCCCTGGAGCCTGCCATGATCGCTCGCTTGGCCAGCTCGGGCGGGAACGTCGCATGATGCCCTGAACGCGAGCACGCGTGGCTGATGGTCCAGACGTCCCCAGGGTCCTTGCCCCCAGGGTGAAGCTCTGGGCGTTCCTTGATGATCGGTGGAATGTGCGCGTGCAGCGGCCCAGGGTTGCGCCATCGAGGCCCGGACTTCGAAAGGGCTCGTCGTGCCTGGGCAATTCGTTCGATTGTCGACGGCTTGTAGGGCTCGCGGATGGCATCCAGGTCGAACTGGTAGACGGCAGAGTTCGAGAGCATGAACACGAACTCGTAGCGACAGCTCAGTCGGTCCTTGATCGCAGACGGGAGTGCGTTCGGCTTGTTCCAGATGACCGCGTTCCTGAGCCACCACCCATCGGCCTGCATGGCAAGGGCCACGCGCCAGGGAATGCCGACGAGATCCTTTGGCTTCAGACCTGGAATGCCAGGCCTTCGATTCGGAGGCAGTCCTCGAGGGTGATGCGTTCCAGCGTTGCCTCCTGCCCGACGACAACCCGTTCTCCCAGGGCTGTTCAAGACCGTGAAGTACCGGCCAGGTTTCCCCGAACGTTTCGGCTCGCGGGAGCACGCACGCGTACACTGCGGACCGCTGTTCTACTGGTACAATGACGAGCACCACCATTCCAGCTTGGCGCTGCTCACCCCCGCCGACGTGCATCATGGTCGTGGTGACCGGATCCTGGCCGCTCGTGACCGCGTCCTCGCGGGCGCCTTCGCCGCCACCCCGCAGCGCTTCGTCAAGCGGTTGCCCGTCGCGCCGCGACCGCCAACCGCGGTCTGGATCAACCGACCCGTCCAGGTCCACCAGCACCAGCCCTCCGACGTCCAGGCCGAGTCCGCATCGGCTGTTCACTCATCTCTTCTTCCGTGTGTCTCATTTACGTTGACACGTTCCGGTTCTTGATGCGCCGATGCGCCGGCTTTTCGACCAGTGCACCGCTCAAAGTTGCGAAGCCCACCCAATCTAGACAGGCCCGATGACTAGCATCTACCTATCGTCGACGTTCGAGGATCTCCGCCAATTCCGCGACGCGGTCTATCGGATCCTAAGGCGTCTGCGTTACGACGTTTGCGCAATGGAAGACTACGTCGCTAGCGAACAACGTCCGATCGACGTATGTCTGAAAGACGTAGCTTCTTGCGACGTCTACGTCGGGATTTTTGCGCAGTGCTACGGCTTCATACCGAAAACAAGCAACCCAGAATGGCTTTCAATCACCGAGCTGGAGTACCGAGAGGCAGGCGAGAAAGGCAAACCGCGCCTGGTGTTTCTGCTGAGGGAAGGCTTGGACTGGCCCCGACTCCACAGCGATGTTCTGACCGGGAAACACGAGCGGGGCGAAAGGATTGCCAAACTGCGACGCACACTCGAGCAGAAACACACGGTCAGCTACTTCTCGTCGGCCGACGATCTCTCAGCGCTTGTTTGTGCAGCGCTCGTGACCTGGGAGAAGAGCAGCCACGAGTTCGGTAGGCGTGATTTCTATCGCCACGTGGCGCTCCCCCCGAATCTCGTGCCGCGCAAAGCGCTTCTACGCGATCTACGGCTCGCAATCCTGACGGGATCAACTCCCCTGGCCCTAATATCGGGCGCCTCTGCGACTGCGACAGCTCTTCACGGCATGGGCGGTATCGGCAAAACTGTGATCGCCCGGGCGCTGTGCGATGACGTCGTGGTGCAGCGCGCCTTTCCAGACGGTATCCTCTGGGCGACCCTCGGAAAAGATGCCACAGAGACCGATGTCTTTTCCCACATGACGGATTGGCTTTCGACCCTCGCCGGGAGCGGGCGTGCGGAACATAGGAGTCTGAGCGCTCTCAAGAACTCCTTGGGGCAGTTGCTCAGCAGCCGATCCTGCCTGCTTGTCATCGACGACGCCTGGCGACATTCTCTGGTCGACCATTTCAGGATCGGCGGGCCTCGGTGCCGGTTGATGCTCACAACCAGAAACGCTGAGGTCGCAGCAGAAAGTGGCGCTGATGTGCACGCTATTCCGCTGATGACACAGGACGAAGCACTAGCGCTCCTGTCATCATGGGCTGGGCGTCTGACCGATGGCCCTGGTGACATAGGAAAAGAGATAGTCGACAGAATTGCGAGACTTCCCCTCGCGACCAAGCTTGCGGGCGTACAGTTGCGCCGGGAAGAGCCCAGGGCTTGGTTGCGGCAGCTCAACGTTGCCATGTTGAAGACAAACAGACCGGAAACGATCCACGACAGCTTGGAGTTGACATTCCGCGCTAGCATCGACGACCTGCCAGATGAAGAGCGGCTGGCCTACTCAGTCCTAGTCATCTTTAAGGAAGATCAGATGACTTCTGAGCATGTTGTCGCTAGACTTTGGCGAGCGATGTGCGGACTTGAAGCAAGCGAGTCCGCCAAGCTCTTGGACAAGCTGGCCTCTCTCGCCTTGCTCGACCTAGTTGGGAAAAACCCCAGGCGAGTCGCCCTGCACGATCTTCTCCGGGACTTTCTTCGTGAGGACCTCCGCGAGCAAGGAGCCGCGGCAGCGCATGACGCTCTGCTTAACTCCTACTGCGTAGCTAGGTCTGCCACAGATTGGATCGCCCTCCCTAACGATGGCTATCTGTTCGACCACTTGGCATATCACCTTCTCTCCGTAGGTCGCAGGGAGGAATTGTACGAGCTCTTGACGGGATCGTGGGAATGGGCTGCCAGAAAGTCTACTGTTCTTGGCGGAGACCTGTCCTATGTCGCTGACCTCGACCGGACAATCGAGGCGCTGGACGGCAAAAGTGACGAAGCCTCGATCCTGCAGATCACAGGCTTGATAGCAGCAAGGGCAGCAGTACGTCACCGGGCAGAAGTCTACTCGGACCTAGACCTAGAGATTCTGTGCCTTCTTGGTCGCACTGCCGAAGCGGCCAGCCACGCCACACTCAGATCCGCCCCACTCGCACGCTGCGTTGGCCTTGCCACCATCTACGACATGCAAGTCCAACACGACGGGAAGGGGAACGACAGCTTCCTGCAGCAGGCCATCATGATCGCGACAGGGCTTGCTGAGCCGGCAATGCACTCCAAAGCACTGTGTCGTATTATTGATTCACTGTACTTGGCGGGCCTTGATACGCAAAGAGAAGCTTTTTACCCAGAAGCTCTCGCTGCGGCGAAGCGCGTCGCGGAACCCCGAGAGCGATCCGTCGCCCTGCAGGGGGTCGCAAGACGTCTCATTCAAGCTGGTCGTCTCTCGGATGCGCTGGCCGCCATGGACGGTGACATCCCAGGTAGCTTAGCGCTGGCGGCAGATGTGGTCACGGCCTTGGCGCAGCGCGGGGACTTTGATCAGGCGTTGCTCTATGCTCAAGACATCAGTTCTCAGGGAGACAAGAACGTTGCGCTCGCCGCAATCTGCGTCGCCATGATTGCCGTTGGGCAGCATGACCGAGCCCACGAACTCGCAAGCAAGATCGAGAACTTCGAAGACCGAGTGCGCGTGACGTGCGCTCTAGCGATTCGCCATGCAAAGGCAGACCGACTCTCAGCTTGCCGTACGCTGGCACAGTTGCGCCAATCATGTTGCGCCGAGGAGCCAGCGCTTGCCCGCACCTCTTCTCTGGTGGAGGTTGCCCGGGCTCTGCACCAAATTGGGTCGGAGGATGCGGAGAGCGTTCTGAAGGAAGCAGAAGAACTGGGGAAGCAGATTGAAGACTGGCTTGACCGACAGAATGTGTTTGGCCAAATCGTCAGTTTGTTTGCACAAATGGGAAACGCCGAGAAGGCCTCTTCGCTCTCAAGCTGGGGGTTCGGTGAGCACGACTATACCGGACCTTTGGTGATCGCTAAAGGACTCGTTGACAGCGGCAAGTACGACGCGGCGATGCAATTCATAGAACATCTCTGGCAACCTCATAACAAGCACGCGGCGGTGGCGTACGTGAGCAAGGCACTTGCTTTGTCCGGCCAGCTATCGCGCGCTCGCACGCTTTTCGATGATCTAATGCCGGAGATGGTGAGGGAGCGAGGTGCCTACCTCGGAGCAACTGAGAGCATTCCCGTCGGCACAGTTTACGTCAGGAGCGGGCAGCCAACAAAGGGGATCCAGATAGCCAACCTTGGCGTGAGGGACAACACGTCGCATTGCCTCGTCTGCACCACAATGGGGGCTGTGTTGGCATCAGCCGCGTTTGTCAAGGTAGGTTTGAGGCTCGTCCGCAAGATGACGGGCTTAAGTGCTGACATTGTAGATGGCCTTTGCGCAATCTGCGTAGCGCTGCCCCCTGCGCATAGGAATACGGCCAAGAAGGTGCTTGCAGAAAGCTATTCACTCGCTTGCCGGATTGAAACCGAATACCAGTACGCGCGTGACGCAGCCTTCGTGCACGTGGGGGTCGCTGCCATCGCCATGGGCAAAACAGATCTCGTCGAACAGATTGTGGGGCGCATAGTCGACCAGCATGACAGGAAAAAAGTGATGATACAGCAGGCCTTGGCAAAGGCCTCGGAAAGCGAGATTGTACGTCTGGTTTCCGAGGTAGCAGACATGCTGAAGGGAGCGCAGGTCGGCAGCAAGGGCTGGGCAACTGCTCTCGACATTTCTCTCTGGCTTGCCCAAGCAGGACGCGCGGATGATGCCATGCGTGTGCTCAGACCGGTCTCGTCCAGCTCAGCACCGGCTGCGCATCTGGAGCCGCTCATCGTTGAGTTGGCCAAGTCAGCCAGCCACGGACAGCTGGCCGAGTTGGCGAGAAAGTTTTCTCTGGAAGACGCTTGTCGTATGGCGCAGGCCATACTCAAAGTAGGGGAGGAGCTGGCAAGCAGTAGCACGCGCAAGATCGTCGAGAACATCGAGTTCTGGGGGCCAGACCAAGTAATGGCCGCGGTTTCCCAGTGGGCTCCGATGTACGATAACATCGCGGGTGGCGTAGCGGTCAAGGCCGTCAGACGCGCGGCCAAGATAGTGGGCGCAATCCATCCTGGTTGGCAGGAGGTCAGCGCGGTGATAGAAGATATCGCATGAATAGAGCTTGTACTTGTTCCCGAGTTGTGAACTCTGCTAGACCTCAAACAAGCGTTCGCGGACGACGGTGATACCGTATTAACGCGTCCCGAAAACCCGACAGAAGATTGACAGACTGTCATCTTGTGCCGCGCCGCGGCCAGCTCAGGTCCCAGGTTATTCATGTTGTCAGTGGGCAAGTCAGTGGTGGTGGACCGCGGCGTCCGTACCGCGGCTATGTCTGCGCGCGCTGCGCACGACGTTGGGCACCGAGCTTGCTCGCCAGGGTGTCGCTCCCCAGTTGGCGCAGAAGATCATGCGACACTCCGACTACCGCATCACGATGGAGCACTACGTGTCTCTCGGCATCGGAGAAGCGGCTGCGGCGATCCAGAAGCTGCCCGGAACCAAGGGTGGGAACAGCAAGGAGCACTGGCCTCGGATCACCCCAGCAGAAACCCCAGCACACCACAGCAGATTCCCCAGCAGTTAGTGCGCGGTTCGGTGCCTGACCCGTGCGACGAAGAGCGTTGGCACACCCGGCAGGACTTGAACCTGCAACCCTCAGATCCGAAGTCTGAAGAACCGATCACCAAGCCGAGGCAGGGTAATGACTTCGGCGCTTCTGCTGAGTGTCCTCAGCAGAAACCCCAGCACCCGCGTCGCGACTCAATGCGGCAGCGTGCCCCAGAATACGACCTCCAGTTGATCGTCGAAGAGTGGCCGGCGCTCCCCGACGCGATCAAGGCAGGGATCGTGGCCCTGGTGAAGGCGACGAAAGCGTGATCCGAATTCCCGTTGACGCGCGTAGAAGACAAGGACTGCTGCAAGCGTTTCTGGTTGCGACTGGCCGAGACGGACGGAATGCTCAACTACGTGCCAACACCTCACAACCCCGAAGCCGATGGACGTATTACAAGACAGCTGAGACTACGCCAACCCTTCAACTTGGCCTCTCACTGAAGGGTAAGGTCTAAATCATGAACTACACTCTCAGGTATCCAATCCGATTCGCCCCCGACCAGGAGGTCAGCGACATAGAGCAACGATCGCAGACAGTCGATGGCAGAGAGTTTCGATTCGCACAACAGGGGCCTTGCCTCGCTATTCTTGTTGAAGGTTTTCCGGACGAACGTGCAGCATTGGAGTATCTTCCGCGGCTCCGATCTGCACTGTGTTGGTCTGCAATAGACCATGGATTGGTATATCCTGCTGAGTCTGAGCCTGGTCGGGTTTACTACCCAGAAGACCCAATACTTGCTGCGACCAATATTCGCAAGGGTACCGGATTGGGCGTCGACCGTGTAGGAGGAATGGCTAGTGGCGATTCCCCTTGCGTCTACCGAACTGGCACGCACATCATATTCTTCAACGCACCGGACGGCAAGTTAATGGCCGGCAGACCCTTTTCTCGTTTCAAGGAGTCTCTACTTGAGGGGCTAGGACACGCTACTCCTGCCGCATTAGCTGACCAACGGCTTTGCACTGCCCTCGCGCTCTTCTGTGCACGCCTACATGAACACTCTCCAAACGCTCGCTTTCTTGCGCTGATGATGGCACTCGAAGTTCTGACAGAGCAAGCGCGCAAAGCACCGATTGCCCTCGATATGCTTAAGCGTTGGGATGCCGAGCTTCGACAACTCCTTGAGTGCGCAAATACTGAGGAGGACCGAGAAGCGCTGCTCTCTCTTCAGCGCGAAGTAGTTTTCCGAAAAGAAGCATCGATCCGCTCTCGAGTGAACGCATTAGTTGCCAAAGCGTTCCAGCAACCTCGTAGTGGAAAGGACGTACAGCGTGCTGTCGAGATCTATGATCTTCGCGGAGCACTGCTCCACGATGGAAGAGTTGATGCTGATACCCTTACCAAGGCAAGTGCCGATGCGGAGAGACTTGTCGCCGTGCTTCTCAAACATAGGTTGCGCGCGCATGGTTCATGAACTTGTTCCTTTGCACTACCGTCGGCGTGACAAACGCGTCTACGTGGCGCGTTCGGTGATGAGAAACGATAAGAAGCACGGTCCACTGTGTTCAGGTCTAGTAGGGTCGTTCTTGAGGACGATACCAATTCCTCTACGACGCCACATCACGATCGTCCCCATGACCCGAATTGGAATCGCCTCTACGAATCTCTCGTTGGTAGCCCTCTGGATCGTGATCGCGCATCCATAGCAACCGGAATACCTGGCTCACTGCATTCTTCATGATCTTCTTCATGTTTGCGTCTGTGACGCGGCTATACCCCTCCTCATTTGCGCACGTCGGGCATGTCATGCCTGCTTGCAGATCCTTAATAGGTCCGTTCCTAAATGCAAGAGCCACGATCGCCTTTGCTTCGCGCACCAACTCCTTGTCAAACTCTACCATGCTGCTGGTCAGAGCCCGCGCCTTATAGGCATTCTGCTATTCCAAGTAGGATATTACGACGCATGCGATCAAATGTAGATGCCCAATCGTACAGTTTCAATCACCACAAAGCATAAATAGTAGAATAGCGCCGAGAACTAATAGCATTCAAGAGCCTTGCGCTGAAGTAGTCCAGCAGACAGGACTGCTATTGTCGTCGGTGGAGCTACCCCCGCTTAAAATTAGATAATTAAAATCACTTTAAAATGTTTCTGTATGAATTAATTCCACACAACTGCAAGGAATCCAGCAAGTTTCAAATTAACCAACCAGTAAAGTCCATTAAGTGCAAATAATCCCCAAGACTTTCCTTCCCACAATACACTTCCTAAAAGAGTAGTACATGCAAAAAATGCTAACCATATCCAAAAACCAATAACTGCTCCTTGAACAGGAATTGTAATTCCAAGAAGAGAAATCAACCCAGTAAGGACATAAACCATGACAAAAGTACCTATAAAGTTAAGAACCATCTGCTTCCACATTCCAGACATTCCTTTCTTCTTAGCCTTCGCAACTTCTAAAGCAGGAATCTTAGATAATTTTATCCAAAGCTTTCCAAACAAAGGACCATACCATAAAAATCCTATGACAAAGAGAATAACTGTAATTAGCAATGTAGAATTCAGATTAACAATCCCATCAAACATATACTGTAAAGATTATTTTGGTTTATATACTTATCCATTATTACATGTGTAAATGGAAAATAACTCTTAGATTTATGGAATTATTTTTCTAACTAAAGATAACCTTAGGTATATAAATAACTATTTTCTAAAAACTAGATGCAATCAAAGAAATTAGTAAAAATAATTTTAGTTTTAGGATTTATTATAAATTTAATAATTCTTGCACAACTCTCAATTTCATCTGCTAATTTAAGTGAATGTAAACATATTGCTCCCAATGTAACTGTTTATCCTCCTAGTCAGTTAGGTCAACCAGGAGAGATTCTATCTTATTCAGTAAATCTAACCAACAAGAATTCATCTCCTTGTCAGACAGCCAACTTTTATATAACAGATGTTAACCCTGGAACTACATGGGTTTCAACGATTCCAACTCAGCCATTTAGTCTTTGTAATGGATGTAATGTTATATTTGAATATGAATTACAAAGCCCATCAAATGTTCAGCCAGGAAATTATCCATCATACATAATAGCTTATGAATCAAGTCAACAATCTAATGCAGGAGTCGGCACTGCAACATATTTAGTTTAAATTAGTCATCTGAATTTAATTTCTAATAAAATGTTTACAGTTCTTACAGATCCCACTGATTTCTATTTGCACATGACATAAATCTTCATTAATAAATTTTTTAAGAAAATCTACCTTATCAAGCTCTATATGCTTACTTTCTCCACAGATTTCACAAACAAAATGCGAATGTGACATTCCTTTCTTCGAATAAAGTTTTTTTCTATCACAAGTAAATGCATGAATTGTTCTTTCTTTTCTAAGTTCATTCAAAAATCTATAAACAGTAGCAATTCCAATAGGTAAATTATCTTTCTTCAGTTTTTTGTAAATATCTTCAGCAGTAAAGAAAGTATTTATTTTTGCAATGAGTATCTCAATTGCTTTTTTCTGTCTTGTTTCTCGTTTTTCCATCTTATTGATAATCACAATCAATAAGCTTTAAATACATTCTTAACAAAATAATCTAATGAATGAAGCAATTCTATATACAATAATAAGTGTTCTAGTTGTAAGTGTGATTTCTCTAATAGGGGTCTTAACTTTATCTATAAAAATTAAAAGACTCCATAAGATTTTATTATACTTGGTAAGTTTTGCGGCAGGAGCGCTTTTAGGAGACGTATTTTTACATTTAATTCCGGAATTAATAGAAGAAAATAATTTCACATTAACTACATCTCTCTTTACCTTAGGCGGAATATTGTTATTTTTTATAATCGAAAAAATAGTTCACTGGCAACATTGTCATATACCACAAAACGGAGGACATAGCCATCCATTTGCAATAACTAATCTAGTAGGAGACGGCGTTCACAATTTCATAGATGGTTTAATAATAGGTGCAAGTTATCTAGCAAGCATACCAGTAGGAATAGCAACAACAATAGCAGTAATATTCCATGAAATCCCTCAAGAAATAGGCGATTTTGGAGTTTTGTTACACGCAGGATTCTCAAAGAAAAAAGCATTACTTTTCAATTTTTTCTCAGCCATAGCTGCAATAATTGGAGGATTAGTAGCAGTTCTGGCATCAGGAATTGCTCCTTCAATAGCAAACTATCTAATTCCAATAGCCATTGGAGGTTTTATCTATATAGCTGGTTCAGATCTTATTCCTGAATTACACAAGAATTTCGAAACAAAAAAATCAATAATTCAAATAATTGCATTCATTGCAGGAATTGCAGTTATGGCATCACTCCTTTTGTTTGAATAATTTTTAACCAAAACGAGATAAAGTTCTTAGACCACGAGAAACCTGAGATACAAGTTTGACTTCTTCTCTATGGTCATTTCTTTCATATCGCGGAGTAGGCTCAAGTTCATATGAAACTCTTCTTCTAACATCTACTGGAAGAGAAAGCCTACCTTCAGGGCTAATTGTCAAACTATTTGAATCAAAATTGAAATAAACTATACTCACTTTGCTCATAAAATTAACCTAAATTAGTATAATATAAATGTTCGTATTATAAAAGCAAAACATTATAACTCTTAAAAGTCTAATATTTACATGAATGAGCTGATCGAAAAAGTGAGGCAGCTTGAAAAATCAGAAATAAATGATGTTATTAACAACCGCTTAGCAGAATTTGGATCATTCAAATCAAAGTCAGGGGATGAATGGTTTTCAGAATTATGTTTTTGTATTTTAACTGCAAATGCAAAACAAAAGACAGGAGAAATAATTCAAAATCAAATACACTCTGAAGGTTTTAAAACTATTTCAGAGGAAACTCTCGCAAATCTAATAAAATTAAATAAACATAGATTTCATAACAATAAGGCAAAGTATATAGTAATGGCTAGAGAGTTTGCAAATATAAAAACAATAATAAAAGATAAAACTGAATTAGAAGCTCGAGATTTCTTAGTGGAAAATGTAAAAGGTATCGGGATGAAAGAAGCGTCTCACTTTTTGAGAAATACAGGTGGGCAAAACCTCGCAATACTAGATAGACATATTCTATCTTTATTAGCAGAACATAAAATAATAGATCGTCCAAAAACTCTAACATCTCAATTATACAAAGAAATAGAACAAAAATTCACAGAATTAGCTAGTACATTAAGAATGTCATTAGCAAAATTAGATTTGTTTCTTTGGTATATTAAAACAGGCGAAGTTCTTAAATGATCAATCACCTAATCAATTGCATATATTGAATATGGTATCTCCTAGTCTTACAGCAAGCTTGGCATTTGCAAAGCATATAACTAAAGCATATCTTAATAAAAAATGAATTTTAGCAATCGTTGTTATGAACTTCTAAAAACAATTCCAAGAGGAAAAGTCACAACTTACAAAGATATTGCGCTCAAGTTAGGTACAAAAGCATATCGTGCTGTTGGAAATGCAATGAATAAAAATCCTCACGATACAAATGTCTATCCATGCCACAGAGTAATAAGCTCATCTGGCGAAGTAGGAGGATACGCTCATGGAATAGAAGCTAAAATAAAGCGTCTAAAATCAGAAGGAATAGAAATTATGAATAACAGAATAGATTTAGAAAAGTTTAGGTTTACTTTCCCAACCAAAAGTTAAAGTATCAAAATTAAATCTTTATAGACTCTCAATCTATTTTCCTTCATTAAGATATTCTGATGAAGATTCATATTTAGAGCCCTTCTCAATATAAGAAGTTTCAGCACTTGGATCACTACTTTTTATATTAAGTCGTGAAGGTTTATCAAGAACATCACAAGTAGTTAAAGATAAAATACCTAACAAAGAAGCAAGAGTAAAAGAAACACGTTCATTATCTGACAAAGCAATAACCCTAGAATGACGAGTCATAGGTTATAGAGATATACTTAATTTATAAATTTACTTCTTTCTCAAGAATTCCTCAATTCTGTTCAGAGCTTGCTCTATCTTAGGATATTCAGTTGCAAAACTGCATCTTATATGTCCTTCCCCAAAAGGACCAAACTCAGTTCCTGGAATTACAGCAACTTTAGCTTCATTCATCAACTTATGTGAAAATAAAGACGAGTTTTTAGAATATTTAGAGATATTTGAGAAAGTATAGAAAGCTCCTTTCGGTGTAAGAGTAGGCATACCAATATCATTCAATCTTGGAACGATCAAATCTCGTCTTTTCTTATATTCTTTAACCATCGAATTAACATATTTTTTATCTAAACTCAATGCTTTAACACCCATCATTTGAGAAATTGTAGGTGCACCTAATGTAATATAATGATTGTCTTTATTCATTTCAGCAATAAATTTTTTAGGACCTGTGCAATATCCTAATCTAAAACCACACATAGCATAACTCTTAGAAAAAGTGTGGAATGTTAGTACATTATCCTGCATACCATTTAAGCTACCTATTGAAATATGTTTGGCCCCATCATATAAAATATGTTCATAAGCCTCATCAGAAAATACAAGCAAGTTATAGTCAATTGCAACATCAGCAATCTCTTCCATTATTTTTCTAGACATTACATTACCTGTTGGATTTCCAGGACTGTTTAATATAATTACTTTAGACTTATTTCTATCAATATATCTCTTCAAAACATCAACATTAAGTTCGAAATCGTTTTCAGCAGATAATGGTACAAAAACAGGGGTTGCACTCACAAGGTCAATCGCTGGAACATATCCAGCATATCCAGGACTAGGAACTAAAACATGATCTGTAGGATCAACAGCAGTAAGCAAAGCTGAAAATATTGCTTCTTGGCTTCCACAAGTTACAATAACATTTTCAACTTCAGCATGAATATTATTTTCTTTATGCAACTTTTTTACAATCGCCTCTCGCAAAGGCATAATCCCTTGAGGTTCAGAATAATGAGTAGCTTTTCCAATAATCTTCTTACCATAATCAAGAAGAGGTTTAGGAGTCAAAAAGTCAGGCTCTCCAGGCCCAAGAGAAATAATTCTTTTATCCTGGGCTATCCTTCTAGATATCTCAGGAAATTCAACATGGGGTAATTGCAAATCTCTTTCAGATATGTGTACCATTTAAACTTTCACCATCTTTTTCAATCATAACAAGTTAATTTTGTTTTATATAGTTTAGTAAAAATAAATATCAAGAACTATCAGTTTAGATATCTCCATATTTATCTCTAAGCTGTTTATCTTGATCTTCAGATATCAATTTTTGTTGCAATCTTAAGCATTCTACTGCAGTTCCAAGTACCAAATATTCATCTTCTTCGTTTTGTGTAGCACCAATTAACCATTTATTTGGATCCAATGCATCTTCAGATTCAACATAATTTTTAGGATTAGCAGCATCCATTACTTGTTTTAATAATCCTCGGTTTGTTGAGCGTCTTCTTGCTTTTTTAGTGTATGGCTCAAGAATGTCATCTAAAGCTATTAGAAAATATCTTCTTTTTAGAACAGGTACAGCTCCTGGTTCTACATAATCAGGTAAATGATGTGCTTCCAAACTATTGTCCGCATCCTGGACTGCATCATCGAAATCTTCACGGTGTTCTACAAAAATACGATTTAGTCCAAGTTTATCAACTAATCCTTGATAAGGGAAGTCTCTCTCTCTCGAATCAGACTCTTCCATAAGAATAATCCCTAACCTTCACTATTTAAATATTTTTAAAAATTCTTCATTATCAAAAATGTGTGAGCTATGTTCAATAATCTTAGTCAATAGATCTAAAGGTTTTTGATGGGGATATATAGACTTACCAGAGATAAACTTAGATTCTTGCACATTGGAAAAGTTCATTTTATCGACGACAAAAACTATGCGCGGACCGTGCTCCGATACTCTTTTCCATCCGGATGCGCAACCAATTAACCAAAACATAGTTTTAAAAGCAACATAAAAATGCAGTTTTATGGTAGATATAAGTCAAATCAGCGGAAAAGAAACAAGAACAAGAATTCTAACTCCAGAGATGTGTGAAAGATTCTGGGTAGTTCCAGAAGTGACTGCTAATCATTCTAGAGAAACTCCTGAATCTAGAGACCTAACTATGAGAATCCCTGTTCAGAGCAACTTTAGGATGATCTCTAGAGATTCTAATGATTACATAGACTTCCTTTACTATGCTGGTTATAATCTTAGAATGATTGACTCTCCACTTCCCTTCATTCATAATATATTTAGGGGAGGGGCATTAACAGGATTCTACGTGGAAGGACTTATGAGACCTTCAATTGAAGATCAAGCTGTTGCAGAAATCCTTGGTTATCCATATATTAGTTTAGGGGATGAAAAAAAGCCAGAAGTGGGAGAATTAAGAGAATTACTTACAATGAATAGAATTCCTTATCTAGGATTTGTATCGGAAGAAGATATAAGAAATAGTCCTTTATTTACAGCAACCCTTAATGCAATTAGGTTAGTAGGCCCACCACTTTGTGATCAAGAGATAATGAAAGAAACTCCTGTGAAAATTAGAAAATACAAAAAAGCATTATAAAAATAACAAGTGCGAAAGACCCCATGAAGATGGAAAAGGTATGTATGCGCTGGTCGGGAATTGATAGATTTATCTCTTTTTCACTTTCAGTTTAGATTTAACTTTATCAACAACTTTTATATTGATATTTTTATGTTTCATCTGATAAGCCACAACTTTATCTAGCGCCATAATTGTTTCAGTGGGAAAATTAAATACAGGGATACCTCTTTCCATGAGAGATCTAGATAGTAATTCTGTAAATTCTCCTCCAGTAGAAACAACAACAATTGGTTTCTTTGAATTATGGTGCGCTTCAGTTATAACTTCAACTATTTCAGTTGTGACTAAAGGAGTTTGATAAAGCACTATAAATAAAACTCCATCAACATTTTTATCATCTAAAGTAGCATTTAAAGCATCTCTATATCTTTCAGTAGTTGCATCTCCCAGTAAATCCAAAGGATTTCCAACATTCATATGCCCTGGTGTTTTCTTTCTTATCTCTCCAGCAGTTATAGAAGACATATCAGCCATTTTCAAATGTTTAGAAGCAGAAATGGCATCAGTTGAGATTATTCCATAACCTCCTCCATTTGTTATAATCTGAATCCTGTTTGATTCAAAGTTAACTTTTTTCTCAAATAATGCTGCAATGTGAAACATTTCCTCAAGCGAATCTGCGCGTATTGCATTTGTTTGATTAAGTATTCCGAAAAACACATCTTTATTCCCTGCCAAAGAGCCAGTATGAGAAACAGCTGCTTTCATTCCAGCATCAGTCAATCCACCCTTTAAGACAATAACAGGTTTATGTTTAGTAGTTTCTTTCAAAATTTCAAAAAACTTTTCACCATCTTTTATTCCTTCAACATACAAACAAATTACCTTTGTATTAATATCATGCAACAAGTATTCAATTATATCAGATTCATCTAATTGAGTTGCATTACCATAGCTAACAAATTTAGAAAAACTATATCCACTATAACCTGCAATATCTAATATAGCAGAACCAATTGCCCCACTTTGACAAACAAAACTAATTCCTCCAGCTTTAGGTCTTGTTAAACGATATCTAGGCAAAAAAAGAGTATCAAATTTATTATGGGCATCAAATACACCTAAACAATTAACCCCAATACATCTCATACCATATTTATCTAATTTCTCTCTTAACTTATCTTCAAGTTCATGGTTTCCAACCTCTCCAAAACCAGCAGTTACAATCAAAACATCTTTTATTTTTTTCTTATTACACTCATCTATTACTTTAATAACATATTCGCTGGGTACAGAGATAATAGCTAAATCAATTTCTTCATTGACATTAGTCACCGACTTGTAAACTTTATATCCCATTATATCTTTAGCCTCAGGGTTTATTGGAAAAACTCTTCCCCTAAAACCTCCATCAACCATATTTTTCATGATAACATGGCCAATTTTAGCAGGATTTCGAGAAGCTCCTATAATAGCTACAGAAGTAGGTTTGAAAAAGTTGTCTAACATCAATACCATAAGTACATGAATTAAAGGTTATATTTAACGTTTATCATCAATTATATATTTTGGTTAAACATCATTTCTATCATCTATCGTTCTAATCGTCTTTCCAGATAAGTCCGGGTACTTATTCGGAAATATTCCCAATCTATAAATTTTATTTTTGTGCATTTTTACCCTTTTATGTTTAATCAATATTTCAGGATAATATCTAAGTCTTCCTATAGCTTCAAATGTTTGTTGATAGGGTTCAAAAATACGCCTCTCCTCTTTCCATGAGAGACTATCTAATGTATATAGAAATAAGGTAATGTTGAGAATCATTACAGATAAAATTGAAGAAATGATTGCTACGATTAGAGAGTTAGTTTCAGTTAAAATGGTACTTAAAAGAATAATAAATGGTAAGAATGTCGCAACAAGCCATTCAAATCTAGATAATCTATCTGTAATAAGTGCAATAGTTTTTCTCCTGGCCTCAATCAAAGATGAAAAACAATCAAGAAACTCACTATATATTTCTCTTTGTTGATCATTAGTGACTTTAGCAGATTCTATTTTGTTATAAATAGCATCAACAAATTTTTCATTTTTATGAAAGTCTTTTATTTCATAGTCTAATGTACTAATCAAATATTGATCAATAGCTTCAGCCATTTCAGTTTGATATTTCTTTCCAAATGTACCAGCATATTTATGCATTAATATCAAATAACCACGTTCCAATGAATCATTATTGCGTAATTCATTTATTCTTCCATGTCTGTCAGATATAGAAAATGAAATAAAAATACCAAACAAAAATGTAGCAATAGAGATAAGGACAGTTAGAAATGTACTTTCTATCTTTCTCGGATAAAATACATTGAGAGCAAGTAAACAAATAAATGCTATTATTAAAATAATGGTAATTTTATTCGCTCGCATATAACATCCTTTAATATAAAGTACTAAAATTAATTAATAAACTTATCTAGGGATTGTTTAAAATAGATTATATATTAAGACATTGAAATTGAGCCAACGCATCACTCATAGGTTCTAAGTTTGGCTTTAAATCTAAAACCAATGAGAAAACATCTTTAGTTGCTCTATGACCTATAGACTTACTGCATTCACGAAGGGCGTAAAGACATCGATCAAAAGAAGTCGTCCCATCCAAATGGCCATTTTCAAAATCAACTGGAGGGTCAATAGCAAGACATGTTAATTTTTCTATCAAACCTAAGTTGATAAGACCCTCTCTTTTCTGAGAAGTTACGTCTTTCACAAAAGTATCAAGGTAACCCGATGTATAATTGCCATCAATACTCATGTAAATCTCCATACATATTTCATTATTTTTAAGTACTAAAATCATTATATAAGTCTTTATGTTTGCCTATCACTTGAGCAAATACTCGGGTTCCTCTAAATATTCTTTCAAAGTCTCAATAAACTCTGTTGCCTCAGCTCCATCTAATACTTGATGGTCAAAAGTAAGAGAAACAGGTAAAATTCTAGCATTTCTAACTTTCCCAGTCTTTTCATCCATAACTACTCTGTCGAATATCCTTCCAATACCGAGAATTGCAGATTCACCCAGGTTGATAATTGGAGTTGCATACGTTCCCCCAACACTTCCATAGTTTGTAATTGTAAAAGTAGACCCTTTCAAATCCATTGTATCAATGGTTCTATTTCTAGCTTTCTCAGCTAAAGTCTCAATTTCTTTAGCAATATCAGAAATACTCTTTCTTTCAACAATCTTTAGAACAGGAACCATTAAACCAGCATCTGTCTGAACAGCTACCCCTATATTGTAATATTTTTTTATAATTATATTATCTCCATCTAATGATGAATTAAGGATAGGGTGTTTCTCAAGTGATTTAACAACTGCCTTAATAATAAAAGGCATAAAAGTCAGTTTAACACCTTCAATTGCAAAATGTTCTTTTTCTTTTTTTCTAATATCCCATAATTTACTTACATCAATGTCTTCCATAGCAGTAACTTGAGCAGTCTGTTTTATCGAACTAATCATGTTTTGCGCAATTATCTTTCTAACCCCTTTAAGAGGAATGCGCTCAATATAGCCAAAAGTATCATACTTGCGTTGAGCAACAATACCTGCAGGTCTGACACTTTCAACAGGTTCGGTAACTTTAGAGAAACCATTTTTCTCCAAATCAGACATAACTATCTGTCCATCAGCTCCAGAACCACTAATAGAACTCAAGTCAACTCCCTTCTCAATAGCAGTCCTTCTAACAGCAGGAGATGCAAGAATTTTACCATCAATTTTAATTTCTTTCTTAACAACAGACCTTTCATTACCCCCAATTTCTCTATTTGTTTTTTCAATTTTAACAACTGTTTTAACTTTCTCACCACTTTCTCCAATCACACAAAGCACAGCACCAACATTAACAGTATCTCCTTTAGAAAAGTTAATCTTTAAAATAGTTCCAGAAACTGGACAAGGTAAATCAGCGACAGCCTTATCAGTTTCAATTTTAACAATGACTTGATCCGCTTTAACTTTGTCTCCTTCTTTAACTACCCATTCAACGATTTCAGCTTCAGCTATACCCTCTCCAATATCTGGAAGTCTAAATTCAGTTGCCATCTTTTTACCACTAAATCTTAAAGAGTAATAAATGTTAGTATGGTGAAAAGGTTTAAATATCTCATAAAATATCTCATTAGATGGCACAGATTAAAACAATAGTAAGAAAATGGGGAGATTCCATAGCAGTAATAATACCTAAAAAGTTAGCTGAAGCTAAAAAACTTAAGCCGGAAGATGAGATTTTAATCTCTATAGAAAAAGAAACAAGTTTAAAGGATTTATTTGGAAAGTGGAAAACAGAAAAGACTGCTCAGGAACTTAAAGATGAATCAAGAGAAGGATGGGAATAAAGAGTTATATTTTTATGATACTTATGCTCTTTATGAAATTGCAAAAGGGGCAAAAAATTATGAAAATTACGTTGACGAGGTAATTATAACTTCTTTAATGAATGTTTATGAATTATACTACAGTTTATTAAAAGATAATAACGAAGAACTAGCAAATCAGTTTTTCTCAAAATTACTTTCAAAATGTGTTGAAATAAAACCAGAAGCAATAAAAGAAGCAGCTAAATTTAGAAATAAAGAAATTAGAAGAAAGCTTTCATACATTGATTGTTTAGGTTATATAATTGCGAAAGAACAAGGAGTTAAGTTTCTTACAGGAGATAAAGAATTTGAATCTTTGAGTAACGTTCTTTTTGTCAAATGACTATAAAATCTCTATGTCCTTATACTTCCAAAGACACTACGCAAAAAAGATACAGATTTGTAGATCTATGAGGTAATGATGATTGCATTCATTATTTGACGTTTCCGCGTGCGTTAGAAATTACTCTATTAATAGCTACAGTTATTTTTTCTACAGAAGGTAAATAGTAATCTTCATGAAGTCTTAAAGGCACAATAGTATCAAACCCTGTAACTCTTTCAATAGGAGCCTCAAGCGAGTAAAGTGCTTTCTCGTTAATGCGGGCAATAATTTCGCTAGCAAGCCCTAAGGTTTTAGGAGCCTCCTGAACGATCACACACTTACCTGTTTTCTTTACAGAATTAACTATTGTCTCAGTATCTAGCGGACTAAGCGTTCGCAAATCAATAAGTTCAACAGAAATATCTTTTATTTTTTCAATAGCTTCCTTTGCAGTCTTTATCCATGCACCATAAGCAATTAAAGTAACGTCTGTACCTTGTTTGATTATATTAGCTTTTCCAAGAGGTATGGCATAAGCTTCTTCAGGAACTTCTTCCTTAATGGCGCGGTAAATCTTTTTAGGTTCAAAAAATATTACTGGATCTTTTTCTCGCAGTGCAGAAATAAGTAAACCTTTAGCATCATAAGGTCCAGAAGGCATTACAACTTTCAATCCAGGCGTATGAATAAAATAAGATTCTGGAGAGTCAGAATGATGTTCAAGGGCTTTTATCCCTCCACCAATTGGACACCGGACAATTATCGGAGTTGTAAACCTCCCACGACTTCGATTTCTCATCCTAGAAGCGTGATTAACAAGCTGATTAATAGCGGGGAAAATAAAACCCTCAAATTGAATCTCACAAACAGGTTTCAATCCAACAAGGGACATTCCAATTGAAGTTCCAATAATTCCAGATTCAGCAAGAGGAGAGTCAATTACTCTTTTATTTCCATATTCTTTAGCAAGTCCATCAGTAACTCGAAAAACGCCTCCATCTTCACCTACATCTTCACCAATAATCAGAATGTTCTTATCTCTTTTCATTTCCAAACGCAAAGCGTCATTCAGAGCTTCAACCATATTACAGACAACCATTATATCACCATCTCAAAATATAGTCCTTATAGTAGTTAATAAATTTTCATCAAACTGAATATAAAATATTACCTTTATTAAGTAACAACAATAGAAAAGCTTAAATACTCTTTTTTAATGAAAAGCACATGGCAGTCAGTATATATGTTAGCCCAAGCGGAATTGAATCAGCAGTAACTAGTGGTGTAAATTTTAAAGAATCTTTAGCTGAATTAAAGAAAATAGGTCATAAAGTAATAACTTTAAGAGAAAATGCTAAACTAAGAATTCAACAAGGAAAAGAAGCAGATATATCTCAAAATGGTAATTATGTTATGCAAGGCAACGTCTACCTTCAAGGAGAGACAGGGATCATTGTTGCAGAATCTCCATATTTAACTAATGCTACAATGCTTCGAAAAGCCATTAAAGAAAATAATCAAGGAAGATACTTTAGTACTCCAAATAGAAAGCTATACGATCAATTTCATAAACAAGCTCAAGAAGATACTTCAAAAGACCCAAGAGAACGCAGAGCTGTTTTCATGCCTTCAGACGGAAGATTTGCAATTTCACAAAGAGAAAATCCAGAGATTTTTGAATTTTTATTGGGAGAATTTGGTCAAAGTTATCTAGAATTTGTTAAACAAGATTCTCTAGATTTCTTTCCAGTATCTCAAGAAACTCTTAAATCTTATTCAGGCACAGTTCCAACCCAGTTGTGGTTCGGGCTTGGCGGCGGCAGGTCTTACCTTGTTGGCGACTTCTACCTCGACCTCGGCGGCCTTAGGGTTCGTGGGGTGCGTTCAGTAGTGAGCGCCACAGGCGCGAACACTTCGCAAATTTCTATCCCTCAAGGAATCGAACTTTATACTCCTTCACAAATCGCAGAAGCTCTTGAAGGCATGAAACTTACAGGATTAGAAGCTCAGTTAATGAAGAAATTAAGAAAAAGATAATCTCTAGAATATCTTCATTATACTACATTAATTCTTAAAAACAATTATTTCTTTTTAAAAATGCCTCGGTCTCTCTGCGGAGTGCAGAGCAAAAGAGGCCACACGCATTTGTATTAGTCTTGTTTAAGCAAGCAGTAAAATACAACTGCAACAATTAGTATGCTGTCCGGAAAGCGAAACTTGAAGCAGTGGTGGTGAGTGTTTACATTCAGGCAAGTGATATAAGCATTTTTGAATGTAGGCACGAAGTGAGAAATCACAAATTAGGTACAAAAGCTACTCTGTGTTGTGGTTCAACAGGCTTGGCGACAACAGGTCTAACCTTAATGGCAACAACTACAACCTCAACAACGACAATAGGGTTCGTGGAATGACCTCTAGACCGAGGATTACAATATGAAAACCTACAACAATCTGTATTTGCAAGTTTATTCAATGGGCAATCTTACTCTCGCTTGGAGAAAAGCAAGAAGAGGAAAAACAGCCAGACAAGATATTCTAGAATTTGATAAGGATGTTGAGAAAAATCTTCTTAAGTTGTATAATGAATTGAAAGATAAAACTTATTCTCCTGAAAATCTCGTTAATTTTGTTTTGCGAGATCCAAAAACAAGGAAGATTTCCAAATCAGCTTTCAGAGATAGGGTAATACATCATGCTTTAATGAACATAATTGCTCCTTTATTTGAAAAGACCTTTATTCACGATTCTTGTGCTGGCAGATTGGGAAAAGGAACTATCCTTGCATTGCAAAGATTTCAATATTTCTTAAGAAAGGTTTCATGCAATCTTAAAAATAATAAAAATAAGTTTAATGATAGAAATTATGTAAATGGATATTGTCTCAAGGCAGACATTAAACAATATTTCCAAAATATAAATCATGATATACTTATCTCAATAATAAAAATGAAGATTAAAGATGAAAGTGTTATATGGTTAATTGAGCAAGTGCTTAATGCGAACTTTGGAAACAAGAGAGAGAGAGAGTACTTACAGATTGGTTGGGTAATAAAGGAATGCCTTTAGGAAATTATACCTCTCAATTCTTTGCCAACCTTTATCTTAATGAATTAGATCAATTTGTGAAACACAAATTAAAAGCGAAATATTACATCAGATATGTAGATGATTTTGTAATTCTTCATGAATCTAAATTACAGTTAATAAAATGGAAAGAAGAAATAAATCAATTTCTCAAAGAAAAACTAAAAATTGAGTTACATCCTCAAAAATCAAGAATAATTCCTTTATCTCAAGGAGTGGATTTTGTAGGTTTTAGGAACTTTGCACATTTTAAGTTGCTTAGAAAAAGAAATATTAGAAAAATGAATCAAAAGATTGAATTATATAAAAATAATAAGAAAGACTTTAGCTCATTAAAAGAAAGTTACCAAGGCTGGCAAGGTTATGCTAAGTGGGCTAACACTCATGAATTAAGACAAGAAGTTAAGAAAAAGATAATAGATGCTCTCTGGGATAAAATATAACTGAGTAGAAAGTTTATAAAAATATGCAATATATCAATAATATGTCAAAAGCACGCTGTTTAATATCAGAAACTCATGACCCATTTTTTAATTTAGCAACTGAAGACTGGATTTTCAAAGACATGTCCACAGAAGAACACATACTGTTTCTTTGGAGAAATAATAAAACTGTAGTCATAGGAAGAAACCAAAATCCATGGGCAGAATGTAATATTAACAAATTAGGAGAAAATAAAGTTAATTTAGTAAGAAGACAGAGTGGAGGTGGAGCAGTATTCCAAGATTTAGGAAACACCAACTTTACATTTCTTTCGTCAAGAAGTGAATATGACAGAAAGAGAAATTTTGATATTATAATTAGAGCATTAGAGAAATTTGGAATAAAAGCAGAACAATCAGGTAGAAATGATATTTTAGTAGATGGTAAGAAAATATCTGGCAGTGCCTTTAAGGAAAATCCAGACAGAGCATTCCATCACGGAACTCTCCTAATAAATGTAAATTTAAATGAGTTAGCAGATTATCTTACACCTTCCCCAAAAAAGCTTTTAGCAAAAGGCACAACTTCAGTAAGATCAAGAGTTGCAAATTTAACTGAATTTAATCAAGAAATCTCTCATGAAAAATTAACCGAAGCAATAATTGAAGAATTCTTTAAAACATATGAATCAGAAAAGAAAATAGAAAGCCTAAATAATGAAAATCTAAAAATCATTCCAGAATTAAATAATTATTATCAATTTCTAAAAAGTAATGATTGGTGTTTTGGAGAAACGCCTCAATTTCAGCACCAGTTAACAGAAAGATTTGACTGGGCAACAGTGGATTTGCATCTAGACACAGATGGGGGAAAAATAAGCAAGGCAAAGCTATTCTCAGACTGTCTTGATACTCAGTTAATAGAAGAAATAGAAAGAGCAATTCACAACATTAATTATCACCCAGAACATATTTCAAATAGTTTAGAATTAGTAAAAGAACGGTTACCTCATGCATCAAGCCAAATCCGAGATTTTCAAGATTGGATAAAGAGAGAAGTCACATAATTTAAATACTGTTAGATAATCAAAAAAACGTGTTTAAATTAAAAGTAGACTTTAATCAAGATGGAATTGAATCCGCAGTAGTTACAGACCAGATTTGATAAAGTATTAAGAACCTTAAATCCTAATGGTTATGATGTTGTTTCTCTACAAATTAATGCTTATTTAAGAATAATTGAAGGAAGAAAAGCAACAGTTACTAAAAAAGGGAACTATGTATTGCATGGAATTGCTTATGTAGAAAATAGCTATCCATTATTTATAAGAGAATCTCCCCTCATTACAGATCCAAACCTAGCAGAACTAGCAGTAGAAGCAAATAAGAAAATGGCGTATTTTAGAACAGAAAATAGAGATTTGTATGAACAGAGTCTTGCAATTGCTCGTGATGAAGAAGGAATAGAACCATTTAAAAGAAGAGTTTTAGTCCTGCCATCAAAAGAACCATTTAAGTTATCAGATATAGATAATTCTGAGACTTTTGAAGGAATCTTCGGAGAGCATAGGGGAGATTATCTTCAATTTCTAAGAATGAACAGTCTAATTTTCTACCCCGTTAGAACTGATGAAATAGATTCAAAAGAAAGAACATTGTTGACACAAATGTGGTTTGGCAAACGATATGGTTCCAGTAGATCAAACCTATGCGGTAATGATATTTCACTAAATAAACGCAGAAGTGTTAGAGGAATAAAGAAGTTATCTGCTTAAGTTCACTCTAGTTCTCAAACAACCCACATTATTCAAGAGTATTCCAAAACATTTAGAAATCACATGATTTTATACGTATTTTTATCAGTAAGATTTATATACTATTTACATATTATCATACGTATGGATTTAAGTAAGGAAGACATAATAAGAATCAATAAAGGCTTTGGAGGATATCCAAGAAACGAATCTAGTCTTGACTTTGCAATTAAACAACAAGAAAGTAAAAAACTTGGAAATTACAAAAAACTAGCTTATCTATTTAGATCAATACTTGTAGATCATCCATTTAGCGATGGGAATAAACGTACTGCAATGTTTTTAGCTCTAGCTTTTGCAGATGAAAACCATAAAACTGTTAATAGAGATTTATTACTTCACCATATATTATCAATAGCTTCGAAAAATCTAACTCAAATTCGAGCAATCGAGGAGCGTCTAAAAAATGCAATTAACTGAAGAAAAAATAAAACATATCTTGCACAAATATAAAGAAATGTTTGAAATACTTGAGCAATATGATAAGACAAGAGAATGGCCCATAGGAAGAGCAAAAATAAATCTTACTTTAAGCAAGAGAGTGATTCAGAAACTAAGAAGAATAAAAGAGAAAACAGGTAAATCAATATCTCTAATTATTGAAGAAGCAGTTTCTTAAGCCTCTTCCAATTCACCAACAACACCCGCATTCTTAGCACTATTCTCTCCACTAGTAGTCTTTGTAATAATCTTATTATCTCTAGAAGACTGTTCTCTTTGTTCTTTCAAGTCTTCAGTAAGATTCTCATACAAATAGTCAAACATTTCAGTAGGTTGTTGAGGTTTAGAGCTTTCAGCATTCTTAACAGCTATTTCGATTTGTTGTTCAGCTTCAGCTTTAACTTTTCCAATAATCACAGGATTGATAATTTTCTTTTGTATTAAGTAGTTTTCAAATCTTAATATTGGATCCTTTGACACCCATGAATGCATTTCTTCTTCAGACCTATATCTCTTCGAATCATCTGAAGTAGTATGATCTGCAAGTCTATAAGTAAAACATTCAATCAATGTAGCCCCATCTCCACGTCTAGCACGTTCAACAGCTTCACTCGTTGCCTTGTAAACGGCAAAAACATCATTGCCATCAACTTGAATGCCTGGAATTCCATAAGCAATAGACTTTTGCGCAATAGTTTGTGAAGCAGTCTGTTCTTTAACTGGCACAGAAATAGCCCACTGATTATTTTGACATATAAAAACACAAGGTGCTTTGAAAACTCCTGCAAAATTAAGCGCCTCATGAAAGTCTCCTTCTGAAGTTGCTCCATCTCCAAAATAAGTAACTGCAACATTTTTTTTATTAAGATAATTAAAAGCCATTCCAGCGCCAACGGCATGAGGCAGATGCGCTCCAACAGTTATTGAAACAGGTAATATATTTACACCTTTAGGAATCTGCATTCCTCTTTCATCACCCATCCAGTATCTATAAAGCATTTCAGCATTTACTCCTTTAATCATATAAACTCCATTTTCACGAAACGCGGGAAAAACCCAATCATCTTTTTGCAAAGCAAAGACACTTCCTATCTGACAAGCCTCCTGTCCTCGCATAGGTGCATAAGTTCCGAGCCTTCCCTGCCTCTGTAACTTCAGCGCCTTATCATCGAAAGCGCGAGTCAAAATAAGTGATTTATACATCTCTTTTAATACATCATCAGAAATCTTAGGTTTTAACTTTTCATCACATACAGCATTTTCATCAAGAATCTGTAAATATTTAACTTCAAAGTTAGCAATCACCTTTTCCATTTTAGATTATTTTCAACCCCCTAATTTTCTCAAAATCTTTTTTATTATTGGTCTTTAATGAATAGCCTAATTTTAAAGCAATTGCTCCAATAAACATATCTTTGAAATCAATTATGTTACCTTCAGAACTAAGTTTTGCAAGTTGTTGAGCAGCTTCTCGTGCAGTTTCTTTGTCAAGAGTTAAAATAGTTAAATTATCTAATAAATGATTAACAGCTATAATACTATTGTCTGGGTCAGTAGATTTATAAGACCCATAATATAATTCAAAAATATTAATAGTAGTGGTCGCTAATTGGAAATTATCTTCATTCTCTTCAAACCATTTCAAAGTATTATCTTTTTTTCTTAACAAATCTACTAGAACATCAGTATCTATACAGAGGGTATCTTCCATCTTTTCCATCCTCTTTTAAGTTCATTTCTAATATTTTTCCATTCTTCATCAGTCATTTTCCAACTTCCAGCTAACTCACTCAATTTCATTTTTTTCACATTTTTTGATGCTAAATCATTAATTGCATCATCAAAAGAAGCTTTTTTTCCTTTAATCTTCTGAATTTCAGTGGCTATTTCCAGAAGTTTTCTATAATTATCTTCACTAATCTTTATTGTTTTAGACACCATATTACTACTAAGTAACCAAGTAACTTAGTGTATTTAAACTTTTCTTTTACCCTTTAGCCCACTTCTTCAAATCTTCGTAAGTTCCAGAGCCACAAATAAACTTACCAGTTTTATCATTATAAAAAAAAGGAACTCCACCACAACGGCCTTTATCCAAATCCTGCAACTTCTTAGCATTTGCACCATTATGCCATGTTTCAACTTGTTCAACTTTCACTTTAAGCTCTTTCTCAAGTTTTTCAACAAGTGGCATCATCTCATGGCAATGCACACATTCAGTTCCATAAAACATTAACAAAGCCATAGTCAAAACAAACTTAGAGTATATTTAAATTTTAACTTTTATTTTACAAGATTTGTTAATGGATTTTTCCAAATCTCCAAGTATTTCTATTGTTCCCATACTCTTCCACCATAAAAATCTTGTAAAACTAATTTAGCATCTTGAACTATTTTAGCGCCTTCTTGTCCACCACAATATTCTAATTTACACATAACCCCAGGTTTGCCAGTAGAACGAGAACCCCCAATAGCACCAGGCATGCCTTGATGATATGCTTGATAATCCCTTAAATCAATACTTAATTCTTGATTTCTTAGAGTATAAGCTTTGACATAGCCTCCTTTTCCAACTGCCCAATGAAGGGGAATAGGAACATCTTGAGAAGCTCTAATTGTAATATAAGAAACCACTTGAAGACAATCAGGAGGATCAAAACAAATATTTTTAGCGCTCATCTTTTCTAACAAATCACTTACAGGTTTAGTTCTGATTAAAATACCACCAGCAACAAAAATCTCATCATTTATTTTCATCTAATTCACATCTAAAATTAACTTATAAATATAATTGCTTTGAATAGTATAAAACAATATCTATTTAATCTCTAAAATCTTTCTTTATTTATGAAATCTGAATTGATGGATATACAAAAATCCCATCAGTTAATTAGTAATTTTATAGATATCCCAAAGTCACAGCTTATTCGTTCTATAAAAGAACTAAAAATGAAATCACCTCTAGTTCTAAAGATTATCTCTCCAGATGCAATTCATAAAACTGAAATAGGAGGAGTTTCAATAGTTCATAGAGATGAAGAAATAGAATCTTCATTTAACGAACTGATTGAAAATGCTAAAAAACATAGAATTAAATTAAAAGGGATACTTGCACAGGAATATATAGAAGGTCAACAATTAATTATAGGTCTAAAAAAAGATACAACTTTCAATCATGTTATTTTATTTGGTTTAGGTGGAATATTTACAGAACTATTAAATGATATTTCAATAAGAAAATGTCCAATAACAAAAGAAGAAGCACAAGACATGATAAACGAGTTAAAATCAAGAAAACTTTTCGAAGGTTTCAGAAACATAAAATTAAACATAGAAAAATTAAAAGAAGATCTAGTAGAAATTTCAAAAATACCTCAGAAACATAAAAATATCGCTGAGCTAGATATAAATCCTTATGTCTTAAACAACAAAGAAGGTAAAGCCGTAGACGTAAGAATCGTTTTAGGATAAATAAATTCTAGTTATTTTCTTTTCTTAAACTTTCTCCAAATCAGTGAAAAAAGAAGAGACAATAAAACGAATTCCACAATGGTAATAATAATCATAATCAAAAGAGCAAAAAAAGTTTTTGGTCCAAACCCATCACTTTCTCCAAATACAAACAAGATAAAACTTTGAGGAGCCACTGGCAAGAAAAATATTGAAATAGCATCACATATCTCGCCCTTATAAATATAATGTGCCGGGTTCCATTGACACTTCAACATTCCCACAATCGCTATAACTGAAAACAAAACTCCTATAATCAGACCTACAACTATCTCTTTTCTCATCTAAATTAAATTTTAACTTTAGAAACAGGAACAAGATCTTTCCATGTATTTTCAACCATTTGGTTCATAGACTTAGCAAAATAATCGCTTGACAACCAAACTCCGAAGTCATAATTTGGATGAACCGTCTTATCATCAAGCAACAAAAGCATTATTTGCTCATTGTCAATAATGGCAAATCTACCATGGGGTTTATCAAGATGCCTCATATCAGCTATCTTCGAAAGCTCACGGGCAAATTTAACATTTTCAGCATTTATTGGAGCAGCTATCTTCAAAGCAACCCCTCTCTTCTTAGCTTTTTCAAGACTAGGCATAAGTGACTCGAACTTTCTATTTAGACCCTCAGAAGTTGTAATAATGACTGCATTCTTTTTAGCATTTCTCAGCATCATATCCATATGACTGTAAATATTTTGTCTGCCCTTCAAACTTCCAGATAAATCTGAAGGTTCTACATATTTAACACCATTCTCATACAAAGAAGCAAGTTCATTCAAAACATCTCCACCTTTTATTTCTTCAAGGTATTTCGTTTTTTCCTGGGCAATATTCAACATATGTTTCTTCACTCTATCAACAACTTCATCTGGCTTAAGAGCTAAGAACTTAATCGGCTTTCCAAGTTTCATTACAACAAAGCCCTTCTTTTCCAAAGACTCAAGAATATCATAAGTTCTACTTCTAGGAACATCAGAGATAGTGCTTAACTCTCCAGCAGTCGAAACACCTCTAGAAAGCAAAGAAGTCCAGACCTTCACCTCATACAAGTTAAGGTCAAAGATCTTACGAAGTCTGCTTAAAAATTCCGCGTTTACAATCATCAAACAAAACAGAGCTCGCGACTATTTAAATCTTTTCAGAAATTTACTCTTTAAAATTTAAATCCAATTTCTTCGTCTTTAACTTTCAAAAAAGTCCATTTTATATTTTTATCGTCGGAAAAATATAGCTTGTTGGCACCAACCCTTTTAGATATAAAATCAACATAAGGACTCAAAGAGACCTTCATTTTATTACTAAGGTACAACTCAAGAGTAATTCTTTCCTCTTTCTTCATATTTCTTTCCTTTCGCACAGATTGTATTTTTCTGGCAATTTCACGCGCAAAGCCTTCGGCTTCAAGTTCAGGAGTAATATTTAAGTCCAGTGTAATTATTTCTTGATCTCCTTTTTCAAATTCTAGTGTTTTAAGATTGAGCTGCTTGAGAATAAGCTCATTTAATTCTTCATTTAATTTCATTTTAGTCTTTATTATGGCACCTCCTAGAGGCCATCTTAGTCCAATTTTAGCTTTATCCCTTTCAGCAAGTCCCTTTTCAATTAATTTGAGTGCATAAGTAAATTCACTCTCCAATTCAATTTTTATTTTCTTTTTATCTCCTTGTGGCCACACTGAAAAATGAACAGATTTATCTTGGAAATCAGAATAGATTACTTCAGAAATATTTGGCGCATAAGGAGCAAGCATTCTAACAATATTCTCTATTATTTCAGAAATAATCTCTTTGACTCCTTTGTCTTCTCTGTCTCTTATAATTTTAATATAAGTTTTAGAGAAATCATCAACTATAAATTCCATTAATGGATTTAATGCTCTTTCAATTTGATAATTCTCTAAATTAGTTGTTACTGTATCAATTGTAGAATTTAATCTAGAAATAATCCATTTATCTTCTATTCTATATTTTGTTTTTTTTGTATTATTCAGTTCTTTATAGAATTGATGAAGATTCAGTAGAGTATTCATGAAAGGCATAATTTCTTTCTTTACAGTTTCAATTCCGAATTTCTTGGAGTTCCCTATTTCAACAGTACAGAACTGTAATCTTGTTGCGTCAACTCCCAACGTATCAAGAACCATGTCGTGATCTAATATATTTCCTTTACTCTTACTCATTTTTTCTCCTTTTTCATCGACAATATGTCCTGCACAAATAACATTTCTGTAAGCTACATCATCAAATAATACCGTTGCAATAACATGTAATGTGTAAAACCATCCTCTTGTTTGATCAATTGCTTCAGTAATGAAATCATAAGGGAATCTCTTTGCAAATTTGTCTTTGTTTTCAAATGGATAGTGAAATTGAGCAAAACTTGCGCACCCAGAATCGTACCAACAGTCAATTACATCTGACACTCTTCTCATTTCTTTCTTGCATTTTTTACATGTGAATGTTATATCATCTATCCAAGGTTTGTGTAAGTCTATTTCTTTGTCTGTTATTTTTTTATTAGATTTATTTTTTAATTCTTCAATACCTCCAATTATTTCTTCTTCACCGCAAGAACATCTCCATATTGGCAAAGGAGTTCCCCAGAATTTCTTTCTTGATAATGCCCAGTCTTTTACATTCTTTAGCCACTCGCCAAATCTTCCTTCTTTTATGTGTTTAGGAGTCCAATTTATTTTTTTATTTAGTTCTATTAATTTATCTTTGTATTTTGTGACGCGAATAAACCATGATTTGATTGCATAATACATTAATGGAGTATCACATCTCCAACAGAAAGGATATTCATGTTCATATCTTATTTTCTTGAATAGTTTGCCTTCTGTTTTCAGTCTGATTATTATGGGTAAATTTGCGTCTTTGATGAATATATCTTTGTAGTCAGCTACTTCGTGAGTAAATTTACCATTTTCATCGATAGGTTGTACAAATGGTAATTTCTCTTTTTTGCAAACTTCATAGTCCACTTCTCCAAAAGCAGGAGCCATGTGTACTAAACCAGTTCCATCAGTTTCAGTAACAAAATCTCCAGAAATTACTCTAAATGCATCTAAATCCTTAAAGTAAGGGAATAGTGGTTCATATTTCATGTCAACAAGCTTACTTCCCTTCACTGTTTTGACTATTTTTGCTTCAGGGAAGTGAGTTTTAGTAAGTTCTTTTGCAATTACTAGTGTCTGTCCTGTTTCTTTATCATGAACATAATTATAATCTATTTCAGAGTTAACTGCAATACCCACATTAGAAGGCAATGTCCAAGGAGTTGTTGTAAATACTAAGAAATATTCGTCTTTTTTATCTTTTACTTTGAACTTTACTATTATTGAATCATCTTTTACATTTTTGTAGCCTTGAGCAACTTCGTGACTTGATAGGGGAGTTTGACATCTTGGACAAAAAGGAACTACTTTATGAGATTCATACAAATCTTTTTTATTATATAATTGTTTAAGTGACCACCATACACTTTCTATATAATTGTTGTCAAGAGTTTCGTAAGGTTCTTCCAAGTTGGTTTCGTAATCAAGTCTTGCAGTAGATTTATTCCATGATTCTATATATGAAAATACACTTTTCTTACATTCATTTATGAAATTTGCTTCTCCAAAAGTCAGAATTTCCTTTTTGCTATTTAATTTAAGCTTTTTTTCTATTTGTACTTCAACAGGCAGTCCATGGCAATCCCATCCAGCTTTTCTAGGAACATTAAAGCCTTGCATATATCTGAATTTATTAATTATGTCTTTGTAGGTTCTAACTTCAAGATGGTGTAATGCAGGAGGAGCGTTGGCAGTAGGAGGACCTTCTAAAAAACTGAATAACTTCTTTCTTTTAGGGTCATCTGCTACTCTTTTTGCAATATCCTTTTTAGTCAATATTTCAGAAGCCTTTCTTTCAATTTCCTTAAAATCGTACATTCTAATTTAATGGCTCTATTTGAGCTTTTATAGTTTACTTTTACCTATTCCTCTCAACAGCCCATCTTTTATCATATCTCTTCAAAACACTAACATAAGAAACAATACAAATGAACCCTAAGCTTAAAGTAATAATTTCATCATAAAATGAAAATATCATTGTTAAAACAAAAGATAATTCACAGAGTATTTTTATGTAGGCAAATCCGTCTATCAGCTCATCATGGGCAAGTTTAGCAATAACAAAGCCAGTCGGTATTGCTAAAATCAGGATCAAAAAATAAAACAACATCAGTCAATCAAAAAGTCATCACTATCCCAGACTTTTAGTAAATCTTTAGAATCAAGTATTCCAACAAGTTTTCCTCTTAAATCTACGACAGGGAATATTCCTACTTCCTTTTCTCTAACTAACTCGATAGCTTTTTGTATTTTATCGCTGTCTTTTATAGTTATAACATTTTTAGTCATCACTTCAGAAACTTTCTTTGATTGTCCAAAATATTTTATCAAATCATGATGTGTTATTATTCCAACAATCTTACTGTCTTTTTCGACAATCAAACTATTTATAGAATACTTAGTCATAATTTTAGCAGCTTCAGATAATGTAACATCTCTTTCAGTAACAACTGGCTTCTTCATTAAGTCTTTGATTTTCATTTTATATGACCTTAGCACTTATTATAATAACTTCTTCTAAAGGTCTATCCTCAGAATCAGTCTCAACACCAGCTATTGAATCTACAACTTCCAGACCTTCAATGACTTTCCCAAATACAGGGTGCTTTCCATCTAGAAAATTATTATCTGCTAAATTAATAAAAAATTGACTTCCACCAGTATTAGGACCAGCGTTAGCCATTGAGATAGTTCCTCTATCATTCCTATCAAGATTAGTCCCAGTAAACTCATCTTTTATTTTATATCCTGGTCCACCCATCCCAGTCCCTGTTGGATCCCCTCCTTGTATCATGAAACCACTAATAACTCTATGAAAAATTATTCCATCATAAAATCCTTGCTCAACAAGTTTAACAAAATTACCAGCAGTGATTGGCATTTCACCAGTATAAATTTCAAGAACAATAGTCCCTTTATTAGTTTCAAGTGCTACTTTAGTGTGTTTAGATACCATGAGATTAAATGCAATAACTACAACTATAATTAAAATCACCCCTATTAAAATCTTTTTCTTATACATAACCTAAAGAAAGATTGTCGATTAATAAACCTTATTTCCTTGCAATTTTCCAAAGAATCTCAAAATATTTCTTATATCCAGAGGCAAACTCTTCCTGTTGAACCACTAAAGCAAAAGGATTCTTACCCCATAAAATCATAGCAACATTAATTCCATAAATATTAATTACCATATGACTTGAATATTTTTCAGCAAGATATCTAGTTTCAGCAAGTATTTTTGGGCTAATACTTTTATCACTTGTAATTACCCTTATTTTTACTCTTTTTTCTTTTCTACGTTCATTAAACCATTTAAAGTAGTAAGGCATTGCATTATAAGCATCTCTAGTTGCTCCAAGTATCAATATTTCAGGATATTCAAGTTGACTTTCAAAAACCATCTTCATTCCATTTTTTCCCTTATAAAAATTAGTCTGTTCTTTCTTTTTAGAAGTGTTAAATTTTTGTTTTAAACTTTCAACCAAAGGAGTAAGCATATTCTTTTTTTCATCGATAACATCAAGAATTCTTTGTGGGTTAACAGCCGTGAAAACTCTTCTATTGTTCTCAATAATATAACTAATAAGTCCTTTTTGAATAAGAGTTTCAGTCACATCATAAACAGTTCTTCTATGGAGTCCAGTTTTTCTGGAGATCTTTCCAGCAAGAGATGACCCTAAGTCAACTAGAGAAGTATAAACTTTTTGTTCATTATCTGTTAATCCAGCTTCTTTCAAATCCATAGATATTCAAATATTTTAGTATTTTTAACTATTTCTAGTGTGGTGTATAGGCTCACCTCATAAATTCATTATCAGTTTTTCCCAATAATTTTTAAGAAATGTAAGGAGGAAAAAACAAAATGAACACAGAAACAAAATTGCTAGAACTGATAGCAATGGATAGGATTGAAATTCCAATCTCAAGCATGTCTGGAAAACTCAAAAGGCAGAAACCTAAAATTGCAGAAGAAGTAGATTTGCAAGGAAAGTTAATCTACCAAGGTGAAAGATGCTATGCCAGAATTGAGTCAGAAGATCTTGAAAAAGCTAGAGGTATGCGAGAAGGAATAAATGAGTTTGCAAAACTACATCCAAAGTATGGAACAATTTTAAGTGGTTTAATAGAACAGAAAAGAGTAGAAAGAGAAACTCATATGTATTTTGGAATGAATGATGGTTGTAAATTATCGGATAGAGATTATGTTGGAGTAATGCAAAGTTTAGGTTTTACAGAAACAACTGCAAGAAATCTTTATCCGGAGCTAATGCAAGTAAGCAGAAACTTATCAAAAAAACGCGATGAAGAGCGTAGAATCCTGATAGGATAATCAAAATAGTCTTTATTCTTTATTTTTTCAATTCTGCATAACTAAACAATACATTAAATGCATCACACCAAATAAGAACAGTATCGTACTTTTCTAAATCAACATCATTTAGAATTTCATAATTGACGTTTCCTTTAGTTGCTTTTATTTTTCCTAAATTAACAAAATCATCTGAATTAACATCGGTAGCTAAATAAATAAACAAGTCTGGACCATTCACAGTTTCTAAATTCTCAAATCTTAATATTTTTCTACCATTATCATCATAAACTGCAACTCTCCCAGAAACATCATGTGCAGAAGGAACTAATTCTCCAGATAATATTTCCACAACAGATCCAACTTTAGTACCCATCGGACTTCCCATTACATAATTAACCATTGGTAAAATATCATTAGATTCTTTTATAATAAACAAAGGTGATATCAGATAATAAGCAACAGAAAAAAAGATAATTGCTATTACAATCATTATCTTCTTTTTTATATATTGCATGATGCTTGACCTCTTTTCATAAGATAATTCTGATGATAATCCTCAGCATTTATATAAGTAGAAGCTTCTTCAATAACTGTAGCAATAGCACGAGAATGTTTATTTTGTTCTTTTCTTAGAGATTCTTGTGCTTGTCTTTTTTGATTGTTATCAAAATAAAAAATTACAGACCTATATTGATACCCTACATCAGGACCTTGCCTATTCATGTGAGTTGGATCATGAATCTCCCAGAATATTTCTAAGAGTTTATTGTAAGTTATTTGTTTTGGATCAAATGTTATTCTAACAACTTCAGCATGTCCGCTTTTTCCTTGACAAACTTCTTCATAAGTTTTTACATTTTTATCTCCACCAGCGTATCCAACTTCAGTATTAACAACTCCAGGTAACTTTCTAAACGATTCCTCAACACCCCAAAAACATCCAGCCCCAAACATAGCTAATTTTAATTCGTTTTTAGCTTTACTCTCTTTTTTTACAATTGCTTTTTTCATTTTATTTGAACTAATTTAATTTTCATAAATAAAATCTTTTACCTTTTTTCTAGCAGCTTCTCTTTTCTTTTGGTGCTCTTTCAAGAACTCATTTATCTTATCAATAGTTATTTGTTTCAGTTCTCCAGATGTCATAGCTCCAGACTTATAAGCGTTATGAATTTCTCTAAGTTTTTTATCATCAGTTTCAAACATGTATCTTAAATATTGAAAAGCTACATCTATATCAGGGTTTCCTCCATGTCTTCTGTGTTCTTCAAGAGTATCACGACCTCCAGAGAAAGCATATTTTTTTATTTTTCTTTCAACTTCTTTTGGACTATCAGTAGTATAAATCGCTGTGTCTTGTTTGGAAGAACTCATTTTCCCCCCAGCACCTGTTAAAGGTGGAAGGAAACTACATTGTATTGAGGCAGGCTTATGATGTCCCAATTTTGGTAAGATATCTCTAGTCAACCTAAAATGCGCATCTTGATCAATTGCATGAGGTATTAAGCAAGGAATTTTCTTACGGTGAATTATCGAAGGTAAAAATGCAGGAACGGCCTGCATGGATGTATAAAATATCTGTCCTATGTTGGAGCTATCTTCAAGTCCAAAAGAAGATTTTACCATTGAGAAAGTTATCTTTTTAGCAACTTTGCATGCTTCGGGATAAAGTAAGTCTGCATGTTTTGTATCAACTATAAAATGCGTCTTCTTTGGATCGAATCCGAGCGCAATAACATCAAGCATATTTTCTTCCAAATATTTCTGAGTATCTTCAAAACTCAAATCTTTCTTGAATAAAAATTTCTCTTCATCTGGAAACTGGAACCATAATTCAACATCGAAAGCATCTTGAAGCCATTTTGTAAATTGCCAAGCCATTAAATGTCCTAGGTGTATTGGACCAGAAGGAGATCTACCAGTATAAAGAAAGAATTTATTTCCTTTTTCATATTCGTCAAGCAACCATTTTAAATCCCTATGAGCAAAAAATATTTTTCTATCAAGCATAAAGTTTTTACCAGCTATTTTTTCAATTCTCTTAATTAACCCATCAGATAATTCTTCAACGCCAAATTCCTTTACGATTCTCTTATAATCCACATTTTCAGAAACCTCCCATGGGGTAACGAATTGTTTATTATCTACCATGCTTAATTAATTGTAAAACCTAATATAAACATGTCGTTTTAATACTAGTTAAAAGTCTAAAATCTTAATAGAGTTGAAGATAGCTACAAAGCTAGGTTTTTAGCGATGTTTCCAATTAACTCAAAAGTATATGCGGATGTTAATGCAAAAATAGGTCAAGTTCTAAAAGTAAGGAAATCTTTCATCAGTTCTTTATCCACAAGAGCATAGCATAAATTGTCAATAACCTTTTTATACTACTAGAACATACATAATGAAAAGATGGTATTTGATTTTGTGGTTATAGGTGCTACGGGTATGCAAGGGCGCATAGTAACTAGAGACTTACTTGAAAATGGTTATTCTGTTCTATTGTGTGGAAGAGACAAAAAAAGAGTAGAATATCTTTTACATAAACACAATAGAACAGCATTCGAATATGTAGATGCTAGAGAATTAGAAAAGATGACAAGAGTATTCAAAAAATCTGGAGCTAAAATTATCATCAATTGTGTAGAAGGAGACTGGAATCTAAATGTCTTAAAATCTGCAATAAAAGCAGATATGCACTGCATAGACCTTGGTTCAGAGATACCCATGACTAAAGAACAATTCGCTTTACATAATACCCTAAAAGATAAAAATCTAACACACATAACTGGTTGCGGTTCAGTTCCAGGAATAGGGAATGTTCTTCTAAATTTTGCAGCACAGAAGTTCGATTCAATACATACAATAGAAGTTGGCTTTGCTTGGAACTCAAATATAAAAAAATTTGTAGTTCCATTTTCAATGGAAAGCATAATAGAAGAATTCACAGAACCTTCAACTAACATAAAAGATGGTAAATTTGTAAAGTCAAGACCACTTGACACTTTGATGAAAACAAAAGAACCGTTCGTAGGGAAAGAAGAGTGCATGTTTGTGCGCCACCCAGAAACTTACACATTTTACCATTATTACAAAAACAAAGGCCTGAAGAATGTTAGATTTTATGCTGAATTTCCACCACATTCTTTTGATGTAATTAAGCAACTGATAGATTTAGGTTTTGATAAAAAGGATAAAATACCAGTAGATGGAGTACACGTCAAACCTATAGATGTAGTTACTCAAACTCTTAAAGACTTAAAATTTCCAGAAGGCTATAAAGAAAAAGAAAATCTATGGTTAAGATTGTATGGTAAGCATAATGGTAAAAGAAAAAATATTCTTATAGAATGTATAGTTGGCACAAATAAAGGATGGGAAGATGCTGGTTGCAATATAGATACTGGAATGCCTGCAAGTATAATAGCTCAAATGATAAAAGAAAAAGTAATTACAGAAAAAGGAAGCTTTGCTCCAGAAGCAGTTGTTCCACCCAAAACATTCTTTCATGAGCTAAAGAAAAGAGATATGATAATATACGAAAACGGCAAAAAGGTAAACTAACATGAATATCAAACATAAAGTTTTTTGGAAGAATCCAGGTTACAGAGGATATTCTAAATTAAATAAAGATATTGAATGTGATTATCTTATAGTTGGTGGAGGAATATCAGGAGTTTCACTAGCTTATTTTCTTTCAACTTTGGGTGCAAAGAATGTAATCTTAATCGAAAAGGATATTCTGGGTTCTGGAGCAACTTCGCATTCGGCAGGAATGCTGACATTAAGAGGAGAATTAGATTTAACTCAGATATTTAATATCCTGGGTAAGAAAAAAGGATCTGAATATTGGGAAGCTAATAAGCACGGTTTAGATATAGTACGAAATATTATCTCTAGAGAGGGTATGAATTGTGATTATGAACCAAATAATACTCTGTTTGGAAATATTAAAGGAGATTCAACTCATTCGTATTTGAGCAAAGAATATCTACTAGAAAAAGAACTAGATCAAAAAGCAACATTTTTAATAGGAGAAGAAATCAAAAAAGAACTCAATACTCCTCTGTTCGATCAGGCAGTTCTTTCATATGACCATGGGATTTCAGTAAATCCAGTAAAACATGTTCAAGAATTAGCAAGGGTAACAGCAAGAAAAGGAGTAAGATTTTTTGAAAAAACAAGACTAAACAGTTATACGAAAAATATCGCAACAGCGAATCACCATAAAATAAAATTCAAAAAAATAATTCTTGCAATTGACAAAGATTTTAATCATCCTCATGTAAAAAACAGAAAATCCACTATAGTAATTACGAAACCTCTTACTGATAAAGAAATAGAAAACATAGGTATGAAAACAAGAAAATTTATTTGGGATACAGAAGATGAATACCACTATCTAAAACTAACCAAAGAAAATCGTATGATGATAGGTTTTGGAGATTTATTTGTAAAAAAAAGACATAAGAAATTATCTCCTCATACTCACCATCTACATAAGATAATATCTTTTACAAAGAGATTATTCCCTCAGATTAATCTTAAACCTGAATATGCATGGTCTGGTATTTTCTCAACTAGCTCAAATTTACTTCCTGTGATTCATGAAAAAGAAAACAGGATTTCTGTATCAGGTGCAGGCTCACAAGTTGTATGTGTTCTAGCATCACATTACATAGCTCATAAGTTGATGGGTGGAAAATCACCTCTAGACAAAATACTTAAGAACACCTGGATAATAAAGTAATATGGGCTTCATAAAAGCTGGATTTACGGGTGGATTTCTAGGAATAGTAATTAGTATAGCAGACATTTTTATAAACTCAAAAATTTTAGAAAAATTATCTTCTTTAGGAGTATATGTGGCAAGTTCATTTGGAAAGGTTTGCATAAACACAATCACAAATGAATGTACATTTTCTGAAAAATTTACCACAATTCTTGCAACAATTGTAGGCAACACAGTGGCTTATTTTATAGCATTTTCTCTAATAAGCTTAACAGTAAGCATAATTGCAATGTGGCTTACACCATCTAAAAAAGAACAACAAATAATAGTTCAACAACCCCAAATGATCCAAACTCCTCAAGTTCAAGAAGTAAAACAAACAGAACAAAAGATGGCATTAGAAAAAAGACCTATAAAGAGAGCCAAAATATCAAAAAAGAGAAAATAAATAGTTTAAAAACTAAATTTCTTCTTCATCTTCAGAATCGTCAGAATTGCTAGGTTCTACAAATTCAGATTCTTCATCTACGTCCAGTTCTAACTCTTTCAAAATAGCAATTATCTTATCTAATTTGACATTAATTTGTTTTAAGTCTTCAGAATTTCCAGGACTCGAAAAGTTACTTCTTCTATCTCCTTGTTTCTCAAAGCATTGACTACAAAGAACAGGTTTAGTTCCTGTTGGTTTGAATGGAACTTGACAAGCCTTTCCGCAAGTACTGCAAGTAGCATCAAACATTTCAGTATTCCTTCTCTCAGGTCTTCTATCGCGATTAAATCCTCCGCCAAAGCCCCCGCCATTAAAGTCTCTACCACGAGGTCTTCCACCGAATCCACCACGATTTCCTCCATCAAATCTACCCATGATAAAACGTTAAAATCTGGCTATTTAAATGTGTCTAAGAGAATTAATTTTTTTTCAAATCGTCTTTTTTAACATTGAGCATGACATTTTCCCCTATCTCTCTAATACAGTTTGAGGGAATTGTTATTTCTTCCTTGAATAAGAAAGAAAGAATATTGGGTCTGACAATTAAACTTACAATTTGATTTTTATTTTCATAAAGTTCTATAGAAGAAACTCTTCCAATTATTCTTCCATCTTTATCAAAAACAACTTTACCTTTAACTTCATAAGAAACTCTTATTTTCAGAAAGACAGCATGTTCTGTTATTTTATTGATATAATTTCTGCCAACAGTCAATCCTTTTCTCAAAAACCCTTTATCTACAGATATCCCTACGAATTCCAATTCATTAGGGTCTATAAGCACTTTTTCTATAACTCCGATAAATGTTCCATCGAAATCAATTACTTCTTTACCTAATAGATCCTCAGACGTTAGAGCTTTGCTCAAGTCTCTTCCAGAGATAGACTTTTGTGGCATCATATTTTCTTTTTACAGTAACAGAAGAAGCTATTTGCTTAATCTCAGATTCGGGAATAAGATATTTTCTCCACCAGCTTCGTATAATTAAACTTTCTATTTCATTAGTTGTTCCTTTTCGGTTTACTTGTGTAACTCTTCCTAAGACCATGCCATCTAAAGTAATTACTTTTTTTCCTTTTAGCAAAATACTAAGCTCTGTATTAAGTATTACTGACTGCATTGAAAGTGTAGAAAAGTAAGCTCTTCCAATGTAAATTGGTTTTTCAAATTCTCTTTTAACAACTATCCCCTCCAATTCTAAGTTTTCAAAGTTAACTCTTACTTCAGAAATCATACCAACAATAACTCCGCCACTAGATAAAACTCTTTTACCTATTAACTTTCTTATATTTACAGTTTGATCTAAATTCACTTCTTTTTTTGTTACGTATTGATAATCTACCACTAATTTAGATAGTTCTGTAGTATAAATACTATGCGGAAATTAAATAGAAAATAAGAATCAATGTAATATATTTGCATATTTTACCTAATAACGTCAAGGTGAATAAACGTGCGAAATTGTATCTTGCAATTCCTAATGCAAAAGTCAACAGCGGTCCAGGAAATGGTAAAAAGTTAAAAAGAAATATGCCAACTGAACCGTATTTATTAACAAATCTTCTTCCCTCATAAACTTTCTTCTTAGATATAATATGCATTATTAATGGGCTTATTTTTTTCCCAGCATAATAGTTCAGAACTTGAGAGATCATATATCCGATAGTAGAAAAAATTAGAGCAAGAAAGTAATTATTTCCTTTCAATAATCCATAATAAAATATTATCTCATCAGGTGACGGAACAAAAAATATTCCACCTATTAGATGGGCTAGAAACAAACCCCAGAGTGTAACGTTTTTAATATTATCTGTTAAAAAAAGTACCAAATTTTCAAAATAAGGAAGAGAGTATAATAATTGATAGAAAAATGTCGAAAAAAAGATGCTTATAATTAAAATTATAAGTAATATTATTATTGAAGAAATAAGTGTCCAGATTTTATGGGTATGTGAATTCTCCTGAATAAAGTTATAATCTGTCATATCTACCATAATATACTTTAGTTATTATATTCTTTCCTAAGAATTATATTCAAAGTTGCCCATTCTGGGTGAATTTTCTCATTGCCTGCTCAAGAACAACTTGAGGAGCAAATCCCTTTCTACTGCATGCCTTCATAAATTCATCAAATGTATTTTGGTCAACCATAAAGTCAAGTTTTCTTTTCTTTGCTCCTGGTGGTGTTGCTGCCATACTAAATCTAGATATTATATGTTTATAAACATTCAGAATGATTTTTTGATTGTCAATTCTTCCAATTTTTATTTGGTTGCATCATCCCAACTCTGTTGCCTTCCGTATCAAAAAATGAAACATAAGTTCCGAATCCTGGTATTTCCATTGGTTCTCCTGATATTTCACCACCTGCAACTCTAATATTCTTAATAGCTTCTTTGTAATCATCAACACCTATAACAACAGAAGGATAGTTTGAAGTAGCATCATCCGTCTTTTTGTAAAAACCCCCATTAATTGCTCCAGGCTTTTTAGGAAAAGAAGTCTCTTCATCGATTTCAGTTGTAGTTGCAAGTACATAGTTTCCCATTTCATCCCCAAGCATATTAGTTTTCCATCCAAATACTTTAGAATAGAATTCCATCATTCGATTCATATCTTTTGCAGGCATTTCAAAATGTACTACAGAGTTCATTTTAACCATACGGCAAAATTACCCCTAAGCATTAATAAATTTATGCAGTCTAGTCATCTCAATTTATCTAATTAATTTTTTAGGAAATTCCTTTGCTATACGCGGATTTTCTTTTTTGAATCTTTTTATTATCCTATCAAGAAAAGCAATTTGACCAAATTTAATGTAGAAATAACCGACTAAAGAAGAGAATAAAGCTCCGATGTTATTCACAATTAAGTCTCCCATTGTATCAACTAATCCAGATTTTTGCATATTCAGTCCAAAAAATTGATCCATTCCAAATTCGAATATTTCCCAAATTCCTCCAATAGCTGCAGCAAGGGAAAATGAGAAAATAGCAATACTACCTGGAGCAGCTACAATATTTCTGTTTCTGTAGAGGATTAAAAGAATAAGAAAGCCAACCAATCCTATAATAACTCCTGTAATGGTATGTAAACCAAGATCCCACCACCAAAATGAAGAATAATATCCTCTAAGTTCTCCAAGAAAAATAGAACAGTAGATTAAGAGCACGATGAATATCTCAAATTCTATTGGAATGTCTATCCTATAACGTCTTTCAATAAAAAAAGCAAAAAATGTTAATAAAAGTGCGAAAATAACAATTCCTAAAACGTGCCAGTTTTCAGATAGTATAGACCTATATAAAGCAAGTATTAAAGTAATTCTAACAAACCAAATAAAAAAGAAGTGAAACTTACTCCAAGATGGTCTAACTCCAGAAAATAAAACATTAAGAGAAATATATGATCTTCAAAATACTGAAAAAGTCTTTTTTGAATTGTTTAATTCAAATGAAGAAATTACTCATGAATTTATAATTAATGTTCATGATTCTCTTTTAGAAAATATCGATCCAAGAAAAGGTTATAGAACAACGGACGTAAGAGTCATAAGAAGTAACTTTGATGCTACTCCTGCACCTTATGTTAAAACAGATATGAATTTATTAGTAAAATGGTATGAAGATCATAAAAATAAGTTGCATCCATTAACTTTAGCTACAATTTTTCACCATAAGTTTGAGAAAATCCATCCATTTATGGATGGAAATGGAAGAACTGGAAGAATGATATTAAGTTATATTTTATTAAAAAACAACTATCCAGCGCTGATAATCCGTAAAAAAACTAAGTCTCTTTATCTTAATGCATTAAAAAAGGCAGATAAAAGTGATTTAACAAAGTTTCCAATGGAAGATTATTCAGAGATAGTTCAGTTTAACGTGCAAGAAATGATTGATACTTATTGGAATATCTTTCTTTAAAGCTAAGAGATTTTAAGGATTGTCGAATGTGGATACAATAGTACTATGATGGTATAACGCCCGGACCAGGAATCGAACCTGGGCATCGCTTGCGCGAAACAAGTTCTCCAAACTTGCGCAATTCCATTATGCGATCCGGGCAATTAGATATTTCCTAGAATAAAAGAAGTCTTTTAAATATTAGTAATAAACTTATTTTCCGTTTCTGGTCTTGTACAATGGTTCGAAATTTTCTAGTATCTGTCTAGCTACTTCTTCCTGTGAAAGGTTAGCATTAATCTTTACAACTCTCCCAAGTAGTTTATTTGTAATTGAATCTAATTCTAAGGAATTAGCATATATTAATTCGTGACAAGCCACTACCTTTCTTATAAAATCTGGTTGTTCAAATATTTCTTTTGTCTGACATCTCTTTGCAATTCTTCTTATGGCCTCTTCAGCATCTAAATCAAGATAGTATGTAACATCTGGAGCTTCTATCTCAGCTATTTCATGAGCCCTTATTAATTCATCCATTGGTTGATTTTGGGCAGACTGATATGCTAAAGTTGACATAGAGAATCTATCTCCTAAGACAACTCTTTGTTTTGCAACGTCAGGTTTTATTTCGTTATGATAATGAGGTTTTCTATCTTCTCCTACAAAAAGTTCAGTCATTCTTCTAGCATTAGTCATAGGATCATCTTGTTTTTCAAGCATCCCTATTAATTCCCTGGCTTTATGAGTTGGTTCTCGTGTAAGAACAATATTTTGATATTTATTCCAGCCTCTTATAGCTTTTTCCACATGCCCAATGGCAGTTCCTTTTCCAGACCCATCAACACCTTCAAAAACTACAAATAAACCGACAACCATTTTATTTCCTTTCATAAGTCACAAATTCGTACTCTGCTCTATGACCTTCTGCAACTTTTTGCCAAACATTTAAGTCTATTTTTGGAAAGAAAGAATCTCCAGTATAGTTTCTGTGGATGTGAGTTATTTCAAGCCTATCTGCAATCTCTATAGATGATCTATAAATTTCTTCACCACCAATTACATAAACTTCTCCATCTTCTCTAAATTTTCTAGCTTCTTCAATGGCTGTCTCAAGATTAAGTCTATAAATCACATCTGATTTATCAGAATGGTTAAGAGTTCTACTCACCACTACATTTAATCTATTTTTTAGTGGAGTTCCAATAGATTCATAGGTTTTACGACCCATAATCACTCCATGATTAGCAGTTAATCTTACAAATCTCTCCATATCTTCTCTAATTCTCATGCTAAACTCAGGATCATCTACCCATGGCATCTTTCCTTGGTAACCAATAACATTATCATTTGCAACAGCAGCAATTAGAATTATTTTTCCCATTTAAACCGCCATCATTCTTTTTATTGTTGGATGAGGATTATAACTCTTTAATTCAAAATCATCTACAGTCAAATCTTCTAGTTTTTTTGGGGTGATTCTCAATACAGGAAGATTTTTTGGTTTTCTAGCAAGTTGTTCTATTATTCCCGTAACATGATCTAACCCTTGTTCAAGATTTTCTTCAACAGGTGCATTTTGCTCAATATGTTCTTTTATCTGGAGAAAGTCTTCTGCAGTGGAAGCACCTCTAACTCTTGTTTTAAGATCTCTTAAACTGTCATTATACCATTTTCCTCTTTCTCCCCTCCCACAATAGAAATGAGCATCTCCAAAACTGTGTACAAATCTTCCTGCTTTGAGTCCTACTTGTTCAGCAATTATATGAGTTAATAAAGCATAACCAGCAATATTAAATGGAACTCCTAGAAACATATCAGCAGATCTCTGATACATATTACAGTCTAACTTATCTCCAGCAACATTAAATTGAAAAATTGAATGGCATGGAGGTAAAGCCATATTATCTACTTCAGCTACATTCCAAGCACTAACCATCAGCCTTCTAGAATTAGGAGATTTCCTTAAAGTTTCGGCAACTTTTCTAATTTGATCAATCTCAGCACCTTCAATAGTCTTCCATTTTCTCCATTGTTTCCCATAAACATCTCCTAATGTTCCATGTTTAATTGCAAATTCATCATCATCTATAACTTTAGAAATAAAAGCAGTTTTTTCGTCAACCCATTGTTGAGTGTAAGGTCTAACCTCCTCCTGTCTGCCTTGACTTCTGAGATAATGATGAAAAGCATTATCGTCCCATATATGAACTTCATTCTTTAATAGTTTCCTGATATTTGTGTCTCCACTTAGAAACCATAATAGTTCATGTACCACATGTTTGAAAGGTATTTTTTTTGTAGTAGCTAGCGGAAATCCTTCTGACAAGTCATATTCGGTTTGTCCTCCAAATCTTGATAGGCTATCAACTCCCGTCCTGTTTGGTTTGTATACTGTATATTTATCAAATAAAACTCTGACTGCATGAGAAAGATATTGATCCATAGCTAAAAAAAGTTATTTTGTTTTTAATAGATATGTATTCTGAAAAGCATACAATCACAACTTACTCAAATAATCTTTAATAAACGGCCATGAAATACGAGTCCAAGATTCTACTTCATTATTTGAACTAGAGAATATCTCCTCAATCTCGTTTATCGAGTAAAATTTACCATGAGTCATATCTTCAATAGGTTTAACTTCGTGATCTGTTTCAGCCAAAGCTACAATGCCAAAATGCACTTCACCCACAGTATCGCTATCATCATTAACAAATCCAACAATTTTAGGGATAGGATATTCTTTAATAAATACTTCTTCTTTTAATTCTCTAATCATTGCATCAAGTATGGGGTTATCAGAATTTTCTTCAGTTTTTTTATCAATATGTCCTCCGACACCACCAGAAAATTTGTCTCGTAATCTACCCTCATTACCCGTTTTTGATCTTTTATATAAAAAAATTTTTTTCTCAGATGGGTTTAATATCCATACATAAGGAATTGGTTGTTTTATCGAAGAATCATTCTCAAGTCCATGAGTTCTAATTAAATAATTATAATTTTCAAGTATTATATCTAAATAATTTTTTTCATCAATAGGATTAAATCCTTGAAAGTCACTTTCTTTAAACAAAACATCTCTCTTAACAACCAGAATCTCATCACCCATTCCCATAAATCAAAATAATAAAATACCTATTTAAAGATTTATATGAATTTTTTTCTAAAACGAGACATAACCCTTTTTTCAATACAAGACTTCAATATCGCAGGAATCCAGCCAGTCATAATAAATTTTTTATATTCAATTACTCCAGAATTCTTTCCTAAAGATATTACCATCAGTCTTTTCTTGGAGATATATTTCTGCATCTTTCTCCCATTCATATGAGCAAGTAAATTTTGAGCTACAACTTTACCATGTTTCTCTGCATTTTGAGCAGTCTTTTCTTCAACTATGTTTGAGACATCACCAGCTACAAATATGTTTTCCATTTGTGGAATTTGCAAATACTCATTTACCTCTATTCCTTTAGGTGCAAATTTTGAAAAATCTCCTTGCATAAATCCAATATTTGGTTTTATACCTACTGTAAAAAAAGCCATATCGTAATGGTATTTTTTCCCAGATTCTCCAATTATTTCTTTTTTAGTTTTATCAACTATTTTTTCATTAAAGTTCATTTCAACCCCTCTTTTTTCTAGAAATTTTCTGGCGTATTCGCTAGTCTTTTCATTGTTTCTTTCAAGTAGTTTTGGACCTGCACTAATAATAGAAATTTTTTTGTCATTATAGTGGGTTGCTAGCTCCGTAGCAAGTTCAACCCCTACCAGACCACCTCCAACGATCACAATCCTATTAGATTTCTGTATTTTTTTATTAGCTTCAAGTAAGTGTTTAACTCTTGTAGCAAAGAAAGTATCTTCTTCTTTTATGGGATTATTATAATTGCTTCCAGAGGCTATAACTAGGTAATCATAATTTATTTTCTCATTACTAGCAAGTATAACTTTATTATCTTCAATCTTCTTAACATGACCAACAACAACCTTAGTATTTGATAAATAATCTTTATGTTTTACATGTAATTTCTTATAATGTTCAGGTTCTACAAGCACACGCAATATACCAGGAGTATATTCAAAGTAATCTTCAGTGTCAATTAAAGTTAAATTGCATTTACCATTAAGTTTTTTAGCAACAGTTGTCCCAGCAAAACCACCACCAATAATCACAACCTTTTTCATATAACTAATAAAAATCTCAGAATTATAAGGTTATTCTTTTAGAATGTTTAAGATAGTAATACTTCCTACCATCAACAATTTTAGTAATTATTTTCATAAATCTATTATACCTACAAACTACTTAAATTTTGCTATTTTAGCAAAATGTGGGTATAAAGTCTCGCTTTATTTTTACATGCGTTAGCAAATATCAATAATCATAATATCCTTCATCTTCAAAACCTTCATTCCCAAAGCCCCTAAGTTTACCCACCAAACCAGCAACTTGAACCCTTTCAATATGTTTTAGAGAATTGAAGACTGAAGCAAGATTATCCCATCCATAAGTATCAGGAAGCTGTTTTTTAAGAAAAAGTAATCTCGCTTCAACCTCTTCTATTCCTGGAAATGGTGTTGTCGCTTGTGCCACACAAAACCCCACAGAAAATCCCCAATTAGTGTTAATAGGGTATAGAATTAAATCAACATTTTTTCGCACAATTTTCAAAAGTCGTTCTGCCTCCCATTCATTTATTTTTTTATCAGGGTGATAACAATCAAACTCTACTTTCCCAGTAAGACGAATATCATATTCCCTAACATAATGAAGACGTTTGTCAAGTCTTTCTAAAAATTTCAAATCAGACTCTGAAGCAACTTCCACATGACCAACCATAAATAATAATTACATTTAGAATTTATAAGTATTATCTAGAAACAAAACATCTATTGATAATTTATTATTCCTTAATATCTATCTTAATCTGAACACTTCTTGGAATCTTAAGCATCATTAATGGGCGTAAAACTCTGTCTTGAGCAGGCATGTCAATAATTCTTTTATGAACTCTCATTTCAAATCTGTCAAAAGTAGCGGTTCCATTTCCACAGGGGGACTTTCTTGTAGTAACCTTCATGTGTCTTGTTGGTAGTGGAATAGGACCCCTCATATTAATACCAGATTTATCAGAAAGGTCTTTAATCATTCCAATAACTGAGTTCAACTGACCTATATCTATACTTGATAGTTTTATTCTTACTACGCCCATGTTGTCCCAAAGCAAAAAACGGTTCTTAAACCTTGCGGTAGATGACAAGTTTTAAGCTCGAGAATATCAGTTTTTGTTATCAAAAAATCGATGCGATTGGTACTAGATTTTTGGATGCATGAAAATTCTTTAAATAGAGAATTTTCTGCACAGAAGTTTGTTTGTAAAGACAAACTTCTTGTGCTCATGATGTTAAGAGACATCGAGACATAAAATTACGTTTCATTCAAATCTTTTCTGAACTAATATCCCTACTAAACTCAAGAGAAACACAATAAAAGTAGTTATTGCTATACGAGACCAGTCCATAAAAGAAAGAGGAATAGTATCAAATAAATTACCAAGGGGTGTATAGAGAACCATTAACTGTAATATAAATGAGGCAAATACAGCAAGAAACAACCAGAAATTACTAAATGTAGGGATATTAGCTTCTTTCCTAACAATGTAAACTCTTGCAAGTTCAAGAACAACAATAGAAGTAAACGCAATAGTTTGTGCATGGGCTATATCATTAAAGCTACTCAAACTCCAAGTAAATAATGCAAGAACTCCAGCAACAATCAAAGAAGAGGTATAAAACATACTAAACAATCTACCTCTAGTTAATATTGGTTCATCTTTTTTTCTAGGTGCTTTTTCCATTGAGCCCTTAGGGTATGGGTCAACACTCAATGCTAAAGCAGGCAATCCATCAGTAACCAGATTTATCCATAATAACATTAAAGCAGTGAATGGTAGAGGCAACCCAAATATTATTGCTAGGACAACTATCATAACTTCAGCTAAATTAGAAGAAAGTAAGTATTTTACAAAAGAAATGATATTGGAATAAATTCCCCTTCCTTCCTCAACAGCTGAAACGATAGTTGAAAAATTATCATCTATTAAGATCATATCACTCGCTTCTTTAGAAACATCTGTTCCCTTGATACCCATTGCAATTCCCAAATTTGCAGATTTCAAAGCAGGAGCATCATTTACTCCATCTCCAGTCATAGCTACAATGGCTCCCGATTCTTGCAACAATTTAACAATTTCTAGTTTGTGGGCAGGTTCAACCCTAGCAAATATATTTGTTGTCTTTATTATTTGTCTCTTCTCTATACTGCCTAACTGTGCAAAATGAACTCCTTCAATACTTTCCACAGTTAAACCAATATCTTTAGCGATAGCACTAGCAGTATTAATATTGTCTCCAGTAATCATTATTACTCTAATTCCAGCATTTTTTGTCCTGACAATATAATCTTTAATCTCTGGTTTAGGAGGGTCGATCATTCCTTGAAGACCTACAAATATCAAATCGCTTTCAGACATTTTTTCTTTTTTTCTAGCTATTTTATAAGCAAAGCCTAAAACTCGTAAAGCACTAGAAGCGTATAATTTATTTTTATCTAAAATTTCTTTACGTATTTTATCTGTAAATCTAACAATTCTATTATCTATAAAGATATAATTACATTTTTCTATAATCCTTTCAGGAGCACCTTTAGTACAAAATAAAAACTTACTCCCATCTTTGTGAAGAGTACTCATCATTTTTCTCGAAGCATCAAAAGGCAATTCATCTACTCTAACAAATTTTTCTCGAAGCTCTCTATAATTTAACCCAGCTTTAAGAGCACTAACAAGTAAAGCAGCCTCAGTAGGGTCCCCAGTAATAGTCACCTCTTGAGTTTTATGCAAAACAGCATTATTGCACAAAGCTCCAATCTTCAAGATAAGTGAATCTTTTTCAGTAAATGTTTTTCCGTTTAAAGATATCAAACCTTTATCAAAGTAACCTTCTCCAGATACAACATAATCTTTTTTATTTGTAAAAATATTTCTTACAGTCATTTCATTTTTAGTTAAAGTTCCAGTCTTATCACAGCATATTACATTAGTCTCACCTAAAGTTTCGACAGAAGGCAATCTTCTAATCAATGAATTTTTTTTAAGAAGCCTTTTAACACCTATCGCAAGAGATATAGTAACAACAGCAGGTAGACCTTCAGGAACAGCAGCAACAGCAAGGGCAATAGCCGTTAGTAACCATGTTCTAACGTGCTTTCCAAAGTTAGAATAATCTCCTGCTAGTAATTCATAGATTAAACCTTCACGAAAGAAACCAATCAAAAATATAAGTAGTGAAACAAAGATAACCCCAAGACCAACATATTTTCCAAATTTATCTAATTTAATCTGCAGGGGGGTAGCTTCTTTTTTAACATCATTTAAAAGATGAGCTATTTTTCCTAACTCAGTTTTCATACCTGTAGAAGTTACAATGCAAAGACCACGACCATTAGTTATTAAAGTCCCAGAAAAAATCATATTCTTTTGGTCATTAATTACAAGATTCCCAATGAGTGCATCAGAAAGTTTAGAACTAGGAGAAGATTCTCCAGTTAAAGAAGATTCTAAACAAGAGAGTGAGTGACTTTCAATAACGCGAGCATCAGCAGGAACTTTATCTCCCTCTTCAACAACAATTATATCTCCTGGTACAATTTCTTTAGAATCTATCTCGCGAAGTTCTTTGTTTCTTATTACTCTAGCTTTAAGTGAAGACAATTTCTTTAAAGATTCAATAGACTTCTCAGCCCTATATTCTTGAACAAATCCAAAAGTAGCGTTTAAGAGTAAAATAGCAAATATTACTACAGAATCAATATACTCTTTAAGAAGAACTGAAATAAGTAGGGCAAATATAAGTAAATAAATAATAAAACTTCTAAACTGTCTAAAGAATATAATTAAACCAGAAACAGAACTTTCTTTTTTTATTTCATTAAACCCAAAATCCGTTAGTCTTTGTTTAGCTATAACCTCTGTCAACCCAGTTTTACTACTAGATCCAAATTGAGAAATTACCTTATTAATTTCTAAAGAATAATATCTATCACCCATTTTAACAAACAAACATTATTAAGTATAAAAATCCCCCTAAAGTAAATGGGTAATATGTTTAAAAAAGTGAAAGCTAAAACGGTGGAAGAATACATTAATTCGATCACGGGAGAAAGAAAAGAACAAATTGTTTTTTTACATAATCTAATAAAAAAGACAGTTCCAAGTCTAAAACCTCACTTCGCTTACAACATGCTTGGGTATGGCTCTTTCAAATATAAAAGTAACAAGAAAGAAATGCTTAACTGGCCAGTAATTGCTTTAGCAAACCAAAAGAATTACATCTCATTATACATATGTGCAACAAATAATGGAAAATATATAGCAGAAGAAAATAAATCAAAATTAGGAAAGGTCAGTGTAGGAAGAAGTTGTATTAGATTCAAAAAACTAGAAGACTTAAATCTAGAGACTCTAAAGAAAGTAATAAAACTAGCCTCAAAAAACCCAGGACTTCGAAACTAAAATATACAAAAATTTATATACTATAGATATTCTATAGAATTATGCAAAACCAAATAAGCACAATCCAATTAAGAGATAAAGTAAAGCAAGCACTAGACAGATTAAAACAAAAGTCTAACGAAAGCTATGAAGAAGTAATAGTTAAGTTAATTGAAGAAAAAGAAAAAAAGGATATCAAAAAATTGCTTAAAGAACAGTGCATTGAAATGTATGATCTAGATAGAGAAATAGCAAAAGAATGGGAAGGCACTTTAATGGATGGTTTAGACAAAAATGAAAAATGGTAAATATTAAGAGGGGAGAAATTTTTTTAGCAAACTTAGAACCAGTTAAGGGAAGCGAGCAAGGAGGGATTAGACCAGTACTAGTGATTCAAAATGACATCTCAAATGAATATAGCCCCATAACAATAGTTGCTGCACTTACATCTAAGATCAAAATTACAAAGTTTATAACAAATATATTTATTCCAAAAAGTCAGACAGGTTTAGATAAAGACTCAATAATATTGTTAAATCAAATAAAAACAATAGATAAATCAAGAATAATAAAGAGAATAGGAACAGTAGATAATGAATTAATGAATAAAGTAGATAATGCTATAAAAATAAGTCTTGCTCTTGACTAATCAAAAAATTTCTTAGTCAGCAAAATTCACAGACATTCTTTGCATTTTTCTTATCTTCTTTCTTCCCTTTCTCTTTTTTGTCTTTTTTCATATCTTTCCCTTTTTTATTCTCTACCATATAAAATAAAGTCTTAACTAATATATAAATTTTATTAAACCGTAAAGTGAGCCCGGCTCCGCCGCGAAGCCGAGCTCTTTCATCTCAGTTTAGGAGATGAATATAAGAAAAACCTTGTAATGGGTTTTTAACATGCAAAAGTCTTTCTAAATGGTTATTTAAGACTTTTGAATATCTAACCCAAACAAACTTAAAATTTAATACTAGTTGAAATCTTTAGATTGGAGTTAAGTTATTATCTTGGAGACTATCAACTGTAATCCCAAAACACTAGCAAACTCATCAGAGTTTTATGATTTTAAACGTATCTTTTCCGAAGAAGATGCCTTTTTAACCTTTATCCAATAACGAATCGCAAATATTAAAAAACCAAACCCAACCACAAAATAGATTAGATGCATTTTCATGCCAAGAAACATAAAACAAAAAGTAAAGATAGAAAGAGAGGTAGCTAAAAAGAAATCGCTATCTTTCTCAGATGTGAACTGCATCATTGGGTGAATATCAATAGATTTAAAATCGTTTCCATTCTTTAAACCAAGAGGCGATGGATAGTTTACTTTCACAAATAGGAATAATTGTAGGCATAGCTGCAATAATAGCTCTTCTTGGCAGAGTTATCAAACAACCATCAATAATAGCTTATCTAATTACAGGGGTTTTAGTAGGTCCTTTAGTCTTCAATTTAATAGATCCTACAATTCATTTACAGTCTCTAGCAAGTATAGGAATAACACTTTTACTTTTTATCATAGGAACAAGTTTAGATTTCAGAATTTTAAAAAGCGTAGGAGGAGCGTCAATTATAGGGGGTATTTCAACAGTAGTAATTGTATGTTCAGTAATATTCTTGATAGCTCAATTTCTTAACTTTAGTTTAGTTCCAGCTTTATATATAGCCATAGCATTTTCTTTCTCAAGCGCAGTTGTGGTTGTAAAAATCCTATCCGATAAAAAAGAGATAGAAACATTGCATGGACAGATAGCTTTGGGGATACTAATCGTAGAAAGTTTCATTGCAGCCTTAGCATTAATGATAATTCCAGTAATTTCAAACGATGGATTTTCAGGAATTTTGTCACAAATATCTAAATTTGTTTTAATGATTGCTCTAGTTGTTTTTGTTGGACATTTTATATTTTCAAAGATGTTAAGTTTTGCAGCTAAAAATCAAGAAGTTCTTTTCCTTGTAAGCATAGCATGGGCACTAGCTGTTGGAGCAATATTCGAAATTTTAGGTTTATCTACTGAAATAGGAGCTCTAATTGCTGGAATGGTAATTGCATCTTCAAGATATAATCTGGAAATAAAATCAAAAGTAAAAGGAATAAGAGACTTTTTCGTAATTCTATTCTTCGTATATTTTGGAGCACAGCTTTCAGCACCAATAACAACAGAGTTAGTAAAACAAGCAGTAATATTCTCAGTTTTTGTTTTAATTGGAAAACCAGTAATTGTAATGGCTCTAACAAGATCATTTGGATTCAAGAAAAGAACAAACTTTATGATTGGAACTAGCTTAACACAAGTAAGTGAATTCTCTTTAATAGTGATCTTACTTGGTTATAGTTTAGGACATATTTCCCAATCAGTATTTTCATTAACAATTCTAGTTACATTAGTTACAGTGTCTTTAAGCAGTTATGCGATTTATTTTTCAACTCCGATCTATGAATCTATTTCCAGATTTCTAGGATTGTTTGATGGAAAAAAGAGAAACATAGGAAATAACAATAAAAAAGAAAAGTATGACATAATACTATTAGGATATAGCAGATTAGGTTTTAATCTTGTCAAAGCTTTTGATCTTGCAAAGAAAAAATACTTAGTAGTGGATTATAATCCATTAACTATAATGAATCTTTCTAAAAGAGGGATAAATTGTGTATATGGAGATGTTAACGACTCTGAGTTTCTAAAAGGAATAAACATCAAATCAGTTAAAATGATAGTCTCAACTATACCAGATTATTCTGCAAATCTAAACATAATAAAATCAATAAACTATAAAGAAACAACATTTATAGCAACATCAAATCAAATACATAACGCAATAGAATTATACAAAAACGGCGCAGACTATGTTATAATGCCACATTATCTAGGTGGAGATCACATAGCAAGTATGCTCATAAGGGACAGCTTTAATAAAAAGACATTAAAAGAAGAAGGCAAAAATCATATAAAACAAATTCAAGAGAGACTAAAAGATAATTCTATCTAATCATCTATAATTATTCTCTTAAATAAGTCAAGGAATCTTAATACTATCTCAAGACCAACTATAAATAAAAGAACATATCCAACAAAAATCATAAGCTGAGATATATTTTCAATAGCCTCACCAAACCTCACAAAGTCAAGTAATTTATGGCTCAATAACGTTATAGCAAGTATTGTGAATGGTAAAAGTTTAGCTACTTCGGCAGATATTTCAGAATTATAATATGCAAGCAATCTAATTGAACCCACAACTGCAGCAGATAAAACCAGAATTTGTTCTAGAGAGTTTACTTCAGAGAATAAAATTAAAACAAGTGCAAACAGCATATACCAGAATAAGACTAAAAAAGGCAAAATTACAATATATTCAATAAAGTAAAGAATCCCTGCAAACACCTTATTTAGAGTAGGATGGTCAAAAGAGTTATACTGTCCCAAATTAAGAGAGATTATATCCTTTCTAGAAATCACTTTATGAACTTTCCATATGAATATGGAATAAATAAAGATCAGCAATGTGTAAACTGCCACATTAAAAATATTCTGATAAATCTCTGGAAGAGAACCAATATAATTAATTAAATTACTAAAATAGTCTAATCCAATCACCATTTAAACTTTAAGAATCAAGGATATTTAAAATGAGTCATACAAAAACCATAAATACATCAAAAATTGAAAATACCTATGACTATTCAGATAATTCTCTTTTACAAATTTGTAAGTCTTAATAATCTGGAATCTCTCAAAAAAAGACATTTAAATTTCTGCAACAATCTAAGTCTAAAAGGAAAAGTCTTGTTAGCAAAAGAGGGCATAAATGGTTCTATTTCAGGGACAAAAGAACAGATAGAACTGTATATACACGAGTTAAGAAAAGACTCTAGATTTTCGGATATTGAATTTAAAATAGAAGAGGGTATTATCAACCCCTTTGATAAAATGTTAGTAAGAGTAAGAAAAGAAATAATCAGGTTAGGAGAGGAAATTGACCTTACAAAAGTAGGCAAATATATTTCACCACAAGAATTTCTTGAATCTTACAAAGACACAAATGTAGTAATAATTGATGCAAGAAATGAATATGAATCTAAAGTTGGAAAGTTTAAAGGAGCAATTATACCAAAAATTGAAACCTTTAGAGAATTTCCAGAATTTGTAAAAAATCTAAATATACCAAAAGATACAAAGATACTAACTTACTGCACAGGTGGAATTCGCTGCGAAAAAGCAAGTGCATACATGGTAAAAGAAGGTTTTACTAATGTAAGCCAATTACACGGAGGAATAATTAAATTCTGTCAAACTATTCCAAACACAGATGTCTGGGAAGGACAATGCTTTGTGTTTGACAATCGTCTTTCATCTCCAATAGGACAAGATAAAAAACAAATCAATAACTGTATACATTGTAACACACAATCAGACCTTTATAGAAACTGCAAAATAAAAGTATGCAACAAACTCATATTTATTTGTAATAATTGCCGAAAAGACTTTCATGCTTGTTGTTCAGAAGATTGTATGAAGAAATTATTGAGGTAAATCAGATTATTAGGAGATGCTGGATTTATCGATATTGTTAAGTTTAGAGGAATAAGATTAAATTAAAGATGTTACAAAAGTTAAAAGATATAATTGGAAAGTGGTCTCTAGGTTAATTCTTGATAAACCATCCATTCAGCATAACCAGGAAATTCTCTTTGATATCCAGCTTGTGCAGGATTAATTGATGGCCAGTTTATCCAAGGATTCATCCAACCATTAGAAGTCTTAAGTAACCAATGCCCTTCAGGATACTTTCTGCTTCTTCTAGAAAATGCTATTGTGCCTTCTCTTCCTAATATTGCTTTATCCCTAGCTGGAGCTACTCTCTTAAAAGTATAATTTATTCCATTCTTATTAAGTGCTTTAACTAAGTCTAGACAAGAATAACCAGAAGTATAGGATTTTTCCAATCTTCCAGATAATTTTCTTGCTTCTTGGTATGTTATTCCTAGCTCAGAAGCAACACAAGCTAAGCCACATCCCATGCCTTCTTCTTGAGCCACTAGTCTATGTTTTCTCATCAAAACAATCTAATAAACTGGCTTAAAAACCTGTCGATATTTTTTTAATTTTATATTCGATAAAATAATAATTAAACCTTTGACAGTATCCTTTGTAAAACATTCATTCTAAAAATAAAAATTCATTCCCTTAAAATCAAACACCATTATAGAATCTAGCAAAAACCCATCCCATTACATAAAACATAACATAACTCTGTAACAATCCAATTAATATAGTCCAATCATAAAATGAAAAACCTATCGGATACTTAGCAATTATAAATGCAGTCTCAAAATTACTAAACCAAACAAACAACCCGTAAAATACGAGAACAACCATTGCCATCATTCCCATAGCATGACCTAAAGCATAAGGCTTTAAGTCACCAGTTTTCAAATGTTCAATGTGTTCTGAATGCACATGAGATTTAGAATGTTGATGCATCGACCCTCTTTTCATAAACAGTATAAATGAGGATTATATTTAAATCTTACTTTAGCAAGATTTAATGTATTAATTTGATTTACATAGATATAAACTTTATTTAGAAGTGTTCAGAATAATCATCTCTAAATAGGTTTTGATTTAAATAACGAACATCAATATTTCCCAAGTAATTATCTGCTTGATCAGCTACCTCGTTAAGTTTTGCGAATTCCTCTAAATCTTTAGGAATTTTATTATCAAAAATACCAAGTAATCCAAAAAAACCAATCGTAAATATTGGTAATCCAGTAGATATTGCTACCATACCAGCACAAGTCTCACCACTACCTCCAAAAAATCCTCCTCCAAGCATAGACATAGTTCCTACAGTTGCTAAGATTTTATCGGATAATTTGACTACCGGTCTTTTTCTTTCTCTATCATACGCTTCTCTAACTGTGGAATATTCAAGCTTTCTTGAGTTGAAATTTCTACCACTAGCAAAAGTGAGAACATCTAATAGTTTTTCAGGCACACTTCCTACTTTTTCAGGATCTTCAGGATCTAATTCCGATAGAGGCATTTGTCTAGTCTCTTGGGTATAAGGAGGAAAAGGTCTTTTTATATCATAAAATGAAGGAATCACTACACGCGCTAATTTAGCCTCACCTCTTAGTGTCTTTTGATAGAGATGTTTGGCATTTGTTGTTATTGGTACTTTTGTCATAATTGAAACTCTAAATTTCTGTTTATAAACCTTTGTAATGTAACTACTAAAGAGTTATCACTTAACAATCAGATTCCCTTTCATTCCGTTAGCTCTATGCTTTCCAACGCTACAATAATACTCAAATGTACCTTTTTTATCCGCAATAAACTCAACAAAAGTAGAATCATCTGTTTCTCTAACTTGTTTAGTTGTCGCATTAAACTCATCTACTACCCAATCATGAAAACCCTTAGTGCTTGTAAATTCAATTCTTACTTTATCTCCACGATTAACCTCTATATCTGGATTATCAACACCATCAATCATAAATTTAAAATTCTCTCCAGTAATTACAAATTTTTTAACTTCAGAGTTGCCTTCTGAAATTACATTACCAGTTACTCCAGAGTTAGAATTAATCGCAAGAAAAATGATAAGAGACCCAAGTGCTATCAGAATAATCGATGCAATTAGTAACTTTTTCATACTTTATGTTATAAGTCATGTTTTATAAATTTAAGTCTTTTAGAAAATATATAAAAATAGTTCAAATAAGTAAGACTTAAGCCCACAAATATCAATTCGCAATGTTTGAAGCTTGTCCTCTACAAGTGAAAGCCAATGAATATAAATTCACAAGGTTTAAAAACAAATTCCATGTCAAAGTTTTAAGCTCGTCTAGTATATCGGTTAGTACATGGCCCTGTCGCGGCCAAGAGCCGGGTTCGATTCCCGGGACGGGCGTTACCCCATCTTGCGATTTTAATGAGATGGAATATACAAGTTTTATACAAGCCGTTTAAAAAAATGGTTTGAGGTAAAACAACGTGAAACTTGATCCGTATAAACATAAAGAAAGATACATAGCTTGGAAGAATAAAATAGGTTCGGTTATTCCAGATATTACTATTCAAAATTCCCAGATAATTTTACAATATCTAAACGATATGGAAAGGGGTTTAAATGTCTCCATATTAAGCCAAAAAGGTCCGAGAAGTTATATTCGCCTTAATTCTTTAAGAGAAAAAATTATAGGATATGCAAAAAAGTTTAATGAATTATATAATTTAGAAACAATTACAGATATCTCTGAAGACCAGTTACTTAATTTCTTTGCAGATATGAGAGATGGAGTTATTAAAAGAAAAGATGGTAAGGAGTATCAATCTGTGGATACTTCTGCGCGTATATTCAAAGCATTCTGGCATTGGCATCAAAAAGTAAGCAGAAAAAAAGGGATTGAGATAAAAGATATTACCTTAGATCTAGATACAAAAGCAAAGAAACCTGATTGGGTTTACCTTACTGAAAAAGAGGTCAGGGTATTATGCGATAATGCTAAACCAGACTACAAGGCACTTATAATGTTTCTTTTTGATACTGGAATTAGATCTCCTACAGAACTAATGAATGTTAAATTATCTGATTTATTTAATGATTGTAAAGAAGTTAATATTCGCGAAGAAACGAGTAAAACATTTGGGAGAAGAGTAAAATTAATGCTATGCTCCGATGCTATACGGGATTATATTGAAAGAAATGGGCTAAAAACCGATGATTATTTATTTCCTATAACGCCTGCAAGAGTTAATGAATACTTGAAGAGACTTGCTAAAAGAATTTTTGGAGAAAAAATAACCCCTGCAGGTGCAAAATATTCTGAAATTACAATGTATGATTTTAGGCACATAGCATGTTGCTATTGGTTACCACGATATAAGTCAGAATCAGCCCTCAAATATAGATTTGGATGGAGAGATAGTGAGAAAATCCATTATTATTCAGAATTATTGGGTATGAGTGATACTATCTCTGAAGAAGACATGCTTTTAGATGTTACAAAGACTGAGATTGAAAAGAGTCTAAAAAAATCAGATCAAGAAAAAGAAATACTAAGTGACAGAGTAAGATCGCTAGAAAAAGAAATATCTGAGATGAAGAAAATATCTTTAGAACTTATAAGAGTCTCAACACCTAAGAATCAATATTTACTATCTTGACTTTTTGTTTTGTATTAAGAATAGTATCAATTTTTTTATCCATTTCTAAAATAGTTAATTCTATTTTATTTAATTGAGGTATCTCTTTTATCTTCCTCCTACAAATTTCTGAGACAGATACTTTATTTTCTTCAGCAATTTTCTTCAATTTATCCAGCAAATCAGTTTCAAGGTATAAATGAAGTTGAGAATTCTTTTTCATTAGAATGTTTATCTATCTTTTTCTTTTCAAGATAAGCAATGAGATATTTCATCTTTAGAATAATCTCTTCAGTGGTTAGTTCTTCCTCTAGAGTCATTATTAAATTTCTTGGTCTCATTGCCCCAGCAGTCCCAACCGCTAAAAGTTTCTCTTGCAAATAATTCTATTCTAGGTAAATCTCCAAGTAATTCTACAATATTATTTCTTATTTGATCTGGTTTTCTACTATGCTCTCTTAATGGAGAAAGAACAACTTGTCTAACTCTATTAGATTTTCTGATTAATTTTCCTTTTAATCCTAATAAACATATTTCTGTATTTGCTCGAGTCCAATTACCAAGACCCATAAATGGAAGCCCATCACGTTTATTGGTTTTAACCCAAGTAAATGCTACTGTAACATATCTAAAACCCCATTTCTTCAAAGTTTCAATACATTCAGATAAAATTGGGTAAGTTGCCCATAAGAAAAGAGCACAGTTTTCATCAGTGATCTGTTGAATTGGGAATTTCTGAATATCTTTAATTGGAACACAAGGATACTTTTTTGTCGCATTTGTTGTACTGTATTTCCAGGGAGGATCTGCATAGATAATATTGTATTTTTTATTAATATCTAACTTCCATAAAAAATCTTTTTTCATGAAAAGAATCTGTAAAAAGTCATTATAAAAAATCGGGGACTAACTGGGCGTCTATCTGGTCGACTACTTAGATGTCCATTTAGTCGACTAAATGGTCTCCGATTGCCTATAAACAATTTAGATCACAGCACAGACATGAAATTTTGCATTGTATGCGAAGCTGAAACTAAAGAAAGAGAGTTTTGCGAAAATTGTTTGACTTTCATAAAATGGAAGTACGAAAATAATTTTGAGGAACAGTTAGAAAGATTTCGTAAGCTGAAAGCCTACCTCGAAGATTGGCGTAACCAATCAACTGAAAAGGAGGTGGAAGAATGAAGGTACAAAAACTTGTTAGCCTTTTACTTGTTGCATATATTTTTGCTTTGCAGATTGTTAGTGCTCAGTTTAATGGGACAATAACTCAGGAAGAACAGGAGACATTTGATACTATACTTGAACCAGTATTAAAAATATACAATTTAGTAAAGTATTCTGCGACTTTTATTGCAGTAATAATGCTTGTATTTGCTGGTATAAGCTACATAACTAGTGGATCAAATCCTACAAAACGTGAAAGTTCCAAGAATACTATAATGTATGTGTTTATTGGACTTGCAATAATTTGGGCAGCACCTTGGTTTGTGCAGTTTATAGTTAACTGATTATGAAAACTAAATTAACTAAAGCAGTAGGTACTCTTGCAATAGTATTTATGATTCTATTTTTGCTGTTGCAAGAGGCAACTGCCTGCCCATCGCGTTTGAGATGCTCTAATTTTACTAATATGGATAAAAGAAATGATTGCAACTATATTTGGTCTCAAACATCAGGTGCTGAAAGACAAGAGGCAGTATGTATTTTATGGGACCAAGAGTATGGATTTCCTGGATACAACCATTCCGTTTATCCTAATGCGGAATCCAATTTTACGTTTTCTCATAAAGAAATAGAAACAAGTAGATTTATTTTGTTTTTCAAAATAATTATATTTCTGTTATTTAATTATATCTTGTTTTCCATTCTAACTAAGACTTCATTCGTTAGAAGATGCCTTCCTGCGGGTTAGTTAATCTTGGAGCTTGTCTCCCAGAGATGTTTTTTAATTTTATTTTTAATTTAATTAATGCTCCTGTTCAACCCTTCTTACAAGTAGTTCTTAATTTGCTCTCTGCAGAAGCTCATTTTTCTATCTTCCTTAGTTTATGGGTAATCATTGTTTATATGTTATCAATGTTTTACGCATTGCTTATCGTTGGAGTGGGTTTTAGTTTCCTTATCTCTGGCTATGACTTTGAGAAAAGAGAACAGACAAAGGAATGGTTGAGAAACATAATAATTATGATAATCTTAATCCAATCCTCATTCTTTATCTACGGGTTAATTATGGATTTAGCTTCCACGATGACTTCTGCAGTTTTAAGTATTGTAAGCCCTAATTTCTTCAGTTTACAAGTTAGTAGCAGTCTTGGTTTGGGTTTAGCAATAACTTTACTCTTTGTTTATGTAATTACTTTAATTGTTACCATAATTGTCTTAACTCTAAGATATGCAATAGTTGCAATAGGAGTAGTTTTATTGCCTATTGGAATTTTCTTCTACTTTCTTTCACCGCTAAGATCTTTTGGTTCATTAATCTTAAACATATTAGGAATGGCTATATTTATCACATTTTTTGATGCACTTTTACTCATAGGATTTTCTTCATTAATGAATGTTGAAATATTTGATCAGTTTCAAATTGTAATTTTAATAACTGCATTTTTGCTAATTGACATCTTAATGGTTGTTCTGTTATTTTTCGCAATAACTAAAGCTGCATTTGGAATTTATGATAAATTTAGCAGGTGGAAGAAATAATGGCTTATGAAATACCTCAACAACTAGAATACAAAGAGAAAATAATGTTTGGGTTAAATTTTAAGCAATTAGCTTATCTTTTTATTTTTGCACCAATTCTATTTGTTATTTTTTTTAAGACTGCCTGGCATAATGCAATAAAGATATTTTTTATGTCAATTTTTGGAGGTTTAGCTATAGGGTTTATCTTTCTTGATTTAGATAAACATCTTCAAAATTGGTTTTACTGGTATAAATCAAAGAAGTTAGAGTTAGATCATAAATTAGCCTTATTCATACCAATAAAAGAAGTAAAAGATAGTTTGGTTATAACTAGGGATAATAGGAAACTAGCAATTATCAAGATTACTCCTATTAATTTCTCAATTAAACATGAAGAGTCTAAGAATGCAATATCAATAGCATTTCAGAAATTTCTCAATGGTTTAGATTTTCCTATACAGATTATAATGAATACTGAACACCTTGATCTACGAGATTATTTTGCAGAAGTTGAAAGAAAGATAAAAGACTCCAAACAATTTAGATATTTGTTTGAAGGTTACAAGAGACATCTAGAGTCAATAACTAAAGAAAAAGATGTGATGAATAGGGTTTTTTATCTAGTTCTTACAGAAAGAACTGATATTAATATACAATTACAGATTTGTCAGACAAAATTATCTAATATTGGTTTAAAGAGTTTGAGACTAAAAGATAATGAATTAAAAGAATTGCTTAGAAGATTTTTCTTAGCAAGGAGAAATCATGCTAAGTAAAAAAGAAAGACCTAAAGAAAATACGGAATTTTTACCTTTAAAGATAGAAAACACCCCCAGTTATCTTAAAATAACAGACGGAATAAAAGAACCAATCTTTAGTAGAACAATTTATGCTCATGGATATCCTAGAAGTGTAGAAACTGGATTTTTGGACAAAATAATTAGCACAATGGGTAACTTTGATCTTTCTATGCACATTGAACCTTTTGATATAGAAACAATGATGATCTTTCTAAACAAAGAACTTCAAAAACAAGGCTCTGACCTCTATACAGCTAAGGCAAAAAACATTCTTAGCCCGAGTCTTGAGATAAAGTACAAAGACACAAAAGCAGTCTTAGAAAATCTCCAAAAAGGTAAGGATAAATTGTTTAACGTAAGTCTTTACATAAATTGTAGAGCTAAATCTAAAGAAGATCTGGATCTTTTAACTAAATTAATACAAGCCGAACTTAACTCGCTACTGATAATCCCTAAAGTACCAAATTTTAGGATGGCTCAGGGTTTCCAGTCATCTTCTCCTTTAGCCATGAATAAACTTAAGCAAATAAGAAGTGTGCCTACTGAAGCATTATCTGCATTCTTTCCGTTTACTTCTTCATTTCTTCAAGCAGATAAAACAGGAGTATGGTTAGGGCAAAATAAGAATAATATTCCCATAATAAAGGATATTTTCAATCTAAGTAACCCAAATGGTTTGTGTTTAGCTAGTTCGGGATCTGGTAAAAGCTATATGGCTAAACTCCTTATTTCACGTTATTTGCTTAATGGAACTAATGTAATGATAATTGACCCGCAAGGTGAGTACAAAGCTCTTGTAAAGCGATTTAATGGCCAATTAATCGATTTAAGCACGCACTCTGAGACAATAATTAATCCTTTAGATTTGATGGGTCATGACTATCCCGAAAAGCGTTTAGCTTTAATCGATTTGATGCATCTAATGCTTGGAGATCTTAGCGATCCACAAAAAGCTATTCTAGAAAAGGCAATAACAACATCTTATGAAGAAAGAGGAATTTATATGAATAAAGTAGTTTCTTGGAGCAGAAAGCCTCCAATCATTGAAGATGTTCTAAATGTATTGAAGAAAGATGAAAAGAAAGCTACTCAAATAGAAAAGACTACAATAAGAAGCCTCATAAATCGTCTAGATGGTTATGTAAATGGAGTATTTTCTTTTCTTAATCAGGAAACTAAGATTAACTTTGATAATCAATTTGTATGTTTTGATATAGGAAATCTGCCAAAACAAATCAAACCCCTAATGATGTTTATGGTTTTAGATTATATTTACATGAAAATGAAGAAAGACTTGAATAGAAAACTCTTGGTTATCGATGAAGCTTGGGCACTTCTAAGGCAAACTCATGAAGCATCTTATGTATTTGAGATAGTAAAAACATGTCGTAAGTTCAATCTAGCTTTATTTTTGATTAATCAAGAAGTTGAAGGTATGCTTGATTCAGAAGCGGGTAAATCTGTGTTAGCAAATAGTTCTTACACTCTCTTAATGCGTCAAAAGCCAGCCGTAATAAGAAATATTCAGAAAACATTTTTTCTAAGTGACTCAGAAGTCAACCATTTACTTACGGCTGGCGTGGGAGAAGGAATTTTGGTAATGGAGGATGATCATTCTGAAATAAAAATCATAGCTTCTCCTGAAGAACATAATATTATAACTACGAAGCCGGATGAGTTATTAACCAATCAAAAGAAAGTAAGTGAAAAAGAGCGTCTTCAGCTATTACAAGAACAATATGATTTACGGAAAGAAAAAAGAGACGAAAGACAAAAAATAGAAATAAAGATAGACAAAGATGTAGGATGTGTTAAACTAAAAGACATATTAAAAGATGAAGTAAACTACCTCAAAAATTTAGGGTATAAGATTTACAGAAGTAAGAGCATCCTAAGCAATAAAACAGAAAGTTATTTGATAGAACAAAAGAAAACAGAAAGCCCGCAACATATTTTTATGGTAAAAGATATTTCAGACTATTTGAAAAAGTTTACAGATAAGGTTAGAATATATGAAACTGTGCAACCAGATATAGTTTTCGAGATAAATGAAAAGAAATATGCTATTGAAGTGGAAACAGGTAGTTTATTAAAATCAAATAAAAAAGCATTGAAAGATAAAATAGAATTACTAAATAAAAAATATAAAGATAGATGGTTTTTTGTCGTAACTAATAGAAATATTGCATCAAAATATTCAGAATTAGGTAAAACTTATGATAAAAGATATATTAATACATTATTAAAACGCTTAATTGTAGAAAATAGCCAGTGACTGCATTGAGTCACCTAGATTTTCATGAAAAAGGAGCATTTTTTAGCATTTTGTCGACTATTATATTTTATTGCTCTCTAAAAAAGTCACTAAAAGAATTAGCCCTTTCTTTAGTTTAAATTACAGTAAATTCAAAAGCATCAGAAATAGAAACTACATTACCATTAGAGTCTAAAGTAACAAATGATGTATAAAAGGTAGAATTGCTTAGAGAAGGAATATTAGGTATTGCTAAGGTAACTTTAGATTGATTGATTCTCAATCTTCCAATAGAATTATATAAACCAATACTTTGGGGATTAGTTAAAGATGTTTGTAATAAAGGGGTGTTGTCTAAAGGAGTTATTCTTCCATCAGGCAGTGTAACTCCTTGGGAAATATTTGTAGACATTCCTAAAACATAATTTGCTTTAAGGTCGTAAGATTCCTGTAATAAGAAGTTAACGCTTGATCCAACTCTTGGACTTCCAAGCATAACAATATTAGAAGGATTAAGAGATCTCTGGTATTTTACTCTTGCAGTTCTATATTGACCTTCATGCCATACTATATGTATATTTCCTTGTCTATCTGAAGCAAATTTTGGCGAATAAATTTGTCCTGCTCCCATAATAGTTGGACCAATAATAATATTTCCAAGAGAATCTAATTGGCTAAATACTCTGCCTTGTCCAAATATACCTATACGCCCAAGAGAGTTAACTACGATTCCATCATTTCCAACATTTGGTAAAACTAATTTCTTATTTATTAAAAATGTACCATTGCTGTTTATTTTAGATAAATAGATACCAGAAGCATTATTATAATCAGAATTCCAAGAAAAGATAACATTATTTTGTTTATCGATTGCAATTGCTGGATAATCAGAGCCACCCATACCAATATCTAATTGAGAACCATTTATTAGTACATTTCCGAACTGATCTATGTAAGAATACTTAACATGAGCAACCCTGCTAGTAGAATTAGCAACAAACTCTTCCATCCACATCAAATAAGAAAAACCATTATTATCTGTAGCTAGCTTAATAACTAAAGGTTCGAAAATGCCTGCATTATAGACAGAATATATTGGAACTAAAAGATTACCTTGATTGTCGAACTTTCCATAGTAAACATCATGATCTCCGCGCCAAGCGACATTTATGTTTCCGAGATTATCAACAGATAACTGCGGGTCTCCAGTTCCACTTCCAGGCAATAAAACTCCATTTACTGCAATAGTACCATTAGCATAAAGCCGTGTATATCTAGTACCATGAAGAGTACTTCCAATCAAATCATACATCCATACAATATGAATATTATCAAATTTATCCACAGCAATTGAAGAGAAGAATCCATAAGTGCTATTAAAATTGGTTAATTGTTGGTTACTAATAATTGTATTTCCAAATTTATCTAATTTGGTATAAAATACTTCTCCGATGATATTTGACAATTTTTGCATCCAAATAATATGCACGTTCCCTTGAGAATCTGTAGCTATAGATGGGTCTGCTGCAGTTAAAGTCAAATTAAGTAGAGAAATTAGAGATTCATTACTCCAATGTATTTGGGGTTCAATAGCTGAAGCTGGGGAAAGCAGAGGATAAGATGTAAAAAATCCTATTGCAACTAAAATAAAAATTAATGCTACCAGATTCTTATTTTTCTTCATAAAACTCCAGAAATTAATCATATTTAAAGCCTATTATCTTCAAGGTATTGTATAAAATCCTCTACCGTCTACATCTAAATCGCCAAAGGGATCAGGGTGGAAAGCTATTGTTCTTGTTTCCATTTCTGTGTTAATATCATCTCTTATTGCTACATCTAAGTCTGTAATTCGATTGACCGTTCCTCTAAATTGTCTTTCACACTTTCCCGCTTCTAAAATTGCTATGTAATTAGTATACCCATCTTCTGAATATATTTTATAAGCATAATCAACATCAATTATTCCATTAGCTTGGCATCTTGGGTTTATAGTTATATTAGCGCTTGGTTGTGCTTGAACTGCAATTATTGTCACTCCTATAAATAATATCATTCCTAAAAAATATAGTATTTGATTTTTCATAATGGACAAACTCCTGCCGTGTTATCTATCCAAGACAGACCCCCGTTGTTGCAATAGACTAACGCTTGATTAGTAGTAGGAGTTTTATTTAAAGGTACCCATGCAGTTGAGTTCCAATAAATTACACTTCGATTCACTCTAGTCCATTGGCTTTCAACAGTTAGAGATTTATTTAAGCAATTTCCACCAGTTACACAAATATCTTTTGTATTGTTTAGTGGATTCCTCAATGCAATTTTATAACTATCTAAGTATGTAGAAGCTACATTATCTTGAGCATTTAATTCTAATGTTTGTTGCGCAACATTATTTGTGAATACCCAATTACCTGTAAAAGAAGCATTACCTAAAGATAGTTGAGAATTTGCAGTATCAGTAGGTAATATGTATAATCCGTTTGCTATTCCTCCTACATTAAGAGTTCCATTTCCACCAGTCATTTTTATCAGCGGAATTCCAAATATTGATACAAGCGTTGTTGTTACATCAAATGTAGTTGCAGAAAGTGCTACACCAGCTTGTGAATCATCTAATCTTAATTTTTTTCCAAATATTCTATCTAAAACTGTTAAATCTTGTGTAGAGAAGTTTAATCCAACGTAAGAAGAAGCATTTACAACTCCGTTAACTATAACTGATCCATTAACATGAAATTTTTCCTGAGGGTTAACAGTTCCAATGCCAACTTTTCCATCGCTTTTCCATGACATTATTCCGTTTAATTGACTTCCACTACGATTGTTGGATACATCTAGTTTCAAAAGACCAACCCCAGGATGATTAACAAATGCATAAGTCAATGGATTAAGCTCATTTATAGCTCCAGACAATAGTAAAGTTGCAGCACCATCTGCTATCTGTGAACCAGTAAATCCAGTATGGCCTCCCATTATATTAAGAGTTCCCCTTCCATTAGTGCCGTTTCCAGCAATTAATATCTGAGAACGAATATCAGTTCCCTCGTTAGTTGTAACCTTTATGCCCCCAGTAGCATTTCCATTCCATATAGTTAATATATGATCTGGAGTTGTAAGACCAATTCCTATTTTTGAACCACTTTGAAAAATAGCAGAACTATTCAAACCAGTAGTAGAATTCCATCTAGAAATATATCCAGAAATCCCTTGACCAGTTAAAGTTCCCGTAGAAGGAAGATTTGTTAATTGTGATCCGTCACCAATAAAGTATGGAGAGGTAACTCTTTCGGAAAAGTATCCTGATTTAGCGCTAACATTGTTAGTAATATTTATGTTCTTTCTATTCTCTGAGAAAAGAAGGTTGTCGCTTTCATTAATTGCCCAAATAATATTACCTTTTATTACTCTTATAACTAAATCTCCCGTCTGAGCAATGGAAGAGTAATGCCCTGCAGCTAAAGCAAGCCCTAAGTTAGCAAGAATGCTCGTCTCGTTCTTAAAACCAAGAGCAGGAGAATTTGATTGTGCTTGCGCACCAGCTATTGTAAGACCCTCACCAGGTCTTTGAACATTTATGCTATGATAATTTGAAGTCATATTTTCAGCTGTGAAGTTTCCGTTGCGGAAAATAATATTTCCAGCAGAAACAGATGTAATGAAGAAAGACAGAATAAGAAGAGAAATAATAGATTTTAATCCATTCCCCTTCATATACGGAAGTGTCTTCTCATATTTATATATGTTGTGTTTAAAATATGACATTTTCATATAATCCTCCAGTTAAGCAAAGATTTCCGTTAAAGTCAATGTAACTCATATTGTATCCAGTTAAATTCTGTATGAGAAAAGAATCTCTTATAGGATTACATGAACTTATCATATCTGAACAGGTTCCAGATTCTAAGCACATATTACCAGTAGTGTCAATGTAAGCTGTAGAGCTATCTGTAGAATTTCCGATAACCAAAGAACCGTTAGGTGCAACGCAGTTGCTTGATATCGAACAAGTACCTTTAAGAGCAATATTGCCCCAGTCTCCTAACCATGCAACATTTGATGCAGTTGAGTCTTGTATTAGAAATTTATTAGTGTCATTTCTCATTGGATTAAGAGTTACAGAATTAGAGGGAGAGTAATAAGCCGAGTAAGTATTGCTTCCATTAACATCTATCGATCTGCATGAGAAAATAACTGGGTATTCTGGAGCGATGGAATTAAAGTTCCAATTTAACGTTTGACTAGCCGTATGATTTCCTATACTATGGAATGCTAAATCATAAAATGCATTTATATTATAAGTGATATTATCATTTTCAGCATCGGTAGACCCAGAACAGTTGAGATTCATGCTATAATAAAAAGTATTTGTTGAACATGCAGCACCATTACAAAGAAGAGAAGTTGGAGTAGTTGGAGGAGTATTGTAAGTGCAGTTAAGACTACAACTTCCAGTACCAGCAACAACACCATTACACTGACTGTCTGCTGTACATCCAGTAGCAAAACTTGAAGATCTACAAACATTGTCTCCCCTATCTTCTCCACTAGCACTAGAAGAACATTTATCTGCAAAATAAGTTAGAGCACTAGCACAGGTTGTTATATTACTGCCTGAAGAAAGTCCATCACATAATGGTTGTGCACAAGAACATCCAGTTTCTCCACATTCAAAGACTGAAGTTACATCCTGATAACCACATACACTACTACATTCTTCTTCATAATAAGAAATTCCAGAACACAAATTCAAATCATCTCCTGTTTGTCGTTCATCACAACTAGATATTCCTAAAGTAGTAGAAAATTCGCAATAATTTGTTTCCTGACTGTCAAAATAGCCATTATACGGACTAAAACACCAACCATCATCACTTAAACCAACACCATCATTATCACAAAAGTTTGATTGACATTGAGCACTAGAAGTGCAAGATTGCCCATTGGATAAATCAGAAACACAACTCCAAGTATTCCAGCTACCAGATTTATTACAAAATTGATTTGAAGCACAGTCACTATTACTATAGCAATTCAAAACATAAATGTAAGGGTTATTTGTATATGAAGGGTTAAATGGATCAAAACCAGTGGTACACCAATAAGATGAAGTGTCATCGTAACCTATAATCTCTTCAAAGTGTGCTGTTGCAGGAGCATTAGTTACATTTATCACGCCCTGATTGCCCGATAGTGGATTTCCACCACAGCCACCAGAACCACAACTACTTGGATTAATATCATAATAAACATCTTGAGCATCAACTGCTTTCCAACCAACTTTATAATTTCCTATAGTATAGGGGTCACTATTATCAACTACTTGTCCCCAAGAAATGTTATTTACATTACTATACACATTTATAGCAACAGTTACATCACAATTTCCAAAACTATTAGTTGTACAATATTCATAACCTGGCTCCGTACATGTAGAATTTCCACCACCAGCGCCACTACAAGAAGCATCATTAACACATCTTGTCTGCGCATTACAACCTGAAGGAGTACAAGTTCTTGTTTCTAATCTTTGACCCTCTCCACATCCCCCTCCACCACAAGAACCAGAAACCCAGTTACTACATTGACAACTTGAACTAAGAACACTAACCCATATAGGATTTGTATAAGTTCTATAAGTTCCCCCAGATCCAATGCATTCAGCCCTAAAATATGTATCTCCAGGATTTGCAAGAGCTAGATTGGGCAAAGTAATGGGGCTTGAACTGCCACTGATATTAACGGGTCCATAATGAGTCAATTCAAGATTACTCCCAATTGTTGATTTGTAAACTCTAAGAGTACATGAATGATCTAAATCATAAGTTATCCTCATATTCAAAATATCATTGGTATTTGCACTAACTTCTCCACCCATTTGAGTCCATGTTGATTGAGAATTCTTTTTTGCTTCTATTATAACATATCCATTATTAGACACAACATTCGTTCCAGCAGCTAAAGCAGATTGAATATTAGAATGGGTGATGGTGGAAGCTGGAACATAGTTATAATTTATGTCAGAAACATGTCCATGTTCATCGGTGCCCCCATATGCATAAACGCGCTCATCTTGTTGCAAGAGATTATACCATGCATTAAAATTATCAGCATCATCATCAAGGCTATCAGAAGTGAAATTTCCATTCCAAATTTCAACCCCATCATATCCCGAAACAGAATATATTGATTCAAAATCAAGAAAAGTAGTGGTGCTGGATGAAGGATGAGGGTGATTAAGAATGGAGATACCACCTTGGCTAGCAATAGAATTAACTCCGCTTTGAGCAGATGGGCCCGAAGGGCAATGAACTGCAGAAGGTGTTTGAGATATCAAACTGCTTAGCCCATATCCTCCAATATGAGCCTCTCCTGGACCAGTTGAACCAGTATAACAACTAAAAAGATTTTCATTATCCCCAGAAATATCCTGAGTGCTTAATTCTTCTCCCATAAGACAAGTAAATGTACTATTTCGGGCATTCACACAATCATTTCTTACTGTACCAAACTCACCAGCATCAATACAATAACTGTGATCTGAAAATCCAAGATAATCTAGTCCTAAATTTGCAGCTTCATCTGCTAATTCTTGAACTTCATAACCTATCAAATGTCCTTCAAGACCTATGGGGAGGCAGTTATCTGAATTTGTAAATGGATTGCTATCATATCCACCCACTGTGCTAAATCCAGTATGTTGATGTAGACTCCCTTTATAAAAATTAATTGCCAAACCATCCTCAGAAAACAAGATCACTGTAAGAATAATAAAAATAAAGACGACATAATTTATCTTCATTTCCTATCCTCATAAATCTTCCAAATTAAGGCTAGCGCCGAAAAAATTAATAAAGAAATCCCTACAAAATAAGCCATCCTGAGATTAGAACTTGCTTCAAGCAAAAATCTCGAAAAATTGGAATTCAAAGCAACTCCTATGGGCCAAAATGAAGTAGCAATTACACTGATTAAAATAAGTTCTTTACTTTCATCTTTAGCTCTTTTTAATAAAATTAAGAGTATCCATGGAAGAATCAACCAAAATATCAAATTTACTATTAATACTTCTGGAATAATAATTAAAGATTCACCACCTCTAGTTCCAAAAACTGTTTGAGAAATTAGAGTTGCAATTAATCCTGGAATGAATGTCACTAAAATCACTAAATCGCTCTTTGAAAATAAAAATCCTGCTAAAATAAAAATAAATGCACAGCACAAAACCAGATAAATTTTATTCTTCATTTATCAAATAACCTCCATTATGTGTTCTGTAGAGATTTGACGTTCCTCTCCCAAGTAGTTGTAATCTAAAGTTATATTTATCCACTCATCATTTCCAACAGTGAAATCCCCATAGAATATTTCCTCATATCTTATCCTTATTTTTTCCACATAAACGTTTAGGGTAGGTTCAGTAAGATTAAACTCAAATCCTTGTTCGATAGATAAATCTTTATTGAAGTAGAGACTTCCGTTTGAAATGTAGATGCTTAAATTTCCTAGCTCAATAACATCATTAAGGTAAATGCTATGGCTAACAACAATAGTTCTATTATGATCAACATGATTAACAGTGTAACTGGATATATCATGCTCTAAGGACACATTAATACCAACTGCAATTGTTCTATTTTCACTCCAAGTTCCTTGAGAACTATTGTCGTAAGCCAAGAAAGAGTATGTATAGTTTCCTTCCGAGATGTTAGCTAAAACAAATGTCGTAAAATTAGTTGCTCCAGTTAAAATTACAGTTTCTTCTAATTGCCAACTACCTCCAGTATTAGAATATAAAGAGATATTGGTCAAAACATAATCATCTGTAACATTCGGAGTCAAAAATAAATAACCATCCCCATCTAAATAGTTATCTTCTGGAGAGAGAGTAATATATCTTGGAGCAGTGTCTCCTTGTTCTGTAACCGTTAATAGGATCTCACTATCACCTACACCATTATCAGAGTCATATACATAGAATGTAATATATTCTGAACCGTACCAGTTAGTTTCCGAAGTTAAGGTTACTATTCCAGAGGTTTCATCTACTTCTGCAGATATGTGGTCTGAAGAACTAGCATTATAAGTTAGCTCATCGCTGTCAGAATCTGAAGAGTACTCACTAAGATTAACTACTTTCAATGAATCTTCGCCCCAAGTTTGTGAAGACAGTTCAGAAAATACAGGAAGAGGATTTTGAACTGCTATAGTTCTATTTACCGTAGACCATGCAGAGTTAGGAGAAGAAGCAAAATCATAGCAGATAATATTCCATTTAAATGTAAGATCATTAGGGACATTATTTAACTCAAAAGTCTGTGAAATATTTTTAATAACAAAATAATTAGTCTGATTCGCAGCCCAAGTTCCACTCATATTGGTATAAAGACTACAATTTACTATCCACCCATCGTCATCAACACTATAATTTAATTGTAATGTTCTATCAGTTGAATTAAATCCATTGGACGGACCTTCAATGTTCACCACAGGGGGAGTGGTGTCATTGAACACGTCAAAAACTCTTGCTTCAGACTGGCTAATATTTCCATCCGACCAAGAACAATTAACACTCCAACTATATTCATCATTTTGAAGATTATTTAGATAAAAATAATTTGTTGAGGAACTACTAATATTAATTTCAGTTTGATTTATTATACCATCAAAAATAAAGCTACAATTATCCATAGTATAAGAAGAATTAGTAATTATATAAGAAAATGCTACATTTCCATCAAATTCTACAGATCCATTTTCAGGAGTTTGAAGTTCAACAATATAACCATAACCACCACTAGTACCTTGAGCACTAACAAAAAAGAAAAACAAAAAGACTAATACTAATAAAATAGAAAAAGTGGAAAAAATCATAAAATATTGATTAATTATATTGAACCTTTTAAGATTTCCTTTCACCATTTATTTTATGATTGAGAATTCTGCCGAAGAAATAGAATCTGCATCAGCAGTTATACCCTTCAACTCAACTGTAATATCCTCCTTACCATCTTTATCTAGATCTATCTCATAAGTATTTCCTTCATCTAAAATGAAAGAAAGAGCTATTTGCTCATCGTCAACATAATTGTTTAGACCATCTTCTAAGTCTAAAATTATGAAAGTTGGACCTTCTTTTCTCACTCCTTTATACTGAAGCCCATACCAATTACCATTAAATTCAAACTTTAACCTTCCAGGCTTCATATTGAAAGAATTGTCCTGTCCCAAAATAATCTCTGAAACTGGAACGGCTGCACCACCAAACCCGGAATTAGATAATTCAGGCATAACAGCAACAATATCTAGTTCTTCACCTGAAGAGTTTACTGAATTCAGAAAGATAAATATAACCAAGAAAAAGAGAAGACTGAAAAAAAGTACAAATGACTTAATTTTCATAAAACTCACTAGCAAAACCGCTTTATATATTTACCTAGAAATTTTTCTCTTTAGAATTAGAGCATTCTATGAATATATAAAAGATGCCGAATTATTCTAATTAGATGAACTTAAGTAAATATCTCTTAATGCTATTTTTAGTAAGCATTATTTCAATTCTAGTTCTTACATTAAAGCAATCACCCATCATTCAAGAGTATGCAGATTCACCATTTTGTGGAAATAATATATGCGAAAGAAATGAAGAAATATACTGCCTTGATTGTAACTTAAGTTGTAAATCTGAATTATGTAACTCAAAAATTAACGTCTTATGTGATAATTGCAGTGTTGAAAGCGAGTTAATTCAGGAATTGTTTGATCATCAAATTATAATATATAATTGCCTTTCAAATTATTATGGTTATAACCCTTCTAGATTGGTTTACCACACTGTAAAGAATGCTGATGAAACAGGAGAAGTATGTAATGGGGATGATGGGTGTTATGTTGGAGGAGGAAATTTTGGAGAGAAAGAAGGAATAATCCAAGAACAGATACCTGGATTGGTGAATTTTGGGAACTTCAGGGTAAAAAATAAAGAAGATGTAGGTTTTGAAGTTCATGAATTATCTCACGCATTTACTTATTATGGACTTGGAAGAATACCTTCATGGTTAAACGAAGGAATTGCCATTTACTCAGAAAGCAAATTAAGTTGCGATAGTGAGATTAGAGAAGATGAAATTATAGAAATCTACGAGTTATATAATAATCAAACTATTACAATACCAGCTAATGAATATGAAAGAACAAAAAATAGCCCTCATGTAGTTGGATCAAGATATTTAGGTTATCTTGAGGATGTATATGGATGTGATAAAGAGTGTGTTTCTAAAATAATTCACTCATTATATTCATATAGACAAAACCATACTAAGTATGACTTAAGAAAGCAAGTAATAACTAATAAAATAATAAAGGAAAAGTCAGAAGAAGTAATTGGTAGAGATTTAACTAAAATATTTGACATATTGGAAATAAATTGATGATTTTGTTTTTTAGCAAGGTTTATAACTCAAAATAAGCGACCCTTATTATGAAAATTAAAGTATTATTCTATATCTCTTTATTAGTGATAGCTTCTTTATTTTTGATCCAGAATAGCTCAGCTAGCCCAGTGCCTAACGCTATTATGCCAGATTTAGTATTTACAAATATAACTTATAAGATCTCTTTTATTAATACAACTAATTCTGTAACCTATTGGGATGTAAGAGTTATAGGGACATTAACAAATAACGGGTCAATCTTCGCTACTTCTTCTACTAGCTCGAGTGGATTATCAAGAGTTGGAAGCACTTCTGGCTACGGGCAAGCTATTCCAACGCCTTCAATAATGCCTAGGGTAAGCACAAAAGTTAGATGGAATTTTGTAGGATATACTGGGCAATATTCTATGTGGTTTCATGCAGATGTTTTTAACAATGTAACTGAATTTGATGAAACTAATAATTTTATTGGCACAATTATAACTCTCCCTTAATAAATTTTGATGAATTCATCATATTTTGTGCAGCTTTCAAGAAAGTTAAATCTCTATCTCTAATAAATTTACCTTCAACTTTAGTAGGCTTATCATTTTCAAAAGTTTCAATAGCTTCATCTAAAGTCATCCAAACTAACTCAAACTCTTCAATCATTTCTTTCTCAGTAAATTGAGGTTTTCCTTTAGATAAAATCTTTCCAATATAACAATAAGATATCTGTTTCATATCAAAACCCCATTTGAAATTTTTATCAGAACGATATTCTACAATCTTACCAACTTCAGATTTTATCTCCATTTTAGCTCCGACTTCCTCAAGAGCCTCTCTTAGCAAAGCATTCTCTTTTGTTTCCCCTTCATCTATGCCTCCGCCTGGAAGCTTATGAAAATTTCCGCTTGCAACAAACAATATTGGAACTAAACCATTTTCATCAAAAAGAACAGCTCTTGAAGCCTCACGAAGTTTAATATTAGAATTCTCTTTAAAATCAGGATCTTTAAACTCTTTAAGAAGTCTCATTTCAAATTTCCATATTTAGATAACAAATTACCTAGCTGTTCTTTTCTTTGACTAAGCCCAGCATATTTTTTCTCCTTAAAATAATGGCAATAATAAATATCCTGTAATAACCAGTTTAAGAAGATAAAATCTTGGTATTTTTCATCCCAAAATTGAGTTGAAGATATAGAAGAGTATCCTTTCCTAAACTGTTTTTGTTCTTTAGGTTTCTTAAACCACTTAAAGAATGCCTTACCAATAGCAAAAAGCTTTGGTCTTTCAGCAATACTATCTATATCTACAAGATAAACATTACCATTTCTTAATCTAAGATTGCTACCATGAAGATCGTTTGCATCTAAAGTAAAAATGGGTTTTGTCTTCTTCAATAAAAACTGATATATTTTTTCTACTCTTTCAATTTCTTCTTTAGGCAAGAGTTTAGCCTTTCTTACTTCATTCAAATTCTTCTCAAATCTTCGCGTAACGCTGCCATTAACTTTTATTTTATTGATATAAGCACAAATTTTACCAACCCGATAAATTACTGATTTTGACTCTTTCTTAATAAGGTCTCTTCCTTCAATATATTCATAAAGAACATCTTTTCCAACTCTTCCTAAAAATTTAGGTAAAAAGCCGTACTTTTCAAGTTTATGAGATATTTCTTCGAAATATTTAGCTCTTTTAAGAGTCTTATATTTTCTTAAAACATATTTTCTTCCTTCGTAAGTAAGTAAATGAACTTCACCGCTCCAACCCTCTCCACCATCATCAGAAGTTAAAACAGATATTTTACCATTTTTTAATATATTTTTCACTTTAAATCTCCTAAGTGTTCATTATAATGTAATTTACTAATAAATAACTTTTTGTTCTTATCTAACTCTACAACAGTCACAGAAGCGTTAGGGCTACCTTTCTCAATAATCTCAGAATTATCTTTATTTTTAACCAACAGCATTTTTAACAAAGAAACTTTTGTTCCACCATGAGTCATAATTAAAACTGTTTTGTCTTTCCATTTTTTACTATTCTCTGTTAAAAATGTCTCTGCCCTTTTATCAACATCTTCAGGAGTTTCTCCGCCAGGAGGAGCTTTGTTAGGATTATTCTTCCCCCATTCCTTTAACTCACCAGTAGGTTTACCTTCAAAAATACCCTTACCTCTTTCTCTCAAAAGATGAGAGTAATTAGCTTCCATTTTAATTATCTTTAATAATGGAGCAATAGATTCTCTACATCTTCCCAAATCTGAACAATAAACTAAATCTATTTTTTCATTTTTCAAATAATTAGCTAATTTTTCGACTTGCTTTAATCCAATCTCACTAAGTTTACCTTGATTTTGACCTTGAGTTATTCCTTCTTTATTTTCAACGGTTTCACCATGTCTTACAATAATTAATCTCATTTTTCAGCCTCTAACCTTCTCTCTTTTTCCACGTTTAACATGGCTATATGGTTACCTATTGGAGTTAATGTTCTAAGCATCATAAGAAAATAATGGATTATTATAGGATCTTCTTTTTTAATAAGCTCAAGGTTACTTTCAAAGTTTCCTTTTCTTGACTCAAAAAATTTCTGTACATTGTCCTTTTGATCATTAACTACCGCATTGTAAAGTTCTTGATAATGATCTCTTACTTCCTTAAGGAGTCTTAATTCAGACTCACTTAATTTTGGCTTCTTTTGAGCATTTAGATGATCATAAGAATAATTGATAAGAAGAGAGATTTCAATAATTGCATTAAAAAAGTCGTAAGCATACTTTGAGTTTACTGAATCAAATATTTCTCTTTTGTTTATCAATCTCTTTGATAAATTACACAGCCTGCATAAAGTAGTGTGGAGTTCTTTTATCTCATAACTCATTTCAAAATTGCCTTTTTCACCTTCTTCTAACAAATAGTCTAACTTTGAAAGCAAAATCCACATTATCTTTCTTACAATTTGGCCATACTCTGAATCATCTGTATGTACCATACACTTAAGTCTACATACATTATTATCACTCTTTACTAATTCAAGACCAGTTAATAATCTAAGATCTTCTCTGATTTGAGGCAATTGTTTAGGTGAAGTATATTTTATATTGATTTCATCAAATCCAGAAGTGTATAGGTGGCGGATAATTCTTCCAATATACCATTCACCTCCGTTTTCTAAAGGAATTGTTACTGGCTCAAAAGATTTGTCTTGTATTGATATAACAAGCTTTCCACGTGAAGGTTCTACATTAACTAATTGTCCTTGTTTGAGATTATTATTTTTTACCCAGTTAGATGGAAGCGAGACAGTGAGAGTACCTTCTCCGTGCTTTACAACTTTTCTCTTCATAGTTCGAGAAATATAAGTTCTTTATTTAAATTTATGGTTATGTACACATATTTATACAATGTGTGTTTATACACACAATAAGTATATAATAAAACCTCAGATATATGAGTTATGACTCAAACAATAGAGAATGTATTGGGAAGATTCCCTTTACGCGTTTCTATTACAGATAATTGTAATCTATCTTGTGTTTTCTGTTCAAATGAAGGTTTAGGAGCAGAACGTAACCAAGTTTCAATGCAACCAGAAGATTTTCGATATTTAGCAACCACATTAAGAGCTCATGGACTAAATCATATTTCTCTTTCGGGCGGAGACCCAACTGCTCATCCTGCTGCACGAGAAATGGTTGAAATTGCTAATGAATCAGAAATTCCTCAAAGATTCTACCATACCAATGGAATACTTCTTGGAAGAGATGGACTAGCAGATGCTCTTGAACAATTTAGTAAAATTGGAGTTTCACTACATACAACTGATTCCGCAAGATATAGCCAAATAACTGGGGGGAGACCAGCACATTATGATAAAGTAATGGCTGGATTAAAATCTCTAGGGGAAAAAGGATTGGGACAAAAAGTAGAGGTAAAACACGTTACTGTAAAAGGAATGAATGATGACTCTGAATCTTTGAGTGGTACTCTAGATTTATGCGCACAGTACGGTTTCAAATTTAAATTTCTAAATTTTGAAGCAATTCATGCTGGACAGGTTGGTTTAGTGCAGAATGCAGAAGTAATTAGACAAAGAGTTAGAGATTTAGGAGCGGTTCATCTTCCTGACCAAGGAGGAGTTTTCAGAGGACAGGATTCTTACTTACCAATTCAATGGTTTAGTTACAAAGGAACTAAAGGCGTTGTTATAGATGTTGGTTGCGGAAGACCTGAGGTTTGCAGAAGCTGTCATGATTCTAATGAAATATATGTAACTCCCAAGCTCAGCATAAAGCCTTGCAAAATGAGCAGTCATGAAATTTCTCTTAAAGAAGCAATTGATCGTAGAGATGAAGGAGCACTTATAAGTTCAATAATGGAATCAAGAGCATTCTTACGCACACAACCAGGATTAGGTAAAACCTATTGGGAGCAAAGATGAATAAAAAATTAGTAATGTTATATACAAAGTTCCCTGAAATTGGAAAATCAAAAACAAGAATAGCAAGAGAAAGCTCAGAATTATTCGCGTATATTGTAAGTCTTTGCACACTTAAGGATACTATAAACAAAGTGAGCAATTCAAAAAGTTATGATTTTATTGCAGTAGTTAATAGTAAAGAAGAGTCTCAATTGTTCAGAGAGAAACTTGGAATTAATGTTTATGTTTTAAATGAATCTTTATTACAAAGCGACCAAAGTCAAAGATTTTCATTTCTATTTTCCAATTTTAAGAAAAGCTATGAAAAAATAATTTTAATCCCAAGTGATGTTCCCTCAATCGCCGAATCTAGCCTAATTAACGCATTTAATATTTTGGAAAATAATGATTATGTATTTGGCCCAGAATACAATGGAGGAGTATACCTTATCGGAATGAATAAAAATCCAGACAATATTTTTGATAGAGTTAGATGGAGTACTGAAAATTCTTTTAAAGATTTAGTAAATAATAGTAAAAACAAAAGTTATCTGTTAAAATTAAAGGGTGATCTCAATAAATTACAAGACTTAAATTTATTTAAAGAAGACATAGAAAAAAGATCCCCATTACTCTATGAGTTTCTTGCTAATAATTTCTACAAAGGGGTCAAAATTAATTATGCTTACAATTGAACTATTTGGTATTTCAAGAACAGGTAAAACTTCTACTTTGAGAAACCTTGCTTCACATTTCGAAGCAAATGGAGAAAGATGCGAAATTATTGGAAGAGCCCCAATAGATTTCAAAAGTTGTAGAGATCTTGAAGACTTTCATCAAAAAATGCTATTATACTTAGAACAAAGAATTCCAGAGGCTCAAGAAAGAAAACCACATTATCTGTTGATGGACAGAGGACCTTATGATAGGCAAGTTATGCTAGAAGCAGACCATCAAGACGGAAAAGTAGGAGATCAAGTTTATAGAGATGCAACCCAAAGACTGCTTAGTTTAGAACCAAAAATTGATATTCCTTTAATTTTTCTTGTAGATCCTACAACTTCTCTAGCTAGAATTGGTTCACAAAGAGACGAAGGCCTAGACTATTCTCATATGTGTGTTGGGCTTAACACGAGAGACAATGTTGCTGAATTAGGTAGATTATTTGATCAGTATTCTGCTTTACAAAGGGCAAAGAAAGGCATTATAAGCGTTTATACTGGCGGAAGTGCAACAGATACATTACAATCAGCCTTAAGGGTAATAGCATCGACAAAAGTTAAAAACAATGGAGAACATACACAATCATGAAAGAAATAGAGATTAAACTAAAATACAGCGATGAAAATGCGCTAAGAAAGAAAATAAAAAGTATTGGAAAACACACAGAGACCTATGAGATTGTTGATTGTTATTATGGAAGAGATGGCGAAAACATGAAGACTGCTGAAAAATTGCTAAGGATAAGAACAAAGAAAGGAGTATCTGAGCTTACATTTAAAGGTAAAAAAGAGACAGAAGGAAATGTCTGGGAAAGAGTTGAGATAAATGTTCCAATTGGGGATTCTGAGAAGATGGAACTTGTTCTAAAAAACCTTGGACTAAAAAGAATTCTAAAAAATCGAACAATTAGAGAATACTGGAACATTAATGGAACAGAATTAGGAATTATGAAAATTAAAGAACCAGCAGAAGTTGATTTTGTAGAGATCGAAGGTAAAACTAAAGAAGATGTTGAAAGAGTTACTGGCTTGTTTAAAGGAATTTTAGAGCCTATTGGTAAAGACCATTTCAAAAAATTAGATGAGGCTAACAAATAATGTTGCCAGAGATATTTATCATAAGGCATCCAGAAACAATCAATAATAAAGAAAAGATCATTGAAGATCCTATGGGAGGAGATTTATCTGAATATGGTAAATCTCAGATACCTGATGCAGTTAAGAGTTTATTATCTTTAGAAATTTCTAAAGTATACTCTAGCGATTCTGCACGATGTAAAGAACTTGCTGAAGCATTTTCTAATGAATCTGAGATAGATATCCATTATGATCCTATGCTTCGCGAAGTCAATAGTGGAGATTGGATCGGCATGAAAAAAATAGAAGTTAAAAAGCTTATAGCACAGAATAAAAGACCAAGAAATGGAGAAAATTTAGATCAATTAATGCAAAGAGCTAAAGTTGTCCTTAACAAATTAATTCAAGAAAAAGGTAGAATATTATTAATCACTCATGGTTGTCTAAGTAAAATGATTATAGGTGCAACAATGAATATGGGTGCTTATGAAGCAGATGAAAAAGTAAGCATAAAAAATTGTCAGATAATAAAATTGGATTTCAAAAATATAGGGTCAAAACAGATTCCACTTATTCAAAACAGAAAAAATTAGAGGTATAGTGATTGGATTAATTAATGAGGAACACACTACAAAAAGAGAAAAGTAAAGAAAATCTTTTATCTGAGATGCTCTCATATCTCGAACCAAAGGAAACTATCCAAATTAATGGGAAACTTTCTTATAAGGAAAGTTTAGGTTCTTGGAATGTAATTCAATTGCAAAAAGAGATTATTGATTTATTTCCTCAACTTAGAGAGAAAAGAAGTAATTTTGGTTATACTATGTTCTATAATCGCTCGTTTAAGGAATCGAGAAAAATAATTGATGAGCTAGAAAAAAACGGGGTTGTTCCTATTTTTCTGTTGTTAGGTAAGGTAAAAGAAAGATAGTAAACTAGAATCTGAAGTTTTTTATATCATCGATATCTAGAGATTTTATGAAAAAAGAACCAATCTCAAAGAGACAGCATTATGTTAATCAAGCTTACTTAAAAAATTTTAGAATAGAAAGTACGGAAGATAGTTTATTTATGTATGATAAAGAGAAAATGTCTATTGCTAGGGTAAAAACTGCAAATGTAGCCAGCGAGAATTTCTTTTATGATAGGACAGAAGAGCGCATTATAGAGAAGACTTTAGCAGAATTTGAAGGTAAATGTAATGTTATCTTAAAAAAGGTCATCGAAAAGGAAGATTTAGACCAATTAATTAGTGAAGAAAAGGAGCTTTTAGCGACGTTTTTAGCAGTTCAATTTTTAAGATCAAAAGAATTAAGAATTGATTATAAACAGATTGCAGAGGCTGTTTTAGAAAGGGTTGCTGAGAAAATAGTTCCAGATTTTAAGAAAGGAGATATTAAAGTCGTAGAAGATTCTTTATCTGGACTTCATGTACATACGATTTTTAAAGAATCTGGACATTTTGCAAAATTATTTCTTGATAAATCATGGAAATTATGTATCAATAATTCCTCTATTCCTTTTTGGACTTCCGATAATCCTTGTGCAATACATAACGATCTTGAGCCAGAACCATTCAAAAGCAATCTAGGAATTGAATGTAAGGGCTTTCAGTTGCATTTTCCATTATCTTCAAGGTTACTCTTAATAATTATTGACAAAAACATTAAGGTAATTGATTTAAGTAATGCAAAAGAAATAAAATATCCAAAAAAGAGAAGTTTTTACAGGAATATAGATAAGAAACTAGACGTTCCTTTATTTACTTTAATGCCTCCAAAGGAATTTGTTGGAGGGGACAGAGTTACTTTTGAGAATAATTTGCAGGTAATATCTGCGACAAGATTTATCTTTTCTTCAAATGAAGATTTTTCTCTTGCTGACAAATATTTAAAAGAACAACCGATACATAGAAATGCAAATAGAGGAAGATTTAAAGTAATGTAATTGACTATCAATTTAATATCTAAAATTTTAAAATCTCCTAATGATTTCGGAGAATTATGAAAAAAGAATGCGTTGAACATTACAATAAGATTAAGATAAGTAATATCAGCATACTTAGTTCTAACAAAAAGTTAAGCGACTATGAGAGAAATTTAAAACTAGAATATGCCCGAGAAGAGCAATACGAGTCTGACTCATTTAATCTTAAACTTGCAGATAGTAGATGTAACTTGGGTGGTTGGCGTCTCTGGTTTATGTGTCAAGGGTGCGAAAAGAAAGTTGGAACCCTATTCTACAAATATGACCCTCAAAATCTAAGATGTAGAAACTGTTTAAATCTTACTTATGAGGCAAGACAGAATAAAAGAAAAGAGGCATTTCATCTTATTGGTAATGCAATAAGGCTTAAACAAAAATATGATTTAATAGGAGAAAGGCTGTTAAGGAAAGGAATACATGCAAAGACTCGCCTCAGACTTTGGTCAGAAAAAACAATATTAGGGGAAGAACTAATAGAAGTTCTAGCCTTACAAAAAGAAGTCTTATCCAATAATTCTGTTAAATATGGAAAAAGAATGCAAGAACTAATAGAAAATAAAAAATTAGATTTTACAACAAGACCATAATTACAATTTTCTATTACCTTCTTTATCTAAAATTATTCTTTCCTTTTACATATTTTATAAGAACTAAGAAAATTCCTAAAATAACAGACACTACTCCTGAAGAAGAGTTGCTTAGTGGAAATGAAGGATAAAGAGCCTTTGCAATTAATAGAGCCATGTAGATTACCACTGCTGAAACAAAGAAGACTCTAAAAGCTCCTATAATATCCCCTACAACATTATCAGACCAGTGTTTAGCCATAGAAATTATGATTATCCTAAATATTTAAATTCTTTCAACCTTTATAAAAATATGGGAAATAGAGAGTATCAAGTATGGGATAAAAAAGGAGAAGGAGAAGAGTCTTGGATGCAATTTAGAAGATTTGCAGTATCTTATAGAAAGGCTTTTCAAACATGTATTAAAAAAGAAGTTGAAGATGCATCAAACGGCTTAATATTTGATGATGAAGATATTTTTCCATCTTTGTTATTATTCAATCATTATGTAGAACTCTCTTTGAAAGCCTTACTTGAAAAATCTGGAAGCAACTTTAAAAGTCATATTTTAAAAGATTTATTAGAAGAGGTTGAAAAGAACTATCCTGACTTTAAACTCAGCAACTTACCAAGAAAATTAATAACTGATATTGATTTAATTAACCCAGCTAGACCTTTATTAGACCACGAAGGTTTTAGGTATCCTTTAGATAATAAAAGAAATAAGATCTGGGTTACTGAAAGAAATAATCATGCTTTTATTGTTCTTGGTGGAGTTCATACTTCTTCAATAAATCTAATAAATGAGATAGAAGCTTACTTTAAAGATAAGATAATAAAAGCTTAGTATTCTAATAATTTAATATGACTACAAAAAACACAATCCGTAATTCAGATAGATCAAAGTTAAATAAACATAAGAAGACCATTTTAGAGCATTATTTATCTAGCTTTAATTCAGAACATTTTTGCAATAGGTGTAAGAAAGTCTTGCCCTTGCCAGAACTTGAGATACATCATCTTAGCTATGAAACTGAAAGTTATCGCTATGGAGAAATAGTTTGCAGACCTTGTCATGAGGCTACCGAAAAAGGTATTATTTCTTCTTTTCATGAGCAAAAAAACACAGGTATTCAGAATGTCTTTGTATTTCAGAAATATTTATCTGGAATGGCAATTATCTCTAGATTAGAAGACGGAAGAATCTTGCAGAGGATGAGATTAAGACTTAGAGCTGGGGAAGAAGTAAAACCATTAGTTTTAATGGGGATTTTTACAGATAGAAAGATATAAATTAGGTTTCTTGATAGAGTTTTCATGGAAATTGTTAAACAAATATTGGCAACAGTTCTATTTTTAGCAATGGCTTATGTTGCCTTTGATGTAAGCTTATTATTTTTTATTTTCTTCATTTTAGGTGGAATATATTCTCTGATATTTCATGATGCTTGGGAAAGACCAGGGGTTCCAATTTTATGGTTTGCTGGAGGGCTTATTTGTAGAGTAGCTTTATCAGGAATATTGCTTCCAATCTTGAAATATGAAAATTTAATAGATCTAGTTATAGGATTATTTGCTTTCGGAGTAGTTTATTTAATAGGTCACAGAGTTAGGAATGGATGAATGATGCCTAAAACCTTTGAAAAACAACAACTAACAATAAATTGGATTTTAGTAGGCATAGCTATAATTGGACTATATTTCACACACCTTCAAATTAATATAAATGATCAAAATACTAAGTTATATGAACAGACTGTAAGACCAAATATAAAAATAAGTTCTTACAATCTTGACAGTAACCTTGAGGTTTATTATCGGAATAGAATTTCTGCTATAAATCTAGATAATTCTTCTGGTACGGTTCTTAATTTTTTCATTACCAATATCGGAAAAATTGATGCTAAATGGGTTTCCATTATGATAAATAATTCATGGGCATCAAATATCCGTTTAAATTTTGATAACATATCTTCAGGAGAAACCGAATTTGGACAGATAATCATGACTACAAGAGAGTGCCAAGATTGGAACATATTTGGAAAATCTGAAGGAAAAAGTTTAGATTCTTGCAAAGCAAGTGAGAATAATATAAGTTTAGGAAAGGAAAATATAGAACTTAAAATAGAATGTATAAATTGCGACCCTCCAACCCAATATCAAGATTTAGAAGTTTGCTTTGAAAGTATTAATAACAATATTTGCTAAAATCAAAGGATTAGGTTTATACAAGTCGTTTAAAAAATATCAAAAATGCCACAAAACTAATAAATAAAATGAATGGACAAGACTTAATTACATCTAAATGTTAGAGAAAATATGCCTCAGAAAACTATGATCTATGAAATAAAAGAAATGAAACAACAAGAAAATAATAAATCTGTTAGTCATAAGTATAGACTTATAGGTGTAATTATAGGGGCAATTATTAGTGCTATATTTTTAGTTTCCATCCTAATGAGTAATCCATTTAGTATCCAAAATCTTATGTTTGGAGCAATACCTTTTATTATTTGGATAATCTTAGGATTATATATTGGGCACTCTATAGAAAGAAAACATTATAGGACTTTGATGGTTTTCTCAATATTTTTTATTATTCCAATCATACTTAATCTTGCTGGTCCAGTAAATGAATTTATTTATCCTGAAAGCACTTTTAGTGAGAAGATTACTATAAGATTTGATTCTGTTAACTCAGACAATAAATCCTATGTTAATTATGATAATCCCCTTTTGGATAGTACTGCTGTTTGGAATTCAGTTTATAATGCAACAGTAATTAAAGATGGCTATGTCGATGGGGTTGGTGATAAAAAATACTTCTTAACCAAAGGTACTAAAATAACTCTAGAAAAGGGTGATGGAAATATTAGTAAAATTTATAATAATTACATTAAAACAGGCGTAGAGCCAAAATTGGCAGAGAATTATATCCAACAAAGCTATGGGAGTCGTACACCACCAATAATTGGAGAAAATTATGAAGTGATACTGTTTAGTGGGGATGGCAAATCATTTTCCTTCCAACATTATGTGGATGATAAAGGTCTAACTCTATCACAAGAGTATGGTAAAAAAACAGCCTTGTCTAATGGCTTATTTTCTCTTGTTATTCTATCAACTCCAATTTATGTTTTTACTTACGGCTTTTTTATATGGTATATGTTTTTAATAATGACTTATGGTTTAGGACTAATCTTTATTATTTTGGGGTTATTTATCACAAATTGGGCATCTAAAGATCACGTGGGAAATATAAGAAGAATTGATTTCTTAATAATTTTCTTACAATATCTAACTTGTTTGGGAACGATTATTACTTTAACGGGCATATTACCAACTTGGTAAGACAGAGGCGACTTCTGACTTTTCTAATCAATCACTTTCATCTAGACAAAACTTATAAACTCTGCAAGTCTTTAGAATGTTGTATAAAACTTGTACATAAAACATTCCACTCTAATCGCAAAACGGGGAGTATGCCGGGACGGGCGTAAGCCTATTGTGGCATTTTCTAGAGACTGTAAAAACTATTTTGCGAGAGTCCCAGCAAAATACCAAGATGGTGGTACGCCCTGCCCGGGCTGAATCCCATTCTGGTATTTTCAAGAAACTCACAAGATAGCTCATTAGGTAGCAGTCGCTTTTTTAAGCGATTTGATACGGAAGAGCATGAAAATAGACCCATACAACCACGAAGAAAAATACAAAGCTTGGAGAGAAAGAGTTACCAATGGTATTCCCGATATTTCCAAACAAAATTCTGATTTAATACTGACTTATCTGAAAGATATGGAACTAGGAATAAATATTGGAAATGGTAGCACTAAAGGTGCTAGAGGCTATAACAGATTAAATTCCTTAAGGGATAAACTATGTTTCTTCTCAAAACAATTTAAGTCGCATTTTGATATAGATAATATAACAACCATTTCTGAAGACCAGTTAGTTGGTTTCTTTGCAAAAATGACTTCAGGTGATATCAAACGTATAGATGGAAAAACTTACACATCAGTAGATACCTATTCCAAAATCTTTAGAGCATTTTGGCATTGGTGGCAAAAAGTAAATCGTAAAAAAGGAGTCGATATTAAGGATATAACTACAGACTTAGATACGAGACAAAAAAAGCCAAAATGGGTATACATGACTGAAGAAGAAGTCAAGAAATTAACAGAAAACGCTCGTTTCGATTATAAGGTGCTAATCTATTTCTTGTTTGATTCTGGAATCAGATCTCCTACGGAGTTAGTTAATGTAAAAGTTTCAGATTTATTCAATAACTATAAAGAAATGAACATTAGAGAGGAAGCAAGTAAAACATTTGGTAGAAGAATAAAGCTTATGATCTGTTCAGATCTTATAAAGGAATACATAAAATCTAAGAAACTTACTCCAGAGGATCAGTTATTTGATATACATCATGCTACTGTTAATCGTTACCTTAAACGCTTAGCAACAAGAGTCTTTGGAGAAAGAGAAAGTCCTGCTGGTGAGAAATATTCAAACCTTACCATGTATGACTTTAGGCATATCTCATGCTGTTATTGGCTTCCACGTTACAAATCTGAAAGTGCATTAAAGTATCGCTTTGGCTGGAAAGAATCAGATAAGATCCACTATTATTCTGAATTGTTAGGTATGAGCGACACAATAGCGGAAGATGACATGCTTATAGATGTTACAAAAACCGAGATTGAGAAAGAACTGGAGAGATCTAAGAAGGAAAAAGAAATACTTCAAGAAAAGATGCAGACAATGGAATTACAGATGGTGAAGATAATGGAATTAGTAAAACAATTAACAGTGAATGCTATTCCTCAGACATGATTGTTTCTAATTAGATTGAAAAAATTAATAGTTTTTACTTTAATTTCTGCTTTGCTTTTTTTATTGCTTTATCTAGATGTTTTTCTGCTTTTGTAATAGCCTTTTTAGCTTTCTCAAGTTTTTTAATGTGCATTCTTATTTTAGCAATCTCTTTTTTATCCATTGAATTAGATGGTTTGTTTGTTTAAATAGCTTAACCCTAAAGAATATACCAACCAACTTCGATGATTTGAATTAAGAAACCTTATCTTTTAGTTCAAGTAATCCTTTCTTAATTTCATCAACTAAACCCAATGTTTCTTGAAGTATCTCTTTACTAGGTCTATAAACAATATTTTCTTCTTCATATTTCTTATATTTTGAGATACTTAAGTCAAATTCATTCTCTTTTATCTCGCTAATTGGAACAAAGAAATGTTTCTTCTTTCGATCTTCATTTGACTGTTCTTTTCTTTTTTTAAAACTCTCAATAATATTTGGAATATCATTTTTATCTGGCTGTTTGGTTCTTTTATCATCTAAACTATATCCATCATATTCCATATCATAAAACCATACTCTCTGAGTTGGTTCTCCCTTTGTGAAGAATAAGACTGCAGTAGAAACCCCAGCATATGGCTTGAATACTCCTGAAGGCATTGAAATAACTGCATCTAACCTGCATTTCTCAAGAAGAAGATTTCTTACATCTTTATGGGACTTGGAATTACCAAATAAAACTCCGTCTGGAACTATTACGGCACATCTTCCTCCATTAGCTAGAGAATTATACATTAATTCTAAGAATAGGAGCTCGGTTTTCTTTGTTTTTATTCTGAAATTATCACTCATTTCAGATTCATCAATAGACCCCTTAAATGGAGGATTTGCTAAAATTAAGTCGTAAGTGTTATCTTCATTGTATCTTTTTGATAATGTATTAATTTGTTGTAGATTTGGTCTTGATATACCGTGCATCATTAAGTTCATTAAAGCTATTCTGACCATAGTTTGGTCTATATCATACCCATAAATTGATTCTTCATCTAAAAGCTGTTTTTGTTTAGCGTTTAATTTATCCCCTTTGAAATTGTATTCATTTCCTTCTTCATCTTTTTTGATTAAATCTTTAGAGGTATTTTGTCTAAGAATATGTTCATAAGCATTAACAAGAAATCCAGCAGTTCCACATGCAGGATCTAAGATTCTATCTCCATATTCAGGGTTTCCCAATTCAATCATCATTTTGATTATATGTCTTGGAGTCCTAAACTGACCATTTTTTCCAGCTGTTTGAAGCTCTGATAAAAGAAATTCGTATATATCCCCTTGAGTATCTGTATTTTGTTCTTTGATATGCATATCATTAATTATCCTTACTGCCTCAATCAATAAAGAGGCAGTGGGTATCTCAAAGTTAGCATTTCGCATATACTTGGAGTAGTAAGAATCTCCTTTGTCAAGATTTCTTAAAAATGGAAATACTTTATCTCTCACATGGTCACTAATCTTATCTGCTGAATAGTTTGACCACTGAGACCATTTGCAGTCTTCATGTCCTTTAAACATGGATTGATGTGGTTCGCCTGTAAGTGTTCCTTCTTGTTGTTTTCGTATGTCTTCATCTTCTAAACGCCTCATAAAAATAAGATAGGATATTTGTTCGATTGCTTGGAGAGGATTGCTAATGCCTCCGCTCCAAAACTTATCCCATAATTTCTGGACTTTTGATTTTAGTTCATTGTGTAACATTTGATTTATCCACCTCTTTTAAGAAAGTCTTTTCTATATTTAACTTGATTTCGTTGAAAGTTTTTATCAATACGGGAATTGCTTTTACAATTGGAAGATTTTCATTATAATCAAAAAAGTTTAAATTAGAATCTTTGGTGTAAGGATAGCGCGGTGTATTGAAGTGTAAAAATGTTATAAGACTCAAATAATGCAGTTTAAAACTAATCATCATGTCAATTACATATTCTTCTAATTTATAACTCTCTATGGAAGCCCTTACGTCTGAATCTCTAATTCTAAATGTCGTTATTCTAAATAACATATGCTTAATAAAACTAATAAAACTTTTTTCATGCACCCTTTCATTTAAGTTTTTCATAGTCTCTTCTGATTTAAGATTCTTCTCTGAATTTTTTAAGAATTCAAGAATAAAATTTATATGTGATTCTGATATATTTCTTAATTCATCTTCAGTTTTTTCTAGAGTTTCCAATCCCTTTTTTGAAACTTCCAAATCAATTTTAACATCATTAATAATATTGCTTACCTCTGTTATATCATTTATATCTTCTTCTTTAATTTCTTTCTTTAGTTTATCTAGAATAAATGAGTGTTTATAGGCTTCATGGGGGTCTATTCTCCCAATAAATATATAGTAACTCTTAGTTAGCTTCTCAAAAGCTTGTTGCAAGTGATATGCTGAACCTGCATAATGCTTTAAATCATATAGTATTTTACATATCTCAATATCATTAGTAGCAATAGTAAGCCACTTTTTAGTAAACTCCATATTTTTTATTGAAGACTGTACTCTTTCATCGCTCTTTCTTAGTATTTTTTCCATTAATAATGGGTCAACTTGATATTTTTTCATTTTATCAGTTCTCCCCTAAATGCTTTTTGCATGAGCGAATCAAATATTTGATTAAGCATTTTGTTTTTTTCTTTCTGTTTTTCTTTTAATCTTTCAACATGTTCAATAATAGAAGAAAATTTTCGTTGAATATTAATTGGAGGCAAACTAAAACTTAAATTTTCTATTATACTCATATTTAGTCCTGGCATAATTGCCCCTCTCATTCGAATATTCAACTGATGTAGCACTCCAGGGTCAGAATATATTAAATAAGAAATATAGAATGGATCAGCAATATCATTATTTAAAGTAATTGCGACTAAATGTTTTGTGTTGATTGCTAAAGGAATGTTTTCTGGAACAACCACCGATCTTCCTACAGTACCCATAATTGTTACCAGCACATCTTTTGGGTGAACTGTATATCTTTTTAGTTTTTCATACTTCTCTTTAGTAATGTATCTTCTTTCGTCCCAAGAAAAATAATTATTAACAACATTATCAATCCCTAAAACTGCAATACCTTTACTAACAAACTCGGAGTGCAATAAGTCGCTACCGAATGGTCCTGTTCTAATACTTCCTTTAGGCTTAGCTAAGACTTCTTTTAGCTTAACTTTTGACCATCTAGAATAATTCAAACTACCTTTACTAAGAAGCTCGTAAAAAACGCTTTTGAGGTATTCATCAAACAATTCAAGAACCCCTTTCCCATTAATGCTGGCCTTCTCAGATTTTTTTAATAAATTAATAATTTCTTGCTGAACCCGTATATTAATTGGATAAATAAATTTTATTTTTTCAATATAACTTTTAGATATGTGCTTTAGTCCTGCGCCTTTGAAACCCCTCTCTAAAATATGCATTTTTGATTTAAGATAATAATAAATATACTCTGTTAAGACTTTGTCTTTTATACTAACGACAAAACAATCGTTAGAAGCTGAGAACCTTTCATTGCAGTAATGAACTCCAGCCTGGCCTCCGCTTGAAAAGATTAAATGTTCCCCATCAAAATCAAATTCATTGATTTTCTTACTTTGAACATTACTTGAAGTAAAAAACTTATATTTTCCATCTTCTAAACCTTCTCCGGCTTTCCTTCCTGTTCTACTTTGAAAAGAAAGTATTACTCCTAACTCAATTTCTTGCCAATTAGTATTTTTCATTTAAAGCTTTTTATTACCTCATTATTAATATAAACTAAGTTATTAATTAATATGAAATAGCGTTGAAGAACAACTATAAATTCATTTTTTAGCGATAGATAAAGAGATGTTTTTTCTATACTGTCATGAATTTCCTTCTGTCCTTCCGTTCTATGAGAAAACTTTCCATAAAGAAATATTTCCAATATTTCTCTATTTGTATAATTCTTAATATTTATGCTGTAATTAGTCGAGACTTTTAGAAATTTATCTATATCAGACATTTCTTTTCCAAACATTTTTCTTTCTTTATCACATACAATAGTTGATTGATAGAAGAGATTTAACTTTTCAACCTTGAGAGAATCGTTCTTTTGTATAAACTTTCTAAGATCATTGCAAAACGCTTTAATAGACTCGTCATCTGGCCCTCTTAGCTCAGTTCTAAGTAATTTATCTAATGCATTCCATTTTATTGTTACTCCCGATCCATTTAATTTATCTTTAAAGCTTAAATCAAATATTTCTTGAGCTTCTTTATTGAACTCTATAAATTTGGCGATTATTTCATCTTTTGTTTTAACTGGCTTTGTCATATTACTCACCCTTCGCTTTTAGTTTAACATATAAAGGAAATATTTTCTTTTCCTTTTTTATGAATAGAATAACTTCTTGAAGTATCTGTTTGTTCTGCTTTTTTGCTATTTTTTGATACTCTTCTATGAAGTATTTTGGTAGGGAAAAGAAACCCCAGTTTTGAGATCTTAAATTTAGACTTCTCTTCAGAGTTACTTGATTCTCATTCTTTACATAAATAACTTCTTTTTGTTTCATTGTTGGATTTATTTTTACTTTTCCTTTAGTAAGAAAGTGAATTGGCCACAGATTGTCAAGTATTCCAAAATAAGAATTTATTGGTTTTATAAGCTTCTTTAGTTTCTCCATTGCAGTTTTATAATTATCTTTAGTAACGTTTGATGGTAGTTTATCAAAGTCGTCTAAGGTCTTTATATTCCAAACCTGTTGCTTCGTCAATTCTTTATAATTTATTTCCTTGGTTAAAGAGTTCATTCTTTTTCTTAAGTCCTCAATTATCTGAAAATTTTCGTAAGAAACAAAATATATTCCGTGTGACCACATTAATGCTTGAGCGTTTTTTGCAAAGCCTGATGTCGAATAGAAAACTGGGATATAACTATATCTTTTCTCATCAAATATCTGAGAGTATTTGGTTCTTGATCTGCTTTTTGTGTTAATCCTTGAATATTGGGATATATCGATGAAAGCTCCTAAAAACTCCCTTACTTGCTTTATCTGGATTGGTGTTGAATAATTCTTGGCCTCTCCAACCAAAAGGAAAGGGTATGAAAATGGAAGAGTTATCGGAAACTCTCCTATGAAGTCAGGATCATAAGTTCCACCCCTCCCATGAAGTCTCTTTTTTGTTTTTGATTGTGTCATTTGACCAACTTGGGCATTTAAATCAAAGCCTGCCTGCTCTATCCAGTCTCTGAGAATAAACTCAAACAATTTACCTCTTACCGCATTCTGTTTGTAAGTAATTTGAGGATTACGCCTTACCATCTTTAACCTCCAAAACTAGAATTGAATCGGTGTCTAGGTACTTGATCTTGTTAACACTTCTTATAGTAATATCAACTTTGCCAATTTCTTTTGCAGGCTTAATTAGTATATCTAGCGTTCCATTGCCAAAGAGTTCTCTTTCCCAGATAATCGCATTCTTGCCGATTATTATTATTTTATTGTCTAAAACTTTCTCAGGAACAATAATTATTCTATTTCCGTAATCCAAGCGAGGTACTCTTTCCTCATAATCAATTCTGCGCATTAATTTTGTAAACACTTCAACATAAAACTTGTTAGAAAGAAGGATATAAGAATTATTAGATTCAATATATTTTGGAAATTCTGTAATGTCCTCTTTAACTTCAATTTTTTTAATTTGTTTATTATCAATTATTGTCTGGATAAGAAAATCTCTCTCACCCATAGCAACCATCATACCTGCACTAGGCAATGACGGATGAAAACTAGGATCAATAAAAATATCATCTTCTATTACCGGTCTTATTCCTATTTGAATGAAAGAACCGTCTGTCTTTTCAGTTGTCCTCACTGTTGCAATATCTTCGATGACCAGGCTTCGACTATAATCTTCAGTTGTCAACCTGATAAATTCTGCTATTTTTTCCTGATTATAAATCATTCTTTCACCTCAAAATTCCATTGCTTTTGCTTTATGTTGACTCTTTCGTATTCGCTTTCTATTCCTTTCTTTTGTTTTGTAAGAGGGTTACCTACTATTTCCTGCTGAACCAGCTCCCTTAGTTTTTGGTGAATGCTTTTGTTCTCGGCTTCACATATCTTCATAATATTAGCAAATTCAGAGCGGTAGAGCTTAGTTGAAACTACTCTTCTACCTTCACCTCTTGTAATGGAGTCATTTGACATGCTAATAATCTGATACCTAACTATTTAAATTTTACGATAAATCGGTAGACCGATTTTCTAGATATAATATGAGTTATACCTCAATTATCGCCATTTGAGTTTATTACATTTTTCAACGATTTTCTCCAGTTGCTCTCGGCTAAACTTGTCCAAAGGTCTCTCTTCAGTAAGAGGATGTTTTGCAAGGTCTTTGAGGGTTATGTGTTTTGTACGGACAAAAACCTCTCTTAGAAGCCTTAGGAACTTTATTTGGTCTGAGTTATAATGTTGGTTTCTGTCTAAAATATATTTATCAAACTCATTCTTTATCATCTGCTCTGGGTCAGGCAAGTCTCGTATCCCAATTACTTGACGAATAAATAAAATAAAGTCAATCTTTATGATATTCTGGATATTTTCTATTGTCCATGCTGGGTTAAGGCTAGAAAGCTTCTTTTCTATTTCTAGAATTTCCTGCGCCGTTACTCCTTCCCCATTCCTTATTTTTTTAATGAGATGATCGTGCTCAATAAACTCTGTCAAATCTTTATTCTCTTTTATTTCATGTTTCAACTGTTCAACTTTAAGCACTACATCAGGGGCGTCTACTCGCAACATTTTCTTTCGTTCTGAATCATAGTAAATCATAAGGGGAGATATCTCGCGTATAAGAAAATCAACATCCTCAAAGCTTAAGTCTTCCCAAAAAGTCTCTTGCATGACCCTCTTCATATCATTGCTCTTTGCTTGAATAACTTCAAGTCCTTTTTCCCATACATTTTGGACTCGTTCTTCAACAAATTCACGAATATTCCAGATTTTGTCTTTGTTATTATCTTGAATTGCTCTAAATAGTTTTACGCATTGCGAAACAAAGGCATAAACTTTTGAGTTTTCAGATTGAGAATACATCAGAAGCGGAGCAATATCATTTCTTAACTCTTTGATATGATCTTTAAGATCGAATCTTTCCGAGACTACCTTTCTTATTATTGGTAACTTTTCTATAACTGCTGGAGATTCCATATCTATTAACCTTACAGTATCGCGTATTTCTTTTTCTATAATCTTTACTTGCTTCTGCTCTAGTTTCTTTTCAAGAAGATCAACTTGTTCTAGGAAAATTCTTGTTTTTGAGTCTATGACATCTGCTTTATTTTTAGTTCTGTCAAGTTGGTGAAATACTACATTGGAATGGTCTCCAAATTTAAAGTCTAAAATCAAAAAACTTTCTTTAATGGCTTGCCCATCTTTTGAGGGTAACCAATCTTTATGTTTACACGCTTCTAAGTTTCTCGTTCCTCTTCCCAACATCTGCCAAAATCTTATGGGTGAAAAGACTGGTTTAACAAATACTAGGTTGCAAATTTCTGGAATGTCTACTCCTGTATCTAGAACTCCAACAGATAAAACTATTCTTGGTTCAGAATCTTTTTCAAATCGCTTCACTTCATCCATATATCTCGTCCTATCTGAAGTTATCACTCTGACCTCTTTTGCAAGAGTAGGATAGAGCCTATCAAAAATAGTCTTTAATGACTCCGCATGTTTAACACTTGCACAGAAAAATATTGTTTTGCATGGTTGCCCGTCATCAGACTTATAACATCTATCAATAAACTCATTAATAATTAGTTCGTTTGTTTTAGCATCAGTAAAATATTTTTCAAATCTCCCTCCTGGTAGCTCTATTTTTTCTGGGTCTTCTTCTTGTTCTTTTAAGATTTGTTTTAATTCTTTGGTTAATTTTGAACCTTCTATACCTAAGGATAAAACTCTAGTCTCTATTATATCTGCTACATATGGGGCAAGAACTCCTTCATTAACTGCGGTATCATAATCATATTTTACCGTAGGTTTCTTATCTTCACAGTCAAATAGTTTGAACGTGTCTCGACTATCTTCTTTTGAAGGGGTAGCAGTAAGACCTAACCTGATACAATCAAAATAACTAAAGAGAATATTGTTCGAATCATAAAAAGACCTATGTGCTTCATCAAATACAATTAAGTCAAAGAAACCTACGCCAAATTTCTCGTACATTGGTCTTTTCTTTTTATTATCGCTATTGGTCAAAGTTTGCACTGTGGAAACGTAGAGTCTCGCGCTGTCTGAGAATCCTTCAAAGTTTAATTCACACACTGGCTCATTAAAAAAACTTTTGAACCCTTTCTCTTTGGCTTGATTTGCAAGTGAAATTCTATCAACTACAAATAAAACATTTTGAACATGGTCTGATTTTATCAAAGCATCAATTACTGCCATAGCCACTCTTGTTTTACCAGTTCCTGTTGCCATATTAACTAGAGCAGAACGATGATTTTTTGAAAAGTGCTCTAAAATCTGCTTAACTATCTCAACATTTCTTGGGCGGTCAACTATTTTAGTATTAATTTTAACTTTTACTGGGTCTTTTTCATGTTCATATAAATGTTGTCTTCTTTGAAGATCTTTTTGAGTAAACGGTAAAAGAACTTTTCTTTTACATTCCTTTTGGTCTACGAAGTACCACGAATCCCCATTAGTAAGAAATATTGCTATCTTTTTACCAGTCTGTTTTTCAATGTCTTTTTGATATGATCTCGCTTGGATCTCACCTTTTTCAATACTAACAGACGTCTTCTTAGCTTCAATTACTGCTAGAGGAGAATAATCTTCATCTAATAGTAAGTAGTCTATGAATTTATCAACTCCCCTCTCAATATTACTTTTGTCATTTGTATATTCTTTAGTCTTAAAATTAGACTTCACACAGTTAACTTCTTCTTTTATGTATTCTTTTACCCAACCAGTTCTTTTCAAGAGTGGGTCTATCTTTTCTTTTCTAGTTTCTGCTTCTGATAATTGCATAAACTTATTAACAAACCATTATATAAAAAACTATCAGCAAGAACTTAAGAATCCGAATTATCCTTTATCTTTCCCAACAACAGAAAAATGGGCACAACACCTCTCTTTTCTAACTCTTCCATTATTTTCTTAGATTCCTTTGAAGAACGGTTGTAAAACATAGTGTAGCCAAAGCTACCTCTTTTTTCTCTTAATTGAGGGAATATATCTATAATTTCTTTTTGTAATTGAATAACATTCCAAGACCCTAGACCTTCCTTATAAGAAAGTTTACCACTTATTTTGATTGTTTCTTTTGGTTCTAAATAGGATAAATTTTCAGGCAACAGTTCTTTTGAGTCTGATAATATCCTTTTCATAAACAGACTAACCCTTTAGTTTATATTAAGGCTGGCTTCACGAATTCATCAAAAACTATTTCTTAAGAATTTTGGCTAGTTTTTCTTTGAATTCTTGCACGTCCTTAAAATCAAAAGTTTCATCAGCCATGCCTTTAAGCATAAACCCTCTTCCGTCTGGACCTGATGCTACAATGACTTTCTTACCTAATCCTTTCATCATCCCACTTTCTATTAACAAACCTTCTCCCTTTTCCTGAGTTTCTATTATTGAGATAATCGCATCACACTTTTTCATTTGTTCAAATGCCTTTTTCATTATTTCTTTAGGTTCCATTCCCCCTGGCTTCCACTGTTGCATATCTCTTACAAAAATAAATGTTTTATGTCCTAAATCTTCAATAACTTTAGAAACCTCTTCTAAGCGTTTCTTTAAGATTGTGAAATCTACTCCGCTCAACTTATAGGCTATGTATATTTTCATTTTATTGCTCCTCTTCTTTGAAGATTGAACTGTTCATATGCTTTTCGGACGTAATCATCCAGTTCTTCCATAGGCATTCCATTCAGAGAATGGATATTCATAACATGATATTTAACATGTTCTCCACCTGTCTTAAATTGATGATATGTATCTAAGGTTTCTGGAGTAAATCCTTTTGTTAACATATCTGAATATAATCTAGTGCCAGGAAATGCTCTAACTACCATGAATCTTGCATCAGAAGCTTCAAGATCTAAGGCAAATCTTATTGTATCTTCTATTTCATCTTTTGTTTCAGTAGGATATCCAATAGTAAAGAATCCCTTGCTTTCAATTCCTAATTCTCTACATTTTCTAAAAACTGCTTTAGTATGCTCTGTGTCTTGGCTTTTTCCTATATACTTTAGTATACGAGGAGTTGCAGACTCTACTCCAAATGCTAGCTTGTAGCACCCTGCTGCTTTCATTTCTTCAAGTAACTTTTCATCTAAGTTATCTGTTCTGCATAAAGCTCTCCAACCTACTCTAACTTCTCTTCTTGCAAGACCATCTGCAAGCTCTCTTACTCTATCTTTAGAATAATTAAACAAATCATCAATAAAGTGTATTCTTCTTACTCCGCTTTGTTGTAGGGCTTCAATTTCATCAATAACGTTTTCCACAGATCTTGCCCTCATTTTTCTTCCGTTAATTGTTGGAACAGAACAATAAGCACAACTAAACTTGCATCCTCTAGCAGTACTCATAGAAGCTTCTTTTCCATACTTTGTGGGATAGGGATCATTTGAGAATAAACTTCTGTCTACAAATGGAAGACTATCAAGATCATGTGCAACTCCTCCGTGAACTATCCCCCTTGGAGCGTTTCTAAGTATACTAGGTAAAACATCTTCGGCTTCTCCAGTAACTATGGTATAATCTCCTCTAATTCTTTCAGGTTGTAATGTAGCTTGAGGTCCTCCAACTAATTTAACTGGAGCTTCAATTTGATCTATTATTCCAAGAGATAATTGATGATTTGTTGAGAAGACATTGATACCTACTCTTTTTGGATTCATTGCAGAAACTCTTTCGACTATTTCTGCTGGGCTAAGTTTTTCAGCTTCTGCGTCAACTATTGTTGAGTCATAACCCAATCTTCTAGCAATTGTAGCTAAATAACCTAAACCTATTGGAGCAGTTGTGAAATAATAAGGTTTATTCTCTCTTTCATATTCTTGTAATGGACTGTTAATTAATACTAAATCTGTCATTTAATCTCCCATTAACTCCAAATTTATTACAATATTATCTACTGTTCTCTTAGGTTTCTTTCCTTCATTTAACAGACCTTTATTTTTTAGATGAGTCAAATAGGTTGAAACTGTGCTTAATTTTATGCCACTTTTATTAGCAATATCAAGACTTGTATTTTCCCCATCGCATAATTTTAATATTTGTAGTTTGATTTTATTAAGTGGTTTAATCTGTTTACTAAATTCTTCATGTCTTGAGACAAACATACTTTTCTTCTGATTCTTTATCTCTATTTTTGTTGCAAGATCGTTAATCCTATCGAAATAAGAATAAAATTCATTCGCTAAAAATTCTATGAACTGCTTATAATTTAATTTCTCATTTAACTCAATTTTACTATTGACTTTAGAGAGTACTTCTACTAAATCTTCAATTTCTTTTCTTTCTGGTAACTTTCCACCATAGTTTGAATCTATTATCTGCTTAATTGTTTCAACAGACATACCCATAGAAGGAATAATCTTTTGTTTTTGATGCATGATTACAGGAACATTTGTAACAAATAAAGGAGCAGGTGGAGAATAGAATGAATTTAATTTAAGCACGTGATCTATATCTCTTTTGAAAACCTTGAACCTTTCAGAAGTAAGATAATGTGTTGGCTGACTATTGCATATCTCTGGAGCTATTTCTTGTAAGTAAATAGAGATTAGATAGTCAATAATAATATAATTTAATTTTGAAAGGCTTATTTCCCCAAATGGGGTATAATTAATAGAGAAACCCTTACTAATTTGTTCTAAATTGATTAAAGATAAAATCTTTTGATAAATCTTAGAAGTTTTTGGATTTCTGAAAAGTCTATGCCACATTTCAGACAGATAGATAATTCTGTAATTGAGATTAAGATGATCCATTACCTTTTGAAGTAACTTGACGTTATTCTCTAGAGTTTCTTTTTTAGCGTTTTCATCATGTTGCTCTAAAATATTATTCTCAAAGACATAATTATCCCATACACAGAGATATACTTTTTGAGGATTCTGACTTTTCAAATAAAATATATGGTTTATATTAGTATAAGCGTTGGTAATAGGGCTGATATTAGTGTAAAGAATTTTCATGGAGGGCTCCTCGGATTTCATCCGCGTTAGTTGCAAGATATGCTTGCATACCAACTCTTCTGGCTCCATCTACCTCTTCTTGATCATGAGAAATAAACAATCCTTGACTTGGATTGCATTGTGCTCTTTGTAGTGCTAAATGATATATCTCAGGTCTTGGTTTTCTAAAACCTGCTTCGTATGAGAATGTAGTTGTTGTGAAATGTCTCAATAATCCATGTCCTCTTAAGGAATGTAATGCTGAGTCATGAGGTAAGTTTGAAACTATATGTAAAGAATTATCTCTGGCAAGCTCAGGAACTAATTGAGGTATACCTAGCAAAGGAAATTCATCATGGTCGTGCATTTTGTATGTTTCAACTGCTAAACGAATCGCTTGTGGATCTACAATGCCCATATTTCTTAGAAATAAGCCCATTATCCTATCCATTCTCCATTCTTCGCCATTTTGTCCGCGAGAAGCAAGATATGTTTGAATTGCTTGATTATGGGCATTCGCTAAACCATTTATGTTTAATCCGCTAGAAAATGGAGCAAGTTGAGATAACATCAAGACATGGGCTCGCATAAGCGTTTCAGGAGTGAAACGATAAGCGAAAAGAAGTTCACCATAATCAAAGAATAAGTCTTTGTTCATGAAATTCTCGAGATTATGGCTTTTTAATTGTTTTGATTATTCTATCAATTATTTTTTGATGAATTCATCAAAGAATTACTAATTAATAATCGAATTGCTATTTTTTGCGTGTGCCCTGCGGGGCAAAATGTACCCGACCATCCGCATTATCGTCAGTCAGATTCCAGTCCCTAGCGTCCAGATCCAAATCCCAGTCGCGAACGAGCACTCTTAACCCAATATCTTCAGTCTCATCAGGTAAGTATAGAGTTCTATCTCCACTATCATCTAACTGTGAAATTTTAGGCAGTCCACCAGTTAAACCATATCCTTTAAACTGAGGATCTTCGCCAGCTTTAGCCAAAACTTCATGAGCATAAACTTGTGTTATTCCAGGTAAAACAATAGGAACAACTCCATGCGGTGCAGAGCTATCTATTTTTAATCCAGGATGAACTACAACCAATCTTTTTTCCAAACCTTTTTTGTCAAGGCCTAATTCCCTAGCATGTTCACGGATACTTTTAGCAAGAGCTTTTGATTCATAAGGATTCTCACCATCACTACTAGTATCATACAAAACTAAGCCTAATTCTTCCCAATTCTCTTCAGGCGTAACAAGTTTTCCTGCTTGCAAATAAGATTCAGATTGAGCTGGAGTAATTGGCCAGTAACCTTTGCTTTGAAGAGTTCTATCGCCTGCTAATGTAGTAATTAATGCCAAACGTCTTAAAATATACATCTGCTCAACTTCTCCAGAAGTTCCATCTGGAATTTCGGCAGCGGTTCCAGCATAGGTTCTGTTAGACTTAGCAATTAATTCTTTACCAAAAACATCATATTGTAACAAAAATGGATCTCCTGTCGGATTCATTAATAGAGGTGGTGGACTTTTTCCATTAGTTGCCTTAAACTTTTTTCTAGCTGGAGCTGAATCATTTCTTAAACGCTCTGCCAATTCTAAAAATCTTCTATTTACCATTATTCGTATTTGCCCTCCATTTGCCACCAATCCTCTAAATCATCTAAATCTACAGGGTCAACATCCATTTTAGGAATCTGGAAACGAGCGGGACTTCTTTCTATTTTAGGAAGAGTTATTGATCCGTCTAAAGCTCTTTTTGATTTATCTGCAAAAAGACGGCAGGTTTCATAATTTCCATCGCAAGTAGAAGGATTAGGCTCCCCATTAATTAGACATTCTTGTTTTGTCAAACTTTCTTCATTAGTTCTAAAGAAAGGACAAAGCATATAGATACCATAATCCTCAAATCTTCTTTTTAGTTCAACTTCATTATACTTAAATTCTCCATACATAGGAAGTTTTACTTCATCTCCTAATTCGTGAGCTCTTCTTACAATAAAACCCCATTTGTCAGAGGCACTCTCAATAGTTACAAGCTGATTATAAATTATAGGAAAGTCTGGGTGAGTTACAAATGCTTCAAAAGCGACATCTAATTTACTGCCTTGATATCCTTGAAGTTTATTCACATATGCAGTTAAAGTAGTTCTACGAGTTTCATCTTGAACTGAACCGATTGCGGTTCTTTGCTCTGACTCTAACTTTCTCTGTACTCTTAATCTTTCTTGTTCTGCTAAAATTCTAGCTTCTTCTGCTTTCTGAGCTTCAGCTTCTAAAAATCCAGGACTTTTATGTCTACTCGCTAAATCTTCTAATCTTCTATTTTTCATTTTAAGGAGCACCTCCAAAATTTTTTCGCTCGGTGGCTTCGCCACGAATACTAACTACCCGACCATTCGCATTATCGTCAGACAGAACCCTGTACCTAGCGTACAGATCCAAATTCCAGTCGCGAATGAGCACTCTAAGACCATTATTTTCCGTATAAAGAGTTTTGTCCCCATTTTCATCAAAAATAGGTAATCCATTATTATCACTATAAAAGAATTTTCTTCCATTATTACTATGAGCTAATTTAGGAGCTATAACAACTGCACTTGGATCTCCAATAGTAAATGCTAATTTTTGTGGAGCGCGTGTATCTGTAACTAATTCTAATGACTTTAATGGAATCATAATAGGGTTTTCATTACTGCATGTAATGCCCCTTTCTCCTAACTGCTGCGATAATAGTTGAGCAAGATATGCGTTTGGTTCTCCAACGCTACGAAGCACTAAGCCCATATCCTCATACTGGCCTCGCAAAGGCAATATACCTTCTTGAATTATAAAATCAATTTCAGATGGGTGCGCTAATCGTGCACCATATGCACTTAATACTTCATTCATAGCAACAAAAGAATAAGGGTTAGACCCTTTTACAATACCTTCATGACGAGTAAATTTCTTAAGGATTGGATTATCTCCATATTTTCGTTGAACCAATTCATCGTATTTAGCAAGAACTTCTCCACCAAAATCTCCTTCTAAAAAGGATGCAGTAAATCTTTCAGTATCAGGTTTTCTATCATCCTTTACTTCACGAACTTGTGGTATCTGGCTACCGCGCAACCGTTGTGCTAAATCAATAAATCTCTTATTCACCATATTAATGTACTGATTTCTTCAGCTCCCCCATTGTAATTTTAGAAATATCTGCGCTTGCAACAAGAGGCAATATTGCAACATTTGGTTTCTTACCGAAAGATTGCCTTAATTGAGCAACGTAAGGTCTCATCTCAGAACTGCCATTTGTATATAACAAATGCACTCTGTGAGTTTGAGGCAATCCTAGTAAGGAAGTTACAAAACCATCTAAATTACTTATCCCCATATCTGAAACAACTGTAATGTCACAAACTCCATCGTGTTGTTTTACAAGAGTTTCTAAAAGGTTTGCATTGAAAGTAGTTCCACCATCGCTAGAATATCTGCGTAACTCCGAATGAATTCTTTCTCTATCTTTAGAAAATCCTGTCAAATGATCATTGCTACCGAAACTATAAACCGCTACTTGTGCCCCATTCAAAAGATAAGCATTGCTGACAGCAGTTGCACCAACAATATGCTGATATACTCTGTCGTTAGGTGGAATTATCTTCCCATTAACATGAAACATACTTGGAGAATTATCAACAACCAGTAAATTTGAAGGAACTCCTTCTTCGTCTCCGTGAGATTCTCCTTCTTTTCTAACCCATTTCTTAGTTATCCCAGGTAATATTCCTGGCGCACTAAATGGATCTACATCCGTGATTTGGTCTTCAAAAGTAAAAGCAGCATGAGAATGGGGATATAGGCTACCCGTTATTACCATCGGTTTCTTTCTAATAGGAACTGCGTAAGCTTCTGCTAGTGCAGAATAGAAGTTGTGTGCTAAGAAAGTAACATCACGTCCTGTTCCAGGATGCACTCCTCTCTGCTGTGCTTTTTCTTCTTCGCTTAGAACAGCACGAGCAATTTGTTCGTATTCTTTAGGACTATTAGCTTCTTGGGCAAACTTTCTAAGTCCTTCTAAAATTTGCGCATCGTTAAACATGCCCATGCCTGAGCGAGAAGTTGGCATTCCACCATTTTCTTGACCAGGAGATCCATTTTGAGGTCTTTGACTTTTGTAATCTTTCATTACTTCAGCAAATTTTCTAACATTTTCTAATTCTCTACTTTTATCTAAAAAGTCTATTCCACCTAATCTTTTTATTGCAGTCTCTTCTTCTTTAGTTAGTTTAACGCCGAAATCTTGACCAGAAGCAGTCTGATAAAGTCCATAAATAATTCTTGCTCGCGTATCTTTTTCATCTGGTTGGAATACTTTTCTCATCCGAGCAGTAGCAGGATGTTTTCGTTCAATTAGCATATGAAGATTTGTTTGAACTTCAGTAAAGTCTGTTCTTATTTGGTGCGAATCGTCTCCAGATACTACTCCCTGAGTAGCTTTTTGTAATCTAAGAACGTTTAATGGAGAACCAGGATATCTCATGTAGTGTGTTAATTCATGAGTCAATACTTCATTGAAAGCATCTGCTTGATCAATTCCATGCTGAGGGAAAGTAGTAATGAAAGGCTCACTAACTGTAATCTCTAACGTTTCTAAATTAATAGCCCCATTTGATTCATCTTTTACTAATTTGGGTTTAGGTAGTTGAGGATAGTGAAATCTCTTTCTTGCTTCATGCCATTCTCCGTCCATAATCTGTTGTAATGTTTTATTTGTCATATTGAACTCCTATTTTTTTGGCGACCCGCCCTGATGGGCGACGTTTACCCGACCATCCGCATTATCGCCAGTCAGATTCCTGTCCCTAGCGCTCAGATTCAAATTCCCGTTGCGAATGAGCACTCTTAAACCAATATCTGTTTTTTCATTAGGCATGTAAATTGTTCTATTTCCAGAACCTAAACTAGACATTGTGGGTAAACCCTTAGCTGTTCCATATTCAAATTTATGGTTTTCACCAGTTCTTTGTAAAATGTCATGTGGATAAACAAGAGTAGTACCGGGCAATATTACCGGATTTACTCCATGAGGCATATCAACATTTTTTTCTAGTCCAGCATTCACAACTACCAATCTTGAGTTTGCATCAGAAGGACTTAATCCTAATTCAACACGGTTGCGTTGAATACTATCAAATAATGCTCTAGCTTCTTTATTATTAGTCGCACCAGTAGTATCATAAAGAATAAGGCCTAAGTCTTCCCAATAAGCACTTGGATTAGGTAACTTACTTTCTTTAAGTAAATTCTCTGACTGCCCAGGAGTTATTGGCCACATATTTCCATTTCTTAAAGATGGATCCTTATGTAATGCAGTAACAATAGCTAATCTTTTTAGAAGATACATATTTTGAACTTCGCCAGCACTTTTACCAAATCCAAGCAACCCTTCTCTAAGAGGAATTTCTGCTTTAGTTCCTGCGAAATATTCATTAGCCTTTCTAATAAGTGGAAGTCCAAAAGAATCGTATTGCAAAATAGAAGAGCTAGCTACTGAATCTGGAAAAATAGTTTTTACACTAGAACCAACTTCTCCTCTTTCACCATCGCTACCGCCATTATCTGGTGGAGACTTTCCAGCAGGAACAGAATCATTTTTCAGTCTTTCCGCTAATTTAAGAAAGCGTGGATTAGGCATTATCCCTCCAAATCCCTTACTGTATCAAGGAATATAGGATGTCCTTTTCCATCTTCTGCATATTGTCTTGCTTCCTTCAAAGCGTCGGCTACCTTACCATGACCAGCAAGATCTAAAACTCTTTGATAATGTTCTCTGCTTTCTACAAATCTTTTCTTTACACCAGGCACTTCAGGAGTTCCATCATTTAGTAAAGTTTTAGCCATATACAATGGTAAAGGATCTGTTCTAGTATGATCTCTAAATTTACTCTGTGCATCATCTGTCCAGTTAATTCTATGCCATAAAACATACGGAGCTACTTGAAGAACGTGCTCAAGGTCAACTTCATCTTTTCCTTGTAACCAAGCCAAAGATTTTGCGTAACGCACTAAAGATTTTTCTTTTCTTCTGCTACCGCTTCCAGTTAAAAGAGCTCCTAAATATAATCCATTTTCAGTAGATATCGGGTCAACGCTTCTCTTTTCTCCAAATTTAGGAGTAACGTTCATCTCAGCAGCCAAAAATGCAAAATATTGCTCTGCATCTCTACTAAATGGAATCTTCTTTATTTCTTCTTCAGCACGTGCTCTTTCTTGTGCTGTGAAAATCGGGAAACCAGTTTTTCCTAATTCTCTTTGGTGTTCGGCTACAATTCCTTCCAGTTCCTTAGTAACTTCAGCGTAAGGTTTTCCTGAGCCTAATAGTGTCAAAGCACGGTTTGTAAGTTCCGGGTTAGTTAAAAGTTCATCACGTTCATTTCCGTAATCCTGAGCAATATGAACTACGCTAGCTACACCAGGAAACTTTGCTTCTACAGCTACATCAAATCTATCTAAGATAGGAGGAATTAAGTGATTGTTACCTCTATCTGCATAATTACAAGTTGCGAAAAATGGCTGCTTTCCAGTTGATATAAATCCGTTAAGGTAATCCCATTGTCCTCTGTCAAGACCGTCTAAAACTACTGCCTGGTTTGCTTCAGGAACTCTGTTAAATTCATCGAATACTTTTGGCCCAACTAAGACAAAATTTTGCCATACAACTTCTTCTTCACCCTTATGCATCTTACCATAGTGAGGTCTACCTACCATTTTTTCATGCGTAAGTTGAGGATGACCTCTAAGTTGAACTCTCTTCACTAAATCAAGAGGTAACCCATTAAAAGTAGAATTAAGATATTCTGCTGAAGTAGTCTTACCTCCACCGTACTCTCCAAATAGCAATTGTCTTCCTCTGTTAAGTTCAGTCAAAGTACCGAAAAGCAAAGCTGAATTGAATTGTTCTCCACTAGATTCAAAATCATCCCTGCAAAGATAAAAGTCGCTTCTAAGTCTACTATATACTTCTTTTACTTTATCTTGCAATGTTTGTTGTGATTTAGCCATTTTATTTTTTCTCTCCAGTTAGAAACTTATTAAGTCCATAGTCTACCAAATGAGACTTATTCCTAAAAGTATTCCCCTTTAGAGCTTCCTCTATCATTTTAAGTGTTTCTTCCTCAATTGTTACGCTGAGTTTCTGTTTCATATGATAAAGTGGGATATTATACCCTATTTAAATCTTTCTCTTGTTGTAACTATATAGTAACATACTAAAGAATACTATAGAGAACAATTAATCATAAAAACGAACTTTTTCAATCTCTATCGCCCTAGCTATAATGCTTAGAGATCTATTGTCCCACAATAGGTTTGTGACGAGTAGTTATAACGGGCTACACGCTTATCTGTAATTTGCAGTTAAATCTGTATAAAATACAGCGATGATAGTTAGTAGCTATAAAAGGAGCTTGGGAAACCCTTTCGCAAATACTAGAATTGCAGTGAGAAAATGATTATGGATAAGCCCGCTAGAGTGCTCATTCGCAACAGGAATTTGAATCTGAACGCTAGGAACAGGAATCTGACTAACGATAATGCGAATGGTCGAATAGCTTGGGCTAGGGCTTATTAATATGAAAACCTACAAAAACTTGTACCTCAAATTATGTTCTTATGCCAATATTAGAAGAGCTTTTATGAAAGCAAGAAAGAACAAAACATCTAAGTTTTATGTAAAATTATTTGAAGCAGATCTTGAAAATAATCTACAAGAAATTAAAAGAGAATTAGAATTACAAACTTATGAACCCCACCCCCTAAAGAAATTTATTATTAGAGATCCTAAAACAAGAGTTATTAGAAAGTCTATTTTTAAGGATAGGATCGTTCATCATACAATAGTTAACATTTTAGAACCAATATATGAAAAGATATTCATTTTTGATAATTATGCAAATCGTAGAACTAAAGGCACTCTTGCTGCCTTAGAAAGGTTCTCGTCATTCAAGAGGAAAGTTACTAAAAATGGAAAATTAGTAAAAAATGCATTTGACAAAAATAGCGTTGTAGGATATGCATTTAAGGCAGATATTAAGCATTTCTTTGATTCTGTAGATCATAATATGATTCTTTATCTCTTAGAAAAAAAGATAAAAGATAAAAAAGTGATGGGTCTAATCTATAAGATAATAAAAAATGGTGATTGAGGCATTTACGGACTAAAAAAGCTTATATTTGAGCTAAACTACGA
>JBBSXO010000007.1:0-45593 GCA_038045705.1 Nanobdellota archaeon
GTCGTAGTTTAGCTCAAATATAAGCTTTTTTAGTCCGTAAATGCCTCAATCACCTAATATTTTTATATACCCTCTTTCTTGAATTGAGTTATGGATATTTCTTGTGGATCTACTGGACAAAATAAAGTTGAAGGAGTAAGAAGAGGTCTGACTAGGTTACCTTATTTTGCAGGAGCTATAGTTTATCCAATAGATGTTAAATCTGGTGTTAGAGATCAACCGATGGGAATAGATGAAATTGAGTTAGGAGCAACAAACAGAGCAATTAATGCGTTTAACCAATATCCCTCAAGATTCGGCATAGGAATTGAATCAGGAATTGTTCCTCCTAATGATAAAAGAACTTTTGCATTAAACCACACTATTTGTAGAATATACGATGGAAAGAGACTTTATCCAGGGGCAGGCATGGCATTTCCAATTCAAAATGAAGTTTTAAAGATTATAGTTTCTGAAAATGTTGAACTTGATGAAGCACTTAGAAGAGCTGGCCTTACGAATGAGGAAAGAATAGGTAAAAAGAGAGGGATAATATCTATGTTAACTAACGGTGAAGTGGAAAGAACAAAATTGATTGAAGATGCTGTTTACGCAGCAGCACTAGCCATAGTTAATAATTATTAAGATATTTATTTTCACAACAATAAAAATCAAATGATTTTTGAGGTGATCAAAGTGTTCTGATTAAGATACACTTTGACACAATAATCATTATAAAGAGGAGTTATTTTTGAGGGATATGCATGTTGTTGATAGGCCTATTGCTGAAAGGACGAGATCTGAGATTGATGCTAAAATAAAGACGATGGGTGAATATGTTAAGATGTCTTATTTACAAAGGGCTGTAAAATCTCAACTTGACTATGACACTAGAAAATTTGTTTTGCTCGAGTTGACTAAAATTTATGAACAAAAAGGTATGTTTCTTGATGCTTCGAGAACAATTAGGGCTGCTGCAGATATAACTACAACTTTTAAAGATAAAATTGAACAATTTATGAAATCTGTTGAGTTTAGTATTCGTGGAAATAAATTTACTGATGCTGAAAGATTATTTCAACAAGCTCTTGCCCTTGGAAATGATCGCGAAAAGTGGGAAATGAAACAGATGTATAAAAAATTTCATTTCGGTCAAGCTCAAACTTATTTGAGAAATGATAAAAGGAATAATGCTAAAGAGGTTTTACAAAAAATGCTTTCCCTTGATTTAAGTGCTGAAGAAAAAACTAAAGTGCAGAATGTTTTATTAGATTTGTATTACAAGTTAGGAAATGTACGAGAGTACCATGCCTTAAAAGATAAGATGGCTGGTGGAACTGGAAATCTAAATAAATAAAAATTATGATTATATCTTAAAAATAAAAAGCCCTCATTCGAGAGCAGTTTATTTAAAAAAATTAATAAAGGCTTTCTAAATCTTCACAGAGGTTGTCGATTGTTGTAGACTCAAAATCTTCTTCCTCTATTTCTATACTTGGCTCTTTTACAGTCATCACCATTTTAACCTAACTCTTTTTTTACTGTTAGATATATAAATGTTTTTCTTAGGTTTTTACGACGGAAAAGCATAAGAAGATATTTAAAGACTAAATGTTTCTTTTTTTCCTAGCCTTGTTCATCAATTGTTTTATCGAGCTTAGAAAAGAGAATATTATTTTTAGAGATATTTTATTTTTTGTTTATAAAAAAATATCTAGAATTCTCGGAGACAAAAACCAATCATTTTATTGACAGTCTAAAGACTTACTTGACACTAGGTTCGTTTATGGACTGAGTTTGCTTTAAAGAAAGGTTTAAATACATTAAAATCAAAGTTATACTATCACGATATTACTGTAGATCATAGTATATCACTCACACTCACGTTTATTGGGCTTTTTGAGCTCGAGTTCTGACTGTAGCGAAAAACTTCTACGATTATCTAGATATGAAATAAGGAACATAGTATAACATGGCAAAAGTAAGTCCGGTATCAATAAAGTATATGGTTTGTGCTAGCTTTGCTGCTGAAGGTCCTGTAGAGAAACCTGATGTCATCGGAGCTATTTTTGGGCAAACTGAAGGTCTTTTAGGTACTGAATTAGAAATGAGGGAGCTTCAGAAGGAAGGTAAGATTGGAAGGATTGAGGTTGAATTAAATACTGTTGATGGTCGTACAATTGGGGAAATTAAATTACCTAGTGCATTAGATAAATCTGAAACTACAATAATCGCAGCTACTCTTGAGACTATTGACAAAATTGGTCCAAGTGAGGCTAAAGTTACAATAAGTAAAATTGAAGATGTTCGTGGAAGTAAAAGGGATTTTATAATTGAAAGGGCAAAGGCATTGCTTGAGGGTCTTGACTCTGATGGAAGTGACAGCATATCTAAGACGCTAAAAGAGGAGAGTCGGGCCGCCAAAATACAAGAATATGGAGAAGAACAATTACCTGCTGGGGATCTTTCTGGAAATGAGGTTATTGTTGTTGAAGGTCGCGCAGATGTAGTTAATTTATTGAAAAATAGAATAAACAATGTTATTGGGATGAATGGAGCTAAACTCCCTAAAGAGATAGCTAAGTTAAGTAAAGACAAAGAGTTAACTCTTTTTGTAGATGGTGACAGAGGCGGGAAACTTATTGCTAAAAATGTTTGCGATAATGCTAGGATTGTTTATATTGCAGTTGCCCCAGATGGAAAAGAAGTTGAGGAATTAGCTGGGAAAGAACTATTACTTGCCTTGAGAAGAAGATTGCCTGCAAAAGATTTTCTTTATAAAATGTCTAGAGATTCATCTGATGGAAATGAGGATTTTACTCCATTCGCAGGTGATGTTACGGTTGCACTTAAAGAAAAGTATAATGAAATAAATGGAACAAAGAAAGCTTTGTTGCTTAATGCAGATTTTTCTGTTTCTAGAGTTATTTCTAGTGTTGAAATTGTTCCTGCATTAAACAGGGTTAGGGGAAATATTGTTGCAGTAATTATTGATGGGATTGCTACAAAACAGATAATTCAGTCATGTGAAGAAAGAGGAGTTTCATATATTGCTGCTAAGAATTTTGCTGCTGTAGAAACAAATATAGAGCTAATTGGACTTTAAAATTTGAAAGTAATTCAGGATAAATTTGACATTATATTATTAACATTTATATACTAGTTTTTCATTTCATTGATATGCGCATTAAATATCAAAAAGAGATTATAGCTTCGCTGATACTGGTGGTTGCAGTAGTTGCTTTGTACACAACGTTTACTCCTGTAAGATGTGCTGATTTTTCTTGTTTTGAAGCCCACATGACTAAGTGCAGACCTACTGTTTATGTAAATGATGGGGAAAAAGAAGCTTCTTGGAGGTATGAGGTTGTAGGAATATCTAATAGGAAATGTGATGTTGAGGTTACTTTATTAGTTGCTAAGGAGAGTAATCTTGACCTTAGACAATATGAAGAGCAAAAAATGATGTGTTCTCACCCTTTAGGTGTTTCTGGTTACCCTGAGAAAAACCTAGCATCTTGTAATGGTGAATTGAAAGAAGGGTTACAGTCGATAGTTATTGAAAAACTTTATAGATATATAGTAGCTAACATAGGTGAAATAAGAGAAGAGATATCAAATTATTAATTGGTCTTTTTCATATTCAGCAATTTTGCTTTGTCTATTGCTAATAATCTTGCCCTTGCTTCGCTTGAGCCTGATTTACACAGGTTTAGGATGTAGAGTATTTTCTGTAAGATCTCATCATAACTCTCTTTAGGATGAACTTTAAGCTTGTCCAAACGACTTTTTGTCTCCCTATCAAGCTTTATAGTTGTTATATTAGAACTATTTTTCATATGTAGTAGCGCTAGGTATACTTAATAAATGTTTTTGTCACTCTAAAGGGTAATGAAAATGTTGTCACCGCAAAGTTTATAAAACACCCCATTTATGGATAATTAACTAAATTTTGGATATAACTAAGAATGAATACAAAAAACTTTTTAGGTTTACTTGTTTTTGCAATTGCGATGTTATTCGTTATACCTGCTGTTAGCGCCCAGTTTGCAACAATAAACTATGTTGAAACTGAAAGCTTTAACATAGTGCAGGGAGATACATTTGCTGTAGAAGCTGGACAATCTCTTGATTTAAGAGTTGTTTTTGATGCTATAGCTAATGCTAATGATGTACGCGTAACTGCTAGAGTTCTTGGAGAGCCAGGTCTTTACGAGACTACAGGACGTTTTGACGTTATTGCTGGTGGAACATACAGCAAGATGCTTTCACTTGATGTCCCATATGATATTGATCTTAATGAAAATTTCATATTGGAAGTAAGAGTTGAAAATCAAAACGGCGGAAGTACTCTTACAGCAACCTTTGCAGTGCAAAGAGAAAACTATGCCCTTGAATTTCTTTCTGTTGAAAGTCCTTCAAGAATTAGCGCTGGAGAAGTCCTACCAATTGAAGTTGTTGTAAAGAATCGCGGTCGTTATGATGCGTATGATACATTTGTTATCGCAAGCATCCCTGCATTGGGCATAAGCAAAAAAGTCTTCCTTGAAGACCTTGCTGCTAATGAATCAACAAATAACGAAATAGAAGACGATTCTATCGAAGGAAGAATGCTATTAGCAATCCCTTCAAGCGCAACACCTGGCCTTTACACAGTTGAAGTTAAAGCTTTCAATGACGATTCTGAGACAGTTTCTGTCAGAAGAGTTGAAGTTTTGAGCGGTAACTCAAATAGTGCTATTATATCATCTCCTTCAAGCAGAACATTCTCTGCTGGAACAGATGGAAAATACACTATGACAATTGTGAACTCTGGTAATAGAATCTTAGTATACAACTTAGTAACTGAATCTGACAACGGCTTGTCTGTTGATCTTGATGATTCTGTTGTTGTGGTTCCTGCTGGCTCAAGCAATGCTGTTGAATTAACAGCAATGGCTGCTAGAGAAGGAAATTACAACTTCAAAGTTACTGTTCTTGACTCTGACAACAATGTTGTTAGTGAAAAGAATTTTGTTGCAAATGTTGAAGGAAGAACAGTTGGCGGAAACGCTGCTGTTGTTTTGACAATAATTCTTGCAATAGTATTTGTTGTACTACTAGTGGTTCTTATAGTATTGCTAACTAGAAAGCCTGCGAAAGCTGACGAATCTGGCGAAAGCTACTATTAAATCCATCCCCCTTTTTATTTTCTTTTTGGGAATTGGGTTAGAAAGAATTATTTTATATAAATCTTTAAATATCCGTCTAGATAAATCTAGGTATGGCTCCTAATTTAAGAGAATTAGCTTCTGACGTAGCCTTTCGTGATGGAAGGGACCATCCAATAAACGGCTTAAATTCTGGAATTACATGTTTTCCTAAAAATCTTAATAATTACATGTGGTGCTTTGCATGGGATAAATATGCCGATGTTTTGACTTTACCTGATGAAAAAAATCAAGAAGCAAGATTTTATAGAGTCTCTCTGAAGAGATTAGAAAGCGGAGAGTTAGATTTTTTAACTGAGGAGCCTAGTGCCAGAGGTGAAAAAGCACTTCATGTTCTTAGTGCGTATAAAGTTTTAATGTATAACAAAAAAATTGATTAATTCTATTATAATTAAACAGAACTGGCAAAGTTTTAGCTAATCATTTTAACTAATCTGGATGGCGATAACCGAAATGCTTTGATTGATTTTATTTGTCTACAAATTATTCTTTAATTGCTTGACCTGGTTTTCTGGTTAAGCTCAAGAAACAAGTACTAAGGGACATATACTACTTGCAGACCATTTGAAAGCTGAAGATTGGACAAGGGTCCGCCAGGGTAAGTACCAACTTGAAGATAGAAACTTGTTCCTGCTAGACTTGGATTCATGATATTTACTCCAGAAATGAATAGGCTTCCTTGTGAATCCAAATTACCTATATGTGTTATCCCAAATGAAAGCCTGTTTGGATCAACATATAAGTTATTTCCAGGTGAAATTGAGATTGTTGCAGGGGAATCTGATAAGGCCAGAAAAAGAGGTGTATTAGGTACTCCTCCGTCAACTCGAACACTTCCAGTACCTGGCACTCCTGCTGTTGGGATCCATGTGAATCTTAGAGAACCGAAACCGTAACTCCAAGCACCCCCTAATGTGTGAACAACGGCTGAGCCTGGCGTAGTAGTTGGGTAAAGATGACCTGAAGCAAATTCTGAAAATCCATCTCTATTAAAATCTCTCACAGCCAACGACCAACCAAGATTGTTAAAATTGGCTGCTCCAAACCATGTGTAAGCATTAACTCCATTTGGTCCTAGAAAGAGATCTACTTTTCCAATACCTAAAGCAGGAGTAGACCACATATTTGCTCCAACAACAATATCGCTAAAACCATCTTTATTAAAGTCTCCACCACCGACTGAAATTCCAAATTGACCTGGTGAAACAAAATGGGCTAGCTGAGTAAAGTTAGAACCAGAGTAAATGTAAACCTCTCCGCTATTACCGGGGTCAGGTGCTCCAATGACAATATCATGCACACCGTCTCCATTATAATCTCCTGCATCTGCTACGCTTTCACCGTACAAATCATTAACAATTCCTGTGCTAAAATTATAGATTAAACTAAAAGTGGCTCCGTTGTAAATAAATACTTTTCCTATAGCTCCTCCTGGAGGATAAGGAAGAACATTATTATAAGATTCTCCCACTAAAATCTCCGGAACACTATCATTTGTAATATCAGCGAAACTAGATACAGAAGAACTTCTTGCGGGTAGAACAGTAATTAAAGCGCCAGTTCTACCATTATAAACATAAATGTCTCTATTGCCTATCAATATATCATTAAAACCATCGCCGGTCAAGTCCCCTGCATTTGCAACATCGTGTCCATATCGGAAAAAAGTATAAAGAAGACTGCCATTAGCTTCGTATACGTAGTTTCTTAAAAAGCTCGCTACAACAAAATCTTGAATGTTGTTTCCATTAATATCTCCTAGAGAAGCAACTGAGACCCCAAAGTTGTCCTGAGCTATCCCATTTGTGAACGAATTAATGATATTTCCTGTTGCTCCGTCAAATAAATATACATGACCTATGGCTCCAGAAATCGTAGAAGCTGGAGCACCTGAAATTATTTCTGGAATATCATCTCCATTAATATCTTCCATAAAGTCAACTGATTTTCCTGTGGCTTCTTCATTTATAAGACCTGGAGCATTAAAAACTGGACTTTGAGGAAGAGAATATGGTTGAGCAGAAATCAGGTTTAAGAAAATAATAAATGAAAAAGAAAATAAACACAGTTTTTTATGAAGAGACAAAAATAACATTTTAATTTTCTTCTCCAGTCATAATGCTCAACTCAGGTGCTCCTCTTTCATCAAATGAAACCTCGTGAGAAAATTCTCCCATAGGAGGGAAGACTGGGACTTTTTGAGTTTCTAAAGGCGGTTCATTGGCTGAAACTTTTCTAAAATAATCATAAAGGATTTTTGCATCATTACTTTTCTTTGAAGAATCTGTAGTAAGTTTTAAGCTCTCTAGTATGGAATTTCTCATACCACTATTTGAATAATCTTTTGTAGTTTCTTTTGGTGATAGCTCAATTTCTTTTCTAAAGAATAATATTAGAGTAATAACAACAAGAAGAGCGAACACATAATAAAACTCTTTCTTTAATCTCATCTGTCTATATTATAAATCATGGTATTTATATTTATTTGATTTCTTGACTTGGTTCTACTTGGGTTTCAGGTTGTTGATTTGATTGTACTCCTATTTCTTGCTGCACAGACTTTTCTATTTCTCTGTCTAACTTTAGACTAAGAACTTTAGATATTCCATCATGCATGCTTACTCCATAAATAAACTTGGAATTCATAATTAACGCATCGTTGTGTGTGACAATTATGTACTGCCCTGCTCTGATATACTTGTTAATTAAGCTTGCTAGACGTTCGGAATTACGCTTATCCAATGCTGCATCTATTTCATCGAAAACATAAAAATGGTAAGGCTTGAATTCTTGAATTGCGAAAAGCATTGAAAGAGCTATGAGTGTTTGTTCTCCACCTGAAAGAGAACCAGAGTCAAAATATTTTCCTTTTCCTAATTGTATTGCAATTTCCACTCCTCCTGCAAAGATATCTTCTTCATTTTCTAACTTCATAAATGCCTTTCCCTTGCTGTATAATTCTGATGCATTTCTTGTAAATAATTCGTTAATTCCTTTGAAAGTTTTCATGAAAGTTTTCTTTTTCTTTTGATCTATTTCAGCTACAATCTTTAATATTTCTTCCTTTTCTTTTTGTAATATTTCTACTTTCTCGCTTACTTTATCATATTCAACCTTAATTTGCTCATAGACTTCTAGTGCGCGCATGTTTATTGCCCCTATTGAATGAATGTCTTGTTTTGCTTTTTCTAGCTTTTGTTGTAAAATCTCCATAGATGCTTTTATTGGCTCTGTTTCTGGGACGTCTTTTAGTTCTATTTGAACAGACTCTTGAGATGCAGATAATTTGGCTATGCCAATTTCTATATAGTTTATTTGGTCAGTTATTTGAGATATTTCTGTACGTTTCTCTGAAATATCATAATTATTCTCTTGTATCTTTGATTGCATTTTATCTCTATCTTCAAATAACTTTTTGAATTTCTTACTTAACTCTGTTTCTTCTGCTTCTTTTGAGGTTAAAAAAGAGCTCTTTTCTTCAAGTCTTTCCTTCATGCTTGTTATTTCTTCTTTTAGCTCATCTAACCCCTTTTCACTATTTTTTATGTTTTCAAGGATGTTTTCTAACTCATGTTCTTTGAATTTTAGAGTTTGATCTAAGTTTTCAGTAGTTCTTCCAGATACTTCTTCTATTTCCCTTAACTTTGTATTATATTGCTCTGTTATTGCAGTCACATCAATTGTTTTATTTTCTAGAGTATCTTTCTTTGAATTTAATGAAGATATTTCCTTTTTTATTGTATCTATTTCTGAAACTATTGATTTTAGATATTTTTGTTTTTCATTTATAATTTTATGATTTGAATATTCATGTTTCAATTTGCTTATATTTTGACCTAGTTCTAAAATTTTTCTTGCTATTTCTTGATTTTTTTGCCTTATCTCTTTTATGATATTTGATTCTATATCTATTGTTGACTTTCCTTCTTCTATCTTGTCTATTGAATCTTTTGTCACATGCTCAATATGCTGTTGAGTCATTTTGTTTTGACATAGAGGACAAATGTCAATTTTTAGAATTTGTTCTTTTATTTTTTCAGCAGTTCTTATCTGGGCTTCTGAAGCTGCTAAATTTCTATTGTGTTCTATTTCTTTTTTTGATAAATGTTCAGCTTCTTGCCTAGTCTTTTCAGATTCTTTTTCTAAATTTGAAATGCTTTCTAAACAACTAGATTCATCCTTATGTTGAAAATCTTTTGATATATTCTCTATTTGCTTCAGTAACGAATCTGATTCTACTTCTAATCTGTGAGACCTTGACTCTTTTTCTTTTAGTCTTTCCTTTATTGAATATAACTCGGTTTTAACTGAAAGAAGTTTATTCTTTTGTTCTTCTAAACTTACTAGCTCTGCTTTCTTTCTCTTTATTTCTTCTTGTTTTCTTGCTAAAAGAGGAGATTCTTTGCTTAATTCTTCTATCTCTTTTCTATATTCTGGAATAGATTGTTTTAGATGCTCTATTCTTCTTTCAAATTCTAACTTTCTCTTTTGAGTTGCCTCTATTCTTACTTTAAGGCCTTCTATTTCTCCCCTTAAGACATTTATTCTTTCTTGTAAACTCTCTCTTTCTACACCGCTAGAACGCTTGATTAAAGCATTCATATTGGAGATATTTTCTTGCATTGAATCTATCTCAGATTGAATTTCTTCTTGTTTTAATCTTATCTTAGCTCTCTGAGATTTCTTTTCTTCTAAGGATTTTTTAGCTGAATCTACTTCTTTTTGAACTTCAGATATCTTTTTGACTAGAATTGAATATCTACATCTATTTATTGTGTCTTCTAAGTCTTTATATTTTAAAGCCTGAGATCTTTCTTTTTCTAAATTGTTTAAAAAAGATTTTCTTTCTCTTAAAACTGCAGATATTTCTTTTAGTCTTTCTTCAGTTTTTTCTAATTCGTGTAGAGATTTTTCTTTTCTTGATTCATATACTGCTATTCCTGAAACTTCTTCTATTACTTTTCTTCTATCTTCAGGATGCATTTTAACGATTGCTTGAATTTGTCCTTGTAAGACTAAGTTAAAACCATGAGGATCTATTCCTGCATGCGCAAGCATCTCGATAATATCTCCTCTATTCTTGATTTCATTATTAATTTTATAAATTCCTTGTCCGTTGCTTCTTATCGTTCTTGAGATTACGACTTCATCATTTGGAAGGTTAAATGTTTTTTGAGAATTGTCAAATGTGACTTCAACGAAAGCTTCTCTTGATGGTTTTACGAACTTTGAACCTGAAAATAAAAGACTTGTTGTTTTTTCTGCCCTAATTGATTTTGCAGATAGTCTTCCGAGAGCAAAACATAAAGCATCCGAGACATTACTTTTCCCAGATCCATTTGCTCCTACAATTAAATTAACTTGTGGGTCAAAAATAACTTCTGTTCGCTTTGCAAATGACTTGAAGCCTTGCATAACCATCTTTTTGACATAAGTCATAAATGTCTTTAGGATTTGTTATTTTAAATGTTGTTGGTACTCTTTGAGCCATTATTTTCTATTGTATGAATCTTTAAATAATATAAAAAAGAAATCTAGGAGTCATGGTTTACAGCGTTGCTTTTGTTGGAGCTCAAACCGGGGATGAAGGTAAAGGTGTTAGAGTTGATTATTATGTAACTAGAGCAGTAGAATATTCAAAGCCTATGCCCCAACAAGATCCTAAAGTCTGGACAATGAGGTGGCAGGGAGGTAGAAACGCAGGCCATACAGTTATAAAAAATGGAGAAAAATATGCCTTGCACCAGATACCTTCAGGAATTTTAATCCCTGGAACTTTTAACTTAATGGGAGAAAGTGTTTTCTTAGAACCGAGACAATGTTTAGAAGAGATTATGGAATTAAGAAGAAGAGGTGTAAAAATTGATAGAAGTAATTTTGGTATTGCTTCTAATGCGCATGTAACTTTAGATTATTCTATTGAAGCTGATAAAGAAGCTAGTAAATTGAGAGTGGGTCATACTTCTACGGGTCAAGGAATAAAACAAACTGCAGTAGATAAATATGGAAGAGTTGGCATAAGATTTCAAGAGTTTATTAAATTTGATTCTTTTGTCGCAGCTTTAAAGACAAGGTTTCCTGAGGGTATGCCTTCTGATTTTGGAACTCATGAAGACTTTGCCAATTCCTATAACTATGAAAGAGATGAATTAGTGGAATTCCCCATTTTACAAACAGACATTGTCGGCAATAAAAATTTTGTTTATGGTATTGGGGAAGGTGCACAAGGTTTCCAATTAGATGTTGATAGAGGTCTTTACCCAGGCGTTACTTCATCAAACCCAAGCATTGTTCCTTTCAGAACAAATAAAGTTGTAGGAGTTGTTAAAATGTATGAAAGCAGTATTGGTGGAGACAGGCCTTTCATTGGAAGAATGGAAACTGATTTGGAGACTCGTTTACGTGATCTTTGGAAGGAAAGAGGCACAACTACTGGAAAAGATAGAAGTTTAGGATGGTTAGACATTGTTGCTCTAAAAAATGCAACTAAGGGTGCAGAAATTGATTGCTTAGTAAGTACTTGCGGAGATAGAATGGAAGATTTATTTAAGTTTGGAGAAAAAGTTAAATTGGTTGTTGCTTACAACATTGATGGAATAGAATTTGACGAATGGGAACCATTTTTCCATGATAGAACAAAATTATCTACTGCTACACCTATTTTTGAAGAATTACCTGCTTGGGAGGTTTTCTTTGATAAGGAAGAAGGAAGATTAACTCCTAATGCTCAACGCTTTGTTAATAGAATAGAAGAATTAGTTTATGTTCCATTTGTAGCACATGGGTATGGGCCAGGAATAGAAGATGTTTTTGAAGTAAGAGAAACTTTACCTAGAAATTAAAATAATTTCTTTTGGTTAGATTTCTCTTTTATTATTGATATTCCAAACAAGTTTTTCCAAGTTGCCCAGGATGTTCTGACTATTCCTGTTTTCGCTAGATCTTTTCCTTGAGATCTTATGAATTCTATTGTTGTTGGATCTGAAGGATATCCAGAACCAATATTTCCAAATTGCTGTTTCAGTTTTTCAACTGCATCTTCTCTGGATACTTTTGCTATTATTGAAGCGGCTCCAACAACTGGATGATTAAAATCTGCTTTATGCTCACATTTTACATCTAGGTTTTCATCATGTTCTATAAAAGATAGTAGCTTGTTTCTCCATGTTATTGTATTTACCGATGGACAGTCTACTATGACTTTAATTTTATCCTTTTTATTATTTAATTTATTAATTATTTCTGCTGATTTTTTTGCCTCTAGTGTATTTAGATTTTCCCCGAAGTCTACAGCTAAATCTATTTCTTCTGGAGTGCTTTCTTCTATATGGAACCTGGATATTTTCTTTATCTCTTTGGATATTGAAATTCTTTGATTATGGGTTAAAAGCTTTGAGTCTTTTGCACCTAATTCTTTTAGAACTTTTTCATCCACTGTTTTTATTAAAACTCCTGCTAAATACATTGGACCTAGTATTGGGCCACGACCCGCATCGTCTATACCTAATAGATACATAGAGTATTTTAGAAATTGTTTATTTAAAGAGTTTTAGGCTATTAGTTGTTTTTATACTGGTTATTGAGAATAACTTCTTGAGATATATGAAGGATGAACTCTGTCCATAGGCTGACTGTTCTCACTATTGCGAGCATAATTCATTCCAACTTCTCCATCTTTATCTATAAATGAAGCTGTACACACCATACACATGATTTTTGGAGTTATTTAAGATATTTAAAAGTATCTATTGTGTAGTTACAACTTATTTTAATGTTTTTAGGTCTCTTTTGGGTTTATTATAAATGATAAAACCACTAGAAATAAACCAATAATTCCTGTAATTGATAAGAAAATGACTAGTTTATTTGTTAAAACTGTTTTTACTACATCTACTACTGACTCAAACAATTGATCTGTGGAATTTAAGAGATTAATGTTATTTAATGAGTAGACTATTGTTATTAAAATTAAAGATGTAATTATTAGAATAAAACCTAATGTTCTTAAGAATTTTCTTGTGTTTGGTTTTTGCAATAAGAATATTAGTGAGAATAAAATAACTAGAATTACTATTAATAATATTGAAGAAAACTGGTAGTATTTGATGTAATTCCTCATATTATCCAGATTTTCTCTATTTTTTGAACCTTTTTCTATTCCATATACCTCTGCTAAATCTACTGTATCTTTCTCAAAAAATGAAAGATTTTTGCTTGCTAGAAAATCGTCTAAAAATTCATCTGTAGTCATTCCTCTAGGAAGACAAGGATTTTCTTCATTAAATGGATTTTGATTTTGCCTACATTCCGAGAGATTTCCAATTGAATCTAGAAAGAAATTTCTAAGTTTTTCTTGATCTATTTTTACAGATAAATCCAATTTATTAGTATCTGAACGCATATAATCTAAAAAATTTGAGAAGAGGTTTTCTATAAGAGGTCTTGCTCCACCTTCTGGAATTTTTATAAACATATTTGGAGCATTGGTTAGATTTTCATCTAAATAAGAATATACTCCTGCTTTCTCAAATGCTTGAAAATATACTTGTGGATAAAGAAATGAATTAAATGCGAAACTGAAAGCTAGAATAATTAGTAGAAAGATAGATATTGCAAACAAAACAAAAACACCTAATTTCTTAATGAAACTCATGTTATCTTTTAGAGTTTAGAGAATATAAATTTATTTAGAATTAACCAATTTCATTATTCTTTCTAATGCTTCTGGAATTTGAGTTATTCCTTCGTTTGCGGTGAAATGTCCCTTTCCATGTTCGATAGTTATGTTTGCGTTAAGTTCTTTTTTGAATCTTTCCGCGTTTTCATTTACATAGCCGTAAGGTTCGTCATCTGAAATTATTACTTCTATTTTATTACAAACTTTCTTTATTCTGTTAAAGTTTATCGGGTTTTTTATCCAAGGTTTAGCTATTTCTTTTTCATTCTTACTTTCCATATTGTCCAAATTAAACCATCCTGACAAGAAAACAGCTCCTCCTACTTTTTGATCTTCATTGAGAGTCTCTAGATACCTCATTATTGTTTGACACCCTATACTATGCCCGAAAAAAAATGTATTTGGGTCTGCCTGATCTACTTCTTTAGATAGGTGATTTACCCAGTCATTTATTTTAGGATGCATCGTGTCAGGCATAAACGGAGAAATAACTTTTATTCCTCTATTTACTAACTCTTTCTTTAACCATTGATGAATTGGTTCGTTTGGACTTCCTTCCCAACCATGAACTATTATTACCCTTTTTACCATTTGTGAAATAGCGGGAGTGGGATTTGAACCACACGACCTCCGGGTTATGGGCCCGGTGAGCACTCCAGGCTGCTCCATCCCGCTATGTAAATACTGACTTGAAGACACTTTTAAATCTTGCCTTTGAAAGATTTAAATACGGTCTATTTTAATTTAGATTTCTTAGATGAAACCTCTTAATATAAATCCTATTTTACCTAGAAGAGATAATTCTGATTTTGAATTGCTTTTAGCTGGAGCTGTTCCAGTTGGGAGGTTCTATGATTTCAATTGTACAGATACTGGTGGATATGAAAGAGTTTATAGCAGAAGAAATAGTGATCTACTTTATGAGATTAAATTTAGAGATCCTACTGTAAGAGGATTTCTTTTACGCCCTATTGGAGGACAAAGAAGATCAGATTTAGGATGTCCTTATAAAACTATTGGATTTGAAGCAGAAATCCCTAATTTGACATTAATGGATGTTGCTCAAATATTACCTCTGGAAGAAAAAGGTATATGTGTTGCTTTTGAAGTTGTCCATATTGGAATTAACTGCCATGATAAATCTCTCGCTAAAATGAATCTTTACAAAAAAGAATAAATTTATCAACTAGTTTTGTTTCTTTATTTTATGAGTGGACCTGGTGATGGTAAGTTATTTCTTGGAAAAGCTGATGTTTATATACATCTTAAAGGAAAATCTCGTGCTACCGTAACTCATGTGGATATTGAACTTGATGAACTCAATAAAATAATAAAACCTGGAGAAAATACTTATATTGGCTCTAAAGATGGAGGAGTTTTTATAGGTCTAAAAAAAGAAATGATTGTTAGAGCTGAAAAAATGGTTGAGAAAAAATGAAAAAATCACATTTATTGATTTTGATATTTAATGCATTATACTTGATTGTTTTTGGAGTCTATTATCTAAGCGTTGAGAACTATGAATTTATGTGGTATATTGGAGTTATCATTATTCTTGGAGCAATTATTGGAATAAATTTAAATAAAGTTAAATTTGATAATCTAGTTTTGTGGTTGCTTTCCATTTGGGGTCTTGCTCATATGGTTGCAGGAGGAATAAAAATTGCAGGAAACACAATTTATTCTATCAGATTAATTGATATAATTGATAAAGGTGGACAATTTTATATTCTGAAAATGGACCAGTTGATTCATTTTTATGGATTTTTTGTAGCCTCAATACTTGTTTATCAGTTGATTATTGCTACTGGGTCTTATGCTCGCGATTCTCCAAAGTTAATGATATTCTTAGCTTGGATAGGAAGCATGGGACTAGGTGCTTTAAATGAAGTGGTAGAATTTATTGCATTTATTTCTTTAGATAAAACTGGAGTTGGTGATGTATATAATACTGGTCTAGATTTGATTTTCAACTTATTTGGAGCACTTATTGGCTCTTTTGTTGCCCATAAACTTTATAAAAAATAAAAATAAATTTTTTGTTAATTAATTAGAAACTAATTAAGCAGCTTCTCTGTTAAATCCGCCTTCATTTTCACGCTTCTTCTTGAAGCAGTTTAAACACAACACAGGTCTACCCTCTGTTGGTTTGAAAGGGACTTCACATTCTTGCTTGCATTCTGAACATACAGCTTTGTGCATTTCTCTTGGGCCTGAATTGAATCTTCTCTGCCCGCCAAAACTGCGTCCGCCACCGAATGATCTTCTTTCTCCGCCGAATGATCTTCTTTCCATTATTCTTGTCCTCCGTTCACTTATTCCGGCTCTCGCCTAGGAAATGTGATTATTGTGTGTATATAAGTGTATGTTTTTTCTGTTTTGAATAAAATTATTGAAAAAAAACTTAACATAAGGTTTAAAATAGCGTTGAAATAGTTTAATTTTGTAGCCCAGATCGCATAATGGAATTGCGAAGGATTGCTAATCCTTTTTCGCGCAAGCGATGCCCAGGTTCGATTCCTGGTCTGGGCGTACTTTTTATGGGTTATAGATATGTCCGAAAAAGGCAACACTTTTAAGCTAAAAGTAGTCTAATTTATTATGAATAGAAAAGGAAAATCTACATCAAAACAAATATTGACAGGCATTGCAGTTTTTGTTCTTGGTTCTTTAATAATCGGAGCTATTAGTGGATTATTTAGTAGCCCTAAACCAATAAGGATTCTCAACACAGAGCAAGAAGTTTGTCCGCTTGGAACATGGTTTGATTTCAATGGAGAAGGTTCTTTTAGTATAGAACTAAAAAATGAAGGTTCTACCGGAAATCTTTTTGTAAATATCTCATCTAATGAATTGCTAGTTAAAAATAAAGAACGAGCAATTTTTTCTAATAGTAGTCTTAATCAGCTAGTCACTTCAGCTGGAGATTCACAAAGATTTAATTTTGAAACTCTAAGAAAAAATCAAGAGAGTGAGAATATTACAATTAGGGTTGATTATGGTTGCACAAAGCTATTTTGCAAAAAATATTATTTTTGTTGTGAATATTCTAAAGAGGACAAAGATAATTATAATTTAGTAAGAGAAACAAGTTGTATGAACTAACTATCTCCAATATATCCAATCACTTACTGCTTCATCTGAAACAACATTATCGCCATAAGCCCTTACATAAATTCTGAATGGTTCGCCTGTTGGAGATTTTAGATTAGTTACTTTGTATTCATAAGATTCCTCTGGTTCTAAACTAACAAATGAGCTTTCAATAGAATCCCATACCTTGCTTTCATCTTTAGTTTGCAAAGCAACATATATTTTCATATTATCAGCAGTTTCAGAGCCTAGATTTGTTACAACTGCATTAACATCAGTATAGACGTTCAACCAATTGTATCTATAAGTAGAATCAAAATCTACATCTAAATAAGGTCTTTCATAAATTGGTGTTACTATAGCACTTTCACCAGCTACATTAGGAGGAACTTGCCCAATATTCCAGTTTTGACCAGTTGTTTCTAAATAACAATATTTTATTCCATCTTGAGTATAATATGACTGTCCTGCTAAAGGTGTGCATTTTACGCCAACAGCCATGTGGTCTGAAAATCTAAGCAATGCAACACCATAACCTAATTCATGAAGCATTGATGAGGCTAAGATAGCCGTATCTTCACAATCTCCACCATTATCATAAAATGTTTCATATGGAAATCTTGGATACTCATCAAAACCTGTCGTTACATCATCTGAAGTATAAGGAAGATTTTGAACAAATGAAATTATAAAATAAGGTATCTCGTCTCTACTTAATCCATTATCTAAACCATATTCTTCAAGAGATTCTGTCAATGATTTAATGAATGGTTTACTATAAGAATCAGAAGCGAATAAATCATATTCTCTTATCCTTTCCCTTTCCTTATAGACTTCATAGACTTTAGGATACAAAGTCAAAGTTACACCATAATCATAATCTTGATATCCCCAATCAAACTCTCTGCTAAATTTTCCTTCTTCGTAATCAATTAATTCTTCTGGCTCTGTAGAACTTAAACTTCTTTCAATTAACTCGTTTTCGTTCTCATTTGGTTCGGTTACATAAACCGCTCCTTCTTGTAAAGTAGTATTTTCTGTCTGTGGTTCATCTCCACTAGAAAAGAACCAAAATAAGAGTATTAATCCAAATACTATCCACCAATAATTATTTTCTTCTTTTTTATGAGTTTTATCCATTATTTCATATACTTTACAAGTAAATCTCTATAAGATAAAACTACATTCTTATCCAGATTCTTGAAGAGAGACATATTCATCAAACTTTTGAAGCTACCGTTTAAATTGCTACCAAAATTATCCCCATTTAGACTTGCTTCATCATCTAAATTCTTGTATTGTTCTATTCCAATATATTTATTTGTCAATAAAATGATATAACAATCTCTGTAAGGATAGTCTGTTTCTTTCTTGTAAATTCCATCAGTTCTATACTTTACTTCTACAAAATTTGCATTTCCTTCTTTATCTACAATAATGAAATCTGGAGCTTTTCTTATATGATTCTTTACATCTCCTTTAAGCAATCTTTCCTTACGAGCAAGAGTCGGACAAGTATTTTCATAGCCATAAGGAATAACTTCAAATCCCAAATCTTCAAACATACACTTAACTATGGCTTCAGCAATCCTTCCTTTAACCATTTCTTCTTGTGCCATATTATTCTTTAAAATAACCCATTTATATAATCTTAGATTCAACAATTAAGATAGTTTACTTTGTTTCCGATACCGCTCTGCATTACTTCTGGATTATGAACACCATTACAGAGATTAATTATATTGTCAATTCCGCTTAATGAAAGTGAAGATATCTTTGTATTTTTAGTAACGGTCACTTCATTATCTGTTCCACTTACAAGCAAATTAACAACATTAGCATTATTTACAGTTTTTACTTCGCCAATTCCACTAATAGATACCGTTTGAGTTTGTCCATTATATTGATTTTCAGCACCATAATTAATGGTTGGAGTATTGGTATCTGTTCTTTCGTAAGTCCCTATTTTTACTCCAAATCCTATCACAAATAATAGAATTACAACTAAGGCTATCCAAAAGACATTCTTCCAGTCATTTTCCTTATTTTCTTTCATATTATCAGTCCACTAATTAATGGATTGCGTCTTTTAAACCTTACCATCTATTAGTGGAATGAGTAGAAGGAAAGGGTTAGATGTAAAGAAAAAGATTCTCCAAATCCTAAAAGAAGATGGCGAAACGACATTAGGCGAACTAGAAAGAAAAACAAACACTAATAATATAACAATTTTAAGCCATTTAGAAGAACTTGAGTATTTCGGAAAGGTGCAAATAATCAAACATCAGAAAAGCGAAAAAACTGGACGACCATATACAACCGTCAAATTGAAGAATTAACGTTTAATCTTTTCTTTCTCATTCTTCTCGTAATACTCTTCCAAAATCTTATATCTAGTTTCAACATGGAATCTTTCTATTAATATTCCTACAATTATCATACCCATACCAATCCAAGTATTAACATTTTCAAATAAATTACCTGACCCGTATCCAGCTGAAAATACTCCTACTCCTATTGAAATTAAAGATACTGACAAAGTTTCATATTTTGATAATCTTAGTTTATTGAGTTCTATTTTCTTTTCAGCAATCTTATAATCTTCTTCTCTAAGGTTTATTCGAAGAACCCTTATTAATATTATAAAAAGAACCATTGTAAGACCAAAAGACAAAGCGAAACTATATTTTCCATTAAACAAGAAGAATATTAATAAAATAACTGAACTAACAATGACTACCCATCCCCAAAATCCCAAACTTCCTCTAGATTCTTTCATTTTATTATCTGGGTTAATCAAACCTGTCAACTTTTTAAAGTAATTGGACATATTTCTCAAAAAGAATATTGTTGCTAAAACTGCGGAGGCTAATATTAGGAAGTTAGTTTTCCAACCAGCTTGTATATATTCAGGGAATGCTACAACTGATTTGATAATTCCTAAAAGAGATAAAGTTATAAAAATTAAGACTATTGTGGAAGTAGTTATGAAATCAAATATAAATCCCTCATATTTTATCTTAATTCTATTGTTAAATCCATAGTTAAGTGCTAATACCAAAAAGTAGACTATATACATCCATAGAAGAAAGTCAAAAAATATATTTGATACAAACTTCAATGAAAGTTTTACATTAATTATTTCAAATGTCTCTTCTGTAATAGTTTGCTTGATTCCAAAGAAAATAGCCAGAATGCCAGCCATAATTGTTATCCTAATAGTTTCTTCGTTATTCATTTTACTTTCAAGAGTTTTTCCTCAACGCTTTTATTCAAACTAAAGGCTTTATCTTCTTTTACCTTATGCTTTAGGTCATGCAAGGTTGCTTTAGAATATCCTAAGTCTTTCCACTTCTTGTAAGATACTCCTTTGATTATCTCTCTCACTTCATGAGTATCATCTCTGTTTAAATCAAACAAAGGTTCATGTAATTTACAAGAACTAACTTTACCTAAGATGAAATGTGCTAGTTCTCTGGTTTGTTCTACTAAAACATTTCCCCAGCCATATTCTTTACCCTTGAAGTTCACTTTTTTACTAAACCAAATTTGAATCTCTTCCATTAGCTTCTTAGCTCCAGAAGGTCTTAAACGCAGATTGTAGTTTTCAGTTCTGATAAAATCTTTATCTTGCATCTTCTTTTTTTCAATAGCGGAAATAACAGCTAAATCAATAAGGAATCTAAAAGGTTCTTGTAAGTCATAAGCTAGACTATTACTTCCCATTTTCATTTCGTGTAAGAAACCAACATGAGCATCTAAACCAACCATATTGATAGCTCTCAAACATTCTGCTTCGAGTATAGCATACCCATAGTTTAACATGCAATTAATTTTATCACTAGCTCCGTAAGGCTTTTTAGCATATTCTCTTCTATCAAATTCATAGCTTTCAGGAATGGTCTTTCTAATCTCTTTCCAATAAAGGATAGCTGTTCTTGCCTCTGCCCTTATTACTTCTGGAATATTACTGGCATCTTCTAACCTATCTTCTTCTGTTAAGAAGTTATAATTTATTTCTGGATATCTTGATTTAAGCCAATCAAGTAATATCTTGGAGCGAGTAACCTTAGCTTCAACGAACTTTTTGGCTATCTCCAATCTTAAACTAGAATCCTTATAAGAGGAATATTGTGCAAATTTGGTCTTAACTTGAACACTTTCAGGTGGAAGCATCGTAGTAAGTAACTTTCCATCCCAATTAAGAATAGTAACTGCTACGTTGTGTTTGATAAGCCATCTAATCGCTTCAAGGCTTATATCTCCAGACCTTCCATAGATTACTACGTTATCATAGGGGATTCTTTTAGGTCTAAAGACATGAAGTTTAGGTTCTTCTGTTGAATATCTACCTTCTTTAACGTAAAGCCTCGCTTTATCAACTGAAAAGTGTATTCCATGCCCATTAAGTAGAAGAAACCTCATGAAAATTCCCCTAAAGTGTCAAAAATGTCGAAAGAATGAGACAAATGGAATGAATGAAAAACTCGTTTAAGTGGTTTAACTGCATTATGTTCGTTTTGTTTAGTTTGTTTCATTTAATCCTTTAAAATTTTCAAAATCATGTGGGATGGACTCCCTATCATAAGGTGGTCTCCCATTATGGCTTTTTCAATTGAGTCTGGAATGATAAGACTGGTAAAAATGAAGTCTCTTTTCATATAATAGACTGAATTTCTATATTCTATATTTTTAGGATTATTCTCAACCTCATCTAAAAATTGCTTTCTAAAGTATTTGTTCTTCCAAAACTCATTCTTAACAGCTTCGTATCTATCCAAATCTTGTTTTGGATTATAACCATTCAATATAGGTTTAAGCGGATAAATTCTTTTAATGGCTAAAAACTCTATGATTAAAGATTTTATAGAACCTATAGGGTCTGCCCTTATTGGATTCCAAAAGCGAGACAAAACTAATTCCATAAATTCTCTTTCTTCCTTGTTGAAGTCTCCAATTAAACTTAACTTTGCTCTAAAGAGTTTCTTATTCCCACTAATAACTGACAAGTCTTTTCTTTCTATCCAATTCATATCATCAAATTTTTTCAGCCATTTAAGAATTCCAGACCTTGCATTTCTCTTTCCATAAATTTGTTGTGCTAAATCGGAAGGAGATTGGTCTTCTTTTAGGAGCAATCCAATCATCTTTTTTGGAACTACTTTCTCCAAAATATCCTTATTTTTAGTCTTTGTATTGATTTTTCTCATGTTAATACGATGGTGTGTATTTTATATACAAGTATACTATTCAGATACCTATATATAAATGTTTCTCTATCATAAAGAATATGACGATAAATCAACTAAATTGCCAAAGATGTAACCATATTTGGATACCAAGAATTGAACCTGTAAAAGAGTGTCCGAAATGCAAATCTAGAATTTGGAATAAACCAAAATCTATTTCGGAATTGTTTAAACAAATGTTCGGAGGCTTAAATGGTAAAACTAAAAACGTTAGCTAGAGTTGCTTGGGCTAAATTAAGTTCAATACAGAAAAGTCAAAGAAACAAAGCTTTTGAAATTCTAAGGATGATGAAAAAAGGAGACTCTTTTACTTCAGCTTTGAAAGAAGTAGATATAAGTTCGCTCTTAGCAAAGAAGCATCTGGGTAGAGCTATTTTCAAAAAAGCTGGAAGATTCAAAGCCACTAAATCAGATTCTATTCAAAGAAGAATAGAATTTTATAGCAAAACAAAAGGAAGAATCTTCATCACTGTAAGAAATTCTAGAGATGCTTCTCTAATTGGAGAATACTTCTCTGCTGTAAGAAAAGCAAAACCTACTGGTGAAACTTCTGAATTAGATAGATTCAAAGGAAAAATAGTAATAGATGCTGATGGCGAAGCTCATAAATTCGAGACTGACATTGATAAGATTTTTGAAATTGAAGAATCAATAGAAGAACCAGAATTCAGAGATGATATTTATGAAGAGGTTTCCTTATGAATAAAAAAGAAATTTCAGATAAATTCTTTAGCCTTATTAGAAATAAAAAAGAACTAACACCTATGTGCTTTCTTTGTGGAGAAGACAGCGAGACAGTTCTTAGAAAGTTAGAGGCACATCACGTATTTGGAAAGGCTATTTCCGATGAAATGGTTAACTTGTGTTTGAATTGTCATACAAAGATAACAGATAAACAGAATATAGTAAAAACAAAAAACAGAGTGGAGTTTTCTTCAGAAGATGAGAAGCTAGGTTTTCAACTAATATGCTCTGGTAAAATGTTAGAATTAATTGGTGAGAGATGGCAAGATATAGGATTCAAATTTATACAAAATGGACAACTTATTTCTTAGAACTTATACGAGATTGAAAAAGAAGAAAAAGAAGAAAGAGTTTCACAAACCAGATTTTTATCAAGACAAAGCAGTTTTTGTGTTTGATACTGAAACAACTACAGACTTCAAAATGGGATTAAAAGTTGGTTATTTTCAATTATATATTAATAATTTATTAATTCACCAAGGTCTATTTTACAAAGAAGCAACAAATGAAGAAATAAAAATAATATATAGATATGCTAAAAGAAACAATATTAAGGTCTATAAGGTAGAAGATTTTAGAAAATATGTCTTTTATCCAGTTGTTTTTAACTTTAGAGCTTTATGTTTAGCATATAATCTTCCCTTTGATATACCTAGAATATCCATTAGACACACACAAGCCAAAAAGAAAGAAAGTGGAGGTTTTTCATTTATTTTATCTGAAAATAGTGCTTTACCTAGAATTGTTTCTAAACAACTTAACTCTGAAACTACTACGGTTAGATTCTCACAAAGCCTATACAATAAACATTTCTTTAATGGAAACTTTCTTGATGTGCAAAAATTAGCTTGTGTTTTACTTGAAAGAAAGAAGATTAGTTTAGAAGAAGCTTGTGAAGTTCTAAAAACAAAGACCAGAAAGAAAGAAACGGATAAGCATGGAAAGATAACTTTTGAATATTTAGATTATTTAATTAAGGACGTTAGAGCTACTTATGAAGTTTATCTAAAATTAAAAGAAAGATTTGAAAGTTATCAAATCAATATTCCATTAACTGATATATTTTCTTCAGCATCTTTGGGTAAAAATGCATTAAAACAAATGGGGATTAGTTCGTTTCATGAGCAAAATCCAGATTTCAAGTTTGAAATTTTGGGTAATGTAATGATTTGCTATTATGGTGGAAGAGTTGAGGTTTTAATGCGAAAAGAACCAGTGAAGGTATCTGTTCTTGACTTTACCTCTATGTATCCAACAATTACTTTGCTAATTGGTCTTTGGGATTTTATTATTGCAGATAGAATAGAATATCAATATTGCACTTCAGAAATTATAGAATTATTAAAAAAGATAACATTAGAAGACCTAAGAAATCCTGAAACATGGAAAAAACTAGCTGTAATTGTTAAAATAAAGCCAAATGCCGAAGAACTTCCCGTAAGAAGTATCTACAATTCAGAATCAAAAACACACTCAATTGCAATAAATAAACTAACTTTCAATGGAGAGATTTTTTATTCATTAGCAGACATTATTAGACATAAGCTACAAACTGGTAACTTTCCAGAGATTATCGAAGCAATTAAATTTGTGCCACTTGGTAAACAGCAAACTTTACAAAAAACACAAATTCTTGGAACGGAATTTAATCCATCAGAAGAAAACTTTATTAAGAAATTAGTTGAAGAGAGATATAAAATAAAAGAAAGTAATCCAGAAAAAGCAGATTCTCTAAAAATAATAGCTAATTCAACTACTTACGGAATATTCATACAACTTGACCCAGAGGATGAAGAAAAAGAATTGGATGTTTATGGAATTGAGAAATTTAGTTCAAAGTCCATTTTTGAAAAAGAAGGAGAATATTACAATCCTATAATTGCTGTATCTATAACTGCTGGAGCTAGATTATTATTGACTATGGCTGAATTGTTTCTTCAGTCCAGAGGCTATAAACATTATTACATGGACACAGATAGTATATTTGTTCCACCAGAAGTCGCAGATGAATTAAGCGATTTCTTTCAAACTCTCAATCCTTATGATTTGGGCATTAGAGTTTTAAAAATTGAAAAAAGAGACAAATGGCTTTATGCTATAGCCTCTAAGCGTTATGTTTTATATGATTTAGTTAATGGAAAGATAGTAATTGACCCAGACCCTCAAAAGAAAGAGTATAAATTACACGGTCTTGGACATATAACTAATCCATTTGGAAAAGATGAAAAGTATTGGCACTATAAAATATGGGAAGACATACTCAAATTACATTATGGACAAATTACTTATAAAGACTTATTTGAAAAATATTCAAAAATGTTTGTAGTTAGTAAAATGTCAATTACAAATTGGAAAATTATGAATTTGTTCAAGAATGTAAATGGTGCTACACCATATAATTTCTACCTTAGAGGGATTGGACGTAAACTAAAGGATAAGGTGATTAAACCTATTGCTCCATATACTAAAGATTATCAGAGTGTTGTTTATGAGCCTTTCATTAATTTAGAAAATGGAGAAGTTATGCAAGGAGAAGAAAATTGGAAAACTTTGTATAACCAAATAATTGACTATATCAACCATCCAGAATCTAAGTTTGATGGTGATATTGGTTTATTGAAACGCAAACATGTAAGACCAAAAGAGATTGTATGGATTGGGAAAGAATCAAACAAGATAAATGAAGATTTGACTGAAGAAATCAAAGCTACCACATACAAGGATATTGGCAAAGATAGGAAAATTATTCTAAATATGAGTAATCAAGAAGCTGAAAAGAGAGATGTTTCAAGACCTACTTTATGGAAAATTCAGAAAAGACTTAGAAAGAACCCTAAGAAGTTTAATTGGAAGACTAGGTCTGTTAAGAGGTTAATCACATAAATTCTTATATATCTATAAAAATAATCATTTTCATGACTGAAGCAACAAAAAAGAAATCTGAAAAGGATTTGTCCATGTCTGGACAAAGAGATGAATCTCAAATAATGAAATATTTGGTAGGAGTTCCAGAGTCTTTATCTGGCAAAAAGAAACAGCCTGTAGCTGACACATCACAAGGTTCTGAAAATCCAAAAGATATCCCTACAGACCAAGATTAAAGAGAGTATATCCCAAAAATTTCTGAAGTATTAAATTGTATGGTCTTCCAATCAAGTTCTATTTCTTTGTTATTTTTATCTACCTCGATAATTTTATTTGAAGAATTACCTTTAATAGTAATGAAATAAGGATTTGATGAAGAAATAACTGCCTTAAACCTCTTCCCATTCTTCAATTTAATCAAAAACCATTTATCTTTTTGTTCAGTAGTTCTTGAAAGTAACGCCCATATCCAAAGAGCTATGACTAAAATAAATGTCAGCCAAAAATAAAAAACCCAAAAATTCCATTCTAGCCTATTTTGAAAGTATAATGATAAGAGGGTAATAAAACCACCACTTACAAAGAGGAATAAAGCTAATTCCCATTTTTCTTGAAACTTGTCAAATTTTGTAAATCTTTCAAGGAAGTAAAAGACAATATAGGGGAGACCAAGCAAAATAAGAATATGCAATAAAGTTATTTCTGTAAATCTAACATCTAAAAAATCTGGTGAGATAACCATAAAAATGATTCAAAAAACTCTTATTTAAGGATATGTGGAATAGAAAAAGAGTTATTTTGATAACGACTTCAAAGCATCCTCTGAATTTGAGTAAACATTCAGAAGGGCATTATCTTTGCTGATTCTATTAAATTCCCTAACATATTCCTCATCAGCTACAAAAACTTCTTCTTCTGGGCATAATTCAATCAGAATTTTTGGGTGAATTGGGAGATAAACTCTTATCTCTTTTCTATCTCCGTAATCCCAATACATTATTACTATGCCTGTGTCTGTCAATACAAATGGGGTTGCAGTATGATTCACAACAAACCTTATCTTGTTTTTATCAAGTCCTCTTCCTTTTAGGAATCTATCTGTTAAGTTAGCATCTATTATTTCTGAAGAATGCTTATCTGGGTGAGTGCGGATAAAATCTAAGTCGGTTTCCACTTTATTTATTTCGGATTCAAGAAGGCTTTTAGTTTCATCAGAGTTCCTCATTTCAGTCAGCAAGTTAGGATTCTTTTTTATTTTTCTTTTCCAGTTCATTTCTATTTTCCTTCTAGCCTTACTGTTCAGTCCAACACCTCTTTCTCTAATAATTTTCTTGATATCTGGCTCTCTTGCATGCTCTTTATCCATAATTATCTTTTCAATATTCTCTGGTAGTCTAAGAGACACTTCATGGACTTGCTTTCCAATTTCTTTAAATTTAACAGTCCTTACATGCTGTATTTCTATGTATTTCTTGACAAAATCTGATTCTTCTGGTGAAAGCTTAACATCTTTTCCATCAAGTATTGGTTGGATAACCTTCCCTATAATAGATGCCATTGGATGCTCTACATTTACGCTTAGGTTTTCCTCTAAAGTTTTTTCTAGATTCTTAAACAAAGGATTGACCTTTATGTGTTTAAAAGTTGCTTTCAATTCTCCTAAAGATTTATTGCTATAAAAGTTTCCTTCTTGAAGCTGATAGTAATGGGGAATGGAATTTGAGACACTATTGCTTTTCTTGCTGTAGAAAGAAATCTTTCCATTTGGGTCAGCAAATCTCTTTATTATTAATCGTGGAACAAAATGGTGTTTCGTCATAAAATCAAGCCATCTAGAACCTATTTATGAATTATGGTCTCAAAAGTGTTGCCTTTTTCGGACATATCTATAACCCGGCGTACTTTTTATTGACAACAAAAATGAGATTTTGAAAAACAGGGCGTTGAACTATTTTTACATTGTTTTGAAGATGTTGTACTAAACTTGTACATAAAACCGCCCAAGAATATACCAAAATGGTCTCATTGCTGACTAGACTTTCTACCCCTACATTTGTTATATAAAACAAACATTTATAGATATGTAGTGTCAAGATAATACATGGTGAATATAAGAGAAAAGAAGACTGGGAAGCAAACATATTATTATCTTGAACATAGTATGAGGGAAGGTAGTAAAATCATTAAGAAAGAAAAATATCTTGGAAAAGAGATACCTAAGGAGATTGACAAGATAAAAAGAGCGTTTGTTATAGAGTCATACAAAGAAAAATGGTTTAATGATTTTGAAAAAATAAAAAATAATTACTCCAAAGAGCAAAAGATAATGCCTCCTTCTTCCAAGGCTAAGCAGAAACAGACGTTTGCAGTAAAATTTACCTATAACACTCAAAAAATAGAAGGTTCTTCTTTGAGTTTAAAAGATACTTCCAACCTAATTGAAAAAGGAATAACTCCTTCGGAAAAACCAATAAGTGATGTTATTGAAGCAGAAGAACACAATAAAGTATTTTATGAAATGCTATCTTATGAAAAAGAATTATCTTTACAGATTGTACTTTATTGGCACAAAAAACTATTTGAGAAAACTAAGCCAGATGTAGCTGGAAAAGTTAGAAATCATCAAGTAGGCATTTCTTTAAGTAAATATACTCCCCCTATGCCCTCAGAATTGGATTTTTTAATAAAAGATTTTTTTGATTGGTACAATAAAAGCAAAAATAAGTTAAATCCTGTAGAATTGGCTGCTCTAGTGCATTTAAAATGGGTAACCATTCATCCTTTTGGAGATGGCAATGGAAGAATTTCAAGATTAATGATGAATTTTGTTTTGCATAAGAATGGATACCCTATGTTAGACATACCTTACACAAAAAGAAATAGCTATTATACATCTCTTGAAAGAAGCCAAGTTAAGAAAGATGACTCCCCTTTTCTTAATTGGTTTTTTAAGAGATATATTAAAAATTGCGAAGGTTATTCTAAGTCGTAATATACTCCTCAATAAATCGCAAATTTGCACCTATCACCTTGACCTCGACAAGACTTTTAAACTCTTTAATCCTTGAAGAATTAGATATTCCGTGAAGGAATCATAAAATAAATATTTACACGCCCATGAGGATAACACAAACATGGACTGCTTGGTCTGGGAGTAAATTTACGAACCAGAAAAATAATTTATATAGTCTTGAATCCTAGAATATGCATGAGACAGCGAGCTAAGATTGCTATTGCAGTTCTCTTGGTTGCTGTACTGGGTCTTGTTCTTTTCTTTTTTAACCGCGAAGAAGCTTCAAACGAAATAAGTAATTCTCCAGAAATGGAAGAGGGTACGTTAGCTGATAGCATCTCTGAAGGCATGAATGAAGATGACACTGAATATGTTCAAAGTGCAGAAGTAAGTTGGGATTTTGATTTTAATAATGAGGTTTGGAAATCTTCTGGTGATGTTCCTTTGTGTCCTGAACCCTTGGTCATTGATTCTCCTGTGGATGTCTCTCTAGCGACAGGCATTTTATATCCGGGACAAGAAAGGGGCGGAGATTATAAGCCTCATGGCGGTTTCCGATTTGACAATCAACAAACAAATGGTATTGATGTAGTTGCTCCAATGGAAGGGAATCTATTTCGCGCTAGCCATTATTTAGAAAATGGAGAAGTACAATATTTGCTATTTTTCATGAATGACTGTGGAATTATGTATAAGTTTGATCATCTCCGAACTCTTACAGAAAAGTTTGAGAAATTATTTGAAAATTTACCACCTCCACAAGAAGGCGATTCTAGAACGACAGAAATTTATGAAGTATCCGCTGAAAAAGGGGAGTTAATTGCTACAGAAGTTGGTTTTAAAGAGATTAAAAATGTCGCTGTAGATTTTGGGCTTTATGATTTAAGAAAAACAAATGAAGCTTCAAAAGATCAAGGGTGGGCAACTGAACATTCAGATGAAAAAGAATTCGGATTTAACGCGCTCTGCTGGCTTGATAATTTGCCTGAACCTCCTAGAAGCACTGTAAAAGGTTTACCCGGCTCTGGGTCTGAAGGTAAGAAAAGCGATTATTGTAGATAAAACCGCCCGAGAATATATCAAAATGGTCTCATGCTTGGTCTGGCGTTCTTATTTGCCAGAAATTAGTAAAGTTTAAATAGTTCTATTTTATAACATATGTTATATGAAGAAACCGTACAGTCTTAATAAAGAACAAATGTTATATGTAGAGACTGCTAAGCAAAAAGTCCTTCAACTTTTTTATAAATTCCCAGATAAGGAATTCAGCCTAAGTGACATTGCTAAAGAAGCAGGAGTGGCAAAAGCCAACTTAGGAGCCATTTTAGCTTCACTGGAAACTATTGATCTTATAAAAATAGAGAGATTAACAAAAATTTGGAGGGTTAAAGCCAATCAAGAAAATTGGATGTTTAAGAGAGCTAAGATAGTTTACAATCTTAATTTCATCTACCAAAGCGGATTAGTAGAATTTCTTAACCAGTCTTACAATAATCCTAAAGCTATTATCCTTTTTGGAAGTTTTAGAAAAGGAGAAGATACGTCTAGTTCAGATATAGACATAGCGATTGAATCAGACGTTGCTAAAGATTACAAAGTACTTGGATTGATGGCACTTTCAGATTTTGAAAAAGTGATAGGAAGAAGTATTCAAATTCACGAATTCAATCGCAAATCCATAGATGATGGATTATTCAATAATATAGCAAATGGCATAGTACTAATGGGCTTCTTGGAGGTTCGTAAATGAACATTGATTTTAATAGATTGGTAAAAGAGAAAAGACTACGTCTGAGAGAAGCTAATAAAGATAAAATCAAAAGCTTAATTGAATCTGCAAAAAATAATGTATATGTTGTTTCTTCCCTTTCTATAAATGAGAAAAATGCTACAGTTATATTTAGAGAAATTTATGAATCAATTAGACAACTCGGAGATGCGCAATTTTGGATTTTAGGTTACGAACCATTAGACCATTCAATTAGTTTAGATTCTCTTAAAGATCTAAATATAAAAGATAAAGTTAAGCTAAATTACTTAGACAGATTTAAGCAAATACGTCACGATGCTAATTATCGCGGTTTTAATGTTTCTGCATCACATGCCAAAGAGATATTAGATTTTTGGAATGTTTGTTCTCATGAGATTATAGATTTTCTTCTCAAAAAATAGAAATTGAGATAGTTTGTTCTTGCACGTGATCTGGGCGTTATATCCCCATTAGACAATGCTTTTGAACTACTTATTAAGTGGCTTACTGGCACCTTTTGATTTATCAAACCAAGAGAAGTAACTTAGAGCACCTGCTCTTCCACTTTCAATTAGGTCTTCTTTTTGCTCAGATTTTAATTCAAACTGTGTTGCACTAATGCCCAGGCTATCAATATAAATTGTCCTATGCCAATCTCTATCACTTAAGTGGGTTTTATTGGCAAAATCAATAAGTCCACCAATAAGAGTTTGAATATAGGACTGAAGAGAATTTACTTTCAAACTAGGCAATGGCTCATTTTTTATTTGGTTGTTTATTTCTTCTGGACTGTCTACCCTAAAACCGAGAGTCTCTTTATTGTAATAATTTTCTTTTTTTGTTTTAACATATTTTTCATCATCAAACAGATTTATTGGATAATTGTAATATACTCCTCCGTCAACATATAGAGAATTCTTATGGTTAAATGCCTGAAAAAATAGTGGTATACCCATAGATATCTGCACCGCATCTGCTATGGACATATTTGGAGTTGTTTCGTTGCTTAAAATAACATGCGCCTTGTGATTTACATCTGTTCCAATAATATAGAGCTTGCGCATGCCATTATTCTCTTTTTCATGAAGCTGTGAGAATGTGATATCTTTGCTTACTTTTTCTGAAAGAACATTATCAAACCATTTTCTAAAAACAGAACACTTATACCACCCATATTTTCGAAAAAGTCTGACTATATTTTGAATAATAAAAAAAGAATCATCTTTAAAATCATTAAAATTAACTTCATCTAGTTTTTTTCTTATTTCAAGAGGCGTAAAACCAACAGCTAGTAATGTTGCTATTATTGCGCCTGCAGAAGTTCCTGCGACTCTTTCTATAGATTGCAATATTCCATTTTCTTCCAGAACATGAAGAGCACCTACATAGGCAATTCCTTTTACTCCACCCCCTTCAAAAACAAGGTTTTTGAAAGCATATTGTCCCTTCATATTATTCTTTGTTGTTTAGACATATAAATATTTGTAGCCAGATTATTTGATGTAATACATTTTTAAATAAAGCTTTACATTAACTATTAAAGGTTGGAGATGAATAGAAAATTTGACCATATTGATAAAGGAATAACTGATTGGCTTAAAGGGTATGGATATTACTTCTTGAAATATTCTCTTGCTCTTGTTTTTATTTGGTTTGGAATCTTGAAGCCACTTGGTTTAAGCTCTGCAAATGATCTTGTGACTAAGACTGTTTATTTTGTAGACCCTAGTTGGTTTGTGCCTTTCTTAGGGCTATGGGAGGTTGCGATTGGAGTTTGTATTTTGTTTAGACCACTTTTAAGAGTTGGATTGCTTTTAATGGCTTTACAAATGATTGGAACTTTCTTACCTTTGATTTTGCTCCCAGAGGTAATTTATATAAAGTTTCCATTTGTTATGACGCTTGAAGGTCAATATATAATAAAGAACTTGATATTGATTGGTGCTGGGATGGTTGTTGGGAGCCATGCCCGCGATAGAGAGAAGAAAAAGATATGAAAGATAAAAAAAGAATTTGGTTAAGTTTTTTTCTTGTATTTGGAATTCTGATATCTTCTTTTTTGATATATGAACATTTTTCTGCAACTGCTAGTAAATTCTGCTCTTTTGGAAATAATCTGGATTGTGGTATTGTTAATAAAAGCCCATATGCTAATTTAGATGGAATATCTTATTTATTAACTATTGATTTTAATTTACCCATCCCATTAGTAGATATTTCAGGAATAAATTTGTTTTTTGATTTTATAACGACTAATGCATTTCTTGGTCTGCTTACTTTATTTTTTGTTTTAATGTTAAACTTAAACTATAAAAAGGATAAGTTTCTTTTTGTTTGGAAAGAGGACAATGTAAAATGGATTCGCGGAGTGATGTTATTTGGAATGGTTTATGGTTTTTACCTATTTCTAATACAACATTTTATTCTAAAGACTTATTGTATATTTTGCCTTGCTCTGGATTTAATGATTTTGCTATCTCTAATAATATCTTTTAAAATCAAAAAAAATGGCTAAAAAAGAAACAAAAAAGAAGGGAAATGGAATGCTTGTAATTGGGATTTTAATTATAATCGGAATAATATTGATTTTAACTTTTGCATTAAAATCTGGAAGTAATTATAGCTCTGAAGATGTTGACTCTTTTGCTAAATGCCTAACTGAAAATGGTGCAGTTATGTATGGTGCTTTCTGGTGCCCTCATTGTGCTAAAGTAAAGAAAGCATTTGGAGAATCTTTTAGATATATTAATTATGTTGAGTGTGATCCTCGTGGAGATAACGAGCAGTCACTTCTTTGTATTGAAAAAGAAATACAAAGTTATGCTACATTTGAGTTTAATAATGATGTAAATACTAGGTTGGTTGGTGAACCGACGTTTGAGGAATTAGCTATTGCTACTGGTTGTATTGCTCCTGAGGCTAAATAATGGTTGCTGAGATAGCTTTACCGCCATTACCTGTTGTTTTATTAACTGCTTTAATCGATTCGATAAATCCTTGTGCCATTGGAGTTTTAGTTTTATTGATTGCAACCTTACTTGAATTATCTAAAGATAAGAAAAAAATGGTTATTGTTGGATTAATTTATATTTTGGCTGTTTTTACAACCTACTTACTGGCTGGATTTGGTTTACTAGCTTTTATTCAAAAATTTAATATTTCAGAACAATTAAGCTGGATAGTTGGAATTCTTGTTATAATTCTTGGAATTATTGAGGCTAAAGACTTTTTCTGGTATGGAAAAGGAATTACTCTTGCAATTCCTGCCAGACGTGCTGAACAAATAAAGAAAATGATGAAGAAAGTCTCTATACCTGGAGCAGTCGTTTTAGGCATATTTGTTGCTGCTGTTGAACTGCCATGCACTGGTGGACCTTATCTTGCTATAACTACATTGCTTGCTAAAATAGGATTTAGTGCGGAAGTATTTTGGTTACTTGTTTTGTATAACTTCATTTTTGTATTGCCTTTAATCATAATACTTTTACTCGTATCTTTTGGAGTTTCAGCTGAATCAATTAAAGCTTGGAAGGACAAACAAAAGAAGTGGATGAGATTATTTATAGGGCTGATTATGATTGCCTTAGGAATACTTTTGATATTGTGGGCTAATGGCACTATAAGTTTTGGTCTTTCTAGTGCTGATTATTTTGTTTTTAGTTTGCTAAGACTTTGAAGATAGATTTATTAATAAGCTATCTCTCTTTTGTTTATGGTATATGTTGATGGATTTGTTCTGGTGATAAAAAATAATAGGCTTAAAGAGTATCATAAAATGGCTTCTGAAGCTGGAAAGGTATGGAAAAGATTTGGGGCTATTAGTTATGTTGAGGCTTTAGGAGATGATATGCATCCTGATACCCATGGAATGAAATCTTCCAACTTTCCAAAAATGGCCAAAGCTAAAAGTGGAGAAAAAGTATTCTTTTCTTTCATAACCTACAAGAATAAAGCACATCGTGATGCTGTTAACAAAAAAGTAATGGATTACTTTGCAAAGAAATATGTAGATAAGCCAATGGATATGCCTTTTGATATGAAGAGATTTGCTTATGGTGGATTCAAATCTATTGTAGATTTGTAGCTTACTTTCTAGTTTTTCTTGAGAATAAACCTACTAACATATCATCTAACTTTTCTTTTGCCTTTGTTGGTTTTTGATTTGCTATGCTTCTTCTCACTATATCTTCTATTTGTTCTTCGACATTTAGCATGTTTTTCTTTGCTCTCTTTTCTAACAGCTTAATGACTTCCGAGTCTAGCCATATAGTTACGCTTTCTTTGAAGTGATGTTTTTCTCTAAGTGTTTCAAATGCTAAATTTATTTCTCTAGATGGCCATTTATTGCTTAGAAGAACTTCCTTTATTTTATTATCGTTAAAACCTCTTTTTCTAGCTTCTAATATAAATCTAACTAAATCTGGGTTTGCCATATTGCTAATTATTTCGCAGTTAATTTAAATGTAACTAGTAACCATTATATACCTTAATCTTAGGGTTATTTTTATGGAATATGGAGAAATTAAGAAATATTTGAGAGCCTATTCTTCTTTACACACTGCATTTAATGTGGCTAGAGAGGATTTAGAGTTGGTAGAAACAGTTGAAGGATGGAAATGGCCTCTTGATGAAAGAAAAGATGTAACCATAGCATCTACAAAAGAGGGACTAAGATGGAAGTATCAGAAAATTAGAGAAAATCTTCCTATTGAATTAAGATCCAAAGAGCCGTTTAGGAAACTGTTTAAAGATATTAGAAAATTTTTAAAATAAGTCTATTTCTTACTTTTTGGTGCAGAATATATTTTCTGTACTGCAAAAGATTTGTAAATGTTCTCTTCAATACAAAGAGGTAACTGTAATTCGCCTCTTAAAGATTAAGAAGGAATAGTTATTTTTTACACAAACATAAATATATAACTAAAGCTAAGTTTATTTTGGGATGAAAAATAGTTTGATATTAGTAGGTATATTCATAATTCTTATTGCAGTTGTCTCGGCATTTATTTTTATAACTGGCAATCAAGATAAGGAAGTTGAAGATGAAAGTTATCTAAAAAATGAAAATTTACAACCAAATATCGAAGAAAACTCTGAAGATACGAGTGAAGATGATCTCTCTGAACCATCTCAAAAAAAATTACCTGTTCTCATGAATTTAGGTCTCGATATAGAACCATTGAATAAAGAAACTAACTTGGCAGGTGATTTAATTTTTAGTAAATCTCTCGTTTACGATGATGGGCACATTTCAGGTGATAAGACATTTGTTGATTTTGGAATTAAGGAGAAGTATTTTTCTGATGGTATTGGGAATGTAGAATACTGGTTTCATGTACCTTTGAATACAAAAGTCAAAGCTCCTGCTGGGGGTGTTGTTAAAATTGATTATTTTGAGCACACCGATGATTGGGGTGTTAGTATTCTTCCTAAAAATTCAGATTTAATTGTAAGTTTTGAACATCTTGTTAATTTGATGGTGAAAGATGGAGATTATGTAACTGCCGGAGAATTTATAGGAGAGGCAGCTCCCAGAAAGACTTTTGATTACAAGATTGCTATGACTGAGCTGGCTGTTTGGAAAGGTGGTAGTACAATAATGAAGTATTGTCCATTTGATTATTTAGACGAATCGTTAAAGCCAGTTTATCAGGAAAAATTAAATAAGTTAGCAACAGAATGGGAAGAGTTTGTGGGTAAGGATGTTTATGAACAGGAAAAGTGGGTCTCTCCTGGATGCTTAGTAAATTCTATACGGGAAAGATAGATAGCACCCTTAGAAAAAAACATTTATGATAGATGTCTAAAAAAGATAATTTAATTATAATTACTTCTTACTTTTTGGTGCAGAATATATTTTCTGTACTGCAAAAGATTTGTATATTCCTTCTAAAATGTCTGTTCCTGCATAACCCGATAATAAAGAAAGTCTAGGGTCGAAGTTGAAGACAATTCCTACAAAGATTCCAATTATTACTGCAGTTAATACAGTGATTAAATAATAATTCCAGATTATTCTTCGTCTTAAAGAGAGAGCTTTTAGCAAACCGACTACGCCTCTCGTCAAGCCACCTATTGCTCCAAGAAGTCCTGCAGCCATTATTGGATCCATTATCGTTTTTAGTAATTGTTTTATTTAAAGGTTTTTGAATTGAACTCTGGACAGAGCCTTGAATTGATAAAGCTTAAATATAAAGATTTTGAGGCAATTCTATGGCTGAAGAAAAACCAAAATATAATTTTAGGCAAGTTGGAATATACTTAGATGCTTATAATAGTTTATGCATGACTAGGGATAAAGCTAAAGCTATTCTAAGAAGATTTCCTGCTTTGCCTCAAATAAGAGAGCAAACAGATGAAGAAGATCCAATTGCAGACTCTGAATCGCGAACGAATGTCTATACTAGAAGAGAAGCCCTTCGAGATCTTATTAGAGATTATACGACTTATAGAGATATGATTCCCAAAGAGTTTTGGGATCGAGAACCACTTAAAGGGCTTATTAAAGAGATATTGTCTATTTTTAAGTAATTTAATTATTTGATAATAATTATTAAATGCCAAACTGCTTATTATTTCCTAATCTTACCAGATTGCCAGTCTTTCAGAACTAATCGTGCTACTCTATCCATATCAATTGCTCCACCTTTAATTAATAAATTCCTTTTTCTTCCTAATTCTTCCAATAATATTTCGGAATCTCCATTTGCTTCAACTTCGTAATGGCTTTCAAAAAGACCAGGGTTGTCGGACATTATTTGAGCTACTACAAATTCGGGATTTTTTGTTGAGTCATATGTGCGAACGCCAATCATCGCATGTTTTTTTAAATGAGATAACTGACTTGCAGCTGCATCTTCATCAGACATTACTCCAGGAGTATCTAAGAGCATTAGTCCTTGTGCTAACCTTACCTTTTGAATTCCTCTTGTAAAACCCGCTTTGGGAGAGGTTCTGGCTGCGCCTCTGCCAGTTAGCATATTAATTATTGAACTCTTTCCTACATTAGGATATCCGATTATTCCAACATGAACTTCATTTCCAGTTTTGAAGAATTTTTTCATACCTATACCTTGTTTATGGAGTTCTAGATGTTCTTGTTCCATATGTTCATTTGATTCAGACTTATTTTTTGCCCTCTTAAATTTCTTAGCTTGTATTTTTATTAGCTCTCTTAACTCTCTTCTACCATGATGAGACTTGCATGAAAGGAAAACATAAGGCTTTGTATCTTCTAGATCTCCAGATTGTTCTATCTTTACATGGTCTACTAGATCTGCTTTGTTTAAAATGTAAATTAAAATCTTCCCATGCTCTCTTGCAAATTGTTCCATTTGAAAATTACGAGTTTCTTTGATAAATCTAGCATCTAAAATTTCTAAGACTATATCTGAAGAAATGATTACTTCTTTAGCTAATGAGGGATATTCCTGTCTATGTTTATTGTGCGGATCTATCTTTCTTGTTTTTCTGCTTGAAAATGTGAATTTAACCCTCATGTTATAAATAGGCATTTGTAGTTTAAAAATGGATGTTTTTCTATGCTAAACAACAATTCTTTTATAAGACAGTTGCATCTGTAATTTATGTTAAAGCGTTTAATGTCTAAGATGTCTGTTGGGCTTATTGTCACTAATGCTGTAAGACTAATTCTGATACTTGGTTTCTTTAGTGCCTTTAGTAGTGGTAGAGAGTTAGCAATGGCATTTTGCGTAATTGCTTTTGTTGCAACTTTTATCCCTAAGATTCTTGCTCGTTTTGGAATTAAAACTGGCTCTGAGATGCAGATAGTCATTTTACTGATAATTTACGGTGCTTTATTTCTTGGAGAAGTAAGAGGAGCATTTGCTAGTTTATGGTGGTGGGACATTTTGCTTAAAGGAGTTGCTGCACTTGCACTTAGCTTTATTGGTCTTACTATAATTCTTGTTCTTGAAGATCAAGAACATTTAGATTCAAGTACATTTATGATGATATTTCTAGCTTTTGCATTATCATTCACATTGGGAGCTATTTGGGAAGTAATAGAATTTTCACTTGATAATATATTTGGATTTGCGCTTCAACAGATTGGGACAGGCGTTGTTGCACATGATTTGATAATTGACGGATTTGCTGCTTTTTTAGTTTCTACCGGGGGTTATTTATATAGAAAAAAAGGAATATGGAATCCTATGAGCGGACTTGTTGTTGGCATAATGAAGAAAAATCATAAATTATTTATGTCTAATAAAAATCTTGAAAATTCAAGTGATAAAATAAGGTCAATGATAGAGAAAGGCGAGGGTCCTAAACTAGAATTTAAATCTTCTATTAGAACTAATCTACACACTAATTTAATTGATAAAAATATGGAAAATGCTATTTTGAAAACAATAGTTGCTTATCTTAACACAGATGGTGGAATTTTGATTGTTGGGGTTTCTGATAAAGGGGAAATTCTTGGACTTGAGAAAGATGCCTTTGTTAGTGAAGATAAACTTAGGTTGTATGTAAATAATATAATTAAAGATTATATTGGTGCTCAATTTATGCATTTTGTACATTATGATTTGTTTGAGATAGATAGTAAAAAAATTCTTAAAATAGAATGCACTTCAAGCAACAAGAGAGTTTTTCTTAAAGATAATGGTCAAGAAGATTTCTATATAAGGAATGGTCCTTCAACAATTAAGTTGTATGGAAATTCATTGGTTGATTATATCAATGATAAATTTGATTAATTATATTTATAAGCCACCATAACCATGTTTTTTTATGAGGAAAGATGTCGTTGTTATTATATCAGTTATTTCAATTTTCATTTTTCTTTTATTTTTTTATAATAGTTTTGATATTAAGTTAAATAAAATAGTTACTGGAAATTCTATTGCTGATTTATTTGAATCATTTAAAGATGATACTTCTCTTTCTCCTGAAAATGGTGGTGAAGGATCTCCAGATGCCCTTGTTACTCTTGGTTTGGATGAGATTTTTATAAATAACACAAATAGCCTTGCTATTTCAAATCAATTAGCATCTGTCCCAATAACATTTCAAGAAAATGAGGCTACTGATGCAAATATATTTCAATTTATCTTAAGAGATGGTTCTGGAACAAATTTACCTAGTCAAATACAGCCTACTTCTTATTATCCTAAATCTGGGAGCATAAGGACAGCTGTTGCACATGTAAAAGTCTCTCTTAATCCGGGACAGGAAGTAATTTATAGAATTGTTAGAGATGCTAGTTGGACTCCTCCTGCTTTTCAGTTTCATTCTTCTGTTAATACTTTTTTACAAAGTGGACAGGTTAAAGCAGTGAGTCGTGATGTTAATCAGGCTCCTTATCAAGTAACCTTTGATATATCTCAAGCAAGACTTGTTTTGGATGGACCTCTTATAAAGATTTATGAATACCACAAAGCACATCGTCCAATTGGTTCTGCAGACTTAACTCATTTAGGATCTTCTGTATTTTATGTTACTTTTGTTTCTAATGAACCTCTTGCTAGAGTCCAGCATTTATGGGTAAACACCCATAATCTTGATGAGCTTACCAGAGTTCGTGATGCTAACAATGAATGGATTTATAGCGAAGGACAGAATGGACATATGAAATATCATGACTTAAATCTTTACATCAATACTACTGCTGGAAATTCTATGAGTGGTTTTTTAGAAGATAGACAATATATATTTCCTACATCTGTCAGTCAAGAAACAAACGCTGTTGCTGTTTCAATAATGCCTTCAAATGGTCAGGAGTTGCTTGGAACTGATATTAGATCTATGAATCGATGTAGTGATGGGTGTCAGTTTAATCCGGGAAATTATACTTGTTCTAGAGTCAGTGGTACTGGTTCTTGTAGCTTAGTTGAAAGAGGAGGATATACTAACCCTCAAAGCCCTCCTAAAAATTATATCGGAACTGGACAAGGTTTAGGAACTGAAGTTGTTGTTTATTTTTCTAATAGGGTCGGAACAAACTCAAACTATTTTGTTGAAAATGGAATTTATTCAGGTCAATCTCTTGGTCGTTATTCTCTTGTTGATAGCCCTATTTATTCTGAGCTTCCTGATCCTGAATCATTAGGGTCTAAAAATGGATATCTTGGTCATGCTATTTGGAATTTTGCATTAGATGCAAATGAAGAACTTAACGGAGGCAACCTCTATTCTTCAGATATAGGTTCAACTATACCTTTGATGAATAGCAATCCTTATCGTTTTGGAGAGGGTGGAACTGGAAGAAGAGAAATGGGTTCTGCTGGAGAAGGAGAGACTGTTAACACAATTCAAACACTTTACGTCAAGTATATGCTTTCTTGCTTCGAAAGGTGTGAAAAAAAATATTTAGATGCGATGAGATATATGAGTATAAGTATTCCTTATATTCCTCATCATCTAGTTGGATTTAATCCTGAAAATCATACTGAAGCTAGCATAGCTCCTTATCGCACTAGACCTTTTTCTATTAGCTCGCAAGTTAATCCTGCGGAGGATGGTACTTTCTGCGGACTAGCAAGAATAACAATTCAGAGAACTGGTCAGCCGTTTACTCCTAAAGATTTTCTTGGTTATTGCGATCAGGTCAACAATTCTCAACCTCATGCTCTAAATTATCCTGTTGGGATTTATGGTTTGTCAAGACAGTGGACTGGGTGGGATGATGCACATTTTGGACCAAATAGACTAGCAAATTATTATGAGTCTACAGGAGATTTAATGGTTTTACATTTATACAAAGATATAACTGATACATGGGCTAGCGTTTTCCATAATGTTGGATCTCTTGGAGGAATAAGAGGACAACAAAGAGGACAAGGAAGAGCAATGGTTGCTATATCAGAATTATATAGAATAACTAAAAATCCTTATTATAAAAGGACTTTAGAGTTTCAACCATCTTTAATTGAACTATACACTCTTAATAGAAATGCTATTGGTAGTAGAGGGACTAATCCAGTTACGGGAGATCCATTTCCTGTCGGATTTATGGGTACAAAGAATGACCCTGCAGCAATTAATCGTCATGCAAGTGGTAATACAAATGTGGGGGTTGCATGGGAAGATGCAATCGTTGATGAAGGACTTTACAATATTTATGCCGATATAACTGATGATCAACTAGTTTTATCTACGATAGAGAGAATATTTGATCATCAACTTACTTATTTATTTCAATATGCTTACAAGGAACCTACTGAAGTAAGAAATGGTGTATCTCTTACTCATTCTTTGAGCGGTCAAAATGTCCCTGTTGCTGAAGGTAGTGGCACTTTCACTCAATGGACTGTCGTTGGTCCAGCTTCTGGATTCCCATTACAAAATTTCAATGATTATACTAGATTTTACCACACTGATAGATTCTTTTATTGGATGCAATATTCAATGTGTGCAATGATTAGGGATTACTCTCAAGACCCTACTCTTAAACAGAAACTAAAAGGTGCTTTTGAATCAGCTTATATTTATTATTTGGGAGGAGGAGATGCAAGTCAAAGATGGGCAGATAGAGGACTTAACTTAGGAAAGTTTGAGGGATATCAGCTTTGTTCATTGACTTATTTAATGAATATTTCTACGGCTACTGGTCAGGGATCTGTATGTACTGATAACGATGGTGATGGGTGGTCTAATTGTCTTGGAGATTGTAATGATAACAATATTAACATTAATCCAAATATTATAGAAAGAGGTGCTCTTTGTAGCGATAGCTTAGATAATAATTGTAACACTTTGAGAGATTGTAATGATGCTCAATGCAGTAATCCTACATTTAGTAGTTCTGCTTGCGTAGGAATAGCTTATTGTGGCAATCTTGTATCTGAGCCTTCAATAGGTGAACAATGTGATGTTAATCCTCTTAATACAGTTGGTGCAAATTCATGTTCTGAAGGTAGATGTGTTCCATCATATGCTTATGCTCCTGGATTAAATTGTCTTTGTTCTTTAGGTGTTGCTCCTCCAACTGTTCGTAACCCAATACCTCTTGGTCGTGTTATACTTGCGAATCCTACAACAATTGGCGTTGGCACTAATGTTGAATCAATTTGTAAATTTGACATAAGGCCGAATATAGATTACTTATCAATGCAAAATACTTTCTCAACTACTGGTGGATTGACACATTCTCATCAATTAAGCGGACTAATTGAAGGAGCTCATACTTACCATGTTCGTTGCCAAGGAGTATCTAATAATTTAGTAAATATACAAGACTTTCTGCTTAGATTTACGCTAGATGGAACAGCTCCAAGAGTTACTAATCCTGTTCCAGCAAATGATTCTACAATTCCAAATACTAATTCTTTGAGTATTCAAACAAACGTAAATGACGAATATCCAATGGATCTAGAAGTATATTTGAAAAAACCTAATGAACAAGGATTTAATTTGATTTTACAAGAATCTCTTCCTGCTGGAAGTAACATTAGAACTTATACTGAATTGCCTCAACGAATAAATTTAGAACCAACTCTTAATGCATTCTATGATTTTGAAGGAAATACTAATGATAAATCTGGAAGAAATAATAACCCAGTCACTATACAAGGTTCTAGTACCCAGGGAATTTTTGGCACTGGGCGTTATTTTGATGGAAGTCAACAACAAATTATCAGTCTTGGAAATATAGGTTCTACTGCTTCAAATGCTGGGCTACTGCAATTTACTGGTCTTAGAACACTTACTCTTGAAGGGTGGATTAAACCAGATTTATTACAACCAGGAATATCTAACTCTCCTGGAAGCACTCCAAATGTTTATCTTTTTGGTAAAAAGGGAGACAATCAAGGATATGGATTAAGATTAATACAACAAGGAGGATCTTATTATTTGAGAGGAATAGTAGGTTATCCGAATATTCTTGGTGGTCAGACTCGAACAGTGACTTCTTCTAGTGCGATTACATTGAATCAGTGGCACCATGTTGCTTTGGTTGCTCAATCTACAAGTGGCACTAGTGGAAGCATTACGATTTACATTGACGGTCAGGAAGCTGGAACTACGCCTTGGTTGGAATCAGCTTCTGGACTTAACAATAACAGATTAACACACACAAACTCTTGGTCATTCACTATGGGTAGTCCTTCAAGGAGTTCTGCTTCAACTGAAGCTGGAGGATCTTTTACAGGAATTATAGATGAAGTTATTGTTTATAATAGATCTCTTAACGCTTTAGAAATTCAAGCACATGCTTCTCCATTAGTTGCATGGCCTCAAGGGAGATATGATTGGGAAGTTAGGGCAGATGATAATATATTTTCTGTTGTTAAAAATTATCATTTTAATATGCAATCAGCCACTGGAGATCCTGCTCCTATTTTAAGTTCGTTGAATCCTTCTTCTACTACTATTCTTCCCCAAACAGTTCAACTTATAGGAAGTAATTTTGTTCCTGGTTCTATTGTTTTGCTTAATGGACAGATTCTTCCTTCTTCTATTGTGTCTAGTTTTGTGACCAGTTCAAGAATAGATGTTACATTCCCTTCTAATTATCCACTTGGAGTTTACCAAATAAAAGTTAGAAATCCTGATTTCCAGATTAGTTCAACTCAAAGTTTAACATTGCAATCATCTACTTTAGGAATGCCTTCATGTACGATAAGTTCTTGGCAAACAACTTCTTCACTTTCTGGATTCTCTACGCAAGGAGCTCATGACAGTGCTGCTACTGCATATAATAATTATATATATATTTCAGGGGGACAATGGGGAGCTGTTAGACCAAATAATCAAATATATAGAGCTTCTATAAACTCAGATGGTTCTCTGGGAACTTGGAACTTATTGACTACTATGCCTGAAGGTTTACAGGATCACAAAATGGTAATTAATAGAAATCCTTCTGGGAATGGTGCTACTGTTTATCTTATAGGAGGATTGGCAGATAGAGGAAGCGGAGAAGTTGCAATAAATAATGTGAATTACGCCCCTGTTTTAAGTGATGGAACAATAGGATCTTGGACTGTTGGACCTAGATTAGATTTCACAACTCATGGACATGATATTGCAATATCTAATAATAAAATGTATAAATATGGAGGTGGTAGTGGTGGTGCTGGAATTAATATAGTTGAGTATGTTACAATTAATAATGATGGTAGTTTAACTGGAGATGGTTCTAATAGTTGGATTAGAGGACCTACGCAAAATCTTCCAGTATCTAGAGCTTATTATCTTGCAGGAGGACCTTATCCTGAATGGGATGTTGCTGGAACAGGAATAGTTCCAAATAAAGTTTATGCTATTGGTGGAGAAGATGATTCTATGTGTGTTCCAACTACTACTCCTCCAATAAATACTAACTTAAATTCTGTTTTTGTTGCTACACCTCAATCAAATGGAGAAATAACCTCTTGGTCTTCAACTATATCTTTGCCAGAAGGAAGATTTGATCATTCCGCTAATTTTGTAAAAGATAGTATAATAGTTGTTGGTGGAATGAATCGTCCTCTACATACATCAAATACTTGCGCATTCCAAGATGCTACTGCTAAAGACACTGTTTTCATAGCAAGATTGGATCAAAATGGAAATATTGTTAGATGGTATAATGGGCTTAGTCTTCCTTCGCCTCGAGGAGATCATACTTCAGTAATTTATAATAATAATATTTATGTTTTAGGTGGAAGATCTACTAATTTGAATGGTCCGTATCCTTCTCAAGTTTGGTATGCTTCACTTAACTGCGTTCCTCAATCATCTGGAACTGGAACTCCTTTGAGTTTTAGTCTTTCTAGAAACCCTATATCTGGATCTGTACAAAGAGGGAATTCTGTTTCTACAACGGTTACTGCAACTCATACTTCTGGAACTTCATCTACAGTGGCATTTACTGCTACTAACTTATCTGCTGGGATTTCTGCGTTATTTAATCCAACAAGTTGTACTCCTTCTAGTGGAAATCCTTGCTCTTCAACTCTTACACTATCTGCTTCTGGATCTGCTACTTTGGTTTCTAATCAAAGTGTGATAATTACTGGAACAAGTGGAACAGTTGTTAGAAATGTAAATTATAACTTAACTG
>JBBSXO010000008.1:0-24459 GCA_038045705.1 Nanobdellota archaeon
ATAAATTAAATTATATTATTAATAAAAGTCTAGGAAATATATACCATGGTTTGCCCAATAATATTTGCAGTAAGAAACAGTTTCATATTACTTCCTACCAATAACTTTCTTACCATGCATATAAGACAATAAAACTTCAGGAATCTTAACTGAACCATCTTTTTGTTGATAATTCTCAAGAATTGCAACCATTGCACGCGAAGTTGCAATAGCAGTGTTATTCAATGTATGAGGGATATATTTTTCACCCTTTCCAGAATCAACTCTAATCTTAAGCTTGCGAGCTTGAGCATCAGTCAAATTCGAGCAAGAACCAACTTCAAAATAAGCATTTTTTCTCGGAGACCAAGCTTCAATATCTACCTGAACATGTTTCAAATCTCCCAAATCACCGGAACAAATTCCTAAAATCCTAATTGGGATATCAAGTTCTTTAAAAATTTCGACAGTAATTCCCTGCAATTCTTCAAAAAATTTCATAGAATCTTCTGGCTTGCAAACAACAACCATTTCTACTTTATTGAATTGATGACTCCTATATAATCCCTTTTCATCAATTCCATGACTTCCAATCTCTTTTCTAAAACACATCGAATAAGAAGCAAATTTCATAGGCAAACTTTTCTCATTCAATATAGTATCTATAAATCTACCAATAAGAGAATGTTCACTAGTTCCTATTAAATATAAATCTTCTTCATCAATTTTATATATTTGATTTTTCATATCATTCAAATCAGTAACATTCTTCATTACACTAGAGTTTAGCATTAAAGGAGTCTCCACATAAGTAAATCCTTTTAAAACTAATTTATCAATAACAAATCTAATCAATGCTTGATTAAGTAATGCTAAGTCTCCTTGCAAATAGTAAAATCCATTTCCACTTGCCCTTGCAGAAGCATCAAAATCAGCAACCCCTAGATCTTCAGCAATTTCTGAATGATTTTTTACTTCAAAATTAAACTCCTTGGGTTTTCCAATTTTACGCATTTGCACATTTTCAGAATCATCCTTCCCAATAGCAACAGATTCATGAATCATATTAGGAATCCTGGACAAGATAACCGCTATCTCTTCTTCAAATCCATACATCTTCTTTTCTAAGTGTTCTATTTTTTCTGGAATTTCACCAGCTTCCTTAAGCAACTTCTTAGCATCTTTCCCAGATTTTTTAGCATCTGCAATTTCCTTAGATATCTTATTACGAGAAGCCCTTAAATTATCAACTTCCCCTTTTAACTCACGCCACTTTTTATCTTTAACAAGAACCTCATCAACTAATTTTAATCTATCACTCTTAAATTTCTTTTTAATATTTTCTTTGACAGCATCAGGATTCTCTCGTAAAAACTTAATATCAAACATATTTAACTGAATTTTATTATATATTTAAGTCTAATCCTCAATACATTCTTTCTTTTCTTCTACCAGGTCTACCAAAAGTTTGACCACTCTTAGAACTTCCAGAATTTGAATCTCTATCTCCACCAAATCTACTCCCTCCAGAACGACCCCCTCTTGAATCTCTTCCAAAACTTCTACCTCTTTCACGAGCGCCACTAAAACGCCCACGGCCACCAAAAGTAAGACGTCCACGATTATCTCTGTCAGAAGCAACTTCCTTAAACCGAACAGGTATTGGTTCAACTTCCGGCATCTGTTCTTGCTTTATATTTAGAGCAGGATCAGACAAAACTCTTCTAAAATTATCATAATCTCTCTGTGTAACTATTGATATAGCAATACCTTCTTTTCCAGCTCTAGCAGTACGTCCAATCCTATGAATATATTCTATACTTGTCTTAGGAATATCAAAATTATAAACATGAGACACATTATTTACATCTAAACCACGAGCTGCAACATCTGTGCAAACCAAAATCAAAGCCTTGGAAGAATGAAACTCTTCCATAATTCTACTTCTCTTATTTTGCGCAAGTCCACCATGTATAGCAATAGCATCAATTTTATTTCTTTCTAAATTATGAACTACGTAATCTGCATTTCTTCTAGTATTGCAGAAAACCATAACAAGACCACTCTTTTCTTGTTTCAATAAATGAACTAGCAATGAAAATTTTAGATTATTCGGAGTATCGTAGTAAATCTGATGTAGTTTTGAAGGATCAACCTGACTTTCAGATTCAACAAAAACAGGCTCCTTCATATAATGTTTAGCAATTCTTGATATATCTGAAGAAATAGTAGCTGAAAATAATAAAGTCTGTCTTTCTTTAGGGCATTGATCAATTATAGTCACAACATCATCTATAAATCCCATATCTAACATTCTATCTGCTTCATCTAAAACTAAAAACTTAACTTTGCTCAGATTAAGAGAAGCATTTCTCAAATGATCTAGAACTCTTCCAGGAGTTCCTACAACAATATCTGCACTTCGTAAAGCATGTTTTTGAGGCTCAATAGAAACCCCTCCAAATATTTGAACTACACGAAGCCCAACATGTTTTGAATACTTAGCAAGATTTTTACTGATTTGTTCAGCAAGTTCGCGAGTGGGTGTCAAAATAAGAGATTGTATTCCATCTCCAGCATTAATTTTCTCAATTATTCCAGCACCAAAAGCGATCGTCTTACCAGATCCAGTAGCAGAACTTCCAAGTACATCTTTACCATCTAAAACAAGAGGGATTGCTTTTGCCTGAACATCTGTAGGACTTGTAATTCCAGCATCAGAAAATGCCTTTACAAGACCAACACTTAGTCCTAAATTCATAAATTCATTCATATAAATATGAATAAAATGTCCTTTTTAAAGTCAAGTATTATATAGTCAAACACTGATAAAATATAAAGATGATGATAGAGACAGGAACAATCCGCATAGGAAAAGATCTTAAGACATATGAATTCTCAAAAGGAAATTGGAAAATATTAAAACAAGAATTCCCAAACACACAAAAAGTAATTTCTCTATTTAAATCACACAACAAATTCAATGAACTAATAGATCAAAAGAATGCTAAATTTTTAAAAGGTCAACTATATAAAAGTAAAATTCAAGGAGCAAGAATAAACATCCTCCCAGATGGTAAGAAGTTAGACAAAGCATACTCTCTCTTTGCAGAAGATCTGACAATTCATGATCAAAATTCCCATGATCATTGGGATCTAATTTACAAAAACCCTAATGGAAAATATGCTTATCTATATACTTTAGAAAAAAGAAATAAGGCAGTAAAGAACAAATATAAGAAAGTAGAAAGATTTGAAAGCTTGCATAATAAACTACAAAAAGCAGTAATAAACAATTTAAGCAATAAAGAAGATATTTACGCACTCCCAGTATACACATTACTAAAGACCTACATGAGAGTTGGAAATGAAATTTATTTCAAAGAAAATGGACATAAAGGACTTACAACTTTAAAGAAAAAAGATATTAAAATAAACAAAAACAAAGTTCAATTTAATTATATAGCCAAATCTGGTGTGCCTATGAATATAGTTGAAGAGTTCCCTCAAGATTACATAAAAAGATTAAGAGAAAAGATAAACCCAATAAAGAACTCTGATTTTGTATTTACAAAGGAGAAAAATCAACCATTAAAAGATACAGATTTTATGAGTGCATTTGAAAAATACTGTGGAGAAAGATTCTACCCGCATATAGTTCGTTCATTTTATGCAACAAAAAGAGCAAAAGACTTCCTAAAACTTCATAAAAGCGCAACTAGAGATGAAGTAAAGCAACTATTTACTGAAATAGCCGAAAAACTTGGTCATAAAAGATTTGATAAAAAAACAGAAGAATGGAAAAATAGTTTTACCGTAACAATACATCACTATATCCAACCAGAACTAGTAGAAAAGATACAAAATCTTGCTAAATAATTCAATCATCATCACAGTGGGAACATGATTCACTTCTTCCAGAATCAAAAGTAAATGGCATCAAAAAATCGACAATATTTTTTAATTCTGTTCCTTTGCAAACCCAAACCCTATCTTCCAATACTAAAGGATTTACATCATATTTATGTAATATATCTATTTCTCCCGTTCTATAGTTTTGAGGCTCTTCTTCCTTTCTTAACTGTGCATGAGTTTTAACATCAGTAAGAGAATCAATCAATTCTTGAAAGTATTTTCGCTTTGTTGCTTCTCTACCTTTTATCACATGTATGTGAGGCCATAGTATTGCTTCAGGAGGAGCATCCATACTAAAAGCTCCGTTAACTAATGGAAAATCCCTATAATTATTCGCTCCAAATTCTTTTTTGATACGTTCTTCCAAGATATTTAAATAAACCTCTTTTAAATGATTGTCAAGATACAAAGGCCTTCTACCAGGACCAAAACCAGAGTGTAGGATTGCGCTATTTCTTCTTTTATGTACCACCCAAGGTTCACTTTTTTTCCTCTCACCATAATAACCTTCAAGCAATTTAACTGCCTCAGTGTTTCCTACCGTTCTAAATAAAGTATAAATCCCCTCAGCGTCAAATATCTCTCCAAGTAAACTATTCATTGGTGAAGGAGAAACGCTTGCTCTATTCAACCAATGATGGTAAGGTGGCGAATATTTAATCTTCAATAAACCTTCTTTAACCATAAAGAAAATCAATATCCTTCGTTTAAATATATTTAGATACTAGTTTCCTTTTTACCAAATCTATAATCTACAGTATATCTATCAGCACCAAAAAAGAATAGAGCAAGTGTTGCAAATGCGAGTCCAAAATCACGAACTCCTAAAGGAGATAATCCAATAGAAAAAGCAATTCCAAACAAATGCAAAGACATAACCATAGATGCAAATCTAACATATAAACCAACAATTAGAAAAGTCCCTAAGATTATTTCAATAAGACCATTGAGAATAACAATATTATTTGCAGAAACAATTGATAGCTGTAAAAATTCAGGAACAAATCCAGACCATGTCCCAGGATCAAGAGTCTGTTGAATCCCGAAATAAAGAAAAACAAGTGCAAGAGAAACCCTCAATATAACAGTAGCAACTTCTTTAGAATGCATTTCAAATTTCTCCTTGAATTTCAAAGTCTCCGATAAGAGTTCCAACCCTCATAAGATTTGAGACTTTAGAAGTTCCATGTTTTTTAGTAAATGCTTCTGTAAATTCATCGTAAGTCCCACAATAAGGAATTATAGCCTCTGCAGAACCTGGATGCATTGACAAAAAAGAAGTGACATCATACACTTTCCCATCATAGCCTACCCAACAGTCACTTTCTATATTGTGTTCGCTCAAAGTTACAAGACTAATTGCTTCATCTTGAGAATTAGAATCTAAAACAACACTACTCTGGGGAACAGATAGCCTAATGAAAGAAGTAACAATGATACCAAAAATAACTATTATTATAGCCAAAAAAATTCTTTTCATGGTAAAAACAAAAAAACAAGGTATATAAATTTAATCAGACAAATCTTGAATTATGAAAAAAGAAACAATACATATTCATTGCGAATCAATAGAAAAGTGGAGAAACTGGTTGAAAGAAAATCACTTAAATGAAAATAGCGTAGCTCTAATAATAAATAAAAAACATACTGGAAAAGGAACAATTTCTCATCTAGATTCAATGAAAGAAGCTATATGCTTTGGGTGGATAGATACCACTATAAAAAAATTAGATGAAAACCAATATATAAGACATTTCAGAAGAAGAACAGACAAAAGCACATGGAGTGATAACACTTTAAGATATGCTCAAGAACTAATAAAACAGAATAAAATGTCACAAGAAGGTCTAAAAAGATATAATCAAGGACTATTAAAACCAACATTAGATTATGGAATCCCAAAAAACCCAAACACTCCCAAGGATGTAAAAGAAGAAATAGAAAATAGTAACCTAAAAAAAGAATTCAATAAACTATCAAAATCTCAGAAAAGAATGCACCTTAGATATATAATAAAAGCAAAGTCTAAAGAAACAAGACAAAAAAGAATAAATCAACTAATCTGCATACTCAAAAAAGAATAGATCTATTTAATTTACATTAAATAAATACTGAAGAATTTTAAATTAACTAGATGGAACACTTATTTCTATAGGCAATTTTTTATTCAAAGAAGTTAAGACAATCTTAAGCAAATTCACTCTTTTTTTAAATGACAGTATCCCAACGTTAGTTACATTATTTGTTTTTATATCCCTCGTTACAAATACTCCGGTCTGAACCTCTTCCGTTGTTCCAGACATTGCAGGTTGGTCAAAAGATACTTCTAAAAAATCAGCTTCTTCATCATAATATACATCGTAAGTATTAAGTTTATTCATTTTATTTTGCTTTCTAAATAAGATGATATAACATAACCTTCACCATTTAAGTATTTTACTATAACAAGTAAATACCGATTAGGTTTATCAAAATACTTGTAACCTCTATAAAAATATCTGACAGCTTGATCAAAAGAGTAAAAAGTTATTTTATCTGGTTTTTGCAATGTTTCTTTTATTTCTTCCAAGTAATTATGCATGTAAGGATGCTCTTCAATTAGATGGGAATATTGCTTATCAGTCAGTCTAATTTTTTTCCCATTTTTATCAACAATTTCAAATATTACATTCACGCTAGCAATAAAAGATCTAATTTTTTAAAGTTTTCTTATTAAACCAAAAACTAATATAACTTCTTCCAAGAACTATAAGATATAAACATTACAACTAAAGAAATCAAAGGTACAATTATAGCACTAAATCCAAATCCAGCAAATGCAAAAGACATTGCAGCCCCAAGTATATCAAATGTAAAACCTGCATATGCCCACTCTTTTATTACATACCATTTCGTCTGAATTAAAGCAACCCCACCAAGTATCTTAGCAATTCCCAATATCATGTTCAAATAAAGAGGATAACCCAAACCAACCATTACAGCATCTCCAGCTTCAGAACCAACAAGCCCACCAATTCCACTAAATACCATAAAAGCAACAAACAAAACAGTAGTAATCCAATATATAATTCTGATCGACTTCTTACTCATATCAAAAAAAGGAAGAAACCCTTTTTATATGTTTTGTATAAATCAATCATCTAAATCTTCAAACTTAACTTTCCACTGATTTTCCCACATCTTCTTCTTCTTAGCGCTACACTTTAAACAATACTTCCTGGGAAACCTAGCATTAGATGTAGATTCAAATTCCTTTTTACAATCAAAACACTTCTGTTTAGCCATAACAACTACAGGAATCGAGACTATATAAATGAAACATCTATAAGATTTTCTTATTGTCTTTGAATTTATATGAAAATTGCAAATTTCCTTTCTTATCATAAATCTTCCAAGAACCATCTTTCTTATTATTCTTGAAATTTCCAGCTTGCCATAATTTACCATCCTCACGCCACCATTTCCATAAGCCATTCATCTTACCCTGAGAAAATCTACCTAAAGCACGAAGTTGACCATTTTTCAAATAAACCTTACATAATCCATGTTTCTTACCATCAACATACTTAACAACGTTTGATAATGTGCCATCAGCATAATAACTCTTTACAACACCATTTTTTACACTTTTAATTGCTTTCATGAATTTCTCGCAACTTATTAACATCCAGCCTTTTCATCTTCAGAAGTTCATTCATAACTCTTTCCGCATTTCTTCCAGTCATAAACTTTTCAAAACCAAAAGTAACAAGTTGCCACGAAACTCCAAATTTATCCTTAAGCCAACCACAAATTTCAGCTTCTGGAATAAAAGAAAGTTTATTGTAATAATAATCAATTTCGTTTTGATCCTTACAATAAATAACGAAGCTTACAGATTCATTAAATTTAAAGTATGGTCCACCATTTAAAGCCATAAATTTCTGCCCTTTAATTTCAAAATCAATAGTCATTACACTACCCATAGGTTTGTTTGACGGAGTATCAACAAGATATCTAGAAACATTCAATGTTTTGACATCTTTGAAAACCTCTTTATAAAACTCAACAGCTGACTCTGCTTCAGAATCAAACCATAAACAAGGAACTATACTTTGCATCCAAGCAAGAAAAGTAATGCTTATTTATATTTATGTTGTCGTAAATATAAATTCAAAAACTTTTTTTCAACGCCAGTGCTAGGATTCGAACCTAGGCATCCAGAAGGAAACAAGTTTTCGAGACTCGCGCTTTAACCACTCAGCCACACTGGCACAATTTAATCAAAAATCATTTCCTTTTAATTATTAGTACCATTCCTTCCAAAATCAAAAAAACTTTCAACTCTTTCTTTTACTACTTGCCTTTTTACAGATAATTATAAAAATCAAACTTAAAACAATAAATGGGATTGTCATATTAATTAAAGTATCGCTCACAGAGTGAGAATTAACGTCAATTTTAAAAAAAATAAACAAAACAGATAATGCATAAATAGATGTAACTATCCAACCTTGCCAACTAAATGGACGCCAACAAGTCCAATGTTCTGACTTAAACCAATGAGCCATGTAAATATCGTAATCGTTAGACTTTTAAATACATAACGCCTAAGTAAAACATGAATCTTAAAAGAGGAATTTTAATTTCATTAGCACTATATTTTGCAACATTAGTCGTGGGAATTTTACTGACTATATTAACTAAAATAAATATAGCATCTCCTCAAAACATTCCAACAGCTTACTGGATAATAACAATTGTAACTACCGTAATACTAACTTGTCTTGCAAGTCTATGGTATTTTAATAAGATAAAAAGAAATATAAAAGAAGGATTTAAATTAGGAATTACCTTCATAATAGTGGGTTTCATTTTAGACTTGCTTTTCTTCTTTACACAAGAAAATGCAATAAATATAATGAAAGAATATTATTCAACTCCTTCGTTTTATATAGTTTTGATATTAGTTATAGCCAGCGCAGTTTTCATAGGCTCAAAAACAACCCATAACTCTAAAGAAGTACGTCAAGTAAAAAAGAAAGAATAATAGGATAAATATTTAAAAACAAGAGTTCTATCAAGAAATAGCAATCCACGTTCTTACCTTTTCGCAATTGAAGATTAACTTAATTTTAAGAGCCGATAACATTTAAAAGACATAATTTTAGCCCAACATAGGAAAATATAAAAAGTTAAATTCCATTATATTATGTGAATATACATCAAGAAAAGATAATTGAAAATTTAAAAAACCTAGAGAAAGAATTAGGAAGAAGACCAGTTAAAAGAGATAATGCAACTCTTTATTTTCTATCAAGAAAGCACTTTGGAACTTGGAATAAAATGATGTCTACTGCAGGATATAAATGCAAATCAATTCAAAAACCAACAACTCCAAAAGAAATAACAAGAGAGTTAAGCTATTTTCTAGGTTTAGTTTCTACAGATGGACACATGCAAGTCAAAAAAGAAAAAGGTCAATACAGGTTAATGGTTTATACAAGTGAAAAAGAGGAAGTTGATTTGATACTAAAACTAATCTTGCTATTATTCAATTACAAAGCATCAATTAGATTAAGAAAAACGGGCTTTAAGAATAGCAGACCCAATTATGAAATTTATATGTCTTCTAAAGATGTGACTACATTCATGAAATCTTTAGAAATTCCTTCTGGAGCAAAATCTGAAAATATTAGACTTCCTACAATATTTTTTCGAAAAGAAGCATATATTTGGGACTATCTAAGAGGTGTTTTTGATGGAGATGGTTCAATTATCTTTAGTGGTCACAACCACATATTTAAGATTAGTTCTGGTTCGATAGGATTTCTTAAAGATTTACATAAGATATTAATAGAAAATGGATTTAACAATTTCAAAATATGGAAAGATAAAGGGAATGTATGGAATCTAAGAAATAATACAAAAAGAGACATAGTAGATTTACATAATCAAATCTACAAAAATGCGTCGTTTTTCTATCCAAGAAAAAAATTAAAATGGGATAGCCAGTATATTTAAAAACGATAATCTTCACCTATTTATAAGCCTCCCATAACTCAACGGTAGAGTGACCGGCTGTAGGATAGCGCAGACTTTTCCCTTCCTTGGGAAAATAGTATGAAGCGCAATCAGAGTAATTTCGTTAGAAATTATAGGTTATGTAGAACCCGGTATACCCAAGTTCAACTCTTGGTGGGGGGATTTTTATTCATAAATCGATTTTATTGAAATGTTCAATAAAAAGGTTTATAAACAAAAGTTTAGTATAATAAACTAATATGGATTGGAATAAACTAAAGTTCACTAAATTAGAAAATAATATCTTAGAGTTTTTATTTAGAAATCCAACAACTATTTTTAATGGTAAAGATTTATCCACTAAACTAAAAGTCTCTCAAACAGCAATATCTAAATCAGTAAAAAATCTTAGCAGAATAGAGTTATTAGATGTAAAAAAAAGAATTTTATTATCTATAAAACTAAATAGAGAAGATAAAGATATCTTTAGTTTGAAAAGAATATTTAATTTAAAAGAAATGTATGCAAGTGGGCTAATCAAAAAACTATCTACTGAATTTCCAGGTTCCGCAATAGTTTTGTTTGGTAGCTATTCTTACGGTGAAGATACTGAAGAATCCGATATAGATATAGCAGTAATTGGTTATATGGAAAAGGATATTAATCTGAAAGGTTTTGAAGCTAAGTTACAAAGGGAAATCCAGATTCATTTCTTCAAAAAAAATGAAGATATTCATAAAAACTTGAAAGAAAATATTATTAATGGAATCATATTGGATGGAGCATTAAGCCTATGAGATCATTCCAAGAATTTCTTAAATCTGGTTTGGTAAAGAAAAAGAAAAAGATGAAGCACGAGCCAAAAGTTTAGTTGAAGGAGCTGAAAATAGAAAAAGAGTTCTTGAAAAATATCTACCTCTAAATAATGAAACAACGATACATATTATAGAAGAATGTTATGATATTATTAGAGAATTGCTAGAATCAAAGTTAAGCAAAGATGGTTATAAAAGTTATAATCACGAAGCAGTTATTTCTTACTTGACAGAACTAGGTTTTACTAAGGAAGAAGTTATTTTTGTAGATAAACTACGTGAGATAAGACATGGCACTAAATATTATGGTAAGACTGTAAATGAAGAGTATGCTCAAAAAGTAAAAGAATTTTTGGAGAAGATATATGATAGGTTAAAAAATTTACTTCAATAGATAGCAATAATTTATAATCTAAAGGATAAATAAAATAATATGTTCATAGACGTTCACTGCCACTTAGATAAGCTAATTGAAAAAGGAATTAGTGCAGAAAAGGCCATTAAAAATGCTAAAGCAAAGGGCGTAGATATAATGATTGTAAATGGCACAGACCATGAACAAAACACAATAATCCTAAATTTAGCCAAAAAATATCCTGAAATAAAACCAGCTCTAGGAATCTACCCAATAGATGCACTAAAACTATCAGAATCAGAAATAGATGAAGAAATAGAATTCATAAATAAAAATAAGAATTTAATTATTGCAATAGGAGAAATTGGTCTAGATTTAAATGAAGAAGAATTACATAAAACACTAGATAAACAAAAAAACAATCTCACAAAGTTTGTAAGTTTAGCAATCAAATTAAAAAAACCAGTAATCATACATTCAAGAAAAGCAGAATTGCATACAATAGAACTACTAGAATCTCTAAATGCAAAAAAAGTAGTTATGCATTGTTTCTCTGGAAAAATGTCATTAGTAGATAGAATAGTAAAAAACGGTTGGCTATTAAGTATTCCAGCAAACTCTCACTACAGCCAACAATTTCAAGATGTAATAAAGAGAGTTCCAATTAAAAATTTATTATGTGAAACAGACTCCCCATACTTACACCCATTAAAAGAATGGCCAAACGAACCAGCAAATGTAGTTTACAGCTACAAAAAAATAGCAGAAATAAAAAATACTACATTGAAAGAAGCAGAAAAAGAGATAGAAAACAATTATAATAATTTATTTGGAAAATAAGAAGTATCTTATCTAGAGTAGATTTATTAACTTAATTTACCAAAATGTTCTATGCTTATAATAAACATATTAGGATGGGCAGGAGCTTTTCTACTACTACTGGCTTATTTCTTATTAATCCATAAAAATCTTACAAGCCGTTCAAAAATGTACCAATGGATGAATATAATTGGTTCTTTAATGCTAGGTGTAAATACTCTTATGTTGAAAGCATATCCATCTTTTTTAACAAATATAATCTGGTTCTTTATAGGATTATATGGTATTTTCCACATAGTAAAAAATAGAAAACAAAAAATAAATGAATAAAAAAGCTATAACTAACACTAAAACACTAAATCTAATAGGATCGCTCTTCATTATTTGGGGAATAGCAGCGATTATAAGCAATATCTTAAAAGCTGATACAGGAATTGCTCCGCTTCTCTGGATGAGTTACATATGTTTAATCATTTTAGGAATAGGAATTCTAAAAAAAGATTCTTCATTAATAGCAAGTCAAGTAGTAATAATAGGATTTCCATATATTTTATGGAATATAGATTTCTTTCATCACTTGTTTACTGGAAATAGTTTGTTTGGAATAACAGACTACTTTTTCAAAAACAGCACGCCATTTGAGGAAAAAATAATATCTTTTCAACATATTTTTAATATTCCTCTAAGCTTATACTCTATTCACTTAATTGGCATTAAAAGAAAAGATTTCTGGATAATAAGCATAATACAGATAATATTAATATTTCTAATTACAAGAATGGTGACAGACTATGAAAAAAATGTAAACTGTGTATATCATAACTGTGCAAATTTCACATTTGGTCTTCCATATGTAATAGAATGGTTTCTATCGATGATTATAATGATATCATTAACTAGTTGGTTTCTAGTCAAGATATTTAAGAAAAAATAAAATAAAAATAAAATAAATTTAGAGTTTTACAAACTGGCAATTAGTTACGGCCCAGTCATCTCCATCTAATTCTGCATCAATAGCAGATTCAAATGTTTGAACAGGACATGCTCCACTAATAATTCTTCCATTTATGAAGAATCCAGGTGTTCCTTGTATTCCAATTTGAGCTCCATAATTCATATTGCTTTGAACTTCATCAGCAAACTTACCACTTGATAAACAAGAGGCAAAATCAGCAGAATCAAGATTCATTTGATTAGCATATTCTTTAAATGCTGTTTCTCCTCCAGCAACTCCACTTTCGAAAAGCAAGTCATGCATTTCATAATAAGCAGAGTCTCCACCTTGATCTCTAGCGCAGTGAGCAGCTTCAGAAGCTTTCTGTGCTTGAGTATGAAATGGTAGCGGATAATCCATAGTTACAAGTTTAACTTCTCCAGCTTGAATACGAGCATCAATTGCACTTCCTGTTTGCATAAAATGCCTTTGACAGAAAGGACACTCATAATCTGTAAACTCTACAAATGTAACAGGAGCATTTCCTTCTCCTTTTACAGGAGCTCCGTCAATCTCAACTTCTATTTTAGCAGTTGGCTCAGAAGGTAAAACTTGTCCAGGTTGCTGAACTACAGCTCCAGTTGGACTATTACCAGGTAAAACATAAAATGCGACTCCTAAAATAACAACACCTAGTAAAATAAATGTTGAATACTTCCAAAGCGTATCTTTTCTTATTGTAATTGTTTCACTTTTTTGTGATTCCATATTAAAACCCCCTTTCACTTTCTTACTATCCATAAAGAAAACTGAATAACATCTTTAATAAAGGTTTTGTTAGGTTCAAAAGAAGTTGCTTAAATCCGTTTATTTAACCTTATAGAACAAGTATTTTTACTTACCTTACCAGCAATACTCCAATTAGCAAAACTAAGTAAAAGAAAAGCAATAACTGAAATTTCAGTACCTTGAAAAGGTAATGCAACCACAAATCCAGCGAGTCCGAAGAGAGAAGCAATACCTAAACCACAAGCAACACATCCAGGAGCAAGAATCCCTAAAAATATTCCAATATTTCCAGCAATAGATGTTTTATCTTGGAGCTTCTTAACCTGCTTAGTTTTATATGATGCAAGAGATATATAAGAACCAAAGAGCAAAGCAGTCAAAATCATAATTATAGCAGAAAACAAACCAATAGTAACAGGGAATCCAACAAAATAAAGAACTAATAACTTAAGAAAAATGAAAGAATCGTAATTCATAAATATCCATTTAAATTCAGAAAGGTCAGTTAAAACTACACTGAACAAATAAAAAAACAAAGCAGAAGAAAGCATTAAAACTAAATAATGTAATTTAGAAAAAACTTCTTTGAAACCTTTAATAGAGCTCATATTAATTTTATCCTCTTTAGTCCAGTAAACACAAAAAACAAAGCGATTAGCAAATATAAAACTAATACAAAAAAACTATGAAATATTATGACTCCTAATAAACTATCTCTTACAACATAATTACTGCCATTATCAATATCAAATCTTAAAAAATAACTAAATAAAATTAAAATAAATATAAAAATCCCGAAAAAGAACCTAAATCTACTAACTAATTTCATAAAACTAAAAATCAAAGTGACTTTTTATTGTTTTTGATCGCTAAAATATTTAGAAGAATCAGGCTTACGATAATTATATCTAAACTCGTCTCTTTCTCGTGGTTTAAATGGAATACAACTGCGATCATCAAAAAATGGTATTCTACCAGCTATTTCCAGAAGATTAATTACGGGATAAAGTCCGCAAGAGTCCCTACGAACTAAAGAAACTCTAACAGCACCATTTCCAAGCCTCTTACCCATAACAAGAAAATGAAACAACTCTTTTTATGTTTATCTATAAATCAGAACAAAAATTACCAACCGTAAGTATAGTATCTATGCCCAGAATATCCATGACCATACCCACCATAATTTCTATAGCGATTTCTGTTTTCTTCCTCAATTCTTTTCAATTCAAGTTGATATTCATATTTTGAGTTCTGTTGATAAGTCTTAAAAGCTTCTTTAAAGATTTTATCACGATCGTAACTATTTGCATCTTTATGAGCATTATACCCATAATATTCTACATATTGATAATCATAAAGAGCTGTTCTTTTGCATTTTCTGGCATTATAAGTCCAATCCTTATAACCACAATCAATTCCATATTTATCTTCAGGGAATGCTAAAGCAAAGCCTCTATGTTCGCCTTTATGATCCTCTGTATAAACTAAACTATCAGTATATGTATAAGTATTATAAAAATGAGAGGCACTTACATTAGAAATAGAAAATAAAAACAAGAAAGACAATACAAATAGAGTCATTTTAGAGTAGTTCTTCATAAAAATACCAGTTCGTTTAATTATATAAATGTTTTGTTTAACAAAAATGTTGCAAGTTTAGGGTATTACTTTTAGTCTATCTGAAGATGCAAATCTAATCTGATATTCAAGTAAAAGATCATCAAGCTTAGAAAATAAACCTTTTTTAAAGCCCTCTCCAAAGAGATAACCTCTAACAACTTTAAGATCTTGAGGTGGGACCATTCCATCTCTATCAAATTGATCCAATCTAGATCTATAAAATTCTGAGAAATAAGCTAGTTGTTTTTTAACACTAGGAAGATCCATCCTATTAAGAGCTCTATTTAACGCCAATTCAACAACATCTGTTAAAGTTTTAACATCTTCATATATATCAAGTCTATGTCTAGTTAGTTTAATATCTCTCATTTTCTCTCTTAGCAGCCTCACCATCTCTTTTAATAGCTTCAGCATCTCTTTGAAACATATTCCTCTGATATCCAAAAAAATCACCAAAAAGACCTTCTACGAACAAGTATAAAAATGTTTTCGGTTGATTCATCAAATCAAAGTCCTCTCCATGAGTAGGACGTGTAACTACATAACGCTCTCTTTCTGAACCAACATTATCATTTTCCATAAAAATCGGTGTTTTTACACTATTTAAATCTTACTATTAATGTCATAAACTAGTAGTAACAGATAAAACAAAAGTTTAATATTAATAAAATCTAATCAATTTAATGAATGAAAAAGATTGGAAAAATAAACTAACAAAAGAACAATATCACATCTTAAGAGAAAAAGGAACTGAAAAACCATTTACGGGAAAATTCTATGATAATAAAGAAAAAGGAATGTATACTTGTGTAGCTTGTGGAAATGAGTTATTTGATTCCAATGTAAAGTTTGATTCAGGAACAGGTTGGCCTAGTTTCTATGATGCAAAACCTGAAGCAGTTAAATTCATAGAAGATAATAGTTTAGGGATAAGTAGAATAGAAGTAGTCTGTACAAAATGTGGAGGCCATTTAGGTCATGTTTTCAACGATGGTCCTGAGAACAAAACCGGGAAAAGATTCTGCATAAACTCTTGTTCGCTAAATTTCAAGAAAAAATAGACCAATACTCTTAAATAAGCCAAGTCTAACAAAATAATATGAATTCAAACATAATAGACTCATTAAACTGGCGTTATGCAACAAAATCATTTGACGAATCAAAGAAAATACCCGAACAGGATTTAGATGAATTACTTGAAGTAATACGTCTAGCCCCATCATCATTTGGATTACAACCATGGAAATTCATAGTTGTAGAAAGCAAAGAACTAAGAATCAAAATAAAAGAAAAAGCATGGGATCAACCTCAAGTAACTGAAGCATCCCATTTAATAGTAATATGTGCTAAAACAGACGTCTCTGAAGAATACATAAAAGAATTCATCCATGATATAGCCAAAACAAGAAACATCCATACAGATTCACTAAAAGAATATGAGGATATGATGATAGGTTTTAGAAAGGGTAGATCAAAAGAAGAGATAGTTGAATGGGCAAAGAGACAAACTTACATACCTCTAGGAATGTTACTACAATCAGCTGCAATGAAAAAAATAGATGCTTCTCCAATGGAAGGCTTTGATCCAAAAGGAGTTGATGAAGTTCTAAACTTAACTAAAAATGGTTTAACTTCTGTAGTTTTATGTGCTCTTGGTCATAGATCTGAAAAAGACCATACATCACAATATAAAAAAGTTAGACACTCTAATTCAAGAGTAGTTGAAAAAAGATAATTTATATATCTTAAAAAATTAATAAGACTATGAATAAAAATGGTGGATTTCTAGGAACATTATTTTTAATTTTGTCATTAGTTGCAGTGGGATATTCAGCATATTATCTATATCAAAACATCCCAAGAGAATCAATTAATTTAGTAAACACAAACTCTCAACAAATAACCACAACAAATACTATACCAAGCAAACAGTTCTATGACAACATGAGGTATTCAGATAGAACAATAAATTACCACATCTCGGAATCTTGCCCAGAAAACAAAGCAAATAGGACGAAAGAAGCACTAGATACAATAGAAGCAAAAACAGTTTTAATATTCAATCCAGTTTCAAAACCAAATTCTGTTCTAAATATTTTATGTTCCGACATTTCTCCTGAAGCAGAAGAAGAAAATCATTTTGTTGCTGGAGAAGGAGGACCATCTAGAGTCTTAAATTCAACATTATACTCCGTAATATTAGAAGGTAAAGTAGCATTGTACAGAGAAGGAACGTGCAATAATGCTAATGTAGCAATACATGAATTATTACATGCATTAGGTTTTGACCATAATAACAATAGAAGAAGTATATTATACCCTACATTAGAATGTGATCAAGAAATAGATCAAGAAATAATTGATAGCATAAACGAGCTGTACGGAGTAGAATCTCTCCCAGATCTAACATTTGACAAAGTTAATGCAACAAAAAGCGGTAGATACCTAAACTTTCATATAGAAGTTCTAAATAGAGGATTAATATCTGCAAACAACGCAGTTGTAGGAATCTATGCAGATAATAAATTTATTGAAACTTTCGATTTAAACACGATTTCAATAGGTGCAAAAAAGATAATTGATGTAGGAAATCTAAAAGTACCTCTAAATGCAGAAAACATAGAATTTGTAATTGACTATGGTGAAGAAATAGCAGAGTTATATGAAAATAATAATAAAATTGCATTAATGAATACAATTTAATTATAAAAAAGATTTAGGATGCCTTCACTGTAAGGAAGTCTCGTAATCTCTTATCTTCTTCCAATAGGAAAAACAAGTTCAACGTAGGCACCTTGTCTATCAAAATCATTATCAGTCCAAGCTCCCAATTCAAGAAAACCTGAACCAACCTCAACTGCTTCATACCCAACATTAAGTCTTTTACCATTATAATCCATTTTAGCATGCGAACCAAACACACCCTTTACAACCTCATTAGATTTTACACGAACTCCATCAGCTACATTGCGGGCAGGTTTAAAGAGATCCCAACTCCAAGCCCATTTAGTTAAAATAGATATAGTAATACCTTGTTCATGCTCTATTATTTCTGGATCATCCGTTCTTCTTTGATTATCAGTTGTAAAATAATCGGGAGTAAAATAAATCCTATTTCTATCGCGAAAAGAGTCATCTCCAGCTCGCGTAAATTTTAATTGACGATCCAAAGAAATCTTATATGAGGGAGAATAAATGGGACGAACAATAAGAGAATCATCTTGAGAAGCTATTTGAGCAACGCCTATATCAGCAGATGTATCTTCTCTAGCCAACTCTTTAGGTAATCCAAGTGATTCATTAACAAACTGGTCTGCAAAACTTGGACTCGAATCATTTATTTGAGAGTTATATTTAATGCCTAAATGATTCACCTGCAAGCTAGTTGATCCGCTACTAATATAAGATAAAGACTTATTGCCCATAGGAGGGTTTGAAGAAAGATCACGCGTAGGCGAGTCTAATTGTAAGGGATAATAAGAGAAATCACTCTTTGGAGAGCCAGCACAGCTAGTAAAGCCCAATAATGCGACTAAAGAAAGTTGTTTTTTTATTGACATAATAATCTCAGTAAAGAGTTTAGAAGTTATTTTGTGAGGTTATAGACCTTACATAAAATAAGAGAAATATCCCTTTTTAAACCTTAATACACCTTAAAATTAGTTCATAAAGTCTAAATAGTGTGAAACAAAAGACGCGGGAACTAGGATTACTTCAATTCAAAGAATTGGAGTTCCCACGAACATCTGTTTGTGAGGACGTTCGAATCCTATTAAAATCAAAAAATCGATGCACCACCACACACTTTAGTGTGTGGTTTGAATTGGTGCTCGATTTTTGGATGCTCACGATGTCACCACATGCTAAAGCATGTGGTTTTCAGGAGACATCGAGACATAAGATGCGGGAACTAGGATTCGAACCTAGGAAAGCACTAAGCTAACACGGCCTTAACGTGTCCCATTTGACCACTCTGGCATCCCCGCACATTATGGTCAAATAAATTAGGTTTAAAAACCCTTATCTTCTGTTGTCGAGATGAAAAGTTTAGTAGATAAAATTTTTGAAAAAGTGAATAGAATCCCTACATTTAGAGAAGATCCAGAGATGTATAGAAAGTTGCTAGAAATATCTGCAGGTTATGTAATGGAAACGATTAAAAAAGAAGGAGGATTCTTTCCAGCATTTGAAGAAGCATTAGTTCAAAGAGAAGAAAAAACCAGATATCCCTTGCAACATCCAAGATTTACTCAAAAAGTTTTTATTGGAAAAAATGAATTAATAAAGAGAAGAGGAGCATTAAGGATTGATGAAATTCTTACAGGAAAAGCAATTACAAATTATCCTGGTTACAAAGGAAATGGCTCAATAGTTATTCCATCTTCTCAAGAAAAAGGTTATGTCTTATACAATTCTGATCGCAAAAGATTAGGAGCGTTTCTACAAAAATTGTTTGATGAACAACAAATTAGTGGAAGGGTTCATTTAAGTCTTAAAGAAAAATATAGTGGTGTTCTGTCTCCTACAAAAAACACCTCCTTTAGTAACCCAATTGTTTTTGATGTGCTTGAGTTCTAATCTTAAACAGCAAACACTTTTATAACCCAATCACTCCAAAAAAGCTTATGTCAAAAAGTGGTGATCAACACAGACTCCAAAGTCTGCAAACAAATGTTGTAAAAACATGGAAACCTAAGGAAACAGTAATCTTGCCAGACGACTTTCTTCTGGAACAAAAAGGTAATCTAAAAGATTCAAGTAGCCTAAGTTTCCTAAAAGAAACAAAAGAAGAAAACAGATCTGATATTTTTTCAATTAATTGGGACTTAAATGATGAAAAAGGTAAAATCCCACCATTAAAGTTTTCAAACAACAAGACACAAGAGGATGTAGTGAATGAAATCTTAAATCTAATAAAAGAAGGAAGCAGAATAATATTTCTACATGGAGCTTGTGGTACTGGAAAATCTGCAATAGCCCTAAATGTGGCAAGAAAATTAGGAAAATCTTCTATAATTGTTCCAGTTAAAGCATTACAAAGACAGTATGAAGATGACTACACTGAAAAAAAGTTCTTTTATAAATCAAATGGTCAAAAAATGAAAATAGCAGTTATGACTGGAAGAGAAAACCATGATTCAATAATAAATCAAGGTGTATCTTGTGCAGACCCAGAATTACCAGAAAACATAAAAATCTCTGAAAAAAACTACTTAAAAATTGCAGATCATTTTAGAAACAATCCTTTTGTATCTGGGCAAGATGTCCCTGACTATAAACACATTAGAAGACTTTCAATAGCCCCAGCAAACCCTTATTGGAGCCCAATAGTCCCTTCCAGTTATGATTTAAACCAGTTAAAAGATGCAAAAAAAATAAAATACGAAGGATGTGATGGTAGGGAGTATACATTTTATCATAGAAAATCTGGTTGCTCTTACTATGATCAATATCTAGCCTATAAAAACGCAGATGTAATTGTATTTAACGGTGCAAAATACAAAGCAGAACTATCAATAGGAAGAAAACCAGCAACAGAGATAGAAATAATTGATGAGTCAGATGAATTTCTAGATAGTCTATTTCAGCAGGAAGACATAAATCTAACAAGGTTAGCAAATAGTTTAACATCAATAGTTCCTGAATCTCCAGAATCAAGAGAAACAATAAAAGAGATATTAACAATAATAAATTTGGAAGAACAAAACAAAAGGGCATTAGGAGTAGATGAAAACGAAGTCTACAATCTAGATAATACAAAAATAAGAAAAATATTTAAATTACTGATAAAAAACAAAGAACTAGAATCTGAAATTCTAATAGATGATCAAAACTACTCAAACAAGGCTCTTGAATTAGCAAGAAGTTTAGAAGAAATGACTGAAGAAGTCTATTTGACTTATAGGAAAGAAGAAGAAAGCCTTTATGTTAAATTAGTAAGCACTAATCTCTCACAAAAGATAGCAGAACTTTTGGATAAAAGTAAAGTTCTGTTATTCATGTCTGGGACACTACATTCCCAAAATGTAATAAAAAACATATTTGGTATGTCAAACTTCAAAATAGTAGAAGCAGAAACGCTACAGCAAGGAGCAATAGAAATAATGATGACGGGTAAGGAAAAAGACTGTAAATATTCGAATTTCTCTGAGGGACAACATTCAAGAAAGGAATACTTAGAAGCATTAAATCTCTCAGTAGAAAAAGCAAAAAGACCCACATTAATTCATGTAAATGCTTTTCAAGACCTACCAACAGATGAAGAAAAAGTAAAATTCAAACTTTCACAATTGACTAGCCAGGAATCACTAATAGAACAACAAAGAGAAGATAAAACTGGAAGAGCAATAGCAATCTTTAAGCAAGGTTTAAATGATAAACTATTTACAACAAAATGTTCAAGAGGAATAGACTTCCCTGGAAACATGTGCAACTCAGTTGTTTTTACAAAATATCCAAACCCCAATATTTCAGACACATTTTGGAAGATACTGCAAAAAACACACCCAGACCATTTCTGGGAGTTTTACAGGGACAAAGCATACCGTGAGTTCTTACAAAGAATTTACAGGGCGGTAAGATCAAAAGATGACCATGTTTACATCCTCTCACCAGATATAAGAGTTTTGCAATCAGTCAGAAAGTTACAAAATGAAAAGATATAAAATATTATCAAAAAATCGATGCACCACCACACACTAAAGTGTTTGGTTTGAATTGGTGCTCGATTTTTGGATGATCGAAGTGTTGAACACACCCTAAAGGGTGTAGTTTGTGTGAAACACTATCGACATCACAAAACTATAGATTTATCATCAAACATGTCTCAAACTAGGCCCTCCCTCGGTTAAATCTTCAATAATGAATCCCTTTTCTAGTATTTTATCACGCAATTTATCTGCTTCAGCAAACATTTTTTTCTTTCTTGCTTCTTGTCTTGCTACAAGTAAATCAAGAACATCTTTTGGAATAATTGTCTTTTTTTCTTTCATATCTTTAATACCTAATCCCAAAACCCTATCAAAATCTTCAAGTGTTTCAAGTCTTGTCTTTGTATTCATGTCTGATTCTTCCATGACATCCCAAAATACTTCAAGAGCACGAGGCATGTTCAAATCGTCATTTATTGCTTCTAAAAACTGATTTTTATGATGCTCAACATCAGTATTTCCAGGATTCTTTTCCTTTCTTAATCTAATAATTTTGCGTTTAATCTTCTCATAAGCATTCTTTGAAGCTTGTAGAGACTCAAGTGAAAATTCAAGTGGTTTGCGATAATGAGTCTGTAAACATAAGTATCTATAGTTTACGGGAGAGAATCCTTCTTCCTGTAAGTCTGAAATAGTGTAAATATTTCCTAAGGACTTTGACATTTTTCCCTCACGAAGATTCAACAATCCACCATGAACCCAATAATTAACAAATTTCTTTCCAGTAGATGCTTCGGACTGAGCAATTTCATTTGTATGATGTGGAAAAATTAAATCCATACCTCCAGTATGAATATCAAATTGTTCTCCTAGCTCAGACATACTCATAGCAGAACATTCAATATGCCACCCAGGTCTTCCATTTCCAATTGCAGTATCCCAGAAAACTTCCCCATCATCATTTGAGTAAAACTTCCATAATGCAAAATCATGTGCATTGTCCTTGTCATACTCATCTTTCTTTATTCTTTCTTTAGTATTAGTTATTTTGTGCAATCCAGCAATCTCACCATAATTTTTAAACTTAGAAATTGAAAAATAAATTCCATCATTCGTAGTATAAGCATATCCTTTCTTAATCAATTTCTGGATTATATTAACCATTTGACCAATATTTTCTGTAGCTTTCAAAATCTTTGTAGGCTTAAGAATGTTCAAACTTTCCAAATCTTTTAGATATATTTCTTCATATTTAGAAGTCAATTTCTTAAGTGAAAGTTTCTCTTTCTGAATTGCTTTTATTATCTTATCATCCACATCTGTAAAATTAGTTATGTGTTTTACTTTATATCCATTATAATCTAAAATTCTTTTAAGAAAATCAACAAGTAATGCACTCCTAAAATTACCAATATGTTGATAAGAATAAACTGTAGGTCCACAAGAATACATTCCAACCTGCCCTTTCTTAATAGGAATGAATTCTTCTTTCTTGTGAGTAAGAGTATTATACAGTTTAATTTCCATGTAACCTCTTAATCCTTTCGCTCCATTCTTTAGTATTCTTTTTTCTTAAAGCTTTGATATGGGCTTTTATTTTTTCTATTCTTTCATTACTTATATTCTTCCAAGCTCCTGCAAATTCCATAATATCTTTATTTTGCCTCATATTATTTTATAAGTAAAAGCATAATTAAATCTTTCTAACAAATTTCTCAATTTCTTCTAAATTTTTAATCTTCATTAGATCTTGTCGCGCCTTAGAAGCACCATCAAAACCTTTCAAGAAATTAGAGCCCACATACTTAACCCTGGACATCTCAAAAACATTATACTTTTCTGCAATCTTAATATAATCCATAAAACCATTAATTCTTTCAAACTTAGTAATCTCTTTTTCCTTTCCAGTCTTAAGATATCTTAAAATCTCACGAAAAACAAATGGGTTTCCAATAGCAGCAGAGGCAACCATTGCACCATCACAAATTTCAAGCATCTTAGATGCAGTTTCACCATTTATGATGCCACCATTACCCACAATAGGTATTCCAATATCTTTCTTAACTTTAGAAATCCAACTCCAATCAGCAGGTTCGCTAGGACGCTGATCAGCTGTTCTTGCATGAATTGTAAGTAAGTCAGCTCCAGCCTTCTCAACTATTTTAGAAACTTCAAGAACATTGTTATTCTTAAAACCCAGTCTGATCTTAGCTGTAACAATGTATCCTGCATCCTTTAGAACTTTAATTATATCCCCTATCTTAGCAGGAGTTTTTAGCAAATAGCTTCCAGCTTCGTTTCCAGTGATCTTAACAGAGGGACACCCACAATTAATATCCATTAAATCATAATCATCAAGCATCTTCAGTTTAGAGAATTTGGTAAATTCAACCAAATTATTTCCAGTAACTTGTAATCCAAGAGGCCTATCTTCCCTCCCTCCAAATTTAAGAAGTTTTTTAGTTCGATCATTTTCATGCAAAATTGCGTCAATATAAATCATCTCAGTATAGGCCATTGCAGCACCTTCCTTCCTGCATAAAGTCCTAAAAGCAATATCAGTAACATCTACCATGGGCG
>JBBSXO010000009.1:0-26831 GCA_038045705.1 Nanobdellota archaeon
CAACTCTTACACTATCTGCTTCTTCTGGTGCTACTCTTGTTTCTAATCAAAGTGTTATAATTACTGGAACAGGAACAGTTGTTAGAAATGTGAATTATAACTTGAGTGTTCTTTCTCTTACGGTCCCTAACTCTCCTTCTGATTTGAATGTTACTCCAGTAAGTTCTATGCAGTTGAGACTTAATTGGAAAGACAATAGTGATAATGAGATGAACTTTAGAGTTGAAAGAAGACAATTACCTTCTGGTAGTTTTAATGTATTGTCTACTGCTTCTAATCTACAACCTAATACAATTACATTTACTGATAGTAGTTTAACTCCTGCTACTTCATTTGAGTATAGAGTTTTAGCGAATAATAGTGTTGGTGTTTCAGGTTGGTCTAATCTTGCTAGTAATACTACTTTTGCTTGTGATAATGGTCAAATGATGGGCTGTCCTAATCAAGCTGGAGCTTGTTCCGGGGCACAGCAAACTTGTACTGGAGGGTTTTGGCCTGGTTGTAATTCTATAAACTATGAGAACAATAATCCTGCTTACAATATAAATGAAATTGGTTTATGTTCTGATGGAATTAACAATGATTGTGATGTTAGTGGAGAATTCGATTACGCTGGTTCTAGTAATATAAGAGGAGATAATGACTGTCCAGTTCAGATTACAAATATAAATGCACCTGCGCAGGTTTTTGTTTCAAGTAACTTTGATTTACAATGTACTTCAAATGTTGCTAATGTTAGAAGTATTGATGGATCTCTTGATGGTCAATTATGTACTTTTGTTTTATGGAATGGTAATGTAGCTTCTTTCAATTGTTTGAGTTCTTCTACTCCTGGTATAACTCAATCTGCAGAATGTGATATTGATTTGACTAAATCTTACCAAACAGGCAATGCTTTGAGTTCTAGCATACAAGTGCTTGCTAGTTCTTGTCCTGGATATACTTCAAGCGGTTCTTGTGGACTGGATAATAATTGTGTTTGGTGTCTTGGATGTTCAACAACAAATCCTTTCTTGTCTAGTGGTGGACAAAGTAGATGTGTTAATGCTGGAACTTGCGGAGTTGGAGTTTATCAATGTAGAAATGGTCAATGTGGAGCTACATGTGATGGAACTACTAATGTATGTTCTCAATCACAAAGCTGTAACTTGAATTCTTGCGGTTGTACAGAACAAAATCCATCTATTTCAGGTATTAATAATTTACTTAATCCTACACTATCATGGGGGACAAGTAATGTTTTAACTATTAGCGGACAATATTTTGCGCCTAATGTTATATTAAGAATTGATGGGGTTTCTATTGCTCAGAGTAGACTTACTGTTAATTCTAACAGCATAACATTTACGCGTAATTCGGAAGAGTTTAGTGTTGGAACTCACTCTGTTAGTGTTAGAAATCCAACCTCTGGATTAAACTCTAATTCTCTGAACTTTACTTTGATGTCTAATCCAATTATCAATTTGTTAATTCCAGATACGGTTTTTAATAATGTTTTTACCATTGTTAATATTAGTGGAGATGACTTTGATCCACTAGCAAGATTGATGATTTCTAGAGTTAATCCTGTTCTTCCATCTTTATTTACATATATAAATTCTGGATTGATACAATTAGTCGTTGTTCCTGGGCTAGATGGTGCTGATTTGGATATATCTGTATTAAATGGTGATGGTTCTGTGCTATCAAATGGGAGAAATCTTAGGATTAATTACCCATTTGATTATGTTTTGAGCTTGAATGATTCTCAAGTTTCTATAAACTCTGGGGATTCATTTAACGGTTTTGTTAAAATAGAGACTTCGATTTATATGATTCAAGAAAATATAAGTGTTAATGTTCAGACTCCTACTGGAATAGTTGTTGATATTATTGGTTTAGATTATTGTTCTGTTAATCTTTCTGTAACTCCCTATCCGTCTTGTGAGATAAACTTTAACTTATCTACTGAAAACTTATCTCCTGGGCAGTATAATGTATTGTTTAGATCTAACTCTTCAAGTACTTTTGTAAGTGATGTTGTAAATCTAAGTGTAAATATTAATAATCCTAGCGGTAGTGGCTCTGGATCTAGTTCGGGAAGTGGTTCAAGTTCTGGAAGTGGGACTGGTGGACCTCCTAGAATTATATTGCAACAATGTGATGATAATCTGGACAATGATGGAGATGGTAAGATTGACTATATCGAAGACCTTGGTTGTTCAAGTTTGAGAGATAATAGTGAATTAGATCCTTCTGAAATAGTTGAATCTAATTATTCTTTAACTGATGAGGATACTGAAACTCTTGAATTAGATGAAAAAGAAGTTGAAGTCAGAGTTGTATTTTGGACAGTTCTTATGACGCTTCTTGGAGGAATAGTTATTGCTTCCGTTTTAATCTTGAATAATTTAAGAAATAATAAGTTTAGAAAATTGAGTAAAATTAAGATGAAAATTAGATAATTTACGATTTCAGTTAAATCTCAAGTATAAATTTTTTATTGAATTTGCCCTTGATATTTGACTTCTTTTCTTTGAGTTCTAAAATTTCTTTCTTATTGAATTTTTTGAATTTACCTATTGCATCTATTACTTCTAGAATATCTGCGAATTCTTCCTTTGAATCATCTTTGTTAAATTCATTTACTTCTTCAACTAATTTGTTTTTTAATGCTAACCAATATTCTTTATTATTTGCTTTATGAAAAATTGGTTTTTCACCTTTGATTTTCATTATTTCAGGTATTTTGTCTCTGACTAGTTTCTTCATTTTGGCTTAAAAGTTTTAGGTATCTCTAGATATTAGTTGATTAACTTTTATTTACTTTGCTATTGAATTATTCTATGTTGATTAGTTATAAGCCTCTGGAGGGAATCGAACCCCCAACCCTCAGTTTACAAAACTGATGCTCTGCCGTTGAGCTACAGAGGCGTTGAAATTGTGAGAAAATGAATGGTTAAAAGGTTTTTGCTTTGCTATTTTATTATTGTGTTTCTTCTTTTACTTGTTGTTCTACATCCTTTTCTTTCTTTGGAGGACCTATTATTTCTATCCAACGTATTTCACAAAATGCGAGAGGATATATCTTTTTCACTTTTAGAGAAATTGCTTTTTGCATTTTATTAGTCATTATTTCAGAAAATAGTTCTTTTGATGTTTTTATTCTTGCATTATTTTCTATGAATTTTCTTGCAGTTTTTCTTATTTCATTTCTAACTTTTCTGGACACATGGTTTCTTGTAATCATAAATGGCTTTACTAGAATCTCTGCATCCTTACAAGATATTTTAAATGAGTCTTCAACATAATCTATTCCTCTTCGCATTACTCTTCTTATATAACTTGGAAGAAGAACAAGACTAATTAGCTCACTATTTATCTGTCCTTCTTTAATATTTACTTTTGCTTTAAGTTCGACATTTTTACCTTTAAGGATTTTAGTCATATCTATCGTAACTATTTTTTTATCTAATTCTTCTTGATTTATTGCATATAACTTTACTTTAGTTGCTGTTAGGGGTACAGCTACATCAAAAAACTTTTTCTTAACTATCTTTTTTGTTGTTTCTGCCATTTTATTTAGCTATTTTTTCTCCTATTTGAATACGTGATACTCTTAATGCTTTCTTTGTGCCTTTTGATTTGTTACATACTGTGCATGTATAAAGAACTGGGAGTCTCTTTGTTTGCTTTGTTTTCCTCTTCCAAGATTTTATTGCTGGTTTTGAATATCTTCCTTGATTGCCAAAACCTCTACGTAAACCTCTTGCCATCACTCTGCTTGTTGAACCTCTTGATAATGGATTTGCTGATGAACGTGATTTTTGCTTTGCTACACTAACCTTTTGAGAGGTTTGCTTCTTGCAATATGGGCAGTATCTATTTGTTTTTTCTGGTAACTTCATATTATTCTGGCAGATTATTTTAGCTAACCTCTTGTCGGCCAGGTGACTTGAGGGTTGATGCTGATATTTGTTTGAATTAGTGGTTTTTAAACCTTGTGAACATGTCCATGGAAATGGTAAATTAATATTCTTGACTAGTTATGTCTAGGGTAATATTGTTTTCAATGCATCTGCAAAAGAATTCGGAATCCATGTTTGCCCGTTAGCATATCTTAATCCAAAGTAAGCTATTATTATTAATATTATTACAATGGTTATGTTTCTTTTTTTGGATTTTTTATTTTTTTCAGATCTTATTGCGAAGGAATATCCACACTTAACGCAGAATGTGTCTGTTAAGTGGAGTTTTGTTCCACAAACAGGACAAAACTTATGATCTTTTTCTATATTGTTCTTTTTCTTTCTAAACATCATATTCTTAATGTGTTTTTGTTTAAAAAGTTTGGGATGGTTAGATTTTTATATGGATTCTTTGGTTTAATGTAAAAGGTCTCATAGTCTAGTGGTTAAGATGCTTCCTTGACGTGGAGGAGTCGGCAGTTCGATTCTGCCTGGGACCATTTATTCTAGGATTTTTTTTGCCTTTCTTTATACCTAATTCTTCTTTGAGAAATAAATGATAATTGGCCTCTTATTGCAATTGCTAACTCAAAGTCTAGATTTTCTGTTGATTGTCTCATTTTTTCTAATTGAGGTATTAGTTTTTTATTCTCTGTTTTTAGTATATGTTTTTTATTTTACTTACTAAGTAAGTTAGTAACTTAATGACTTACTAATAATATTTATATAGTTATTTTTTGTATTGTTTTTATGGTGTTTGATTGATGAAAATTTTACTAAGAGGAAATTACAGATGAAGATAATAAAATTCTCTGCACATTCAATTTCAAACTGCTCGTCTACACTCACAATGGTAAGAGGAAATTGCACGTGAAAAAATACTTGCTTTTAATTGAGGATGAAAAATTGTGGGAGAGATTTAAAGAAAATATAGATAAAGACATTAATACGGCTTTAATTGAGCTTGTTAAGGATAAAGTAAATAAGGGAGATAAAAAATGAGAAAAGGACAAGTTACTGTTTTTGTAATTGTTTCAGTAATAGTTGTTGCTGTTATTGCTTTGTTTTTTGTTTTTAGAGGATCATTATTTGGAGAGAATATTCCTCTTAGTCTTGTTCCAGTTTATTCAAGATATGGTGAATGCATATCTGAAGAAGCTTCTAATGGTCTCAAGTTAATGCAATCTCAAGGTGGAAGAATAGATATTGGTGAATTAAGTTACGCAAGTGATTTTAATCCATTCTCTTCTCACTTAAATTTTCTAGGATTCAAAATACCTTATTGGTATGGTTTTACTGGAAATAATCTTGTTATTGAAAATGTTCCTTCTGTTAATGATATGGAAAATGAACTTGCTACTTTTATTTCTGAAAGGCTTAACGATTGTGATCTTTCAGATTTTTATGCTCAAGGGTTTTTGATTGAAAAAAGTGAAGTTGATGCTTTAGTTGATATTGTAGATGATAGTGTTTCTATTACAGTTAATGCTCCTTTGACAGTTTCTCTTGGGGATGATGTGTCTATAAAGAGGACTCATAATGTTAATGTAAATAGTAAAATTGGAGTTTTGTATGACTCTGCTTTATCCATTTATAATTCTGAAAGAAATTCTTTGTTTTTGGAAAATTATGCATTAGATGTTTTGCAGTCTTATTCTCCAGTTGATGGTGTTGAAATTCAATGTAGCCCTAAGATTTGGAAGACTAATGAAGTTGTTTCACAAATTCAAAGTGGTTTAAGTGCTAATATTGGGGCTGTTGGATTTTCAGGGGAATCTTCTGGGAGTAAATATTTCACTCAAAATCTTGGAGTTAATGAGCCTGTAAATATCTTATACTTGCCTGATGCTTTTCCTAGTAAAATTGAAGTTACTCCTGCTTCTCAAACCGTGATGATTGCTGAACCAGTTGGGACTCAAGAGGGTCTTGGAATAATGGGCTTTTGTTATGTTCCTTATCACTTTGTTTATGACTTAAGATTTCCAGTTCTTGTGCAAGTAGGGGATGGTATTGATAATTTCCAGTTTCCTATGGTTGTCAATATTGATAATAACTTGGTTTCTTCTGGTTCTACTGGTGCTTTTGTGGAAGAAGAACAGGATGTTGATGTTTGTTCATTTGCAGAAAATGAAATTACGGTAAATACTTATGACATTAATTTAAACCCAATACTTGCTAATATTTCTTACAAGTGTTTTGATAGTGTTTGTGATCTTGGACAGAGTGTTCTTTCTCCTAGTGGTGCTGTTCTTGATTCTAGTGTTCCTGCTTGCGTTAATGGTGAATTAATTGCTAGTGCTACTGGATACTCTGATTCTAAGGTGACATTCTCTTCCAATTCAGAGAGTTTTGCTGAAATTATTCTTGAGAAAGAATATTCTGTTGATGTTGAAATCAGACTTGCTGGACAAACTATTAGAAATTCTACTGCTGTTGTCCATTTTGTTTCAGAAGATGGAGAATCTGCTAGTGCTATTATTCCTGAATCTTCTGAGATTGACTTGAAAGAAGGACTTTATAGAATAGAAGCTTTTGTTTATGGAAACTCGAACGTGATTATTCCTGCAAGTAGAAAAACAGAATGTTTTACTATTAATAAGGGTGGTGTAGCTGGGTTCTTTGGAAGTACTAAAGAAGAATGTGTTAATGTAGAGATTCCTTCTACGAAGATTGATTACGCTTTACTTGGTGGTGGGAAATTAGAAGATTATTATATTTTAGCCAGTGAACTTGAAAATGGAAAAATTATTTTAGATGTTAGTGAACTTCCTAGACCAAACTCCTTAGAACAGTTACAATATAATTATGAAGTGTTTAACACTTTAGGGATAGAGGTGAATTTTGTATGAGAAATTTAATTTTGATTGTTGTTTTTGTATTCTTATTATCTTTTGTTTCTGCGCAAGTGGTTAGTTCTGACAATGGGTTTTTTGGAAGCAGGAGTGGAACTGCTAACTTTGTAAATTATGGCAGTAGTTTCTCAAGTTATTATGGGTCAAATGCTAATACTTACTGGCCAATAATCTCTAATAGGGATGAGTGCACTTCTAGTCAAGACATACTTGTTCAGATTTCTCCTGCAGGATGTCAACCTACAGTTGTAAGAAGTGATCTACTTGCTGAACAGAATGTTCCAGTTTTTTGTCAGCTTGATTTATTACAAGTAAACCCTGTTATAAACATTAAGCAAATCAGGAATATAAGATTTAATGGACAATATCCGAATTATGTTGCAGGAGTAGGATTTCATCCTGCTAATGCTGCTTTGAGAACTACAAATTCTTTACTTGGAACTCCTCTTGAAAGTAATATTGGTTATGTAGTTGTTGTTCTAAAGAGAAATCCTGATGAAAAAACTATGCCTGACTTTTTTAACTTTACTTTGAGTGCAAGTATAGACTATTATTCTGGAAATGCTGTAGGCATAGGTGCTACTGAATTGTTGCTAAAAGAAACAAATAATGATGAGTGGGAAGTTGCTAAAAATAGACAGATATTATTTGGTGGAAAAATGTCTGTTAGAGTAAGAGATACAGATTCTAACAATTCAATAAAAGTTGAACTTTATTCTGGAGATGTTAAATATTCTGAGATGGTCTTACAGAAAAATCAAGCTCAACCTAATTCTGTTTATTTGCCTGGAAGTTATTGTCAGACTGCTTTACAGTTCAGTTACAGTGATTTTGTTTCACCTTCTGCTATTGCAAGAATACAAGTTGATGATGATATACTTGATTTGTACCAGGGGAGTAGATTTTTGAATAATAAATGTGTTGTAAAGACAGTTACAGATAAATCTGTTGAAATTAATTGTGGAAGGGAACCTATTTCACTTACCACTATTCCTACTTCTTTTGTTATTGGAGATAAAGTTTATAGAGTAAACTCTGATTTTAGTGTGGATATAACTAGAGAATATATTATTGAAAGTGTAACTAATAAAGATGGCAAAGTTTCTTACAAGCTTAATGGTGAAATGGAATTATTCACTTCCGATCATTTAAGATCTGTTTCAAATACTGTGCTTTATGAAGCAACTTATGGAGAATATGAACAGTATATTGTAAACGCTACTAATTATTATGAATCTATTGCAAACGATTATGGTAATTTGAGAAAACAGGAAGTTCTTGGAGAAGAATACGGGGAAGTAGCATTAAGTGCTGCAATTGATTTAGCTGTTAATTATGACAAAAAAAATACTGCTTCAAGATTGATAAATAAATATATTGATTCTTATCCTAATGGAAAGAATAAGGATAAATTTATTAGAGCTTTGAATGATTTGTATATTAGAGATAGTTCTTTAGGAACTATAAGTGTTGAATCAGATGATGGATTTCATTTGATAAAATTAATTGATATTAGTCCTGCTGGTAAAAAATCGAGTGCTAAAATATTTTGGGGAGAAGAAGAACAAGTTTATCAAGGACAAACTATTGATTTTAATATTGGTAAACTCACATTGTTAAGAGTAAGAGACTATGGAACTATTGATGTTCAAACAGTTTGTAATAATAACAATAGAGATAGTAGGGCTTTTAATGGTACTATTAGATTAGGCGCAACTGGAGTGATTACATCTTGCGGAGTTTCTTTAAGAGTTAATTCTATTGAATTTGAAGATTATGTTAGACTTAGAATATCTCCTGTAACTAGAAGTGGAACTATTACTAACTTTAGTGTTGGTGTTGGAATAGAGAAAAGAGCTATTGAATTGACTCCTTCAAAAGCTCAAAAGAAAATTGAAAACTTGAATGAAAGCATAAAGAAATGGGGAGCTATTTCGAATAGTTTGGGAGAGGTTGTAACTGGTTTGAAAACTGCTTGTTTCGCGACTGCTGGTGTTTTAACTGTTAAGAACTTCTTTACTGGATTAAGTGGAGAGGCATTAGCTAGAAGAGGAGTTATGTCTGGTGAAGATGGATGGACAAAGTTCTGTCAAAGTAAAATTAACGATGAGACTTATGATTCATTGACTGAATGTTATAATTCTAATTCTGTTGATATTGGTAAAGATGTTGAAGCTAGAAAAAAAGCAATTACAGATACAAATGCTTTGACTCAACAAATTGAAGATGGGGCTAAATATCCAAATAGAGAAGGAGGATTTTCTGGAACAAACTTTAATGATACTCAAGCTAAGCAGGAATTGATTGATAGAATTAGTACCGAATGTAGCTCTGAAGCTCTTGGTCCTAAGAGTAGTGGAGCTAGTACAAATTATAGTAATATTAGATCTTTATTTCCTAGCGGATATAATGTAGATTCTTACAGTTATACTCAATTGAGAGATATTTACTTTAATTGTCAGACTTTGAAGAATGGTGGAAGCTCAAGAGGAAATTTGACTGCTCGAGCTGAACTTGATTCTATAGGTTATGCAATAAGTGAGAGATTAAAGTATGACGAAAGAGTAAGTATACATGGAAGTGATAAAATATTCACCTTGCAAAACGGAAAAGAAGGAAATTACTTTGCAGATACTATTAATTCTGTTTCGAGTAGAGGTTACCAAGTAAGTGCTCTTGGATTAACTGGAAACACTCCTGTACAGATTGTTGAAGGAAGAGGCTCAAGTTATTTAGTTGTACTCGATCAAAGAGGAGATATTTACGCTCCAGTTAAAGTCCATAGATTAGATGGTAAAAATCTTGCTTCTACTTCTACTCCTGGATCTAGCGGTTCTGAAATTCCTCTTACCAACTCAGAATTAAGTGGATTGCCTTCTGCTTTTAAAATAGTTGATTCTACATCTTATAATAATAAATTTGCACCCGGAGAAACTACTGTTAGATATTTTGAGACTGAACCTTATAAAGGTCTTCCTGCAATTGTTCCTTTTGATTTGACTAGAGGATTTTATGCTGCCACAACACAGGCATTGCCTATTTTTGGAGGAACTAAATCTTATGAGGATAATGGAAGACCTTCAAGTTTTTTTGTATGTAATGTAATGAAAGACAGTAATATTGGATTTTATGCTCCAAATTATGGGGATGATGAATGTGTTCAATTTAATCTTTATACTGGACAATCTTTTTCAAGTTTCCCTGGATTGAGTGAATCTGATACTAAGAAATTAGTAACTGACGCAATTAAAGCAATTAATGAGGCTCACCAACAATATGGCAAGAGCACAGTTAGAATAAGTGGTAATCAAATGAATGTTGGAAGAGCTGCTTCTCTTCTTCCTGGAAGTCAGTGTCAGGATTATATGAGTCCTCAAGATTGTAAAATATTATTCAATGTTTGTGACCCTGTAATTTGTCCTGCATCTAGGTGTAATTTTGGGGGAGAATATTATGTGTCTGATGTCGTCCAGTCAGGAGTTGTTGGGAGCGTGTTACTATGTTTACCAAATATAAAAGAAGGAATTGTTGTTCCCGTTTGTTTAACTGGAATTAAGGCTGGAATTGATGGATATTTATCTATACTGAAATCTCATCAACAATGTTTGCAAGAAGCTGTTGAAACTGGTAAATATGTAGGTATTTGTGATCAGGTTAGTTCTGTTTATCTTTGTGAGTTCTTCTGGAGACAGGCTGCACCTCTTGCTAAATCTGTTATTCCTAAATTAGTTGAGCATGCTTATTCTGGTGGACAAGGAAACGTTCGCGGAGGCGGGGAATATATGACTGTTCAGAGTTCATGGCAAAATGCTCAAGATTCTGCGAATTACTTTACTCAGAGTTATGCTGTTAATTCACTTGATGCGTTTAAAATAAGATCTATCGAAGAAGCTGGAACTGAAATTTGCAGGGCTTTTGTTTCTGCTAAAGGTCCTAAGACTTTTGAGACTTTAGTTGAACCTGATTCACCTCCACAGTTCCATGCATGGTATAGTTCTATTGACTTTACTGACGCTACTATTCCTGCAACTTCACAGTATAAAGTATTTTATCATATATTTGCTGGACAGGAAAGAGGAGTTTCTTATAGTGTTTATCTGAAAGATCCTCCTGTTAGTTCTCAATATGCTTCAGCACCGTTTCTAACTGTTGCTACGGGATTTGTTGCTCGTGGTCAGTATGCTACTGAAAGTAAGGACTTTACTGCTCCTAAAGGCTATCAGCAATTATGTGTGAGGATAAATGATAAAGAAGAATGTGGATTCAAGCAAGTTTCTAGTAGTTTCGCTGTTAATTATGTTCGTGATTCTATTGTATCTGATGAATTAACTAGAACAGATATTACTACTGAAACAGAATGTGTTTCTGGAAGCATAAACCCTGGAGCTTTGCTAAATCCTAATCTACAGAGTTCTGTTGAAGAGGCTTTAAATCCTGCAATATATAACCGAGGAATAGTCAGAGTTTGTGCAACTGATAATCCTGGAAGTAAGAGCGAACCTAGCCGTTATGTTAAAGTCGGAATTTGTGGAAGTGAAAGACTTGTATGTTGGCTTGACAAAAATAGTCTTGATAAAGCAATTACAGATATTAATGTTGGTTTACAAGACAAAACATTAAGTGAAGTTGAGCAAATACAAAAACAATATTTGGATAGTAATGATAGATTCGTTGGTTCTACTGAATTAGATTCTGAACTTAATAGGATAAAACCTAAAGTTGATGTAGCAGATAAAGGGAATATTGGATCTTTGATTATGGAGTTAGATGGTTTATATGATAAAGCAGCGTTTGATCATTACAAAGCGGAAATATTATTATGGAAAGCTAGAGCTTACGGGAATGCTTTTATCAATTCTTTACCTAGACAGAAGGTATCAAATCCTCCTCAAGGTACATCTGAAAGTGCAACTATAAACCAAAATGATTATACTTCTGTAGATAGTTATGATGATTTTGTGGCTGACGCAGTTTATTTACAGACAACTTCTGGAAAACATTACCAAGTTGTTTCAGTTAACCAAACAGAAGTAATTTTGAATAGGCTATTAAATTGGGGAAATTATGATAGAGGTGATTTTATTAAAATATCTGAAACTGATGTGGTTGAAATTTCTAACTTATTAAGATATACTGGAAGTGGTGACTTGTTTGATTCTTCTGCAAATTCTCTTGAAACGGAAAACAGAAATAATGGAGAAAGAATTTTGAGTTTTGAACAAGAGTACAGACCAAGTGTTCGTAATAGATTGTTATTAAATGGAAAGCAAACTCCTGTATTGTTTTTTAATAATGAAATAATATTTGAAGGACAAGGGCTTATAAAAATAAGTTATCCTGTTGGAAGAATTGATAATGGTAAAATAATTTTTGATAATGATAATTATGTTGGAAGAATAAATGAGATATTTGGAACAGATAGTTATGCTTTGATAAACAGATATATTACTGTAGATCAAATAAAACAGGGAATTGACTTAGAAGGGTTAATGGGTATAGTAAGCGGTTCTGTAATTGTTAGATAGGTAAAAAATTATCTAACAATTACTGATCCTTGATTAGGAGTTACATTAGGAATTATAGCTGAACTATTTTCTGGATTCCTAGCATTATATTCTGCTGAGCTTATTCCTCTCAAAGCATAGATTTCATTACTACGGATAACAATTCTTCCATCTTTACTATTTATTCTTTCTTGAGTTTCATCTATGAATCCTTCTACTGGTATCATTAATCTTTCAGTAATGACATCATTGTCATCTGTAACTATTGGAGCAAAAAATGCTATTTTAGGAGTTTCTATTTTATTATCGTGATCTATCTCAATAGCTGGGATAACATATTCCCATTCTTTATTTGTGATAATTCTCACTCCTAACTGCTCGTTAGTGTTAGGTTTAGGAGAACCTTTTTTTCTTGCTATTATTGCATATTTTCCTGTTGTTTTGAATTCTACTTCTTTAGCAAATATGAGTCGAGAACTTTTTACACCTTTTTCATCAGTTACTTCTTCCGGTATCTCAAATTTTGGCAAGATATAAACTACATCTGAATCAATATCTATTGTTCTAGCACGTCTATTTTTAACTTCCCATGAGTCTGGAGTTCCATATGGTATACCCATAAATGGTAATTCAGTTCCTTGTCTATTTCGAGATACCATTGTGACTAATTCTAATCCAGAATGTGTTATTGTGGGAATGCGCTCTTGATAATCTCTATTTGAAACTGAGACAATCTCACTATCATGAATAAAATTTATGTTGTGTAAATAAGGTGTACAGCTTGTTGTTAATGCACCCGCAAAAAGTAAAGATGTTAATGCTTTTTTCATAGTTTGTTTAGAAAATGACTGTTTTTAAGTTTTTTTGCTATTTTGTTACTTGATTCAGTAGCAATTAATTCGAGGATGTTTTATTGTTTAATTTGTGCTATTTGTTTTGCTGTTTTTGATTCAGCTTCTTTTAATTTTAGTTTATCTTCTATTCCTAAACGGTCTATAAGTTCTTTGTATCTGTTTCTAATTGTAACTTCTGTTATTCCTGCAACATCTGCTACTTCTCTTTGAGTTTTTTTCTCGTCGTTAATAAGTGCTGAAACATAAAGTGCTGCTGCTGCAATTCCTGCCGGACCTCTTCCAGAGGTTAACTCCGAAATATCTGCTTTCTTTAGGATTTTTATTGCTTCATTTTGTGCGTGAGGACTTAAATGTAAGATGGATGAGAATCTTGAGATGTAGTCTTTTGGAGACGAAGGCTTTACTTTGATTCCAAGTTTTCTTATAATAAATCTATATGTCCTTCCAATTTCTTTTCTTGCTACATCTGATGCGTTTGCAATTTCATCTAATGTTCTTGGAATATTGTATGAACGGCAAGCTGCATAGATACAAGCTGCTATAACTGATTCCATACTTCTTCCACGAACTAGGCCTCTTTGAAGAACGAATTGGTATACTCTTGATGCTTCATCTCTTACTACTGAAGGTAACGTTAAAAATGAAGATACTCTTCTTAATTCTGCCATTGCTAACCTTAAGTTTCTCTCGATTGAAGTTGAAACTCTTTCTTGCCATTTCTTTAAACGTAAGAACTTTCTTGTTTGTCCCGCTTCTAATTTGTAGATATCTGATATTTCTCCTATATTTGTTGTTAGACCTTGGTCGAATTTTTGCCTGGAAATTGGAGCTCCACCACGACCTTTTTTTTCAGATTTATCAAACTGGCCACCAACATCTTGACCAGTGTCCACCATTTTATCTTCGACAATTAAACCACAATCACCACATATAATTTCTCCTTTTTGATCATCGTGGGTAAGGTTTATGCTATTACACTCCGGACATCTTTTGACAAAACTCATGAAATCGAAACCTTTATAAATGTATTTTTTACTCGAGAGTATTTAAACCTTTCTTATTTATTCGACTAGAACCGCATTAACTACGCCTTCTCTAGAAGGTCTGTTTGTTATTCTTGCTTTTCCCTTTAATGTTTCAATTATTGCACCTTTGATTAATCTGTTTTGACGTGCAAGGAACACATCTTGAGGAGTTTGGATAACATTCTTTATTTCAACTTGTTCGGTTTTTTTTCCAATTGTTAGATTTGCTTTGTTTGTTTTTAAAAGGATTGCTTTTTTACTCCCGCCCATTGTTCTTATTATTTTATTTTTAGTTTCGCCTAGAGTTGTCTCATTTTCTTGAGACTGGTTTTCGTACCATCTTTTCTTTCTGTTTCTGTGGTATCTTCCTCCAGATGTTTTTCGACCTATATTCATATAGTGATCTTTTAATTGTTGTTTTTAAAGGTTTCTAAGTATCTGGCTTTGTGTATTAAGTAGCTCTTGTGTAAAATTCAAGATGACTTAAATATTTAACAAATCTTATATACTTAATTTATTTTCTATATTGATGTCAAAAAAAGAGGTAAAAGTTATTAATTTTTTAGTTATTTTTCTTTTAATAACTTCTGTTTTTTCAATGATATTTTTTTATATGTCTGCTAAGAATTTGTTTATGCATATATCTGGATATGCAACAAGTACTGGAGAAATTAATTTAACTGTTGAATCTGATGCAACTGCCACTTTTACAACATCCCAGATTAATTGGGGTTCTGGAAGAGTTAATTCTGGCCAGAGTTCTGCTGGTTTGAATACTTTCGAGACAAATAATGTTACTAATGGAAATTGGACTCTTCAAAATTCTGGTGGTTTGAGAATACAAAATAATGGCAATGTTAATTTGACTTTAAATTTAAGTGGTTCTAAGACTGCTGCTCAAATAATTGGAGGCACTGGCCCAGGTTATAAATGGAATATCTCTAATGTTGAGGCTGGAAGTTGTAGAAACTCTTCTGGTGGGACTGGTTCATTACCATTGGATTTATTTTATGACGTAAATACTACTACTACTTTGTTTTGTAGTTTTTTTCATTATGATAACGGCCAAGATAGTATTCGCATAGACTTTAATTTAACAGTTCCTTCTGATTCTTTAACTGGAGCTTTAGGAGATACTATAACAGCTACTGCATTTCCTGCTGCTTTTTAATTGAAGTTTTATCTAAGCTATCAGAATATCAGAATAAAGTTTAAATAGTCTCTTTGTGCGTATCGTTTTATGGTAAATGTTATAGAGAGACCGTTAGACCTTTTGAATAATTCGAAGGGAAAGGAAGTTATTGTGCAGTTAAAGAATGAGAGGCAGTTTTCTGGAGTGTTAAAGGCATTTGATATACACATCAATATTGTTCTTGATCACGCTAAGGAAATGGTAAATGGTGAACTAAAGAAAAATTATGGACCTACTTTTTTACGTGGAGACACTATTATTTTTATTTCTCCTGCTTAATTCTATTACTTTTAATTAACTAGAAATTATTTTATTAGTTTAGACTTTCAAGACATCTAAGTCTTCAGGGATTAATGTGTTTTTGAAGACTTTCTTTGCTTCCTTTAGCATTTGAGGGATTCTATGAATATGCTTTTCTGATATATGAACTAAAGCTAGTTTCTTGACTTTTGCTTTTTTTGCTATTGTAGCTGATTGTTCTGTTGTAAGATGTTTGTATTCCTTTGCTTGCTCGCTTTCATTTTCGGCATAGGTAGACTCACAAATTAATAAGTCTGAGCCCTTTGCGAAACTTATTGTGTTATTATTCATCGCAGTATCTAAGATAACTGTTAATATTTTTCCTTCTTGCAAATATGTTACATCTTTTGATTTTATTTTTTTACCGTTGTAAACTATATCTTTACCTTTCTGTAAATCTCCTATCAAAGGAGAATTTGGAAGCTTTAGTTTCTTTATTTTTGATTTATCTATTCTGAGAACTTCTTTTAATATTATTTTGTAAGCTAATGTCGGCATACCATGATCCATGTGCTGTGCTTCAATTCTTATATCTTTATCTTCATAGACTGGACCAGTATCTACTTCTTTTACTTCCATCTTTATTTTGAATGGGTTGTATATTCTCTGCAATAATTCTATTTTTTCTTTTGTATGTTTTGGTCCGTAAATTTTGAGTGTTTGAGAATAACTATTCATACCTATTGTTTTCAGAAGCGGTGTTAAGCCTATAGTATGGTCTTCATGCCAATGTGTAAGGAGAACATGTGTTAATCTTGTTGCATTTTCTTCTGCTAACTTGAATTGTCTTTGGATTCCTTCACCACAGTCTAGCAATATTTTATGTCTTTCAGTTTTAATTAGATAACCGCTATGATTCTTTTTTTTACTTGGGACAGTACTCGCTGTACCTAAACAGACTACTTCCATATTCATAATTATTTCAGTCTTTAGCTGTTTAAATAACTTATTAATAGACATAGTGTTTAAATACTAAGTAGAACTTAATTTAATTAAGTTAGAGTTAGTATATCTAACTTTGACTAATGTTTACTTAGTAAAATGAGAAGTGGTATTAAATCTTTAAAAAGTGTTAAGAAGTTTTTACTTGAAGTTCCAGCAGATGTTTGGGAAAAATGGAAAGATAGTGTTCCAAGATCTATCTCAATAAATAAAGCTTTAATAGAAATTTTAAGAAAGGAGGCTGAAAAATGATTAAAGCAGTTTATTATTTTATTTTAATCTTGTTTGTTAGTTATTTTGCTTCTGGATTTTTAATTTCTGATCAAGGAACTAATGTTAGGTTATCAAATGGTTCTCTTTTAGATTATGGCAATTTGACAATTGATATTTATGATAGTTCTGCTGGTGGAAATGTTGTTTTCAGTTCAACTATTCAAGACGCAATTATTAATGGTTCGTGGAATTTAATGATTAACCCAGATATTCAATATGGTCAAATTTATTGGAAAGATTATGGTATAAATGGAGAAGATTTAGATTTTGATGGGAATGATAGGCTTCAATTTCAGTCATCTTCTGGGTTGATTAACAATGTTTCTTTTGTTAATCTTTCAATGATTAACTCTTGTCCAAGTGGTAGTGCTATTAAGTTAGTTTATTCAAACGGAAGTGTTGAATGTGAGTCAGTTATTTCTGGAGGAGTTAATTTGACAGATTATGCTTTGAAAAATCAATCCGAAACATTTATTGGGAATATAACTACAACAAGTACTGGGTTTTTTGGATTTTTAGGAAGTATTGCTAATAGAATAACTAGGTTGTTTGTTACAGATATAGATGTTTCTGGAAATATAGATGTTGATGGAAATGTAAGTGCTACTTATATATTAGGAGACGGAAGTTTATTGACCAATTTACCTTCTGCTGGTGCCGAATCTGACCCTATTTTTGTTGCTGAAAATTCTACATTGTGGAGTGCAGTAAATTCTAAACTTGCTCAAACTGATCAAAGATATAATGATACTTCTTTGATAATTTCAATTAATAGGACTTCAAATATTATGTCACTTGGATTTTATAATATAACTGAAATTAACAGTTTGATCTCTGGAATTTCTGGAGGAAACTCCAGCTTTAATCAATCTTTTACTGATGGCTTGTATTATTCAATCTCAAACCCTTTAAATTTTGTAAATTCATCTCAAATTTCTGCTTATAATGAAACTACTTTAGTTTTGACTTCAAATTCTTCTTTATGGAGTTATATAAACTCTAATCAAGCAAGTTGGAACTCTACTTTTAATTTGACTTATAATAACTTACTCGGAGTTCAATGTCCATCTGGATATTTTGTAAATGGGACATTATCTAATGGAACATTAACTTGTTTATCTTCAATGCAGTCAGAGTCTGACCCGCTTTGGACAGCTAATTCTACTTCTGTTTTGTATATAGCAAACCTTCCTTTACAAAATAGGACAATAAGCCACATAAGTAATATAACTGGTTTTTCATTTAATTACAATCAAACTTTGCCTGCTATTGGTTATATTGACTCTTTAGGATTTTTGACTTCATCTGTAGCAAATGCTACTTATTTATTAATTACAGATTTACCTTTGGCTAATAGAACTGTGATTCATTGTTCAAATATAACTGGGTCTGTTTCTAATTTATGCACTCTTGCAAATAATGGTGCTACAAATATTTTTAATCAAATATTAAATACCAGTTCAAATGTTACATTTGAATCTGTAAATGCTACAAGAGAATTGTATGTATCTAATATAGCAGTTAAACAATGGCTTTATAATCAAACGACTCCTGCTCTTACTTATATTGATTCAGTAAATTCCTCAATTGTTTCTTGGACTGATTCTGTTTTTGCTAAAATTATTAATATATTTAATAGGACCGAAATTCAAAATCAATATTATAACAGAACTGACATAGATTCTAGGGGTTACGTCAATTCTTCTGGTTTACAGAGTTATAATGAAACTCTTTTGATAAATACTATCAATCAAACGCTTAGCTCTTTGAAACTTGACGTTTCTGATCAAAGGTATAATGATACTTCAATGATATTATCTGTTAATACAACTTCAAACATAATGTCTTTGAGTTTTTATAATCGAAGTGAAGTAGATAGTTTAATTTCTGGAATAGGAAATTCTAGTTTTAATCAATCTTTAACTGATGTTTTGTATTATTCTGCTAATAATCCACTTAATTTTATTAATAGTACTTTTGTTTTTGATTATAATGATACTAATCTTGTTTTAAATGTCAATTCTACATTGTGGAATTACTTAAATTCTAATCAAGCAAGTTGGAATTCCACTTTTAACTTGACATATAACTCTATTTTGGGACAACAATGTCCTGTTGGAAGAATTGTTAATGGAACTTTGTTAAATGGTACATTAAGTTGTATTATTGATTCTAACGGATCTGGAAATGTTTTCAATCAAATTTTGAATACTACCTCTAATGTTACATTTGGGAATGTTACTGTTAGTTCTAACTCTGTATTCTCTGGAAATTTAAGCGTTTCTACTGGATTTTTTGCTTATTTAGGGAGTGTTCTAAATAGGATTACAAAGATATTTGTTGTTGATTTAGATGTTTCAAATAATTTGAGTGTTGGTGGCAACATTTCTTCTCAGTTTTATTTGGGTAGTTTGAACAGATCGACTTTTCCTAGTTCTTCTTGTTCTGGGACTGATAAAGTTACTGGATTAAATGCTAATGGGAGTATTAGTTGTGGGGCTGATGAGAGTGGATCAAGTAGTCAAACAATTCCTGTGAAATTTATGAATGTTTTGGCTGGCGCTGTAACTGATACTAATGCTCCTGCTACAGAGAGGATTGTTGGAAACAGTTATTATTTAGTTTGTACGAATGCTACGGGATATAGTAATTTTAGATATGGATATGCTCGTGCTGCAACAAATGGTGGAGCAAACGCCATAATTTACATGAAATATATTGTTGATTCTGCAACTACAATTACAGGGAGTTCATATACTAATTTATCTAATTCTAGTGCTCAAATATTAAGATACACTGCTCAAAACACAGCTAATTTATCTGAATCTTATACCATGAATAATAATCTTGAAGATATATGTATTGGAGCATTTCAGATTGGAGGAGATGGTGTTCTTGATCCACAGTGGAGAAGTATTTGGATTGAACTAAGTTAATTAGGAAATTAAATGATAAATAAAAATCTTTTTATCCAGGTACTTTTTTTTGTCATCTTGACAAATGGAGCTTTAGCTTTGACTGGTGTTTCTAATAGTTATTCTGTTTCAATGTTTGGAAATTCAATATCTACTGGAAATGCTAATTCTAATAGCTATATTGCTACTTTTCTTTCAGAAAATTTAGGAACAACTAGCAATGCCCAAAGTAATAGTTTTGTTGGAAATATAGGTTTTTTTGAAACAGGTTATTTTACAACTGTTAGTATAACTTCATATTCTATATCTCCTAGAACTGCTGTTATTGGTTCTACAATTGGGTTATCTATTACTGCTTCAAATGTTGAGTCAGTTTGGGTTGAAATTACTTCTCCAGATTCCCAAGTTCAGACTTTGAATTTAGTTAATGGACAGACTTTAAACTATTTACCAGTTCCATCTATTGTTGGAAGATATCAAGTTATATTTTATGCTAGGAGTTCAACTGGTGCTATTGCTAGCGTATCTGATTATTTTGATTTGATAGAACAATCTTCTGGAAGTTCAAGTTCTTCAACTGGATCTGGCGGAGGTGGGACCGTAAGAAGTTGTAATTATAACTGGGATTGTACTCCTTGGAGTCTTTGTTCTAATGGTCTGCAAACTAGAAATTGTGCAAATATAGGCACTTGTATTGGTCAGGAAAGCAGGCCAATAGAATCGATGTCATGTTCTCAAGCACTTTTTGATATAACTTTGAATTTGGAAGGTGTTTCTTTAAATGATGGAGATGTTAGGTTTGATGTTAACCTTATTGAGCAATTTGGAATTGAAGAACTAGACATACACTTAAAATATTCTATCATTGACGAAGAGAATTATGAGATATTTAGTCAGATAGAAACTAAAGCCATTAAAGGAAGTCTTTCTTTTGAAAAGATAATAAATTTTGATTTGGAAAATGGAAATTATATCTTAAGAGTTGATGTTTTATATGGTAACTTACAAAGGGCATTTGCTGAACAAAGTTTTGTTGTTTCTAATGGAAATATTGAGGAATCCGAAGGCAAAGGTATTACAGGATTTACTTTAATTGATTATATAGACTCTAGAAGAATAACATTTTCAATACTTTCATTATTAATTTCTTTAACTTTGTTAATTACTTACTTTTATGTTTTAAGAGATAATAAAATTGTTAAGGTTTCTAATTCATTGAATAACACAATTGGTCTTGATGTTTATACTGGTGGTGGTATGAAATTAGGAAAAGTTTATGATATAATTCTTAAGGATAATATTATTTATGGAATAGCTGTTTTAATTGAAAAAGGTGTACCTGTCCATCATGATAGAGTCTTGATAAGATATGAATATATAGATGATATTAACGATGTCGTACTGGTAAATTCAAGTGTTTTGGAAAACAATTCTCACGAATCTGCATAGATTTAAAAGGGATTTTTTATTACAAAATGTATGCTCCCGTAGCTCAGCCTGGATAGAGCATCGGACTTCTAATCCGAGGGTCGTAGGTTCAAATCCTATCGGGAGCGTATAAGGATTTGAACACAGAAAATTGATATTTTCTGTACAACAAATTCTAATTGTGAGAATTTGTTTGCATCTAGAAATGAGCAAGTCATTTCTATCCCTTCAACTTTAAAAAGATTGAAGGAATCCTATCGGGAGCGTTAAAATTGAATATGAAAATATTATTTGTTTGTAAATATAATAGATTTAGAAGTAAAGTTGCAGAGGCTCTACTTTTGAAATATTGTGCTGATGAGAATATAGACATTAATGTTGATAGTTGCGGGATTTTAATTGATGAAGATAGACCTTATGTTGCCGAGATTACCAAATTATTGCTTGCTCAAAAGAAAGCACATGTTAAAAATGAACATTCAAAACGTGTCAGTCCTTATTTGATATCTTGGGCTGACAAAATAATAGTTGTTGCAGACAATGTTTTAATTGAAGGTATTTTTCCTAAAAATAAGACTGAAGTTTGGGATATTAAAGATGTTTCAGAACATAATCCGATAGGCGTCTCGAAAATAATTGATGAGATTGATAAGAAAATTTTAGAATTTATTTCTAAATACTAGTTGAAATCTCCAATCTTTAGGTTGGAGTTAGTATGCAGGAGATTATCAACGGTAATCACAAAACTCTTATCAAACTCATCAGAGTTTTATGATATTAAAAAACATCACTAAAAGTGCGACAGAATTGTATTTTAGCAGAATCTAATTCTTTCTTTCCTTCAGGAGTGATAGAATAAGTAATTGTTTTCCCTTCTTTCTTTTCTTTTATTAAATTATTTTCTTTTAATTGTTTTAGTGCAGGATAAATTGTTCCTGGAGAAGGTTTACATCCCTTTCTTTTTTCTAATTCTGAGGCTATTTCTTGACCGTGCATATTTTTTTTAGATAATATAAATAATATCAAGAAAGAAAGAAATCCTCTCATGTCGCAGTAGCCTTTCATGCTCTTTTTCTGTAGAGAGATTATTTAACTGTTTGTAAGTATCGTATAACCGATATATTTAAATATTAATGTATCGCATATACGATACATGTTGAAAGGAGGTAAACAAAAATGAATGGACAATGTTGCGAGAGTTATTGCGAGGCTCCACGAAGCTTTCTGACTAAGAAAGAGAAAGTTGAGATGCTTGAAGAATATAAGAAGAAGCTTGAGCGAGAGACACAAGGAGTTGCTGAACGCATAAAAGAACTCTCTTTGAATAAGGAATAAGATTATTTACTTTTATTTTTCTTTTTTTAATTTGATGATGCTTAAACCTTTTATTTTGGAATAAGGTTTAAATAACAACTTCCATCCCTTGTTTTACGCACGGATGGCGAAGTGGTTAACGCGCTCGGCTGCAGCCCGAGTATTCAGGGGTTCAATTCCCTTTCCGTGCTTTTAGTTTCATCGAAAGATTTAAAGGAGGATTTCATTAGATTCTAATATGAATGAAAAGAAAAAAAAAGTTGAAGGTTTTGATGAGAAAGCATTCATAAGTTTTATTCAAGAGGCTGGTTTGATTTGGGGTCCAGAACCTGAGATATACGGTGGATTGGCTGGATTCTATACTTATGGACCTCTTGGAAAACTATTAAAAAATAAGGTTGAAAATTCTGTCAGAAAAGTGTTTAATTCTCATAGCTTTAGGGAACTTGAAGGTCCTACTATAATGCCTGATAGGGTCTGGAAAGCTTCAGGACATTTAGGGACTTTTTCTGATAGGAGAATTACTTGTCTTAAATGTAAAGCTGTTTTTAGAGCTGATAAGTTAGCTGAAGAAAAATTAGATATTAGTGCAGACGGACTCGCGGACGATAAAATCCTTAAATTAATTCATGAGAAAAATATCAAATGTCCTTCATGCGGAAGCAAGTTTGAAGATAAAATAGAGAGACAAAGTTTAATGATGAAGACTAATGTTGCAGGACAGGATGCTTCACTTAGGCCTGAAACAGCCACAGTTACTTATCTTCCATATATTAGAATGTACCAATATTTTAGAAAAAAATTACCATTTGGGGTTTTTCAAATAGGAAAGGCTTATAGAAATGAGATATCTCCAAGACAGCACGTTTTACGTGGTCGTGAATTTACCCAAGCAGAAGGCCAATTATTTATTGATCCTAATGAGAAGAATAATTGGGAACAATTTGATTCTGTAAAAGAAGATAAATTGCCTCTTTGGGATTATACTTTGCAAGAATCTAATAAGAATCCCATTTCTACATCTTTAGAAAATGCTTTGAAAAAGAAACTTGTTTCTTCTAAGGCTTATGCTTGGTGCTTATGGCTTGCTTATGCTCAGTTTAGGCATTTTGGTATTCCTGAAGATAGAATAAGGATAAGACAGCACTTGCCTCAAGAAAGAGCATTTTATGCAACTGACGCTTGGGATATAGAGATTAAGACAAATAATTTTAAGTGGGTTGAAGTTTGCGGAGTGCACGATAGAACTGATTATGATCTTAAACAACATTCTAAAGAATCTGGTGTTGCTTTAGAAGCTATTCGCGAGGATGGGAGCAGATTTGTTCCACATATTTTAGAGATTGCTTTTGGTACTGATAGACCAACTTACACTTTAATTGATTTATTTTATGAGAAGAAAGAAGAGGAAGATGGTAAGACTGTTTTCAAAATTCCTTATCATATGGCTCCGATAAGCGTAAGTGTTTTTCCATTAATGAAGAAAGAGGAACTAACTGAAATTGCAGAATCTGTGTCAAATCAATTAGGTCAAAGTTTTATTGTTGATTATGATACTAGCGGAAGCATAGGTAAGCGTTACTTGAGAAGCATGACTGCAGGAACACCATTTGCAGTTACCATCGATTTTGATAGTGTTAAAGATAGGGCAGTTACTGTTAGAGACAGGGACACTGGAAAACAAGAGAGAGTTAAGATAAAAGAATTGACCGAACATTTGAGAAGCAAGCTTGGATTATGATTTTTATAAAGTTTTAAATAGTTAAACATGTTTAACAAATTATGGGTAAAACTATTATTGCTATAAGGGATGTAGATGAAGAAGTCTATAGAAAATTTAGAACCAGGTCTATGCAAAATAGGATCAAGCTTGGCAAGGCTATTACTCTTGCAATGACTGAATGGTTAGCTGAACAAAACGCGAAGATGAAAAGAAAAGATATTTGTAACCTTCTTAAGATTAAACCTTTTGATTTTGGGAATGAGAATTTAAGTGAAGAGATAGATGAAGTTCTTTATGGTGCAAATAAAGACAAATCATGATATTCTTAGATAGCAGTTTTTTAATCTCTTATTATAATTCTCTTGATAAACATACAAATAAAGCTCAGAAAATAATGGATAAATTAATTACAGGCAAGTATGGAGATCCATGCATTTCCGATTATATTTTTGATGAAGTTGTTACTGTTTTATTTATTAGATCTAAGGATAAATCGGTGGCTATTACTCTTGGAGAAATCCTAAAAAACTCTTTAGAAATAATTAGCATCAATCAAGAATTATTTGATAAAGCATGGAACATTTTTAAGAATCAGAAAAATACTAGCTTTAGTTTTACTGATTGCACTAATTTAGCCGTCATGCAAGAATACGGACTTTCACATATTGTAACTTTTGATGAAGATTTCTCAAAATTTGAGGGAATAAAAGTTATTGGAATTTAATTCTTAATTTTAAAAGTAATTAGGTTTATAAACAACAATTCCTAAATTATAGTATGGGGTTTGGTGATATGATGTTCTGGCCATTTGCATTTGCATTTGGTGGGACTATGCTTATAGTTGGTTTGATTGCTCTTGCTTTTTGGATTTGGATGCTTGTTGATTGTGCTAGACGTAAATTCAAAAATAATGTTGAGAAGGTTGTCTGGATATTAGTTCTTGTCTTTGGTGGTTTGATAGGTGCATTGGTCTATTTAATAGTAATACGCTCGTTTAATCAATCTGGTTTAGCGAAGCACTAAAATGACAAAGACATTAGGTTTTATTTCTCTGAAAGGCGGTGTGGGAAAGACTACGATGTCAGTTGCTGTGGCTACACATCTTGCTAATGCATATCATAAAAAAATCTTATTAGTAGATGCTAATTTTTCAGCTCCAAATTTAGGTTTGCATATGAATATTGTTTCTCCTCAAAAGACTATTCATGATGTCTTAAATGGAGACCCTATTTCATCTGCATTACATCTGCAATATGGTGTTGATGTTATTCCTGGAAATTTCTTAAATAATAAAGAACTTAATTTAATGCTTTTGAAAGATAGAATTGGACATATAAAAAAAGATTATGATTTTGTTATACTTGATTCTTCTCCTTCTTTAAATGATGAGATGTTGGCAACTATTATTGCATCAGACCATATTTTTGCTGTTTCAACTCCTGATTACCCTACTTTAAGTTGCACTATCCGTGCAGCTCAACTTGCTAAACAAAGGCATAGACCAATTGCTGGAATTATTTTAAATCAATCTCATGGACATTATGATGTAAATATAGAAGAAATACAAGAATCTACTGGAATTCCTGTCGTTGCTAAAGTAAAATATGATGATATACAACATATGGCTCTTGCTGAAAGAATCCCTGCTCCTTTATTTGCTGGTAAAACTCCTTTTACTTCTGAAGTGGATAAATTTTGTCGTGCTATCTTAGGTTTGCCTGAAAAATCCTCTTGGTTTTCTTCTTTATTTTCTAAAGATGCTAAACTTGAGATAGTTAATCGTGCTGTGATGTCTAAGAGTTTCTATAAAGGTGTTTTTAAGCACGATTAAAATGAAGCAAGATAAGAACTGTGTTTTTTGCAAAATAATTCGAGGGGAAATTTCTGTTATTAGATTTGATGAAAGCGACTCTTTTATTGCAATTTTTGATGCTAAACCTGTTACTAAAGGACATATTCTTGTAATTCCTAAAAAACATTATACTACTATTCTTGATATACCAAATAAATTTGGAAATGAGATGCTTGAATTTACAAAGAAAGTTGCTTCTAGTCTTCTTGACAAAAAACTAGGAGATGGATTTAATTTGGTTATGAATAATTTAGCTGTTGCCGGACAAGTTGTAATGCATGCACATATTCATGTTATCCCTCGTAAAGAAGATGATGGGATTAGGTTTTATACTAGAGTTTAGATAACTACTAAATAATTAAAACCAAAGTATTTATTTTACAAATATATATTTTGTAGTGGATGTAGCATTTTTAAGTTATGAACAAAGATTTGCTTTACTTTATGGAATTTTATTAGGAGATGGTTGTCTTTCTCGATATTTTTCAAATAATAGAAAACGTTGTGTAATTGTTGTAACTGGAAGTTATTATGACGATGTAGATTTTTTTGATAAGATTGTAGCTCCTTTGTTTTGTTCTTTTACTGGTAATTTTTCTAAGGTTAAACTACGTCCAAAAAAAGGTGCACGAGATATAGTTGTTAGTAATAAAGAAGGTGATTGAGGCATTTACGGACTAAAAAAGCTTATATTTGAGCTAAACTACGAC
>JBBSXO010000010.1:0-11751 GCA_038045705.1 Nanobdellota archaeon
AATTATTGTAATGATAGTAATAGTTCATTCTGTGAGAAAGCATAGGAGATTTAAGGGGTTAGTTAATAACTTAGATGTTGTTAAATCATAGATTTAGAATACTAATTTTAATAATCCTTATAAACTTCTTTTTCATCGATAGTTTATGGAAAAGAGTGTTTTGATAGCATTTATTGTCTTTTTGGTTTTCGTTAGTTCATTTACTTTTTTTCTTTATGATGAAATATTTCATGAGATTACTGGAAGACAGGTCTTTTTAGATAGTGAATTTGAACAGCCCGCAGATTCTTTCAAACCAAGCAAGCCTTCAAATATTTTTTCTTTGAGTCCATCTAATTGTGAACTTAAATCCATTTCTTTGAGCCATACTGCTACAAAACTTGGGGAAACTGTTTCAGTGTATGTTAATGGTAATGGGTGTTATAGCAGTGATTTAGAAATCAAAGTGTTTGAAAAAGATAAATTTTTTGATGATGAGGTTACTTTAGTTTCTGGAAAGTTTATAAGAGATGAGATTTCTATTGATTTTATTATAGATGAAAAATTTGATTATTTTTTTGATGAATTATTTGAAGGAGATGATATAGAGCTTTATTTTGAGACTAATTTGGTAAACAATAAGTTGACTTCAGATTTGCTTTTTGTTTATTTATCTGAAGAAGATGGTCCACTTTTACAACCTTCAAATGAAGAGAAAAAGTTTGAAATAAAAATTATATTCTGGATGGTCTTTGTGATTCTTGTTGCAGGAATTGCTGTTGCATTTATTTCAATTTTAAGCTCTTTTAAAAGAGGAGCAATTTCAAAGAACTAGAAAATCAATCCGTTTTAAACGATATCTTTATTAATTAAAGTTATTTCATTTTATCAGGTGTTTGATGGAATTAAGAATTAAAATAAAAAAAAGACATTTATTTGCTATTATTGGGATGATTGTTTTAGTTGGTATTGTTATTGCTTATGGGGGAAATGATCCGCAGAATATGGGTCATTCAGATGGGGAGATACAACTTACTAATATTGGTCAGAGTTTAACTGCTTGGAGCAATAGTGTGAATAGCCAGATTTCTGGTTTAGGTGGAAGAATGTTTGTTGTAGAGCGAGATAAATCAGATAGAGGATGGACTGCGGTTAGTCAGCCTCTTCCTGCTCTTTCTTTCCCAGATGGATCAGGAGTTCATAATCCTCAAACTGCTTCTCATTCTTATGGTACATCTGTTGTTCCATCGAGTGCTAAGGAAGTTCTTGTTTATGTTTGGGCTTCAAGAGGATCTAATGGTGGAAATAGCGGAATCATCCATTACACAATTTCCACTCCCGAAGGTCATGCGCAGAAGTTTTTGGTTGTAGATAATAATAATAATGGTGCAGCGGTGGTTAATTCAGAGAATATGTGGTTTCCAATTACTAATGATCGGCGTTTGATCGTAAACTTACCAGCTAGAATAACTCAGAACTATAATGCTGGTGCTGAAATCATAGGCTATAGATAACAAGTTAATCTAAACCCAAGGATTCTAGAATTTCTTTTTTATTGAATTGTTTTAAATCTTCATATTTTTGGCCAATGCCTAAGAAATAGATTGGTTTGCTAGTGATATAGGAAACTGATAATGCTGTTCCACCTTTTTCATCAATATCTGACTTACTTAATATTATCCCATCTATCCCTAAAGCTTCATTAAATGTTTTTATCTGGTCAATTATATCATTTCCTGCTGTTGATTCCCCGATAAATATTTTCTTATCTGGCTTTATTACTCTAATTAATTTTTCCATTTGTTTTATTAAATTATCTTTTGTATACATTCTCCCTGCTGTATCTATTAGCAAACATTTTATTTTGTTTTTTTCCGAATATACTTTTGCGTCAAAAGCCACCGAAGTGGGGTCTGTTGAATATTGGCTTTTTATTATAGGAATTTTAAGATTATTTGCATGAATTTCTAGTTGTTCTATTGCCGCTGCCCTAAAGGTGTCTGCAGCTGCCAGCACGCAAGATATATTATTCTTTTTTAGAAGATTTGCTATTTTGGCTATTGTAGTTGTTTTTCCAGTCCCGTTAATTCCAAAGAAGAGAATAGTGTAAGTGCCCTCTTTGTCTTTTATCTCTTTAATTAAATCAGGTGAGTCAATTAAGACATCAGATATTGCTTTTTTTATAGATTCAATTATCTTGTTTTTGATATCCTTACTTTTTGCTTCCTGCCCGATGAGGTCTTCTATTAAATTACTCTTTATTTTATCTACTACTTCTAGAGCAACATTACTTTCTAATAAGACTATTTCTAATTCTTCAAATATTTGTTCTACTTGTTCTTTAGTTATTTTGGTATTTGTGAATTTGCTTACTATCTTTGATAAGAAACCCTTTTTTTCTATTTGTTCTTCCTTTATTTCAGATTCTATTTCTTCATTTGATACTTCTGCTTCTAGACTTTCTATTTTCCTTATTTCTTTAACATTTTTTTCCTTTTTCTTGGTTTTCTTTTCTTTGACACTCTTTTTCTTTACACTTTCTGTTTTTTTCTCTTTTGTCTCGGATTTGCCAAAAAATGATTTTAGTTTATCTTTTAATAGCTTAAACATGATATTTTAGTGTTGATAAGGTTTATAAGTTTTTTATATATCTTAATTAAATGAAAGGCATTTTTGTAATTCTTGATGGTGCTCCAGATGAGCCTTGTTCTAAACTTAATGATAAAACTCCTCTTGAATATTCAAAAACTCCAAATTTAGATTATTTTGCTTCTAGGGGAGATATATACAATTGTTTTCCTATAGCTGAGGGTATTGCGCCTCAGTCTTCTAGTGGATTAGTTTCTTTGTTTGGGGCAGACTTTAGAGATTATTCTAGGGGAGTACTTGAGTCTATTGGAGCTGGAATTCATTTGAATGAAGGAGATTTAGCTTTAAGGATTAATTTTGCAACTATTGATAATTTAAACAATATGAAGCTGATCGATAGAAGAGCTGGAAGAACTTTAACTAATAAAGAAGCTATTGAACTTGCTGAAGCAGTTAATTCTAAATTAAAATTACCTTTTAAGTTTGAGTTAATTCATACTGTAGGGCACAGAGGTGTTCTTGTTTTTAGGGGCGTTTTTTCAGATAAGGTAACTAATGTTGATCCTTCTTATAGTGATGGGCTATCTGTTGAGAATGCTGGCGAGATTGTGGAGTTTTCCAAGCCGAAGGATAATAGTAATAAGTCTAGATTAACCTCTGATTTGTTGAATACTTTTATCCGTAAAAGTTATGTTATTCTTGAGAACCATCCTATTAACATAATTCGTAAGAAGAAGGGTTTTTTTCCAGCTAATTTTCTTTTATGTAGAGATGCTGGTATAGGATTGATTAAGGATTATAAGTTGCGTGGTTCGTGGATTGGTTTTGGATATATGCCTTTGGAAATAGGGGTTGCTAAAGTTTTTGGAATGAGAGTTTCATCTTTTAATATGCCTTCGATGGAAAAAGAAGATTTTTATAACCATGTTGAGCAAAATTTAGATAGAGCAATAACAAAATCTGTTGAGATGATTCAAACCAATTCTGAAATTATAGATTATTTTTATATCCATTTTAAAGAAACTGATTTACCAGGGCATGATAATAAACCTTTTCAAAAAGTTAAATTTATAGAATTAATAGATAAGAAATTCTTTGGATATTTGAGAAGTTTATCTGTTAATTTTAGACTTTTAGTTACTTCAGACCATACTACTTCTTGTCGTGCTAAAAGTCATACATCCCATTCAGTACCAGTTTTATTTTATGAAGGAGATCATCTTAAAAGTTCAAATAAGAGATTTATTGAGAAAGATGGTCTTAAAGGCAAGACATTTATGGGAAGACAGTTGTTGAGAAAGACTTTGTTTTTATAACTGAATGATTGTTTTTTTAGCAACATCATATTTATAACATCTGCATCGGTTTTTTACTTATGTTAAAATACGAGGAATTATATGAGATTTTACGTAAGGAAAAGACTAATGACTCTCTTCAGAAAATATCTTCTGATTTCATCAAAGACTTTTCTAATTTGATTCATGAAAACAAGCGTAATATAACTAGTAAAGGTGATTTTTTTGCAGAAGACATAATTAGAGATAAGAAACAGTATGAAAACTCAATGATTCTTTTTAAGGAACTAATGCTTAGGAGAAAGAAGAAAATTCTAAATTTAGTTTTTATAGCTAATGAAACAAGTGTTATGAAAAGAGATTTTGAAAATATGTTTCCATTTGAAAAAGATTTGTTTGATGGTTTGCTATCTTCTATTGAACAAACTGACAAATTAATTTCTATGCTTTTAATTAATGAGTCTTCTGTTGTAAATAATACCTCTTTAATTATTACAGATGATGTAGAATCTTTTGTTGGTATGGATGGGGAATCTATAGGCCCATTTAAGAAAGGTCAATCTGTTTTATTAGACAAGATAACCGCTGATGTCTTAATTGGTGGACAGAAAGCTGTAAGTGTTTAATCAGAGATTACTCTAGAAGATTTTTTATCTCTTTTTAATAAGCCTAATTGGTCGTCTAATTCTTGTGCCATTGTTTTTAGGTCTTCAAAGACTCTTTGCAGGTCTCTTTGTAGTTCTTCCATTAGTGTTTCTAAATTCTCAACTCTTAGCATATATTTATTTTCATGTTGAGCAACTAATCCTGATTCTATAAGATGTGATATATGATGGATAATTGTCCCTCTTGTTAGATTAGTTCTTGTTGCTAGTTCATCTGAACTCAATAATTGTTTTCTTCTAGCTGATTTAACGAGTTCGACAAAAATTCTGAAACATGATCTTTCTTTATCTCTTTGAGAGAACAGTCCAAGAGATTCTGAAAACCATTGAAGGTCAGCATTCAGATCTTTTTTTTGAGGTTTCCTTGTTTTTATTAAGGTTACTTTTCTAAATTCATAAATCATTTTTGCTCTGTTGAGTTAAGGTAAACAAGTATTTAAGGTTATTTACTCAAAATCTAAGAAATCGAAAGATTTAAATAGGTGTTTATTTGATATATTCTATGTTTACTCTAAGTAAACATAACTTGCTTAAAATGATAAAAATGGATATAAAACAAGAAGTTAAAAAAGATGTTAATGAATTTGAAGATCAACTTAAAAATGATATTGAGATGAAGACTAAGGTTATAGAGGATTATGAAAATAGTCTTAAACGTCTTCAGGCCGATTTTGAAAATTATGTGAAACGTTCTCAAAAGGAAAAAGAAGATTTTGCAAGAGTTGCTATCGCTAAAGTTCTTGTTAAGTTTGTTGATATTGTTGATGATTTAGATAGAGCTTTAAGTGTTCTTGAAAAGATTCAAGATGGAGAAGTTAAGACTGGAATTAAGATGGTACACAGTCGTTTTCATAAAATTCTTCGGGAAGAGGGGATAAAACCTTTTGACTCGGAAGGTAATAGTGTTGACCCATATAAACATGAAGTTATAGAGATGGTTTCTTCAAATAAATCGGAAGGAACTGTTATTGAAGAAATTCAAAAGGGTTATTCTCTTGGAGATAAGATTCTTAGAGTTGCTAAAGTAAGAGTTTCAAATGGGGAAATTAGAAAATGAGCGGTAAGGAAAAAATAATTGGTATTGATCTTGGGACGCAGAATAGTGCTGCTTCAGTTTTACAGGCTGGACGTCCAACTATTGTTCCTAGTGCTGAAGGAGCTTCTCTTTATGGAAAAGCTTTTCCTAGTTTTGTAGCATTTACAAAAGATGGTTCTGTTTTAGTTGGAGAACCTGCACGCAGACAGGCAATATCGAACCCAGAAGGAACTGTTTATGGTGCTAAAAGAAAAATGGGAACTAATTTTAAATATAATGTTCATGGAAAAGAATATTCTCCTCAACAAATATCTGCATTTATATTGCAGAAGATAAAACGTGATGCTGAAGAGTTCTTAGGAGAGAAAGTTAACAAGGCAGTTATTACTGTTCCAGCTTATTTTGATGACAATCAAAGACAGGCAACTAAAGATGCAGGTCAGATTGCAGGGTTAGAAGTTGTTAGAATTATAAACGAACCTACTGCAGCTGCTTTAGCTTTTGGATTAGATAAACAAGATAAGGAATCTAAAATACTTGTTTTTGATTTGGGCGCTGGAACTTTAGATGTTACAATTATGGAGTTAGGAGATGGAATATTCGAAGTTAAATCTACTTCTGGAGATACCCAATTAGGTGGTCATGATATGGATGCTACAATTATTAACTATATCATAAAAGAATTTGAAAAAGAGCACAGTGTTGATTTAAATGAAGATAAAACTGCGGTTCAGAGAGTTCGTGAAGCTGCTGAAAAGGCTAAGATAGAATTGTCCACAGTTACAGAATCGGAGATTAACTTACCATTTATTCATAAACAAAAGAACTTCAAAATTACTTTGACAAGAGCAAAGCTTGAAGAGTTAATTGATCCTATTGTCCAGAAGTGCAGAAAACCTTTAATGAATGCAATTAAGGATGCTAAATTAGATATAAAAGATATTCATAAGATTATTTTAGTTGGCGGACCTACTAGAATGCCCGTAATTAGAAATTTTGTGGAGAACATTTTAGGAAGAAAGGCTGAACGTGGAATTGATCCAATGGAATGTGTTGCAAATGGTGCAGCTATACAAGGGGGAGTCTTGGCTGGAGAAGTTAAAGATATACTTTTACTGGATGTTACTCCTTTGACTTTAGGTATTGAAACACTTGGGGGAATTAAAACTGCTTTAATACAGAGAAATACAACTATTCCTACCAAAAAATCTCAAGTATTTTCTACTGCTGAAGATAATCAGGGTGCTGTAACTATTCATGTCTTGCAAGGTGAACGGGAAATGGCATCAGATAATAAGAGTCTCGGTCGTTTTGATTTAGTCGGCATTCCTCCTGCACCTAGAGGAGTTCCTCAAGTTGAGGTTACTTTTGATATTGATGCTAGTGGTATAATTCATGTATCTGCTAAAGACTTGGGAACTGGAAAAGAACAGAAGATTAAAATTACTGCAGAGAATAAATTAAGCGAAAAGGAAGTTGAACGTATGAGAAAGGAGTCTGAAGATTTTGCTGAAGAGGATAAAAAGAAAAAAGAGAAAGCTGAAATTAGAAATCAGGCTGATTCTTTGGTTTATACCATAGATAAATCTTTGAAGGAATTTGAAGGTAAAATAAGTGAAGATGATATTAAAGAAATAAAGAGTGAAAAAGAAGACTTAAAGAAGAAATTACATGAGGAAGATGTCGATGCGATAAAGTCTACAATGGAAAAACTTAATAAGAAGTTGCATGATGCTTCAACTAAACTTTATGATAAAGCCAAAAAAGAAGAAAAACAAGCTAAAGACCATGAGTTAAATAAAAATGGCAAGAAAGAAGATAACATAATAGATGCTGAAGTTGTTAATAATGAGGAAGAAGATTAGAGTCTCTTCCTTAGGGATTATTAATGGCAGATGATTATTATAAAATATTGGGTGTTGGTAAGAATGCTTCTGATGAAGAGATAAAAAAAAGTTATAAACAATTAGCTAAGAAATATCATCCGGATGTGAACAAAGATTCTAATGCTGAATCTAAATTTAAAGAGGTTTCAGAAGCTTATGCTGTTCTTTCAGATAAACAGAAACGTCAACAATATGATTCTTTTGGAAAGGATGGTTTTCAGCAGAGATATTCTTCTGAAGACATATTTAGAAATTTTGACTCTTCACAATTTGAAGATTTGTTCGGTGGATCAATTTTTGAAAGTTTCTTTGGTGGAAATAGAAAATCAAGGAATAAGAGGGGAAGAGATTTGCAAGTTTCATTGAACTTAACTTTTGATGAAGCAATGAGTGGTGTGCAAAAAGAATTAAGATTACGAAAGAAAGATAAGTGTTCTGATTGTGATGGTACTGGTGCTGAAGATAAGGAATTAGAATCTTGTGAAACTTGTCATGGTTCTGGGCAAGTCAGAAAATCTACTCGTACTCCATTTGGTAGTTTTATGCAGGTTGGTGTTTGTTCCGAATGTAATGGTCTAGGTAGGATTCCTATTGAGATTTGTAAATCATGTGAAGGTACTGGCCATGTTGAAGCAACTAAAAAAATTATTGCTAATATTCCGGCTGGAGTTGATAATGGTTCTAGGTTAAGAGTTCTAAATGAAGGAGAATATGAAAATGGAAGTGCCTCTGGAGATTTATATATAAATATAGAAGTTGATGATTCCGATATTTTTAGGAGAGATGGCAATGATCTTTACTTAAATTTACCAATAACTTTTAGTCAGGCTGCACTAGGTTGTGAAATTAAAATTCCAACTTTACAAAAAGATGTTACTATAAAGATTCCATCGGGTACACAATCTGGTACTCATATTAAACTCAGGGATGAAGGTGCTCCAGATGTTAATGGCAATGAAAGGGGAGATATTTATATTATTGTAGAAGTTGTGACTCCTAAGAAACTTTCTAGAGAACAAAAGCAATTGTTTGAGAAACTGCAAAATCTTGATGAAAAAAAATCTATATTTGATAAAATTAGAGAATTAACAAAGAAGAAGTAGTTTTTTAAGGTGAACAGTCAAATTTGACAACAGTTGATCTTCCAGACATGAATCCTAATATTGATGAATCCGAAAAGACTGCTTTTGGGGCTATGTCTACTCTGTTTGAGATTATTTTGGCAGGTAATAGTGGTTTTTCTGCTATGAGTCCAGAGTTAGAGTTATACACCACAACAAGATTACCGGGAGATGGAAGATCAACGAGATCTGGATAATATCCTTGATCTGAAAGTGTATAATCTAGGCTATCAAGTGTCGTTATCGTACCCATGTTTACATCTGCAACAGCAATGCTTTCAATACTATTTGGATTGATATAATCTTGGTAAATTGCCATTAGTGTTGGTGGGTATCCTAATGAGTGAATTGAATCAATATCTAGCCCAATTGGTAAGCTTACTATCCTGGGGTTTGGCAAGTTAATATCAAAAATATAGGTTTCGTTTCCTGGATCTGGTTCTACTGTGGATGCAAATCCTATATTCCTTAGATTTCTATAGAACAAGTATCTGTAACTTGAGTGAACTACGAAATCTTCTATTTTTCCGTTGCAATTATCTCTTGTTCCTGGTTGTAATGAGCAAGAAACATAAGATGATGTTCTTGGAATTGGAATTGTAGGAACATCATATACATCTTCATATGCTATATGGATTCTATTTTGTGTAACTGTTGGAGCAATTGATTGCAGTTTTATGTATCTACTAATTGTCGATAATATTCTTGTGTTAGTACAACCTTGAGATGTTAACGTGCAAGATTTTATTTCTTTTTTTCCTGATTTAATTGGCTTTACCCAATATAATGTGCTGTTTATTGTATTAATGTTCGGTGCTGATATTATGGGGTGAATATAAGTTTCGTTTCCGTAAATAGAATCTATTAGAAATCCTCTGTCATCTTGAGTATTGAGTAAAGAATCATTTCCAATATCATAAATATAAAGTTCAGTTTTATTTAAAATTCTGTTATAAATAAATAGACTTATATGTCTTGGATCAACTTTTTCTATTTCTTCTATAGACGATCTTGCAGGCATTCCATGATTTTGAAAGACAGTAGTTATGTTATTGTAACCGCAAGGTTTAGAAGAATTTCCTACTGGAGCACTTAATGGTCCAGCGGATATTTTTTCAATAAGACTTGGATTTTCATCATTATCTGTTTGGAAAAATACACCCAATACTGTAACTGATAAAATAAGAATAATAATTTTTAGAGTAATTTCTTTTATCATTTTCTACTCTTAGATGAATAAAATTTGATATATAAAGATTTATATATTTCTTAGTTTGGCTCCGTTAATAACCCTTATAAATCGCAGAGTTGTTAAATCTTTTATGAGGAGATTTGAATTGATAATATTTAGTCTTATTTTCTTGCTTTTTATGATCTTTATTTTACTTTATCGCGACAGTCTAAATTTTTCACCAGACTCTTCTGCATTACTCGCACCTACAGAATTGCATGCTTTAGCACTAAATTCTTCAGCATTAAGAATTACATGGAATGATAATGGAGATAGTAACTCTAATTTTATGATTGAAAGAAGGTCTCTTCCAGATGGAGAATTCTCATTTTTATCAACGTCTACTAATTCTATCAATAATTTAGAGATGTTTATTGATATAGGTCTTACACCTAATTCTTCTTTTGAATATGTTATAACTGCATTTAATAGCACTGATATTTCTAGTCCTTCTAATCCGATTCAAGCTACTACTTTAATGAGAGATACTGAATTGATTCTTACTCCAAATTTTGGTAGCTTGGATTTTCTAGATTTATTTACTGATGTTCAATCATGGGAATATGTCAAAGCCAATTTAGATGGATTTGGCTTTTTTTACCATAACTTAAAGACTAATCCTCAATGTTCTGCTTCAACTTGTGGCAATGTCAATTATGATAATCTTGTTGCTGTAGATGCTTTCTCAAAATTAAGGCAGTGGGAATTAGAGACTTCTATAGAAGTTGATGTTGTCAAGTGGCATAGTTGCATCGCTTCTGAAAGAACAATACCAGCTATTCAACAGATTATTACTAATGTGGAAAATGCTGGCGGGAGAGTTGATTCTATTTTTATGGATCAACCATTAAATGGTGGACAAGAAATTATCTGTTTAGGTTCTAATGGGGCAAGGATAGTCAGTAGCTGTAGCTCTTGTGTTAGTGGAGAAACTTGCCGGACATGCGGTTATACTATGCAACAATCTGCTTCACAGACTGCTCAATATATCAAAGCTTTACGCGCATGGAGACCTGGCATAAAAATAGGAGATACCGAGCCTTATTCTAAATTTAGCCCTGCTCAAATTCAATTATGGATTGAGGCTCTTAATGCTGAGAATGTGACATTAGACTCTTTTAGGTCTGATGTTGGTTCCAGGCAAACTTCTGATATACCTAACCTTCGTCAAATAAAGAACTTTTTTATTCAACAAAATATCCCTTATGGTATAATTTATTGGGCTTTCGTGCCAAACAATTTTTTAACTAACAGAGATAGAGAATTTTTTACAAGGGTTTCACAATGGGTAAATTTTGTAGATGTAAATAAGTTAGATGGACAAATACACAATTTTCAAAGTTGGGATACTAGCCCTGCTGGATCCACTAATCCAGGTCAGACTGTACCTATAAATCTTCCTGAAGATGATCTTTCGATTTATAGCCATACTCGTCTTATGAGAGAAAATCTGGGTATTCTTTTAGATAATGATGCACAATTTGTCAGTCAACAGGCCTTGAGCAATATAATCGCTGGTCAGCAATATAATGTTGCTATTACTTTATTAAATAATGGATCTCAACCCTGGGAAGAAGGCAGGTCTTATACTTTAGGGTCACAGAATCCAAGAGACAATACTAATTGGGGAACTATGAGAGTTGCTCTTAATCCTGGAGAAGTTATTTTTCCAGGTCAGCAAAAGACTTTCAACTTTTTAATTACTGCTCCTTCGGTTATTGGATCATATAATTTTCAGTGGCAAATGTTGCATGAATCTATAGAATGGTTTGGAGATTTGACACCAAATGTTCAAGTTAATGTTCTTAGATCCTCTTTGCCCAACTCACCTAGTGACTTGAACGTTACTCCAGTAAGTTCTATACAGTTGAGACTTAATTGGAAAGATAATAGTGATAATGAAATGAACTTCAGAGTTGAGAGAAGACAATTACCTTCTGGTAGCTTTA